>NZ_QAFW01000100.1 GCF_003057615.1 Metalysinibacillus jejuensis
TAATGATGGCAATGGTCGTCTTGTTCGTTAAAGTCTAAAGGAAATAAGATAGTGTCTTTGTGTTGTACCCAACCAGTAACATCGGTTGATGGGAGAGCAAAGAAGAAATCTTTTGTACTTTAGAACCCCACTTATTTATGAGTGGGAGTGTCATTTCGTAGATTGGGCAGTGGATTCAACGCTCTTTTATATTATTCGAAGAAGGTCATTCCACCTCAACGTTGGAATGACCTTCTTTTTCATTATTTAGGGCTACCTTCAGCAGTTAAATATTGTACAGATTTTGCAGCGTAGGCACCGTAATTATCGTGCTCTCCATCCTTCACCATTGTTTTTTGGTATGCCTCACGATTGATAAGTGCGTCCGAAACGCTTTTGTACGCATCGTAATCAAGTTCGGCAGCGAAAATAGCGTCGTCCTTTGCTTGCTTAAAGCTTTCTTCTGATAAATTAGCGCGCGTCAGTAAATAAGCATCATACGTCGTGCCGCTAAATAAATCTACTTCTTCTGTATCGTTTAATTTTGCGGTTTCTTGATTGGCTTCTTCGATCGCTTTGTTAAATTCATCAAGGCTTAACTCCTTTTTAGCTGCGGCTACCTCGTTTTGTTCACGATCCGTTAAGTAATCAAACGTACCACTCGCTTGGTTACCTGAAGCGCATGCGGTTAACGTGAGTACCCCTAGCAGTAAAAACGTGTACATCCACTTTTTCATTTACTGCTAGTAGTGTTGTGCTACTAACGGTAGTAAGTAAAAATTTGTAACTAAGCAAACATGCCTTTAGCTGCTTGCCGTGCATATTCAAGGGCTATAATATTTTTACAAAGTGTAAAAAATATAGATTTTAATAGGTATATGGTATAATTTTTTTACATAAACGATACGATAAGTAAAAGAGGTGTAAAAAATGAGCTTATTTTTAAATAAAGAAACGATTGCAGAGAACTTAGGAATGTTTATTCGTTTAAAAGGCTATTCAAAATCATCTTTTGCAAAAAAAGTGAATATCTCACGTCCAACATTGGATCAGTTATTAGAAGGGCAAAGTCCGAATGAAACGGCATTTTTAAAGCAACTTGAAAAAATTGCACAAGCTTTTCAATTAAGTAAGGCGTCTTTTTTAAGCCCACCACAATTTGAGCAAACGTATGCAACACGCTCACTACAGTTTTCCGATCACTTAGCGCACACGAAGGAAAGAGCACCTCACAATCAAAAGCTTCTAGAAGATTTAGAAGATTTACTAGACATTGCGACTTTGTATTTATAGGGAGGAAAGCGAATTGCGTATTACAAAAGAGAATTTACAGCAAACGATTCATCGAAATAAGCAGATTGAAGAAGAAATTGCTCATCTTATTCAATACGTGGAAATGACTTATAAAGAAATTCGGATTCAATCACCAGAAAAACAGGCCCTCCAAATCCTTAGACAGCATTATTTCTTACAAATCCCCATTCCTGACCAAGATTTTGGTGGTGCGATTCGTGTATTACAAAATGGGAAAAAAATCTTCATTATTAATACAGCACAGCAAAGAGTGTACCAATATTTTATGTATTGGCATGAAATCTATCATTTATTAGAACAAGTGACAGAATCTCATGTAATTACGCTTGATTTTGATTTAAATGAGCGTAAGGCTGATTATTTTGCAGCACAAATGCTACTGGGAAAAGATGTGTACCGTTATTTTATGAACTTGCAGGAGCCAGTGAACTTTTTAGACCGCGTGATGGTTTGTATCGATATGTTTAAGGCACCTTATAAAGCAGTTTTAATTCAACTGTATGAAGCGGCTGTGACAGAGAAAAATGAAGCTTTACAAAAAGAAATAGAAGAACATTTTGATTGCCGATTTACGCAAGATGAATGGGAACAGCATTTTAAACGTTTACATTTAGATGTGTCCCTTATTCAACCAAGTAACATTTTAGATATGCGTATTTTAGAAAATGCGATTCAAGCGAAGCAAGAAGCTTACCCTGAGGTTTCTACCTATCAAGAGCATTTTGAATTTTTGCAGCAATTTATCAAAAATGCAAAGCAAACTCATTAGAGATATTTCATCATTCATTTTTTGTATACAGGTAGCTATCCTTTAGCGGGGCTTTCTGGTGCAGGTTACGGCTTACTGGGCATTTATTTATTTTATGCTTTACGTTTTCCTGCGAAGTTTTCACCGCAAAACCGCAAATTTATTTTCGTCTTTATTGCGATCGGGATGGTGCTCACCTTTGTCGTACCTAATATTACATACGCTAGCGTGGTTTATGACGATGTTGGATAAAAAGCAAATCGAAAAATCATTTTATTGAGGGTGCTAAAAAAGCCGCAAACGCTGATTGTACAGGGTTTGTGGTTTTTTAGTTTGCGGCGTTTGGCAAAGCGACGGAAAATAATTAATATATTTTGCATATTCATACAAAATAATAAATTGGAAATTTGATGAAAATAGCTTCTGGAGGTAGAATACCTATAAGAAGTTATTTTTTATCAAAAATAGGCGAGAATACGCCTACCTCAAGGAACGTGAAGGGCGTAGCCCAGTGAGTAGGTGGGAGATGAATCGCCTTCGGAGAAGGGGTAGCTTACTTGCTATCTCGATTGTCCGACTGTTCGAGTGCTATCTGTAATAGATGAAAAATAGTTTGTGTACGAGTTCCAAAACCCTTTTTCTTTTTGTATGCGTCCACTCTATCTAAAAGAATTTTAGGAAATCGTAATACGACTGATTGTTTTTCCATGTTTTCACCTCCAAAATAATATAAAATGAATATCAACTATGATATAATATGTATATCATAACACACAGGGAGGTGAAAGTCATGTTGGTCAATAAAGCATATAAATTTCGTATCTATCCAAGCAAAGAACAAGAAATACTGATTGCTAAAACAATCGGTTGTTCTCGTTTTGTATTCAATCATTTCCTCGCAAAATGGAACGATACTTATAAGGCAACAGGAAAAGGTTTGACTTACAATTCGTGTTCTTCTCAATTA
>NZ_QAFW01000101.1 GCF_003057615.1 Metalysinibacillus jejuensis
CTCAAAACTGGATAAACTTCATTGTTTTTTGTAAAGTAGTTGGTTAAGTCCTCGACCGATTAGTATTCGTCAGCTCCGTATGTCGCCACACTTCCACGCCGAACCTATCTACCTTGTCGTCTTCAAGGGGTCTTACTTACTTGCGTAATGGGAAATCTCATCTTGAGGGGGGCTTCATGCTTAGATGCTTTCAGCACTTATCCCGTCCACACATAGCTACCCAGCGATGCTCTTGGCAGAACAACTGGTACACCAGCGGTGTGTCCATCCCGGTCCTCTCGTACTAAGGACAGCTCCTCTCAAATTTCCTACGCCCACGACGGATAGGGACCGAACTGTCTCACGACGTTCTGAACCCAGCTCGCGTACCGCTTTAATGGGCGAACAGCCCAACCCTTGGGACCGACTACAGCCCCAGGATGCGATGAGCCGACATCGAGGTGCCAAACCTCCCCGTCGATGTGGACTCTTGGGGGAGATAAGCCTGTTATCCCCGGGGTAGCTTTTATCCGTTGAGCGATGGCCCTTCCATGCGGAACCACCGGATCACTAAGCCCGTCTTTCGACCCTGCTCGACTTGTAGGTCTCGCAGTCAAGCTCCCTTGTGCCTTTACACTCTGCGAATGATTTCCAACCATTCTGAGGGAACCTTTGGGCGCCTCCGTTACTCTTTAGGAGGCGACCGCCCCAGTCAAACTGTCCACCTGACACTGTCTCCTACCCCGCTAAGGGGCATGGGTTAGAAGTTCAGTACAACCAGGGTAGTATCCCATAGACGCCTCCATCGAAGCTAGCGCTCCGACTTCTCTGGCTCCTACCTATGCTGTACAGGTTGCACCGAAATTCAATATCAAGTTACAGTAAAGCTCCACGGGGTCTTTCCGTCCTGTCGCGGGTAACCTGCATCTTCACAGGTACTATAATTTCACCGAGTCTCTCGTTGAGACAGTGCCCAGATCGTTACGCCTTTCGTGCGGGTCGGAACTTACCCGACAAGGAATTTCGCTACCTTAGGACCGTTATAGTTACGGCCGCCGTTTACTGGGGCTTCAATTCGCAGCTTCGCTTGCGCTAACCACTCCTCTTAACCTTCCAGCACCGGGCAGGCGTCAGCCCCTATACGTCACCTTACGGTTTTGCAGAGACCTGTGTTTTTGCTAAACAGTCGCCTGGGCCTATTCACTGCGGCTCTCAGAAGCGTTAACCTCCGAGAGCACCCCTTATCCCTAAGTTACGGGGTCATTTTGCCGAGTTCCTTAACGAGAGTTCTCTCGCTCACCTTAGGATTCTCTCCTCGACTACCTGTGTCGGTTTGCGGTACGGGCACCTCCTGCCTCGTTAGAGGCTTTTCTTGGCAGTGTGAAATCAGGAACTTCGCTCATTCGAGCTCGCCATCACAACTCAACGTTATAGAGTGCGGATTTGCCTACACTCACGCCTTACTGCTTGGACACGCATAACCAACAGCGTGCTTACCTTATCCTTCTGCGTCACCCCATCACTCAAGTGGCAGGGAGGTGGTACAGGAATTTCAACCTGTTGTCCATCGCCTACGCCTATCGGCCTCGGCTTAGGTCCCGACTAACCCTGAGCGGACGAGCCTTCCTCAGGAAACCTTAGTCATTCGGTGGATGGGATTCTCACCCATCTTTCGCTACTCATACCGGCATTCTCACTTCTAAACGCTCCAACAGTCCTTTCGGTCTGACTTCAACGCATTTAGAACGCTCTCCTACCACGCATACCCTACGGTATGCATCCACAGCTTCGGTGAATTGTTTAGCCCCGATACATTTTCGGCGCAGTGTCACTCGACCAGTGAGCTATTACGCACTCTTTAAATGATGGCTGCTTCTGAGCCAACATCCTGGTTGTCTATGCAACGCCACATCCTTTTCCACTTAACAATTACTTGGGGACCTTAGCTGGTGGTCTGGGCTGTTTCCCTCTTGACTACGGATCTTATCACTCGCAGTCTGACTCCCGCGGATAAATCTTTGGCATTCGGAGTTTGTCTGAATTCGGTAACCCGGGATGGGCCCCTAGTCCAAACAGTGCTCTACCTCCAAGATTCTTGCCGCGAGGCTAGCCCTAAAGCTATTTCGGAGAGAACCAGCTATCTCCAGGTTCGATTGGAATTTCTCCGCTACCCACACCTCATCCCCGCATTTTTCAACATACGTGGGTTCGGTCCTCCAGTCAGTGTTACCTAACCTTCAACCTGGACATGGGTAGATCACCTGGTTTCGGGTCTACGACTACGTACTCATGCGCCCTATTCAGACTCGCTTTCGCTGCGGCTCCACTTTCTCAGTTTAACCTTGCACGTAATCGTAACTCGCCGGTTCATTCTACAAAAGGCACGCTATCACCCATTAACGGGCTCTAACTACTTGTAGGCACACGGTTTCAGGATCTATTTCACTCCCCTTCCGGGGTGCTTTTCACCTTTCCCTCACGGTACTGGTTCACTATCGGTCACTAGGGAGTATTTAGCCTTGGGAGATGGTCCTCCCGGATTCCGACGGAATTTCACGTGTTCCGCCGTACTCAGGATACATTCAAGAGGGTATGAACTTTCGACTACAGGGCTTTTACCTGCTATGGCGGACCTTTCCAAGTCGCTTCGCCTACCTCATACTTTTGTAACTCCGTATAGAATGTCCTACAACCCCAAGAAGCAAGCTTCTTGGTTTGGGCTCTTCCCGTTTCGCTCGCCGCTACTAAGGGAATCGATTTTTCTTTCTCTTCCTTCAGGTACTTAGATGTTTCAGTTCCCTGAGTCTGCCTCAACTACGCTATGTATTCACGTAGTTGTACTACTCCATTACGAGCAGTGGGTTCCCCCATTCAGAAATCTCCGGATCAAAGCTCACTTACAGCTCCCCGAAGCATATCGGTGTTAGTACCGTCTTTCATCGGCTCCTAGTGCCAAGGCATCCACCGTGCGCCCTTAATAACTTAACCGAAGTTAGTTACTGCTTTCTCGTTAGAGAAAG
>NZ_QAFW01000102.1 GCF_003057615.1 Metalysinibacillus jejuensis
AGTTTTGGGGGTTTGCCCCTTTTTTAAAAGGGGGCAAGGTCTGAATCTTTAGGCTGACGAATGTCTGCTTTTTTTATTTAAAAAATTCGAGCGCAGCGACAACCATTTCCAGTGCGAAAAATATAATTTTGAGTGTCGAAAATGGTCGAGGTATTAGGAGGAATCCTAACAAGTTGAGGGCGAGCGAAAAGGTGTTTGTCATGACAAACCCGTTGCTTGCCCTCAGGCGTTTGTCCGGACAAACCCGTTGCTTGCCCTCTCTTTAACACTTCATTTTTGCTTGGAGCAAATTATTTTAAGTGGACTAAAAAAACTGCAGCACAAATAAGCCTTCTCTTTCAATTTTTGAAAAGACTTATTGTATCCCAAGATCTTTCAAAATTTGTGCTCGTTGGGCCTCAAATTCTGCTTTTTCTTCAAGTGTAAAAGTTGTTGAAACAACTTCGTTACGGTTCATAAACCAATCTGGTATCGGTTCAGTACGTTTTATATTAGACATAGGTGAAAAAGACGTTTGCGGTATCGTCATATCATTGATTTTATTTGTAATAATGGCATTTAACATCGCTGCTTCATTCTTTACGCCTTTTTTATTTAACAAAATATCGAATGATTGATACATAATCAGTTCTAATTGATTATGAGAAAGCTTTAAATCGTTCTCTGAACGTATCTTCTTCATTTTGCTATAGATAATGCCAGTAAACTGTTTAAACCCGTTTAAAGACCCTCTACGAGCTTTAAACAGCTCTTTGAGTTTTAAATAAAAACTACGATAGGTAGGAGAAGACGCTTCACTTTTTTTAGTAGACGTCTTTATATCTTTTATGGTTTTATTTTTTGTTATATTGTTAGCGTCCGAAATTTCATCTGTATGCCTTGATATAACAGGCTTAGTTGAAGTTTTAGGGTCTGCAAAACACTCTGCAATTTGAGAATCTGTTAAACCAAATATGTCCTTCAATAACTCAGGTGCATTATTTGCTTTTAAATCTACAAAGACATACTTATGCGTACTCTTTAAGTATCCCACTAAGAAACCTAACTCTTTATGCTGCTTAATCGTCTTAACAGCACTGTATACGGTTCTTACACTTGTCTGTGCAAGTTCAGCTAACTTCTCTGCGCCTATTTTAATGACACCACATATTGTCGTTAAATAAGCAATTTCATCAAGAACTCTGATTGATTTGCGTTGGAATAGTTCATCAAGATAGACACCAATTGTCTCTAATGACTTTGATATACTATTCATTCGCTGGATCTTCCTATGTTTACTGGCTCGTTTGCTGCTGTAAGTTAAATAATATTGGACTTTTTCATTTGTCGTTGTATAGGTTGGCATATCAAGCGCTCCTTTAGAGAACGAAAAAAAGCGTTGTATCGTTTTTTTTTAGACGATACAACGCTTTTTTGACTTAATCCTTTAAGATATCTTGTATAATGATTTTTCTTACTTGAAAAATCGCTTAACTTCTCGTAATATCTTAATAGGTATTGAAGTCAGGAAAAGTTGTATCGTGGTCTGTTCACGATTGCAACGAAACAATAGAAGGCGCAAACTTCTATTGTTTCCCTGGCTTTTTTGCTTTTTGCCGTTCATTTTTTATTTAATGTTAGCTCTTATATCAACAAATAATCAATAGTTTTTTGAAAATAAACTGAATTTAGGCGAAATCTTTATACATTTCCATGCAAATAACGTTCCCAAATGCAAGTTTGGTGTCATTCACACAGTCCAGAAAGCGTGTCTTTATAACGCTTTCTGGACTTATTTATTTTTTACGTCTTATACACTTTTTATACATGCAGCAACAAACATTGATAATACAACGTTTCACCAATTTTTCATGCTAAGGTTACATGCATAAAATCCCGTATAATGATGAACGCTAGAAGGAAAAATAGGGGAGTTTACTTGCGATTAATACAACAATCGTTGCATTTGACTTATTACAACAATTGTTGTAATATTAAATAAAGGAGATGACCGCAATGACAGAACGTGTTTATTCAGTTAATGAAACATTTGATGTATTAAAAGCGAATAAGATTACAAGCAATATTGAGTCGGTTCGCAGATGGTTACGACAAGGTGAAATTGAAGGGATTGCGCCAACCTCTCGAAAAGAGGGATGGAAGGTAACGCATGGAGCATTGGAGCGTTTTTTAGCGGAACGTTTACCAGAAACCATTGCGATACCTGAAACGGCTCCAACTAATACAACAATTGATGTATTAGAAACTAATGAAACAAATGTTGTATTAGACGAGGAAGCCATTCGAGCGCAAATGTGGGTTGAAATCACACGTAAAAACATTTGGGAAGGCTATGTCCAAGTGAAAAAATTGTTGCTCAAACAAGCTGCGGAACATCGACACTATTCACTTGAATTAGTCGAGCAAGTATGGGAGCGTTGTGTTGCCAACAGTAGCGCTTATAAGCAACCACGTATTAATTATTTACTAGATGCTTTTAGCTTTGAAGGACAACGGTTGAAACTGGATAACGATTTTGCGAGTAAAGAGGAACAAGTCATCTATGCCATTTTTGAATATGTGAAAAAACATAAATACAACAAATGATGTATAAGAAGTTAACTGGCTAGAAGGAAAAATAAAGGGTAAGTGTCAACGGTAAGCGGACTGGAATGGTTCAGCGGTTTGTGCTGATCCATGAAAGGAGCATTAAGGAGTTGACACGTGCAGCTGATGTACATGCTTGCCATTTCCAAAAGAAATGTTGAGGGGCGCTTTTCCCCTCAACATTTTTTTGGCGTCTAGCGACTAGCGAAAGTTTTGGGGGTTTGCCCCTTTTTTAAAAGGGGGCAAGGTCTGAATCTTTAGGCTGACGAATGTCTGCTTTTTTTATTTAAAAAATTCGAGCGCAGCGACAACCATTTCCAGTGCGAAAAATATAAT
>NZ_QAFW01000103.1 GCF_003057615.1 Metalysinibacillus jejuensis
CGATAAAGCGGTAGATAAAGCGAGAATTTATCATAAATTACTTTTGCCAACACCGTTGGCCCCGCAATGCTACGAGGAATCGCCGCCGTCGGCGCTTTTCCGCGTTGAATAAACGAACTTTGCTCGTGTAAACGCTAAAATAGAATCAACAGGAATTGCTCGAATTCAATGAACACTTTTCGCCAAAATAAACAGATTCTAGTAAACTGATTTTATTCAGTTTAGAGGAGGCTGTACTAGTGGAGGAGAAGCTTGTGTTACATATTGAAATTCATCAATTACGAAAGAGAAATTTAAGGATTGCGCAAATTGCCAAACAACTTAAAATTTCGAGGAATACCGTGTACAAATATTTAGATATGACATTTGAAGAGGCGCAGCAGGAATTTTCAACACCACATAAGAGGAAAAAGTTAGATCCTTATCAGGATTGGATTGTGAATTGGTTACAAGAGTTTCCGCATTTAAGCGGCGCTCAAATAAAAGATTGGCTTGCGGAACAATTTCCAGATTTGGATGTAGGAGAAAGTACGGTTCGCAACTATGTGAATGAAATCCGTGAAAAGTTCCAAATCGAAAAAACAGCGATACCAAGGGATTATGAAGCAGTGGAGGAACAGCCCTTAGGGAAACAAATACAAGTAGATTGGGGCCAAACGATTCAAAAGACAATGGACAAGAAGGAGAAAAAGCTTTATTTCATTGCCTTTGTCCTAGCTCATTCACGTTATAAATATATGGAATGGCAGGATCGCCCCTTCACAACGCAAGATACCATTCGTTGTCATGAAAATGCTTTTCAGTATTTCGGTGGAAGAACAGAGGAAATCGTATATGATCAGGACAACTTAATCGCAGTGAATGAAAATGCGGGTGATGTCATTCTGACAAAGGAATTTCAAGCGTATGTGAAACAACAGAAGTTCCGTATTTACCTTTGTCGAAAGGCGGATCCAGAATCAAAAGGGATGATTGAAAACGTTGTAAAGTACGTCAAACGCAACTACGCCGACAGTCGAATTTTCAAAGATATAGAGGATTGGAATCAACGTGCATGGATGTGGCTGGCGCGTACGGGCAATTATAAAGTACATAATACAACAAAAAAAAGACCGGTCGAAGTGTTCACCGTCGAAAAGCAACACTTACAACCCGTCTCGTCCCTACTCCCCTTGGCGGAAAGTACCGATACGCAAAGTATAACAAGGAATGTCATGAAGGACAATACGATTCGTTATGAGTCCAATCGATATTCTGTTCCTTTGGGTACGTATCACCAAGAAAAGCAGGTCTTTCTTGAGATTGCAGGTGACAAATTATTCATTCGTCGCTTATCTGACGGTGAGCCAATCGCTGAGCATGTCATCTGTAAAGAAAAAGGAAAACTCATCAAAAATAGAAATCATGGTCGTGATCGTTCAAGTCAAGTGGCAGAACTTAGACAGGAAGTGCTGCAGCTATTCCCTGAAGAAGCTGTAAACTTCATTGAAAAGATTGATGAAAAATATCCGCGATATCGTCGGGATCAATATTTGATTCTAAAAGAGGTAGCAAAAGAGTCTCCGACCTTCCTAGCAGCGGCAGTCAATAAATGTATTGTTGAAAAGCTTTTCAGTGCAAATGAACTCAGAGACATCGTCGCGTATTTTAAAAAAATCGAAAAGGAAACAGTGAATGATACCGAACGGGTATCAACTGACTTTCCCTCTATTTCCGTGCCAAAAAGAGAAATGGAAGCTTATTTTAAAATGATGGATGGTGATCAACATGAGTAAAAGCGTCGTAGAGATTCAACAGGCATTTAAGCAATTGCGCTTAGCTGAAACCGCAGAGGGGCTTCCATCCCTTCTGAGGAAAGCGGAGCAGTCAAGCTGGACGTATTTAGAGTTTCTGGAGCAACTAACTTCAATGGAAATTCAAAAACGTGAGGAAAAGAGCATTGAAAAACGGTTAAAATGGGCACGTTTTCCGATGCATAAGTCGTTGCAGGATTTCAAAATAGAAGAGCAGCAGGCTTTAACGGCGCGCCAATTGAGTCAGTTAAAGGAGCTAAGCTGGTTGGAGCAAGCCTTCAATCTCATCCTTTTAGGACCACCTGGCGCAGGGAAAACGATGTTAGCGATTGGTCTCGGTATGGAAGCGATTCAGAAAGGCTTTCAAGTGTATTTTGTGACCATGGGTGAACTCATTCATCTGTTAAAAACAGAGGAATTTACGCATAAATCACAAGTGCAACTGAAGCGATTAAAGGCTTCTGATTTGGTCATTATCGACGACATTATGTATATGGCGATGGACGTGAGAGAAGCCAATTTATTTTTCCAGTTAGTGAACCAGCTGTATGAGCAAAGCTCGATTATTTTAACCTCGAATCGCAGTCCAGAAGAATGGACAGAGTTGGTAGGAAATGAAGGCATTATGACGGCCATATTAGACCGTCTGTTACACCGAATGGAGGTCATTCATATGAACAATGACAGCCACAGAATAAAGTATCAACAACGTATTTTTTAAGAGCAAAAAGTGTTCAACGAATCGAGCAAAAAATGTTCATTTTAGCTTGACGGTGACAGCTCGTTATCTTTTTTACATTGCCTGCACTCATAGGCATGCTCAATATGCTGCACGCGCACCAACTTAGCTGGAATAAATGTTGCTTCTTCCCGGGCAATTGTGGAGCCAATTTCATGTAGTTGATTTTGGCAACAGTCACATTCGAGATTGGTTGGGTGATGGTGAATTTCTTCTACTTCCACACCTTCTATGAATGAATCGTTGCGCTTTTTCTTTTTATTTAAACGGGTC
>NZ_QAFW01000104.1 GCF_003057615.1 Metalysinibacillus jejuensis
TTTACGCAACCACTGATACATACTTTGCACCGGTACATTTTCTTTTGCGCACCAAGCAGCAACGCTTGCTTCGCCGCTTGTGTGAAATGCTTGAATACGAGATTGCCACATCAACTGGCGTTCAGATCGTTTCATAAAAAAAACCTCCAACTTCATTCATTTTCATGATTGTCTCATGTTCATGAAATTCGTTGAAGGTGTGCTGTATTTGGCGCTTACTTTTAATACACAGAACAAACATTAAAACGAATGAAAGGTTTGGTGTTTGTTCTGCATTTTATTTCTCACATAATAGGTGTATGTATTTGACCAAAGTAACAACTTTATAGTAAAGTTGAAGTTGTTACTTTTCAGATACAATTCAAGGGGGAAATAATTATGACAGTAAAAAAAATATTAGGCATTGGTGCTTTAACATCAGCTATCCTTTTAGGAGCATGTAGTAACGATAATGAAAGTGCAGACGATCAATCTTTTGCCGAACAAGTAGACTATAATGTGATTGGAGTTGAACCCGGTGCAGGTTTAACCGGCCTTGCCGAAACGACTCTTGAAAGCTATGACAATTTGAAAGACTGGGATTTAAAAATTAGTTCAACTGCGGGAATGCTTGGTTCATTAGATAAAGCGATTAGCAATGAAGAGCCTATCGTTATTACCGGATGGACGCCACACTGGATGTTTTCTGCCTATGACTTAAAAATTTTAGACGATCCTAAAGGAACACTCGGTGCAGAAGAAAATATTCAAACACTCGCTCGTCAAGGCTTACAAAGCGATTTACCTCATGCATATGAAGTGTTAGATCGTTTTAACTGGCAAGCAGAAGATATGGAACAAGTAATGCTTGATGGTCAATCGATGGAATATGTAGAGGCTGCGCAAAAATGGATTGATGAAAATTCAGACAGAGTTGCCCAATGGACAGAAGGGATTCCACAAAGTAATGGTGAAGAAATCAATTTAATAACGACTCAATGGGACTCTGAGCTTGCCTCAACTACGGTTGTCCAGCTTGTCCTTCAATCATTAGGTTATAAAGTTACGACAACACCAGTGGATCCAGCTATTATGTTTGAAGCGATTGCGAATGGCGACGGTGATGCAACGGTTGCCCCTTGGTTACCTACAACACATGCAGCATTTTACGAAAAACATAAAGATTCCATGGTAGATCTAGGTCCAAATTTAACAGGAACAAAGAACGGCTTTGTCGTACCATCTTATGTAGAAATCGACTCTATTGACGAGTTATAATTATAGTTTAGCTGTAGAAATTTCATAAAAATCGAAAGAACGAATTCCCACTGTGGACATTCGTTCTTTTTTTAGTGCGCCTGGCATGGGTGTAATCTATAGGGTGTAAGTCCCGAACTGTGAAGGCAGAAGTAACGTAAGCGTCAAATAGCACCCCCTGGAAAACAGGTGGGTGCTATTTGACGTTGACGAACGATTTAGCATAATAAAAAGGAATGTCCTTACAGAGCGACGTTCCCTTTAGAAAATAAGTGTTTTATTCTCGTTCTAATAATTGCAAAATGCTAATGATTTTCGTTTTGTTTGCATTACCGATAAAGTTTCCGTATTGTCTATCTTTTGCAGCACGTGCTTCGAATTCAGCAATCCAATCTCTGCGTCCAGTTGCGTCTACACTTGTTTCATACATCGTAAAGTTAGGTGAAGTCTGTCCATTAACGGCTTGCTTAATATATTGTGTAGCACGACCGTAATCAAATGTTAGAATCGAAACATCTAAAAATGTAAGGGCACCAGCTTCATATAATTCATTTGCCATTTCCTTTACTTCTTCAAAAGTCATATTGCGGACGTCATATTGATTGGCAATATCGTCATAAATCGATTCATCCACTTCATTTGTTTTGAACTTATCTGTAGATGATGTTAATACCTTTGAAAAATTTTCTTCTGTTGCTTGATTAATTTTCTTACTGAAAGCTTGCGTACTTTGCCCAGCGCCACCAATTTGTTGAATCATATTACTCACACTTCCTTTCTTTATATTGTTAATATCGGATTTATTGAAAAATAATTTACATAAAATTTATACAAAGACATTCAAATAAACGTTCCCAAATCAAAGTTTGGATGCATAGTAAAAAGCTACTATTACCAATGGATTGAGCGTGTTTTTGTGTTGGCTGCATTCCTCACGCTGTTGCATAAAATCCTGCATACATTATTTTTCACGTTTAAGAATTCGTTCAAATGCCTCGCGATACACTTCTTCGTCTTCTCGATCGCCAATAGCAACAATCTCAGTCACTTCAATCGCCCCATCTACAACTTTATAAACGATATCACTAGCGTGTTGGATTATTTTAATGCGACGCTAGTGACTCTCTGTGAACTACCCACCACTTATTGACCTTGCGGTCTAATTGAAGTGGGGGCTTCTCGACTTATCGTTGCTTTTACTAGCCAACGAAAACTGACCGAGCTAACCCTCTTGTTCCAAGAGTTTTTGTTTCTATGCTAATGCCAATAGGCGAATGCCTTCATTT
>NZ_QAFW01000105.1 GCF_003057615.1 Metalysinibacillus jejuensis
CCTAAACGTTTTGAAAGTGTCGAATAGTCCACTGATTTTAAGCCGTGTGCGGGTGCAACATCCGCAGCGTGGCGCATACTTTTCCATTCAAATGTAGCAGCACCAACCAAGTAGTCTAAAAGTGTCGCTACATGACATTTACGAGCCGTATCTTCAAACTGAAACTCAGCTAGAATCCCGTCCAGCTCTTCCTGTGAAATAAAGTTTTGAAGTAATGTGAAAATCGTGGTATTCGCGAGCCTAGAGATTCCTCCTCGTAAATGTTGGTGTGGTAACTTACATTTTACATGGAATCTCTCTTTTTTATTAGTTTTTTATAGGAAAATTTAGTTAATCAACAGACGTGATAAATTAGATAAGTATTTAAACACTTCACATAACTCTTGACTTTAAATATTCAATGTAGTAAATTTTTTGTACTACAAATTGTAGTACAAAATTAAGAATAGGAGGTATACTTATGAAATCAGTTCAAAAAATATCCGAAACAGAATTAGAGCTAATGGAGGTAATTTGGGAATGTGATTTTCCTGTAACATCGAATGAGTTATTAAAATTTTTCACAAACAAAGGTAAAAATTGGAAAATACAGACAATTTCCACCTTTTTATCTCGACTTGTAGAAAAAAAATTTTTAATCGCTTCAAAAAATGGTAGAAATAACACTTATATTCCTTGTATTTCAAAAGAGGACTATAAGCTATTTGAAACACAAAACGTATTAAACAGTATTTATCAAGGGTCAGTTAGGAACATGTTATCTGCGCTCTATGATGGTGACAAACTATCAGACGATGACATTGCTGAATTAAAGCAATGGTTTTCAGAAAGGTAGGCTCTAACCTATATGGAGTATATTCTTAAACTGATTAGTTCCCTTACCATCGCTGGAAGTATTGTCGTAGGATTCATATTGTTACTACAGCTTATAAAACCTCATAATATTTCTGCAAAATGGAGATATACACTTGGAAAGATGGCTATTACATTCTATATATTTCCAATAGCAATAATCATGCAATGGTTCATATTATTAATCACTCCAGAACCATTTATAGAAGTAGTAACATCTAGCACTAAGCCCATTGCTCACGAAATTTTTGTAGGAAGCCAAATTGGAAGTATTACAGAACAACCTATATCTTCTAATCTAGTTCAAATATTATTAATTATTTGGGGGTTAGGTTTTTTAAGCGTTATTATTTGGCAAATATACTGTTATCAAAAGTTTACAAAAATCGTGAATCAAAACCTCTCTCCTCTTTTAAAGGATGGAGCAATCATGCAAAAATTGGTCTATTTTAAGCAAAGACTTGGGATAAATGGAACAGTTGATATTGCATATAGCCCTATTATAAGAAGTCCTATACTGATTGGATTGATAAAACCAAAAATAATATTACCTATTAGTAAAAATTTGGATATAGATATTGAAATGGTACTTCATCATGAATTGGTTCATTTAAAACGAAAAGATTTATTGGTGAAAATGCTTCTTTTAGTCGTGGGGGCGTTACACTGGTTTAATCCCTTTGTGTACATCTTGCGAAAAGATATTCATATATGGAGTGAGCTATCTTGTGATGAAGAAGTAGTAAAAGAAATGAGTTTTACTGAAAGAAAAAGGTATGGTGAAACAATACTAAGCGTTATGGCTGGTTCGAGAGATTTACCTGCTCGATTTTGTACGGCTTTATCTGGAGATGGACAACAATTAAAAAGGAGATTGATGTTTATGTTAAATGTTAAAAAAATGAAAAAATATTCAATATTTTTAACAACCATAGCACTTCTGATTATTGGAATTATAGGTACAACAACTGCTGTATGGGCTGCAAATAATTCGCCTATAGTAGGTATTGAACCAGAAAAACATGACGCAGTAGGAGAATTAAGCTTTAGCAATGGTAGCGAGCATAATTATATTTTTGAAGCCTTAACACCAATGCAACAAAAACATGTGACAAAAGAAATGGGTTATTACTATTTAAATAAAGAAGGCAACGTCATTCTTTATACAGAGGAAATAGAGACAGAGAATGTTCCATTTGAAGCTTTAAATACAGAACAGAAAAAGCAAGTTACAAAAGAATTAGGTTACTACTCAATAGCAGAAGTGAAGGAACTCACTAAAAATAAGAAGTAAGGAAGTATAAAACAAAAAAGGTTTCGGAATTCTTATCCGAAACCTTTTAAATTAATTAATGTACTGTAAAGCTACCTTTAACGGCTTTCCGAAAGAAGTCTCCCATCCTCAAGGATCCTCAAGGAATGTGAAGGTGCGAATAGCACCAATGAGTAGGTGGGAGATGAATTTCGGTTGGCTTTAGCCAACGTTATTTTTCTAAGCCTTTTCGCAATAATTCGAGAATAGTTGCTGTTCTTGTAGACAGTCCGTTTTCTTCTTGGTATTTATCTAATTTCTCGATAATTGATTTAGGCATACGAATTTCTACACGTTC
>NZ_QAFW01000106.1 GCF_003057615.1 Metalysinibacillus jejuensis
TTTCAAAAATCATGGCTATACATATAGTCGCATGAATCCGCTTGAAGCGAACCTACAAATGGCGAAAATGCGACGTCATAAAACGGACTGTAGTGACGCACATGAACTAGCGAAAACGCACTTTAAAATGGAGCGTGAAGCGACTTACGTTCAAGATGACTATTATGAACAGATGCGTGCACTCACGCGTTATTACGACGAAGTAGATGAAGAAATGATTGGACTCAAAAGCCGAATGCATGCGATTTTACATATGAGTTTTCCAGAGCTTGAAAAACTAATTACGCCAAGTTCGGCTTTATTTTTAACTATCGTACAGCTTTACCCACATCCTGCACTTGTATTATCGCATTCAAAAACAGTCATTAAAAATCGTTTGAAAGCGAATACGAAA
This sequence comes from Metalysinibacillus jejuensis, assembly GCF_003057615.1. Classification (GTDB taxonomy): domain Bacteria; phylum Bacillota; class Bacilli; order Bacillales_A; family Planococcaceae; genus Metalysinibacillus; species Metalysinibacillus jejuensis. The sequence goes on from NZ_QAFW01000106.1 coordinate 395, forward strand.
AAGAATCTTTCACTCACTCGTGCAGAGAAAAAAGCAATGGAACTCATGGAAGCAGCCCAAAATAGTTATCCCGCAATTAAGCCGATAGATGTTCGATGTGACCAAGTAAGAGATTACGCATCTCGTATTGGAGAATTAAAGGAAAAGAAAGAAGCACTCGTCCAACAGATGGTAGTACTATCTAAAGAACGCCAAGAATATACCGTATTACGTTCCATTCCTGGTGTTGGCGATTCAACAGCTTGTCGTCTAATTGGGGAAATCGGGGATATTCGCCGTTTCCAAAATGCGAAACAACTAAACGCTTATGCAGGGATTGATATCATGCGTTATCAATCCGGTAATACCCAGTATCGTGACCGCATCAATAAACGTGGCAATAAACATTTGCGAAAAATTCTATATTTCATGATTCAAGGGATGCTTATGTTAAAGGAGAAACCAAATCATTTTGTGGATTACTATTATAAATTAAAAACGCAACCTCAGAGAAAGCCTCATAAGGTTGCGATCATCGCCTGCGTCAATAAATTTCTGAAAGTGACATTTCAGTTACTGACACGAGGCATCCTATACGATTATGAGTCCGCATTACCAGCTCAGAATTCGTAATGAAATGTAACTCAACTATACCATATAGACCTTTCGAAAAAAATAAAAATCGTTAGGCCTTTTTGGCTTGTGAAAATTTAGTTTTGTGGGGGAGGGGTACCCCTCCCCCACAAAACTAAATCATAATAACAAAAGAAATTAATTAAATACACTTGACTAATCGTAAGAAATGAGGTTGGGACATAACTCGATTTTTAGGAGAGATATAAAATTTGAGTGGTAATTTTCTTAGCTAAACAAATCATTTAATGCGCTTGAAAGTAAAAAATGTGAGTCGATTTTGAAAATCGTCTCACATTTTTTCTTTTGTCCCAGCCTCTGGCGGTCCATCTTGGTTAAGTAAAATAACGCCTAAAATAATAAGCAATAGCTCAAGCGCGATAGTGACGGTGAAAGGGTCGTTAAATACGACTACGCCAATAATAACGGTAGCTGCCGTGCCAACCCCTGACCAAATCGCATAGGCAACGCTAAGCGCCATATGACGAAGTGTGAGACTTAAAAAATAAAACGCGGTTAAGTAGCCTACTATAACGACAATAGATGGTAGAAGGACCGTAAAGCCATTCGAAAACTTTAGCGCAAGCGTTGCTATAATTTCAGTTATAATGGCTACACTAAGCAATGCAAAACCCTTCATACTAGCTCACCACTATTCAATAGCACAACGCCTACAATGATGCATAGTAGGCCGAGTGCTTTTTTTAAGCTAATAACCTCTTTATAAACGATGCCCCCAATAATAGCTGTAGCAGCTGTACCAAGCCCTGACCACATCGCATACGTAATACCAAGCGGCAATGTGAGTAACGTTAAAGACAACGTATAAAACGCAACGCCGTAGCCTACTACAACGCCAAGAGAAGGCGCGAGTTTGCGAAAGCCATCCGTCGCTTTCAGTAAAGAGCTTGCTACGACTTCTGCCATAATAGCAACAATGAGTAAAAGATAAGGCAAATGGATTCCTCTATTCTGTTAAGCTTTGTTTAAGTGTGTGCCAACGCTTTTTGTGTTGCGTTGGGACTTCGACATAGTCGTCGAGACAGTCAATAAAATGTTTTAAGCGTGTTTTTTGATGAATAAGTGCGTGTTTTAATGTGGGAGCCTGCTCTGTGAACTACCCACCACTTATTGACCTTGCGGCCTAATTGAAGTGGGGGCTTCTCGACTTATCGTTGCTTTTACTAGCCAACGAAAACTGACCGAGCTAACCCTCTTGTTCCAAGAGTTTTTGTTTCTATGCTAATGCCAATAGGCGAATGCCTTCATTTTTGATATTGATGGCTGAATTATAGTCACGATATGCCACATACCCACATGAACAACGGTAAGTACGTTCAGATAGCTTCATAGGTTTTTCTGCACCACAA
>NZ_QAFW01000107.1 GCF_003057615.1 Metalysinibacillus jejuensis
GTAAGCCCGTAATCAAATAACGCATATATTCATTCAGGCACCTCCGGTACCATAAAGGTATCAATTTTAAGGAGGTGCCATCTCTATGTCTAAAGATAAATTAACGATTGTCCCCGTTTCACTTGATCCCCTACCAGCTGAAGTTTCCACGTCTGTTCCTTCACCTGTTGCAGCTGTACCAAGCTGTGTCATTAAAACAACCTTCGGTGAAATTAGCCTCTTCAATGGCGTAGATGAGCACATCATCCACACCATCTTCAAGGAGCTGAAAGAACTGTGAAACATGATTTTACAAGTGTCCAAAATATTTATATTATTTGCGGGAAAACCGACATGCGTAAAGGGATTGATGGCCTCGCAGCGCTGATTCAAGATTCATTTCAATTAGATCCGTATAGTGACGCGGTGTTCTTATTTTCTGGTTGGAGTAAAGATCGCTATAAATGTTTATACTTCGACGGCGATGGTTTCGCCATGCTGTATAAGCGTTTGGATAACGGCAAACTTCAATGGCCAAAAGATGAAAAAGAAGTGCGAAACCTCACACAACAAGAATTACGCTGGTTATTAGAAGGATTATCGTTACAACAGCCAAAGGCTATTGCAAAATCTGCAAAAGGTGTCTTTTAATCACCCTGTCATAAATGGTATAATCATACATAACTTATATCGAACGAAACGTGGTGATTAGTTTGGAGAAGCCTTCTACGACAAATGATAAGGTTGTTCAGTCACTTGAGGAACAGCTGGCATTTTTTAAACAACAAAATAGCGATTTAACAAAACAAATTGAAGTATTAACTGAACAAATTCGCCAATTAACAAAGGCTTTATACGGTTCTAAATCTGAAAAATCAAAGTATCAAGCGCCCGATGGGCAAGTGTCTTTATTTGAAGATGACCCGTCTTTTAATGATTCTGAGCAGACAGAAGAACAAAGCACGGAGACGATCCGTTATGCAGTTACACGTAAAAGTACAAATAGAAAACGCAATGATGTATTTCTAGGCCATATAGAAGTGGAAGAAGTTCACCATCATCCAGCGGATTTAGCCTGTGACTGTTGTCAGAAACATATGGTTGCCTTCAGCACGGTTCTAGTACGTGAAGAAGCCAAATTCATTCCAGCCAAGATGAAACGAGTGCAGCATTTTGAGCACGTTTATGAATGTAAAGCCTGTAAGAAAGATGTCTTACAAAAAGCACAAATTAAACGTGGAAAGGCACCTCAAGGTGCAATTCAGCGAAGCATTGCTGGTCCAACTGTTTTAGCCAAGTTAATTTACGATAAGTTCGTTCAATACTTACCTCTTTATCGTCAGGTAAATGAATGGTCACGTTATGGCCTATTAACGAACGATAAAAACCTATCGAATTGGGTCATTCGTGTAGCAGAGGATTGGCTTCGACCGCTTTATGATTTGATGCAGCAACTATTAACAGCAAAATCTGTGTTACATATTGATGAAACGTACGCACAAATTTTAAATCGTTCCGACGGAAGGCCTGCACAATCAAACGCCTACAATTGGGTCTGTCGTACAGTCGCAAGTGAAGGGCCTATTTTGGTACTCTTTAAAAGTGCCTTATCTAGAGGACGCGCCATATTAGCCGATTTAATCCGTGGCTTCAAAGGCACGGTTATTTGTGACGGCTACGCTGCTTACGCTGAATTACCAGAGGTACAATTTGCGAACTGTTGGGCACATGTGCGCCGTTATTGGTTAAAAGCCGAGAGCAAAAATGGACAAATCGGTGTGCAATATTGTGATCGACTCTTTCAAATTGAACGAAGAATCAAGAATTTATCAGCTGATGAACGTGTGAAGATTCGACAAGAAGAGGCGAAGCCTCTTATTCTTGAATTTTTTGATTGGATTGATCGCTCACCATTCTTTGGAAAAAATGCCATTGCCAAAGCTGCAGAATATACGCTTAATCGCAAACAAGCTTTAATGGTTTTTCTTGAGAACGGACATGTTTTGATTGATAATAATCCAGCTGAAAATGCGATTCGTCCAAATGTCATCGGTCGAAAAAATTGGCTCTTTTCGGTAAGTGAAGCAGGCGCACAAGCCAATGCGATTTGTCTAAGCCTGGCCGAAACGGCCAAAGCCAACGGCATTGATTTTTATCAATACTTGATGAAGCTATTAACAGAATTGCCAAACTTACCAATTCACCAACAGCCTGAAATTTTACAGCAGTACTTACCATGGTCTGAAAATATCCAGGCCACATGTGCAAAATAAGCCAACTAGCCGAAAAAAATACCGGTCAGTTGGCTATTCGTCGTGCGTACCGTACAGGTGCGCTATTTTTTATAATTCGGGCTTAC
>NZ_QAFW01000108.1 GCF_003057615.1 Metalysinibacillus jejuensis
GATGGCTGTGAACTTGCGAAAGTTCACAGCCAATCAATAAAAATACCTATAAAAAATTGAAAAAGAGAAATTGAGCGCACTCAATTTCTCTTTTTCTTTGGCTGAACACTAGTTATGTCCCAGCCTCCTTTTTTTTCAAAATAATAAATGACAATACCAAAAAAAGCACCAGCTGTATCGAGCCATACATCTTGTAACGTCATCGTACGCCCTGGTGTAAAGCTCTGTCTAAACTCATCACCAAGTGCAATGCCAAAAGCAATAAGGAGCACAACTACAGGGTGTAGCCGAAATTGCAGTAGCGCTACTGCAATCGTTGCAAACATCAAAAAATGTGCGCCTTTACGAATTAAAAATTCGACAAAGGCAAAGTAACCCCGTTCTTCTACACTTACTACAGTATCCCAGTAAGGTATGGCAAGTTGGCTAAGTTGCGCTTCAAATGGTTTGGTACTTAGCGCTGTTTGCAAAAAGTGTTGCAGGGATTGTTGTTCAGCCGTCATGCTAGAAAAAACGAGTAAGGTGAGCAGTAAAGCGCCGAGAAAGTAAAACTTTTTCATCGGTGGGCGCTATAACGTTGTCGTTTCGTTATAGCATTTGCTGCTGTTACGTCTGTAATGCGCTTAGCACGTTGATAGGCATTGAGCGTTTCGCTAAGCTGCACTTTGCTACTCGCACCGATTACAGTAGAAGCAATTGCTTTATGTTGTAGGTTAAAGGCCAGCGCTAACGCATGAATATCACCGTACGCTTCTTGTAACTGTCGCAACGTGTCTTTTACTTCCTCATCGCTGTAATTATTATAAGCTTTAGCGCGCTTTTGCCATTCACCTGTTAAAATACCTTTAGCTAACGTACCACGCGTGACAACTGAAGCGCCTTGTGCTTCAATAAAATTAAAAAACTCTTCTGGTTGACGGTCTAATAAACTATATTGCATCATAATGCTCGCAGCATCACTAGCAGGTAAAAAGCGTTCGATGACGTTTGGTCGAATGGAAGAAATGCCGTAAGCGCGGATGGTACCTGCTTTTTTTAAGCGCTCGAATACGTCAATAACTGCGTCAAAATCATCTTCAATTGTACCGCCGTGTAGTTGGTAAAGGTCAATATAGTCTGTACCTAGGCGACGTAAACTAGCGTGGACAGCTTGTTCAATATAGGTTGCAGATGCATCCCAGCGCCAGCCTTCTTCTCCTTTTGTGAAGCGGTTACCTACTTTAGTAGCGAGCGTAATATTGTGGCGCTCGCCTTGCAATAGCTTACCTATGATTGCTTCATTTTCACCATAATCATATAAATCAGCAGTATCAAAATACGTGATACCTTGAGAAAGTGCTTCAAAAACAATTGGTTGAGCTGCTGTTATATCGGTTGGTAAAGACATACAACCTAGTGCGATTTCCGAAACGTTTAGTGTACTGGTGCCTAGTGTTCTTTTTTGCATAAAAATTTCACTCCTACATCGATTTTTGTTAGCTTAATGGTACAATGAAAGAGTGTACCAGAACAAGTGAGGGGGCAGTTCAATGCCAAATTTTGAAGAAAAAACAATAAGTACCGAAAAAATATTTGATGGAAAGATTATTTCATTACAAGTGGATGAGGTTCGTTTACCTAATGGCAAAATCGCAAAGCGAGAGTTAGTAAAGCACCCAGGAGCTGTGGCTATTATTGCGATTACGTCTGAGGCTAAAATTGTACTTGTCGAACAATACCGTAAACCGTTAGAGCGTATGTCTTTAGAAATCCCTGCTGGTAAAATGGAAGCTGGAGAACTCCCATTACATACGGCAGCACGTGAATTAGAGGAAGAGACAGGTTATCGTGCCGAACAGTTAACACTCGTACAAACATTTGCGACATCACCAGGCTTTGCTGACGAGATAATTCACGTATATGTAGCTGAGCAATTAACAGTTGTAGAACATAAAGCACCGCTAGATGAAGATGAGTTCGTGACGCTAAAAACATATACACTGCCAGAAGTATGGGATATGCTACAACAAGGACGTATTACAGATGCTAAAACAGCATTTGCCATCCAATGGTGGAAGCTACAGCAGTTAATGAAATAATGTACTTAACTTGTTTTTCTTTTTAACGGCTTTCCGAAAGAAGTCTCCCATCCTCAAGGAATGTGAAGGTGCGAATAGCACCAATGAGTAGGTGGGAGATGAATTTCGGTTGGCTTTAGCCAAAGTTATTTTTCTAAGCCTTTTCGCAATAATTCGAGAATAGTTGCTGTTCTTGTAGACAGTCCGTTTTCTTCTTGGTATTTATCTAATTTCTCGATAATTGATTTAGGCATACGAATTTCTACACGTTC
>NZ_QAFW01000109.1 GCF_003057615.1 Metalysinibacillus jejuensis
CATCGCATTGAACATCTCACGGTTACTTCGTTTCGAAGGACGACCGGTTGTGTACGGTGGGAAGAACCCTTCAATTTGTTTCCACTGTTCATCTGTTAATTCGTAACGACTTGGCGCCATTTCATCCACCTCAATTTCTTGTTTTCATTATTGTACCATGAGGTGAAATAGTTTTTAGACAGAACCTAGTGCTTCAACAATTTCTGTTGTAAACTGATTCATAGGGAAGACCTCTTTTCTAGGATTGGTTGTGGTGACTTAATTCTACCAAGAAAGGGTCTTCCTTTTTACATGGAATTTTTCATTTACACAAAATATTTTATACTCTCTGAACAGACAGTTAGAGGACAAGTTGATTTTATTGTTATTAAATTCATTATTAATGTTTTTTAATGAATTGTAAAATTTTAGGTTATTTAAAGGGTTTCTTTTAATTGTACTTGAATGCTATCCTCGAGGAGGTGAGATACATATGGCAAAATTTATCGTTAATACTGGTCCAGAGAAAGAAGTTCATCGCACTGCCAATACGGTTGCAGCATGTAAGATGTCTGAAATTAGCAATGAAAATAGAATCGATACAGACGAGGACTACACTGTAAAATACCCAGCTGTATATGATGGTTGCGGGCATTGCTACAAAGAAAAGCATCGAACATTTCTTACTAGCATAGTTTAATTACTCAACTTTCGCACCCGGAAATGTCTAGGCATCGCTTGAAATAACTAGGTAAAGCGGCTAACCATTTCGTCATTTGACTTTTAAAAATGTCCACGCTGAAAACAACTTCCGATTTCGCTAAATTTCGGAAGAGGTCAATTAGGGATTGTAAGGCTGTCACAAAATCAATGTCCTGAATATCTTCTCCTAGTTCATAAAATAGGTTGCCGAATGTCTTGGGATCGGCTTCCTTTCGCATCTGCCAAGCAATCAAGATGTAGCGTGTAAAGACAATCGTTGTATGGCTAATCAGTGCGTCATACGAGCGGCATTGGAACTCTTTCCCTAAGTTCAATAACGATTTATTGCACTTAAAGAACACTTCGATGTCCCAGCGCATGCCATAAATACGGATAATTTCTTCGTGATCAAGCGTTGTATCGGTGCTCAAAATGGCCAACCATTCGCTACGCTTATTGCGATTGCGGACGAATAGGATTTTGACAGGGATACCATTACCAAGCTTGACGTGAATGGCGCCTAATACATCCTTTTTGCCCATGGCAGGCTTGGCTTTTTGGTACAGCTCTTTCAGGGGACAGCTGCTTACCATTGTACTCGTAGCGCTGTTTCAACGGCTTAACCATGCCAATGACATCCAGCCCTTTCTTCGTGATGGCTTGGATTAAAGGGGCTTGTGTAAACCATGAATCCATAAGGACATAATCCGCCAGTATCCCTTGATTTAAAGCGTGATCGAGTAAGGAAGACACGACTTCTGGCTTCTTTTGCATCGCTTCCACACGACGTTTATAGCCAGACGTTCGCCAATAGTTCCACCGCTTTACTGCGATTGCGTGAATAAACGGAATCATCAATCACGAAGGCTGTCACACGTTTTTCAGCGGTTAAGGGCTTGATAAGACACACTATCTCGCTACTAAGAGATAGTAAAAAGCGACGCCAGTTATACGTAGGCATCTTTAAAAACCGATAAACCGTATCCTTACACGGTAAATCCACGGCTTTCGTACTCGTAAATGCACGAAACCAATTCGGATATTGGAATACCAGTAAAAAAATCAATTGAAAGACAGCGAGACAATAATAGCCAGAAAGCTTGGTAATATGGGCTTTTCTTAGATGATAGCCAATATTTAGTTCAGAAAAGCCTTGTTTAATTTCTTTTGGTAATTGCGCAAAGTACCCTTTATTCGTTATCATAGAGAGACACCTTTCTTTCTTTGTGGTATTGGTTTAGTCACCATTAGTGTACCAAAAGAAGGGGCGTCTTTTTTCGTTGTTTTCAAACTTTTTTGTGAAAGTCAAATCGAGATCGAATCGAGTATTCAGCTAGCAGGGGCAAGAGCTAGAAGTAGAAATCTTACTGCGAAAGTTGAGTTATTAATAATTACAAAAAAAGTAATTAACAAACGTCTATAGAACTATTTAATTGTAATTAAAGATGTTAAAATGATTAAGGTGAATTTAGATGTAGTATAGATTTATGGACACAACTTGGTTAAGTCAATACAATTGAATTAACGAAAGGTCGTGTCCGAAAAATGAATCAAAAACGTTATAACCAAGAATTTAAACAAACAGTCGTGGAACTA
>NZ_QAFW01000010.1 GCF_003057615.1 Metalysinibacillus jejuensis
GAATTTGTTCTTCAGGAATTAGGACAATTTTACGCATCATTTTTCTCCGTTTCATATCTATTAAGAATAGTATACAGGAAAACGAAGAAAAAGAGTGTAAGTCTAAAAGTTAATCACCTTATATATAATTAATAAATGCTTAATAGTTCATAGTTATCTGTGTGAGTAAATAGAGCCAAGAGGCCTACATTCTTCGCTATAAGATATGTTTTTTGAAAAGGTTGGGGACTATATTCGAGATATGATTTTTCTTCAACTACCATAACGTTTGTATAAATTTTATTGCCCACTTTGTAAATGCCGTTGAAATCACGTACTGCTATTGTTACCTTATTATAAAAATCTGAATCCCTTATTGTTACAAGCTTATTAAGCTGTATAGGATATGGCAGTTGTAAAGTGGCGCTGTTATAAGGCATAGTTACATCTAGTGTGAATTTAGAAGCAGTTTCTGCGTATTCTATGGCCATATCACCTTGTGCTATACTATTTTCCATTCTTGTACTAATTGTATAACCTGAACTCGTATCGTATGCATAACTAAATGGCAGCGAATATTTGTTGCCTTCATGGCCACCTTGGTAAGTATATCTTTTTCCAAAAGTTTTAGGGACAAACCCAGCATTTGCATAAATCGTATGAATGCTTGGACGTGCAGCCGGCAATAAAGCACGTGTTAAAAATGAAGAGAACTGCGCACGCGTCAATGTTTGATTTGGATTGAATCGACCATTATTTCCGACTGTAATATTATTAGCTGCCAAAGCTTGAACAGCTTGATAAGCATTGTGATGGGTTGGCATGTCAGTGAAATTTAAATTTGTAGAACCTGTTAACTTAAATGCTTTCATTAAGGTGTTTGCCATTTCAGCTCGCGTAATATAACTGTTCGGTTTAAAATAAGACTCTTTTGCGAAAAAACCTTGTTGCGTTGCAATAGCAATAGCTTTAAAACCAGGATCGTTTAAAGGGACGTCTTTAAAACCAGGATTACTATAATTGGCACCTTCAAGTTTTAGGGCGCGTACTAACATAGTTGCTACTTGACGCTTTGTTACATTATTAGTAGGACTAAAATAATGTGATTGATAATAGCTGTTTGATGAAGTATATCCTTTAATAATATTCATTTCGGCTAAATAATAAATATTGCTAGCGTGAGAGTTAGAATAAGAAACATCCCTAAAATCTTTACTCCACTTAGCAGAAGTCGAGTTAGCATTGAACGAAAATAGTAACATAATAATTAAACTGCTACATAGTATTTTTTTCATAGTCTATCTGCTCCTTTATTGTATAGTGAAAATGACTTATTAATTAAGTATATAGTATTAGTTTTACAGTCTAGAATTTTTTACTAATATGATTTTATTAGGTTTTTAGTGCAGCAGGAAATTGAAAGTAAAATTTTCTTATGTTTAAGAACAGTGTAATGGGGTTAAAATGATACTGTAAGACAAAACAAGAGAGGAAGATTACATGAGCGAAGATATTAACAGCCGAGTAAGTAATCAAATCGATAAGATGTCTACAGAAGAGAAGGATCATATTTTACAAAGCTTCACCCACTTCACAAGCTATTTGAAAGATCAGTTAGCAAAAGGTGAGAGCTTAGGTTTAAGTGACGCCATGCTAGCTAAAGCAGCAAAGTTTGTAGCAGATCATTTAGCTAAACATGAAGAACCACGCAATCGTGAAGAAAAAGTATTAAATGAATTATGGCAAGCAGCAGATGAAGATGAGAAAAAAGCATTGTCACGTGTCTTAGTTAAGATGGTACAGAGTGCATAATAATAAAAGCTGATTAGAGTGCGTTTCTAATCAGCTTTTTTGTGCGTTATTCTTCATATTCCCACTCATCTTCTTCGTAGTAGGTGTCTATTTCTTCCTCTTCAATAATCGGTGCTACGTCAATAGCGTCAAAGTCATTAAATTCTTCTTCATCAAAAATGTATTCTTCTTCATATTCTACGGGTTCTTCATAATAGCTATCGGCATCGTCATAATCTTCCGCTATCGGCTCTTCATCCATTTCTATAGGTTCATCATCTTCAACGACGCTAAAATCAAGAATTTCGTAATACTGCAAGTGAATTACAGGTATTTGCTGCGGTAGTAAACCGCTAAAGGTTCGAAAGGCGAAATATTCCCCCCAGAAGTTGCTTAAAGTTTCACTATACGACATATAGGAGCCTTTCACTGTGCCAATGGCTGAAATTTCATCACCTATTACTAAAGAAGTTGGACCGTCTGCATACCATAAAATATCGCCAATATTTTGTTCTCGTCCATTAGCATCTACCCAATACAATGTTTGGGTCAGTATCGTTTTGCCCTTACGTTCATAAAGATGGTTGACTCTACCTGTAAATTCTACGGTTACGCCTTGGTAATTATCAGCGCGCATATAGAGGTCTTGATAATCCACATATTGTACATTTGCTAATACATCAGCTTGTGTTGTATTTGTAGCTGTAAGCTGTGTTGAAGGACGAGAGCTTGAAGCACTCTCGTCTCCACAACTCGCTAATAAGAGGCTACATATACTAAGTAGTGCTATTCGCCTTTTGATAACTAACATCTCCTAAAATGTAATATATTTCTTTATTTCATTATAGGTGATTATAGGTAAAAAGTAAGTGGTTAATTTAATGAAGGGAAAAATCTTTTTACTAAGCATTTTATTCTACGTGTTAGGCTAGCAATTGTAATAGAGATTGCGGTTGCTGGTTAGCTTGACTCAGCATACTTTGCGCAGCTTGTTGTAAAATGGAGCTTTTCGTAAACTTCATGTAACGCACCTTCAGCAGTTTGAATAAGTGAGACACCGTCTTGGTCATTTTTTGTGCCATGGTAAGACCTTGAATTTGAGCGCGCATTTTTTCTGAGATGGCTAACCCTGCTGCATCATCACCTGCTCGGTTAATATTAAAGCCAGTAGATAGTTTTTCTAATGCTTTAGCTGAATAGGTGTGATTTGTACTAAAGTTGCGCAGGGTATTAAGTGAAGCAATATTGTGTTGAATACGCATAAATGACCTACTTTCCTTTAAAATTTATGTAGTGCTTTTTCTTTATCGGATTATCTCCCCGTATTTTTATAATCAACTTTAAGTTAAGTCTAAAAATGCGAAGAAGAATAACCTTTATCTACATGGAGGTGCTAACAGCGCGCAGTAAAATATGCTATACTTTTAATGCTCGAAATGCGGGCAGAGGTTCGTAACCATCCCTCTATAAAAAACTAAGGAGATGTTCATATGCAATTAAATAATGAAAAGGCAGTCGTAGTATTTAGCGGCGGTCAAGATAGTACAACTTGTTTATTTTGGGCGTTACAAAATTTTAAAGAGGTATTTACGCTAAGCTTTGATTATGGTCAGCGTCATCAACAAGAGCTAACACATGCTGAAGCGATTGCGAAAGAATTAGGTGTATCGTTTCATATTATGCCGATGCATAGTATTAACGAGTTATCACCTAATGCCTTAACGAAAAAAAATATCCCCATTGCTAAGCGAGATGACGGTTTGCCGAATACGTTCGTGCCCGGACGCAACCATATTTTCTTCTCGTTTGCCGCACTGTATGCTTACGCTGTCGATGCGCGTCATATTATTACAGGTGTGAGTGAAACGGATTTTAGCGGTTATCCTGATTGCCGTGATACTTTTATCAAGTCATTAAACGTTACGCTTAATTTAGCGATGGATGCAGACTTTGTTATACATGCGCCGCTTATGTGGCGTGATAAGGCAGCCGTATGGGCACTAGCTGATGAGTTAGGTGCATTTGATTTTGTGCGTACTAAAACACTAACCTGCTACGAGGGGATTGCAGCCGATGGTTGTGGTGAGTGCCCAGCATGTATTTTGCGTAAGGAAGGGCTAGAACGCTATCTTGCACAAAAAGAGGTAGCCAAGTGATTCAACAAATTTATCCTACAGTTGCTCATCATTTTCGTTACGAATTAAATAAAGATATGAATTTTTCAGCTGCTCATTTCATCCCAGATCAGGCAGCTGGGGTATGCGCTCGCATGCATGGTCACACGTATTTTGTAAATGTGACGATTGCAGGGGATCAATTAGATAAGCTCGGCTTTTTAATTGATTTTAAAGCGTTAAAAGACACGGTGCATGGTACGTTTGATCATAGTGTTATGAATGAACACCCCGATTTTTTAACGGCTTATCCTACTACAGAGATAGTAGCGTCTGTCATTTGGCGCAAGGTGCAAGCGCTTCTTGATACGAAAAATAATAAAGCGCGTTGCCTCCAAGTTTTTGTGCGAGAAACACCGACAAGCTATGTGTACTATCGTCCAAAAGAGGAGGATTTTAATGCGTAAAATTCCTGTACTCGAAATTTTCGGTCCTACTATTCAAGGTGAAGGCATGATGATTGGTCGCAAAACTTTGTTTGTGCGTACAGCTGGTTGTGATTATCGTTGTAGCTGGTGTGATTCTGCTTTTACTTGGGACGGTTCTCAAAAGCCGATAATGATGACGCCAGATGACATTATCGAACGACTAGAAGCGCTTGGTCTTTCACGCACTAAACATGTCACGCTTTCTGGAGGCAATCCTTTACTACATGCAAGTTTAGAACCTTTAGTTACGTCATTAAAAGCGCAAGGCGTTCAACTTACCATCGAAACACAAGCGACGGTATGGCAAAATTGGTTAGCCTATATTGACGACATTACACTGTCGCCTAAACCACCAAGTAGTGGCATGAAAATAGATTATGCCGTATTAGACGTATGGGTCGCTAGTTTGCGAGAAAAATCGTTTAGTATTAAAATTGTCGTATTTGATGAGCAAGACTATACGTTTGCTAAGCAATTATATACACGCTACCCTAACGTACCTTTTTATGTGCAACCAGGTAATGCGGATGTAACTGCTACAGATGAGCGCCAAACTGCGCTTAATTTATTGGCACGTTATGAATGGTTAGTTACTAAAGTAAGTGCGTGCGAAGTGATGCAAAACGTGCATGTGTTACCACAATTACATGCGTTAGTATGGGGCAATCGTCAAGGCGTATAATAGGAAAGTAGGCCCACTCGACAAGTGCGAGTGGGCCTATGCATTTCATTAATAGGGAAGTGTACCTGTAATTTCAACGACATCAAAGTAATTGTGAAGAATATCTTTACAACGTAACATGGTCTCATCATAGAGGTATGTGGCTACATTGCCACCTACTGCACTGCCACCATGGCTACGGAGCTCTGCGACTCTAGCATCAATCATTTGTTGCCAAACGCGTTGTTCTTCGTCAAATTGTGCTAATTGTTGGGGCGGGAGGACAGATTGTAACACGTCGTTCATTTCATTAAAGATGTATTGGACACGGCTATGCGCTTCTTCATAAATGCCTCGCACCTCAGCATTATTATACATCTCATGCAATAGGTGGTAAGATACGCCATCAAATGCATAGGTTTCTACGAAATAAATTTGCGTTAAATGAGGCGCGTATTGTGCAAGTTGCTCTTTATAAGAAGGCGCTGCGACTGGCGCAGGCGCTACATTTTCAACAGTAGTGACAGCTTTAGGCGTATCTATTGTAGTAACTTCATCCTCTAGTGTAGGTGGTTGTTCCGCCGCACTAGCTTGGGGTGTTTCTTCAATTATCGGCGCTTGTAACATAGCAATTTCTCTCGTTAATTGGGCGATCTCCGTATCCTTTTGTGTCAGCTTGCGATCGAGTGTGAAAAAAGCAAAAATAACGAACCCTAACATGATACAGCTAGTACCTAGTGCTAGCAATGCGATCGTTTTCCACTGATGCATAACAAAACCTCGATTCGATAGTAAAGTAGTAAAAGCTCACATAAGTAGTTAGAAATGCATAGTAGCTTGGTACAATTCATCCGCTGTAGTAGCAACATGGGTCGTTTCAGTATTAATAGATTGAATTGTAGTAGCAAGACGTTCGATTTCTTCAGCTACATGTGCAATTTGTTGTTTATTGGCGTTTACCGCGTGTGCAATTTCTTTAAATTTATGTTGTGTCGTTTGCGAAACGGTGACACTTGCCTCTACATTTCTTTGCATATCGTCAATCATTGTGACTGCCGCATTGGTTAATGTAGTTGAAGTATCGATAAGTGAAGTAATACGCTCCACGGAATCACGAGATTGCTCAGCTAACTTTCGTACTTCTTGAGCGACTACAGCAAAGCCCTTACCATGTTCGCCAGCGCGTGCCGCTTCGATGGAAGCATTTAATGCGAGCAAGTTAGTTTGCTCAGCAATCGTTTTTACAAGTGTAATTATAGAGATAATTTCTTGTGAAGAGTGGCTTAACTGGTCAACGACTTTTGCCATCTCTACGGTATGTACAGTAACTTCATTCATTTCTTTTTCAAGTTTTTTAACATCAAGCTGTCCATCTTGAGCATCTTGTTGTACTTGATTAACGATTGTTATGTTGTCAGCAATCGTCTGCTCAATGGTAGCCGTACCTGCTGTAATTTGTTGAACCGAAGCGGCCGTACCTTCAGTTAAATGTTGTAAATTTTGTAGAATAGCAACAATACGGTTTTTAAGTTCATCTTTAACCTTTGTAAATTGTTGCTCACGCAAGCGAACATTTTCACGTTCATATTCTTCTAAAACAATTTGCATTTCTAAATTGATAAGCTTTGCCACGACTTTCATGGCCATTCCTTTCAGTTGGCTATGAGGCAAACGTTTGGCTAATAGGGCAATCATTTCTTCTTGTAATTGTTGAAACATACCAATATACCATTTTGGCGCAAGACCTATTTCAAAGTGCACTTTAGCGAGCTTTTGTTTGCGCATTAAAGCTTGATCATCGAGTATGCCGCTAAACATATCTGTAATGTAAGCGATAAGCGCACGCTTTAGTCGACTTACTTCAGTACGTTCGTCAATGATTTGCTTAAGTTCAGGTACTACTAAAATACTGTCGTAAAAAACGTTCGTAATACGTTCGATATCTTCTTTAATATAAGGTTGTAATTGTTTTAGTACACGTAGGTCATCAATAGTAAAATGGATGAGTGCTAATTGTTTGCGTAATGAAGGGTCTGTCACTTGCAGTACTGCATGCACATCGTGCGTAGCGAGTGTCGTTACTGGTGTGGGTTGTTTAGTTTTAGACCAAAAAGCCATTAGTTATTACTCCCTTTCTTTATTGCGTTCCTAGCTTCATCTTATAATACTACTGCGTAAAAGTATAATAAATTTTAGTTAATTCCATTTAGAATATATACAAATTTTCCAAAAAAAATATACTAAAGTAATGAAAGTGGGTGAGGATATGCATAAATTTAGCGTGTTATTAGATTGGCCTCAAGGACGTAATGCTGTAGGGAATTTAACGCTTAGACATAGCACAACTGCTATCTCAATACCGAGTGAAATGCAAGGTCCTAATAGCGGAACGAATCCTGATGAGATGTTACTAGGCGCAGCTGCAACATGTTATATTATTTCTTTAGCAGCTATGTTAGAAGCCTCTGGTGTAGTAGCTACACTTACTATGAAATCTGAAGGCTATGTTACCGATGAGAAGGTACCAACTTATAAAAAGATTATTCACCGACCATGCATTAGTCTAGCTAATCCACACAAAGAGGGTCTCGCACGTCGCATTGCCGAAAAGGCAGAGCGTAGTTGTATGATTAGTCGAGCATTGCGTGGCAATGTTGACATTGCACTTGATATTACTGTTACCATTCAAAAAGAAGAGGGATAAAATGAAACCAAAACTATTAATTATTGATGGCATGGCGCTGTTGTTTAGATCATATTTTGCGTCTGCAGCGATGGGGCACTTCATTCGTCTACCAGACGGCACACCATCTAACGGAGCGCAAGGCTTTGCGCGCCATGTTATTACAGCAAATCGTATATTTAAGCCGGATTATATGGCTATCTGTTGGGATATGGGCGCTGTAACATTTCGCAATGACATTTATGACGGCTATAAAGCAAATCGACCAGCACCCCCTGAAGAAATGCTACCGCAATTTGATATGGCAAAACAGCTTGCCACAACACTAGGGTGGCATAGTTTTGGACAGCCAGGGTTAGAAGCGGATGATCTAATTGGTGCTATGGTAAAAAAGTGGTGCGATGCAGCAACTATTACGGTAGTAAGTGGTGATCGAGATTTATTACAGTTACTACAGTCTGATGTTACGATTGCTTTAACGAAAAAAGGCTACTCAGAATACAATTGTTATAATCAAGCGCGCTTCACTGAAGAATACGGCATTTTGCCCAAACAGTTTGCTGATGTTAAAGCTTTTATGGGGGATGCAAGCGACGGTTATCCAGGTGTAAAGGGTATTGGCGAAAAAACAGCTTTACAGCTAATTAAAAAACATGGCTCTGTTGAAGGTGTGTTACAAGCGATTGAAACATTAACGCCAGCGCAACGACGAAAAATCGAAGCTGATAAAGAGATGCTAAAGGTTTCGCATCAGCTTGCTGAAATTCATTGTGAAGCACCGATAACAACAAATTTAGAGGCATTAACTATTCCTCCCTTTGAGCAAGCTGTATCACAATTAAATGAAGCTCATTTTACCCTCGTAGCTCGTCATATTAATAAAAAATGAGGTACTCTTCATTTAAAGAGTAGCCCCATTTTTAGGTACAATGTAGACAAATGTGAGAGCATGAGCATTCTGACCGTAATCGAAGGTGAAAATGTGATTATTGCTCAGAGCTGTAAAAGTTAGACGGTCGTTATTAATAGTGTAATTCGTTACTACCACCCAGTGATAGCGATAATGCGCACGTTTCCATGGTGTAAGTGAAGTGAAACGGTCGAATTTGGCAAGCACAGGTAATTGACAATCTATTAATTGCATTACTGTTTTAACAGACGCGCGTGCTACAATAAAATCATCACCGAGTAAACGTTTAGCATTACGGATTAAACACGGCGTAAATAATCCCAAGCGCGTTGTGCCAAGCGTACGATAAAGTTCGTTAATCGAATATGTAAGCCCGTAATGTGACAATACAATATGCGTAGCAGTCGGACCGCAGGCGGAGTCGCGCCACGCAGCTTTAACGGACGTGTCATATTGTGAAACCATTACACACGTAGTAAGCGTTGAATTTTATCTAAACGCTCGTTAATATCTTTCAAATCTTCTGTTAATAAAACAGAGGCCTGATGCTCATAGTGAAGCTTTTTATTGTTACGTTGCTCTGCGCGTTTAATAAAACGTATCGTTAGTATAAATAAAATAACAATTACAAATAGAGGTAGTAGCAAAACGGTTGTAGCTACTACATCACCTAAATTAATCATTGACATAACAAACCTCCTTAAATTTCTTCTAGTATTTCTTCAATGCGATGTACGCGTAATTTCATTTCGGCTACTTGGCGCTGCAACTCTTGCGCACGCACACGTTCTATTTCTAAACGTTCATTAGCACGTTGCTCTGCACGTTTAAAAATACGCATGACAATAACAGCAATTGCGATAAAAATTAACAAAGGCAATAAGCTAACAAGCATAACTACTAACAAGCGATCACTCCTTCTTTTTTTTAAGTGTTAAGGACGGGGCGAGCTGCGCAATTAGCTGTGCATTAAGGTCGAAGTCAAATGGCTGTAAAGTATAATACTTTGCGGCCTTACCACTTTCTAAAATTTCACTATGTCCTTGGATTAAATTGGCCTCCTCAAGTTTTTTGAGATGTAGATAAAGTAGTGGTCGACTAATGCCCACATCTCGCGCCAACTGACTAACATATTGTTGTTGCCTTGTTAGTTGTTCGATAATTGTGAGACGCAGCGGGTGGGCAAGTGCTTCAAAGACAGCTAATAGCTCATCGCCAGAATTTAATTGTTTCATATGTCATGAATTTATTACGCATAAAAAAATTTGTCAAGGGCTTGTCAGTAAGCAAGAGCATCTGTTAATATTAAAAACAAGTGAGCCGATTTAGTTTAGTGGTAAAACAGATGCATGGTAAGCATCAGAGGACAGTTCAATTCTGTCATTCGGCATATAAAAAAGCCTGCGAAATTTTTCGCAGGCTTTTTCTTATGCTTGAGCGTCTAAAAATGCTGTAACTTGCTCAGGAGATTTAGCATTGGCACTGTGTAAATGTGCTAACTTCTCACCATCTTTAAAAATTAATAAGCTTGGAATACCCATAACATCGTATTTTTCTGCAAGCTCTGGTAGGTCGTCGCGATTAGCTTCATACCATACATATTTATCGTAAGCTTCCACGATTGGGTCAATAAACATATCCATACGCGTGCAGTCAGGGCACCAGCCTGCATAAAATTTTACAAGTACATCTTTACCGCTGTTAATAATTTCATTAAACTGTTCAACTGTTGTGATTTTTTCCATTTTACTCACACTCCTCTAATAATAGTGTACACATAAACAGAGAAACTATAAAATAATATGTTTTGAAAGGAAAGAAGAAGGTTATATGAAAATTATACGAGAAAAAAGATTGCGTAATTTGTAGAAATAACTTACACTAATAACAGAAATGGTGTTTATATTTTTTTACACAAAAAATGAATGATGATTCATTCAAGGGGATTAAGGGGGAATGTCTTGTGACGTATTCAATTAAAAAAGCAGCCGTTTTAGGATCAGGAGTTATGGGTTCAGGCATAGCAGCACACTTAGCAAACATTGGGATTCCAACATTACTTTTAGACATCGTACCAAAAGAAGTCACAGCAGAAGAACAGGCTCAAGGCTTAACACTAGAAGATAAAGCCGTTCGTAATAAATTTGCGACAACAGCTATCCAAAAGCTTACGAAGCAAAAGCCAGCACCACTAACATCTAAAAAAAGCCTAGCTTTATTAACGGCAGGTAATTTTGAAGATGATCTCGACAAATTGCAAGAAGTGGATTGGATTATTGAGGTAGTAGTAGAGAATCTAGCAATTAAACAAAGCTTATATGAAAAAATTGATAAAGTGCGTGCGCCGCATACAATTGTAAGTTCTAATACTTCAGGTATTAGTATTGATGCAATGGCAGACGGTCGTTCTGAAGGTTTTCAAAAACATTTCTTAGGCACACATTTTTTCAACCCACCGCGTTACTTGAAATTATTAGAAATTATCCCTGCTAAAACGACAAATGCAGAAGTGCTTACGTTTATGAAAGCATTTGGAGAAGATGTGCTGGGTAAAGGTGTCGTTTTAGCGAAAGATACACCAAATTTCATCGGCAATCGTATCGGCACTTATGGCTTATTAGTTACTGTGCAAGAAATGCTAAAGCGAGGCTATTCTGTAGGTGAGGTAGACTCTGTAACTGGGCCTCTTATCGGTCGTCCTAAATCAGCTACTTTCCGTACGTTAGATGTCGTAGGTCTTGATACATTTTTGCATGTAGCTAAAAATGTTTATGACCAAACAACAGGAGAAGAGCAGGCCGTATTTGCAGTACCACAGTTTATTAGTGACATGGTAGAGAAGGGCTGGCTCGGTGCTAAATCAGGGCAAGGTTTCTTTATCAAAAAAGGTAAAGATATTTTAGAAATTAATCCACAAACGCTTGAGTATGGAGAAATGAAAAAACTAAAAACAGCTTCTATGGCACAAGCTACACAAGTGAAGGGCTTAGCAAATCGTGTGAAACTACTAACATATGCAGATGACCGTGTTGGTGAGTTATTATGGAATATTTTAGCACCAACGTTACGCTATGCTGCACAATTACACGGCGAGATTGCGGATGATATTGTAGCCATTGATAACGCTATGAAGTGGGGTTTTGGTTGGACACAAGGTCCATTTGAGATTTGGGACGCGCTTGGCGTGGCACAATCTGTAGAAAAAATGAAGGCAGAAGGGCATGAAATCCCAGCTTTCGTAGAAAAAATGCTAGCGGATGGTTTTGAAACATTTTACAGCGAGTTAGATGGTGACGTAGCTTACTACAACGGGGAAGGCTATGAAAAAGTACCGACGAATGCAAAAGAAATTAATTTAAAGCGCTATAAAAAGAAACACGGCGTCATTAAAAGTAATACAGGTGCTAGCTTAATTGATTTAGGTGATGGTATAGCATTACTAGAGTTTCATTCCCAAGCAAATGCGATTGGTCCAGATATTATTCAAATGATTAATTACGCAGTGGATGAAGTTGAGAAAAACTACAAAGGGCTTGTCATTGGTAATCAAGGTAAAAACTTCTGTGTGGGCGCTAACCTTGGCATGATTTTAATGGAGGCACAGGATGATAATGTGTTTGAACTCGATTTCATTATTAAATCATTCCAAGATGCGATGATGCGTATTAAATACGCTACTAAACCTGTAGTAGCTGCACCATTTGGTATGACACTCGGTGGTGGCGCAGAGGTTTGCTTACCAGCCGCTCATATTCAAGCCACGATGGAAACGTATATGGGATTAGTAGAAGTAGGTGTTGGCTTAATCCCTGGCGGGGGTGGCAATAAAGGGTTATACGAAAAATTCCTTAAAGGTTTACCGACAGGAGTAGAAGTGGATTATCAGCATATTGCTAATAAAGTATTTGAAACAGTGGCGATGGCTAAAGTTTCGACATCAGGCGAAGAAGCGCGCGATAATAATTTCTTGGACTTTGCTGATGGTGTGTCGGTAAATCCGGATCACCAAATTTATGACGCTAAACAGGTAGCACTGGCGCTATACGAAGCGGGTTATACACCTCCTGTACGTGAGAAAGTTATCGTAACAGGGGCACCAGGCTATGCCACTTTATATATGGGAGCGCGCGGTTTACATGCATCGGGCTTCATTAGTGATCATGATTTATTTATTGCTAAAAAATTAGCTTATGTCATCGCAGGTGGTGAAGTACCTTATGGCACGGCTGTTGATGAGCAGTACTTGCTTAATTTAGAGCGTGAAGCCTTTTTACAACTTGTCTCTCATCCACTGTCACAGCAACGTATGCAACATATGTTAATGAAGGGTAAACCATTACGTAACTAAGGGGGAATTTGATTATGCGTGAAGCGGTAATTGTAGCAGGTGCAAGAACACCTATTGGTAAAGCAAAGCGAGGCTCACTCGCAACAGTACGTCCGGATGACTTTGGTGCGCTAGTAGTCAAAGAAACACTTAAGCGTGCCAATTATACGGGACAAATTGAAGATATTATTATGGGCTGTGCGATGCCAGAAGCAGAACAAGGAATGAACGTAGCGCGTAATATTGGTGCGTTAGCAGGGTTGCCTGATACAGTGCCAGGATTGACGGTAAACCGTTTTTGTTCTTCAGGTTTGCAGACAATCGCTTATGCAGCCGAGCGAATTATGGTAGGTCATGCGAAAGCAATTATTGCCGGTGGTGTTGAATCCATGTCAATGATTCCGATGACAGGTAACACGGTGCGTTTAAACCCTAAACTCGTTGAGGAAGCACCTGAATATTATATGAGCATGGGGCATACAGCAGAGCAAGTGGCTGTGAAATACAATGTTAGCCGTGAAGAGCAGGATGCGTTTGCTGTTCGCTCTCATGAACTTGCAGAAAAGGCAATTAAAGAAGGTAAATTTAAGGACGAGATTGTACCAGTTGAGGTAACTCAGCATTATGTAGATGCTACTAACAAGCAGCAAACACGCACCTTTACTTTTGATACAGATGAAGGGGTTCGTCCTGGTACATCAGTAGAAGGTTTAGCTAAATTGCGCCCAGCCTTTAATGTTAAGGGAAGTGTTACAGCAGGTAATGCCTCTCAAACTTCTGATGGTGCAGCAGCCGTACTCGTTATGGACCGACAAGAAGCAGAAAAACAAGGCATGACACCGATGGCAAAGTTTTTAGGTTTTGCAGTAGGCGGTGTACCTCCTGAAATTATGGGAATAGGGCCTATTGTAGCTGTACCAAAAGCGTTAGAAATTGCTGGGTTATCGATAGAGGATATTGATTTATGGGAGATTAACGAGGCATTTGCTTCACAGTCTCTGCAAGTTGTAAAAGAGCTCGGCATTGATGTTAATAAGGTCAATGTGAATGGCGGTGCAATTGCACTCGGTCACCCATTAGGTGCAACAGGCACAATTTTAACATTAAAATTAATTCATGAACTGAAACGTCAAGGTAAAAAATATGGGGTAGTTACGATGTGCATCGGTGGCGGCATGGGTGCAGCAGGCGTATTTGAAATCATCTAAACACAAATTGGGGAGGTTTTTAGTATGACAGAAATTATTAAAGGCGGCGGATTTTTAGTAGAAGAAGCGGATGTAAATCGCGTATTCACACCAGAGGATTTTTCGGATGAGCATAAAATGATAGCTAAAACTACAGAAGATTATGTAACAAATGAAGTTTTACCAGCAGTAGAGCATTTAGAAAACCACGAATTTGAGCACTCTGTGCGTCTATTAAAGAGCGCAGGGGAGCTAGGTCTACTCGGTGCTGATGTACCAGAGGAATATGAAGGCCTTGGTTTAGATAAAATTTCTTCAGCATTAATTGCAGAAAAAATGTCAGTAGCAGGTGGTTTTTCAATTACCCACGGTGCACACGTAGGTATTGGTTCATTACCAATCGTGTTATTTGGTAATGAGGAGCAAAAGAAAAAATACTTACCAAAGTTAGCAACAGGTGAGCTTATTGCGGCATACGCATTAACAGAGCCAGGCTCAGGCTCAGATGCATTAGGTGCAAAAACGACAGCTAAACTTTCGGCAGACGGTACGCATTATGTACTAAACGGTGAAAAACAATGGATTACAAACGCAGGCTTTGCAGACGTTTTCGTTGTATATGCTAAAGTAGATGGCGATCAATTCTCAGCATTTATCGTAGAACGCACTTATGAAGGTGTATCAGTCGGTCCAGAAGAAAAGAAAATGGGTATTAAATCGTCATCAACACGTACTTTAATTTTAGAAGACGCTAAAGTACCAGTAGAGAACTTATTAGGCGAAGTAGGTCGCGGGCATGTTATTGCCTTTAATATTTTAAACGTAGGCCGTTATAAATTAGGGGTAGGTACAGTAGGTAGCTCAAAACGTGGTCTAGAGCTTGCTGTGAAATATACCAACCAACGTCAACAATTTAAAACAAAGCTCTCTGATTTTTCATTAACAAAGGATAAATTAGCAACGATGGCAGCGCGTATTTATGCATCGGAGTCATTAAACTACCGTACAGTTGGGTTATTTGAGGATCGCCTTGGTCAAATGGACGAAGCAGCACAAAAAGATGGTAAAACGATTGCGGCAGCCATTGCAGAGTATGCGATTGAATGCTCAATTGCGAAAGTAGTAGGCTCAGAAACACTAGATTACGTTGTAGATGAGGCTGTACAACTACATGGTGGCTACGGCTTTATGGCAGAGTACGAAGTAGAGCGTATGTACCGCGATTCACGTATTAACCGTATCTTTGAAGGTACAAACGAAATTAACCGCATGATTGTACCAGGTACTTTCATGAAAAAAGCATTAAAAGGTGAATTACCATTACTACAAGTAGCACAACAACTTCAACAAGAAATTTTAATGATGATGCCAGAGGAAGTAGGTAATGAACCACTAGATAAAGAAAAGTATTTAGTGAAAAACGCAAAGAAAATTGGCGTATTAGCTGCAGGTTTAGCTGCGCAACGTTACGGCGCTAAACTTAATGACGAGCAAGAAGTATTAGTGAGCATTGCTAACATCGCAAATCAATTATATGCGATGGAGTCTGCAGTAATTCGTACAGCGAAAGCGATTGCTAAAGATGGCGTAGATAAAGCGATGCAAAAATTATTATATACACAAATCTTTGCACAGGAAGCTTTTGCGCAAATTGAACAAGAGGCAAAAACTGTACTACTGCATGCAACAGATGGTGATCAAGCGCGTATGATGCTATCAGCATTACGCAAATTAACACGCAATGAGCCGTATGATTTAATCTCGAAAAAGCGTGAGGCATCTGTTAAAATTATCGATGCAGAAAAGTACGTCGTGTAATAACGTAAGCAGGCTACCTCTAGCCTGCTTTTTTTATAGTTCCCTGCGTGCGAAATTTTTGCTATACTCAACGCGTATTGTAAAGAGGGGGAATGACCGTTGTTAACATTGATTCACTATCCAAATTGTACGGGATGTCGCAAAGCTAAAAAATGGTTAGAACAACATGATGTAGCTTTCGAAGCGGTGCATATTGTGGAGGCTACACCAAGTGCTGAGGAGCTAAAGGTGATTTGGCAAGCGAGTGAGCTACCGTTAAAGAAGTTTTTTAACACGTCTGGTATGAAGTATCGTGAGTTGGGATTGAAAGATAAACTAGCGATGATGTCCGAGGAAGAGCAGCTCGCTTTATTAGCTTCAGATGGTATGTTAATTAAACGACCTATCGTAACTGATGGTAAAAAAGTGACGCTAGGCTTTAAAGAAGAAACGTTTGAACAAACTTGGAAATAAGCTGTCATAAGCTTGTTTTTGTATAGGAAATATGGCAAACTTAAAGGGCAAAGTATCACATAAAATGGAGGGGTTTTTGACATGACAACACCTAAAGACTTACGTTATTCTGAAGAGCACGAATGGGTAAAAGTTGAAGATGGTAAAGCACGTATTGGTATTACACACTTCGCACAATCTGAGCTAGGCGATATCGTTTTCGTTGAGCTACCAGAAGTAGGCGACGAATTAACAATTGACGAGCCATTCGGTAGCGTTGAATCAGTTAAAACAGTTTCAGAACTATACGCACCTGTATCAGGTACAGTTGTAGAAGTTAACGCTGAACTTGAAGACAATCCTGAATACGTAAATGAGTCTCCTTATGAGCAAGCGTGGATGGTTGTAGTAGAGCTTTCAGATGCATCACAAGTAGATGCTTTAATGGATGCTGACAAGTACGACGAAATGACACAAGAATAATATGGTAGCGCCACTGACGATTTCGTCGGGGGCGCTTTTTTAAAAGGGGGCGTCAAAGTGAAGTGCTTGCTAGTAGAAGGGTTGTCAGATAAAATACGTCTCACACAAGTGATTGCTGAACCTATTATTATTTTGTGTACGAACGGCACGATTTCGCAAACGACACTTGAGGAGCTACTTGCGCCATATGAGGACTATGAACTATATACGTTATTTGATGAAGACAAATCAGGTGACAAGCTGCGCCAACTGATGAAACGTACCTACCCTGAAGCGATTCAGTTACATACGACGCGTACGTATAAGCAAGTTGCTGAAACCCCACCTCGCTTCCTTGCTACAATAGTAGCGAGGGCAGGTATACGCATTAAAAGATAAGGTTGTGGCTAGATGGAACAATGGACAAAACAACAATTTGAAAAAAATATGACAACGGACAATGTGGCGTTGTATGTTTATACGCCGATGTGTGGTACATGCCAAGTTGCTTCTAAAATGATGAATGTCATTGAGCAACTCTTACCGCAACATGCGATAGGGAAGATGGATTTAAACTATGAGGAGCAAGTTGCGCGTGATTATGAAATCGAGAGTGTTCCTTGTTTACTGCTTACGAATAGCGGAAAAGTAACAAAAAAGGTATACGCTTTTCAATCCGTACCCTATTTGTATGAATTAATGAAAAATGAATTGACAGGCTAAAATGTACATGGTAAAGTGACTCATAACAACACAAACAATATATCGAACTCTTATCAAGAGAGGCGGAGGGAAGTGCCCTATGAAGCCCGGCAACCAACACGAAAGTGAAAAGGTGCCAATTCACACAAAGTATAACTTTGAGAGATGAGTGGTCGGTTGATACGTAATAGATTACGTCAAACCCTTCCACTTCCTACTAGAGGTGGAGGGTTTTTTTACTAAGGAGGTTTTCGCTAATGATTACACTAAAAAACATTATAAAAAAATACACAACAAAAAGCGGCCCTCTCACAGCAGTTGACCAAGTAAGTTTAACGATAAAAAAAGACGAAATTTTTGGCATTATTGGCTATAGCGGTGCAGGAAAGAGTACCTTAATTCGTTTGTTAAACGGTTTAGAACAACCTACTGATGGTGAGGTAATTGTTAACGATTTAAAGTTTTCGCATATTAAAGGTAAAGAGTTGCGCATGGCGCGCCAAAAAGTGAGCATGATTTTTCAGCACTTTAACTTATTATGGTCGCGTACAGTAGAAGAGAACATCGCATTCCCACTAGAAATTGCAGGCGTTCCTAAAGCACAACGAGAAGCTAGAGTAAATGAATTAATTCAACTTGTTGGCTTAGAAGGAAGAGGGCAAGCCTATCCTTCACAACTATCTGGGGGGCAAAAGCAACGAGTTGGTATCGCAAGAGCGACTTAAAGCATCTTATCCGATTGTAAAAGAACTTTTTAGCGAGTATAAATAATTTGAATAGTTAAACTTTAATTAACAGCTGTTACTCAATACGCTAGTATGGTAAATTACTATGTATTGGATATGTACAGCTGTTTTTTTTAGGAGGACAATCGGAATGAAAGTGAAAATAGGATTATTAGGGCGCATCATTATTGCCATTGCACTAGGGGTGCTGCTCGGTAGCTTCGTACCAGAAATGTTTGTACGTGTATTTGCTACGTTTAACACGGTATTTGGGGAATTTATTAATTTTGCAGTGCCGCTGATTATTATCGGTTTTATCGCACCTGCTATTGCTGAGTTTGGCAAAGGCTCAGGAAAATTATTAGGTATGGCTACTGCCATTGCTTATACGTCTACTATTATCGCAGGTTTTCTTGCTTATACAGTAGCAAGTAATGTTTTACCTAGCATCGTCTCAAGTCAAGCAGGCGATGTAAAAGAGCCAGGAGCAGGTATGGCTACCACTTACTTTGATATCGGTATTGAACCGATGATGGGCGTTATGACAGCATTGGTTTTTGCATTTGTAATGGGGATTGGTATGGCTGCGATTAAAGGCGACGTATTACAACGTGGCTTTACTGAATTGAAAGCGATTATTGAAAAGGTAATTAACTTTGTTATTATTCCACTATTACCTTTCCATATTTTTGGTATATTTTTAAATATGACGTATGCAGGCGAAGTGAAACAAATTTTATCTGTATTCGCTTTAGTATTTGTGCTAATTATTGCCATGCATTGGGTGATGTTGACGTTACAATATAGCGTGGCAGGCACTATGTCTAAGCGTAATCCAGTAAAATTAATTAAAACGATGCTACCTGCTTATTTTACGGCTGTTGGTACGCAGTCTTCAGCGGCTACAATACCTGTAACGCTGAAGCAAACAAAGGAAGCGGGCGCATCTGAACGTGTGGCAGGCTTTACCGTTCCTTTATTTGCGACGATTCATTTATCAGGTAGTATGATTACTTTAGTTACATGTTCTATCGGTGTTTTATTAATGAACGGTATGGATGTGGACATGATGATGTATACGAAATTTATTTTCATGTTAGGTATTGCTATGGTAGCGGCACCAGGTGTGCCAGGCGGGGCAGTAGTAGCTGCTTTAGGTATTTTGGAAACTGTATTAGGCTTTGATACAACTATGCTCGCTTTAATGCTTGCGCTATATGTTGCACAAGATAGCTTTGGTACAGCAACGAATGTTACAGGCGATGGTGCCTTATCAATTATTGTAGATGAAGTGAGTAAAAAATAAATGTTGCCCTTTGACACATTTGGTTGTGTCGAAGGGTTTTTTCTATTTAGAGGGGAATGCTTATGATAAATAAGGGTAATAGTGAAGTATAAGTAAATGTTCAGAGTAGGTACGCTATACTTAAAAACTAAAGGAGTGAAGTCATGAAAAGGAATCATTATATGTTGTACTTCACAAGTTTAGCTGCGATAGCCGTCGTAGGGTGTCAAGCTACTGAGGCAGAGGTACCGCCTTATAGTAATAAGGTGCCGGCGGATGCGCCACCTTTAGAAAAATTTATAATTGATAAGTTTATCACGTCTACAGGGCTCATTCGTACAGATATAAAAGAACGTAAAGAAAATTATTTATCAGAAACAATAGGCCTATGGCTAAGTTATTTATATGAACGAGGGGATGCTAAACGTTTTGCGGAACAAGTAGCCGTATTACGGCATTACTTTATATTAGATGATGTTATCAGTTGGGAAATTAATGGTGAGACAGCCTCGACTGTCAATGCTTTAATTGATGATTTGCGTATTAGTCGGGTACTAATATTAGCGAGTCAACGCTTTGAGGAACCATCCTATCAACTATTAGCACAAAAAATCGGAGAAGCTCTGCAACATAAACAAGTGGAGTCGGGGTTATTTACAGATTTTGTTGATGTTAAAAATGGTGTACATAGCAAAACATTAACAATTAGTTATATTGATAGCAGAGCGTTACAGCAACTTAACGAAATCGGTGTAGTAACTACTGAAATGTTAATGCAACACCGAAAAATTTTACAGCAAGCTAAAAAAGGCGCTACATACGCAAAAGCTTATGATATTGAAGCAGCGAGCTATATTTTTGAAGAGGAGTTGCATCTTGTAGATCAATTATATATTGCGCTTAATAGTGAACGCTGGGCAATCGATACGACGGACTTTGCACAGTGGCTACAACAGCATTGGCAACGTGATGCTAAGTTGTTCGGGCGATACAATGTAAGCAGTAATCAGCCAGCCGTCTCATATGAGTCTCCAGCCGTCTATGCACTAGCACTTCTTTATTATCTAGAACGAAAAGATATAGCAATGGCTCAAACATTTGTCGATAAACTCGAAAGTATGCAAGTAGGTAGTGGTTATATTAACCTCCAAACAAATGATACTCATGCTTTTGACAATATTTTACCTTTACTAGCGATGGAGGTGTATAACAATGCGAGATAATATGCTAACAATGATAAATTTAATGTTAGTAACTCTCGTTGTGATAACGAGTAGCATGACCTATTTTTTGATGGGGAATGCAGAAGGATTAGTGCTTTTATTAATAGCAGGATTATTAATGGTGGGCAGCTTATATTTCGGTACGCTACCTATACTAATGACGACTTTAGTATTGTTTTTTGTTAGCGGTAGTATTTTATTTTATAACGTGTTGATAGGTGCAAACATGAATCAACAAATGCAATATTTTTTAGATGTATTTTTATATTATGGTCTTGCTCTCATTGTATTAATTATAGTAGCAGGAAAATTACATGAATATATGATGGAACGGATGCAACAACTTAGACAGCAAGAAGAACGCTTAACAAAATATGTAGCAATTGATGTTGACACAGGCTTTGATAATCAAACACGTATGATGACTGAGGTATTCGAAGAGATGCGTCGTGCGGATCGCTATGATTTAAACTTCGCTTTAGTCTTTTTTAAAATTGAAAATTACAAAGAATTTAAACGTTTATATAGTGCAGATGAAGTGCTTCATATGTGGAAAGAGCTAGCACGAAAAATAGAACTAAAATCAAGGATAACGGATAAAAAATTTCGTTATAAAGAAGATGAACTCGTTGTGCTGTTAACTTCAACGACTGATGAGTACCGCGACATCATTTACGATAAATTTAAGGAAGTCATTTTAGAGCATCAATTGCTATCAGGAAAATGGATTACACTCTCTTATCGTACAGCTTTTTATACGTATTATCCTCATCAAGAGCAAACGCTCGAACAAATTCTAATCGAAGCAGAAAGCGAGATGAAGTCGCATGTCTTATAACCGACTCATCGCTAGCTTTTTACTATGGTTATGTATTGCGCCTGTAGCATTAGCGGAGGATAGCCAGATTATCACAGTGATTGTGAATGAACAAACACCAGCTGAAGACATCAACGGACTCGTTTATGAGTTAACAGCGTATGGTGAAGTACAAACTACAATTTCACCAACAGAAGAACAAATTATTAATAGTGATGTCATTGCTTTTATTAGTGAGAGTAATCTAAATTTACAAGCTACTATTTGGCATGCTATCAATGAAAGTAGCGCTAAAAAAATTATAGTAGGTACCATTCTTCCCAAACTGTCACAAATGGCAGATTGGCAACAGGGCGAAGAAGTCGAAGTATATAAACTAGACGGAAAAACATTGGATGAGCCGTTTCTTGCTTCTCAATTGAAAGTACCGCAAAGTGAAGTTGTAGTAAGCGCGTCTAGTTATCATCAACAAGTGCCAGCTGTAGTTCGTAAATCGAATTTAGTATATTTAGCGCCTGTAACTTTACGACAAAAACCGTATGTTGTAGCAAAAGAGGCGATTCAAAAACTATTAAGTCATCAATCTCTCCCAGTGCAATCAAGCTTATTGCTAATTACTAATATTGATTACAATACTAACGTCGAAAAATTACAAAATATACTAGTAGCATTACGACAGAAAAATATCCCCGTTACTTTACAAGTAAAAGTAACGACTACTGATAACAAAAACAACCGGATATTTAAATTGCGAGACAATAAACCATTGTTGAAGCTGTTGCAACAAGCGCAAAAAGATGGGGCAACGTTATTGATGAAAAACGAAAGCTTGGCTGCTGTTCCACGAGATTTTGAAGAGATGGTAATTGATAAATTATATCCAATTGGATCTAACTATCAATATGAGGGCATGCCATTGCGTGTACAAAATACTACAAATACGTATTTACCAACGATAGAGGGAACGATTATTGAGTATATTCCATTATTTTTACCCTATAACGTTGAGGACATCGCTATAGCTCAAGAAGTTATGGCCACTGACTTACACACGTATAAAGATGTAAAGACGATTGGTTTTATGTTGCAGTATCCAGCTTACGGAAAAGTAGATGAGCTAATTAAGTATATTGCTGTTTTAGATACAGTTGTTCATTATGAGTGGCAAAACTTACGTGAGGTACCGTTACGTGTAGATAGCAAAGATGTATCGGTCATTCAAGAACATGGCTTTCAAGTTGTGCAACATACAGCAAAATGGCGCATGCTCTTAAAGCGTTATCAAGATAACCCAGCAGAATTATTATTATGGGCAATGGCGTTATTTGTTTTATTATTTGTTATGTTGTTTTTTGCGAATACAGCATTTTTACGTATGACATTGCGTAAAAGATTATTTAATGAAAGGAATTAAAATGGCTGATATTTTATTTTATATTTCGTTAACTTTAATTTGGACGATGTTACTTTATCATATGTTTTTAATGCAAGGTGGCTATATGCATTATAGAAGTTTTGAGAAGCCCATTCGACAGTGGGAAAGAAATATGAAGGATATGCCAACGGTGAGTGTTTTTATACCAGCGCATAATGAAGAAGTTGTCATCGGACAGACACTTGCTGCCATGTCTCGTCTTTATTATCCAAAAGACAGGTTAGAGGTCATTGTAATTTGTGATAACTGTTCAGATAATACCGTTGCGATTGCTAAAAGCTATGAAGAAAAATATCCTTTTATTCGCGCTATAGAAACAGAGGGCGAAAATAAAGGTAAGGGGAAGTCATCGGCTTTAAACACGGCCCTAGCTCAGTCTAATAGTGAGTACGTAGTCGTTTATGACGCTGATAATACACCAGAAGAAAAAGCAGTATGGTATTTAGCGATGGGGCTAGTAAATGATGCGAAAGCTGCAGCAGTAGTAGGAAAATTTAGAGTAGTAAATGCAGATGAAACGTGGCTAACACGATTCATTAATATCGAAACAATTTGTTTTCAATGGATGGCGCAAGGTGGTAGATGGAAATGGTTTAAAGTTGCTACCATTCCAGGGACAAACTTTGCTATTCGTCGCCATATTTTAGAGGAACTAGGCGGTTGGGACGTTAAAGCATTAGCTGAGGATACAGAATTAACAATTCGCGTTTATAACCTCGGTTGGCATATTCGTTTTTTTCCGAAAGCTATTACATGGGAACAAGAGCCAGAGACGCTTGGCGTTTGGTGGAAGCAACGCACACGTTGGGCGAGAGGCAATCAATATGTTGTGCTTAAATTTCTTAAACAGTTTACAACATTAAAGCGTAAAAGTATCATCTTTGATTTATTTTATTTCTTCTTTACCTATTTTTTATTTTTCTTTGGTGTGATTTTGTCGAATAGTTTATTCGTTTTAAATTTATTTTTTGATATTGGTCTCACTGTAGGGAGTGTTTCATTAGTACTGTGGATTTTAGCAGCGCTATTATTTTTAGGTGAAGTCATGGTTACTTTAAGCATTGAAAAATCACAGATGACTTGGAAAAACTTTTTATATGTTGTGTTAATGTATTTTACGTATTCACAAATGTGGATTATTTTAGTGCTTAATTCGCTGTATTTAGAAACGAAGCGCATGTTTACAGGTGAGGAAGTGCGTTGGTATAAAACAGAGCGATTTAAGCGAGAGGAGTGAATGGTATGTATAAAAAATGGTTAACTTTTTTAATCGTCTATTTTATCGTTATAGTCGCAACACCTGCACAGGCAGAAACGATAAAAGTTGAAACATTGCCTATGGAAGTTTCGTCGAGTTATCAACAAAAGCAACTACTGTCTCGCCAACCTGTGGAGCTGAAAGGTCCTATTGGCGCCATGGACTTTTTCTATACGATTACTGAACAACAGTTAGAAGGTGACAATACAGTATCATTTGATATCCGTTATTCGAAATTGTTAATTGCCCCGTCAACCTTTTCGGTAGCTGTAGATGATATTACGATAGAAAGCGTGTCGCTGACAGGCGAGGAGGTCAAAAATGTCACGGTAGCTCTACCTAAAAAAGCGTTAAAAAAAGGCATGCATAAAATAACAGTTTCATTTAATGGCATATTAAAAGAGGGTGTATGTGCCGCGCCAGGACAGTTAGGTAACTGGCTAGTGCTTGAAATGCCTTCTTATATTTCGTTAAATAAAGTACTATCTGAAGAAATTACACTTGAGGAGTACCCTGCTTCATTTATTCCTACTACTAATAGATTAACTACACTCGTCATACCTGATGAAGCGAGTTTAGCCTTACATAATAGAGCGCTACAAGTAGCAGCCTATTTATCTAAACAAAGTACGACAAATGTACAAATCGTTAGGGAACAAGAATATAATAAAATTACAGGTCCCGTAATTTTATTAGGAGCTAAAGAACAATTTACGACACCGTTTGCGAAACAAGCTATTACGGAACCAGGTAATTATGTGCAAGTAGATGTATTAAAACAAAAACAGTCCGTCCCGATGTTAAAGGTAATTGGTGATACTGAAGAAAGAGCTATTACAAATAGCGAAGGGCTTATTAATGCCAAAATGTATGAGCAGTGGCATGGTCAGAAAATGACGCTTGAAATGTTACCAACCTACCCTTTAGAACAAACGGATTATGTTACGTTTCGAGAAATGGGCATTCAAAATTTAGAGCTCGCGACAGGCAAAGAGCAGTCTATTACTTACTATTATAGCTTTCCGAAATTAGAGAAGGATAGTAAAGCTTATGTGAATTTAAAATTACGTAAAGCGGATGTGATGCCTACAACAAAAGAGCAACGTAATGTTGAATTGCTTATGTATGTTAACCAAGTGCCTGTAGCTTACGATTTAAGTAAATTAAAAGACGATGAACAAGGCTATTACCAAGTGAAATTACCAATACCTATAGATGCACTGAATGAAAAAACAATTACAGCGCTTCGTTTTGAGGTTACGGGCTTTACACTGTCAGACCCTTGTGAAATTACTAATGAGCGCTATTGGATTTATGTAGATGAAGCGAGTACGATTAGCTGGCAACAAAGCGATGCGACAGCGTCCTATAGTTTGCGTGATTTCCCTACAGTCTTTACGCAAGCTACAACTATAGTCGTCCCAGAGCAAACGACTACAGCTGATAGTAATGCGTTAACTGAGCTTTATAAAAGTTTAATGGTAAATGGGAAAGTAGCTAATACTACATTGCAATTTCCTACGACGGTAAGTAAGGATGAACTCCAGCAACCGCTAGTGCTTATCGGTAATCAACAACAATTGGAAGCACTAGATGATAAGCAATTTATTACACAATTAATTGAGAAGCGTCAGCAATTTTTTATGGATGATGAAGCGAAAAATACGATAATTTTACAGCACAATCTTTGGCGTAAAGATGCACCAATGGCTTTGCTTACGCTAGCTGATTTAGGCTCACAAAATCAGTTTTTTGAATCATTATTAGAAGTAACTCAAAATAGCGAAATCGCTGTCCAATTAGGCGATAATCCACTGATGTTCTCTCCGCCACATTCTGAGCAGTTAGTACAAAGTGAAAATAAAATAACGTGGGTAGCGGTCGTGCCTATTGTGGCGTTGGCACTACTTCTAGTGCTAGTAATTATGTATTTACTCGCAAAGCGCAAGAAAAAAGCATGAAAAAATGGTGAGCCTAAGTAAAAGGTTCACCATTTTTTAACGAAATTGTGATAGATGAGAGAAGAAGTTTTTAACAAACTGCAAAAATACAATCTCAGATGGGGCGAGATCCCGGTTTGTTGGCGAAATAATACCAACTGAACGTTGCAAAATAGGCGCACTAATTGGCACTTTTACCGTTAAGCGAGCCGAAGAATCATAAATCGAACTCTCAGGTAAGAGCGTCACACCAATGCCGGCAGCAACGAGCCCTTTAAGCGCGTCTAAATCTTCACCTACCGATGTAATATTAGGTACAAATCCTGCTTGTTTACAAGCATCTGTAGCTACTTTACGCAACACATAACCAGTAGGAAATAATACAAACGAATCTTCATGTAGTTCCATTAAATTAATAGACTCTCTTTTAGCTAGAGGATGATTAGCTGCTACTAATGCACAAATTTGTTCGCTGAAAAGCACGGTAGATGTAATATCTTGCTCGCCCTTTGGTAAAGGACCTAAAAAGGCGAGATTTAACTCGCGGTTTTTGACAGCTTCTATTAAAAAACGATAAGAACCTTGGCGAAGATGAAACTCAATGTCAGGATACTCGCGTTTAAAGGCTGAAATGACACTCGGCATAACATAGCTTGCGAGGCTAGTAGGGAAGCCGACTTTAATTACACCTTGTGTAGGATCTAAAAAGTCTTCTACTTGTTTTACGGCCAAATCAATAGCTTTTAACGCGTTTACGCTATGCTCAAAAAAAATTTTACCAATGGCGGTTAAGCGTACGTTTCGTCCTACGCGTTCAAAAAGAGGTGTTCCTAATTCTTTTTCTAAGTTAGCGATTTGTCGACTCACTGCAGATTGTGCCACATCGAGCGCAATTGCAGCATCTGAAATATGTTCGCGTTCAGCAACTGCCACAAAATATCGCAATTGACGTAACTCCATAGCTGTCACTCCCTTTACTCTATAGTAAAACAAATGCTAAAGAAGTAGTAGTGAAAGAGTTAACCTTATGTAAATAACGATAGAAACCTAAATGATACACATTCTCATTTACCTAATTGTGAATGAAAATGAGTAAGTTATTTTCTCACTAAAACCTTAGTAGTGAGCAATGAGAAAATTACGGTAAACACGTTAAATATAACGTTTATAGTAATAATTACGATTGAGAATTCAATGGTTTGCAAGCTGGAGCATTTTCAGTTAGAATTAGAATGATAATAATTTAGGGATGGGCAACCATTTCATGAACAGACTATGGAGGTATTGTTAATGTCAACTTTAGTAATTAAAGATCTTCACGTTGCAATCGACGGTAAAGAGATTTTAAAAGGTGTAAATCTTACAATCAATACAAATGAAGTACACGCAATCATGGGACCAAACGGAACGGGTAAGTCAACGCTTGCTTCTGCAATTATGGGTCACCCTAAATATGAAGTAACTTCAGGTTCAATCGAGCTTGACGGTGAAGACGTACTTGAAATGGAAGTAGACGAGCGCGCTAAAGCGGGTCTATTCCTAGCGATGCAATACCCATCAGAAATCAACGGTGTTACAAACGCAGACTTTTTACGTTCAGCAATTAACGCGCGTCGCGAAGAAGGCGATGAAATTTCATTAATGAAATTTATCCGCGAATTAGATAAAACAATGGCATTCCTTGAGATGGATGAGGATATGGCACAGCGCTACCTTAACGAAGGTTTCTCTGGCGGTGAGAAAAAACGTAACGAAATTTTACAATTAATGATGATTAAACCAAAAATCGCTGTACTTGATGAAATTGACTCAGGTTTAGATATTGACGCATTAAAAGTTGTATCAAAAGGTATTAACGAAATGCGCGGCGAAGGCTTTGGTTGCTTAATGATCACTCACTACCAACGCTTACTTAACTACATCACACCAGACAAAGTACACGTTATGATGCAAGGTAAAGTAGTTAAATCTGGCGGTGCAGAACTTGCACAACGTTTAGAAGCAGAAGGTTACGACTGGATTAAACAAGAATTAGGTATCGAAGAAGAAGCAGAACAAGACGTTTAATAAGGGGGACGAAAGAGCATGACAGTTGAAATGAAATTGGCTGTAACAGCAAACGATGTGCGCTCGTTCTCTGAAACAAACAGCGAGCCAGCATGGTTTACTACACTACGTGAATCAGCGTTCGCACAAGCGGCTGAATTAGCGATGCCAAAACCAGACAAAACAAATATTACAAAATGGGATTTCACAACATTCCCAAGCTGGACAGTTGAGAGCGATCAAGTAAATGCTTTAAATGAACTACCAGCAGAAGTAGCAACTTTAGTGGATGGCGAGTCACAACATAACGTATATGTGCAACGCAACAACACGCCAGCATTCCATAAAGTATCACAAGAGTTAACGGATAAAGGCGTTATTTTTACAGATATTTTTACAGCAATGCGTGAGCATAGTGATTTAGTACAAAAATACTTTATGACAGAAGCTGTAAAAGTGGATGAGCATAAATTAACAGCGCTTCATGCAGCATTAGTAAATGGTGGCGTATTTGTTTATGTACCACGCAATGTTGTTATTGAAGAGCCATTACAAGCTGTATTTTTACATGATAATGCAGAAGCATCACTATTCAACCACGTTATCGTAGTTGCAGAAGAAAGTGCTGCTGTAACTTATGTAGAAACATACGTATCTACCGTTGAAGAAGCAAAAGGTCAAGCGAATATTGTGGCTGAAGTACTTGTAGGCGATAACGCACAAGTAACATTTGGTGCAGTAGATGTATTAGCTAAAGGCTTTACAACATATGTTAACCGTCGTGCACGTGTTGGACGTGACGGTAAGATGGACTGGGCGCTTGGTTTAATGAGTGACTCAAATACAGTATCAGAAAACATTACGCATTTAGTAGGCGATAATGGTTCAGCTGATAGTAAAACAGTAGTTGTAGGTCGCGGAGAGCAAAAGCAAAACTTTACAACAGAGATTCGTCACTGGGGTAAAGATACAGCAGGTCACATTCTTAAGCATGGTGTAATGAAAGATGCTGCACAGTCGATCTTCAATGGTATTGGTATGATTGAAAAAGGCGCTACACGCTCAGATGCACAGCAAGAGTCTCGTGTACTTATGCTGTCAGAAAAAGCTCGTGGTGACGCTAACCCAATTTTACTAATTGATGAAGATGATGTAACAGCAGGTCACGCAGCTTCTGTAGGTCGTGTTGATGAAAGCCAGCTTTATTATTTAATGAGCCGTGGTATTTCAAAACAAGAAGCAGAACGCTTAATCATTCATGGGTTCCTTGCGCCAGTTGTAACTCAACTTCCAATTGAGGGCGTTAAAAAGCAACTGACGGAGGTTATTGAAAGGAAAGTGCGCTAATAATGAATACTACAATTCGAAGCTATTTCCCTATTCTTGACCAAGAAATTAACGGGCATCCGCTCGTATATTTAGATAGTGCAGCCACTTCACAAAAGCCAATTCAAGTGATTGAAGCACTAGAAAAATATTATAAATTTAATAACGCTAACGTCCACCGCGGTGTCCATACTTTAGGTAACCGCGCAACGGACGATTATGAGGGAGCACGTGAGAAGGTGCGTAAGTTTATTAACGCAGCTTCGACACAAGAAGTTATTTTCACACGTGGTACAACTACCTCTATTAATACGATTGCCTCAGGTTATGGTCGTCAAAACATTGTAGAAGGTGACGAAATCGTTATCACTTACATGGAGCACCATTCCAATATTATTCCTTGGCAACAACTCGCAAAGGAAAAAGGGGCCGTATTAAAATATATCGACCTTGAGCCAGATGGTACCATCTCACTTGATACGGTACGTAAAGTCGTAACACCTAAAACGAAAATTGTTTCGGTTATGATGGTGTCTAACGTGCTTGGTACAATTAACCCTGTTAAGGAAATTGCTAAGATTGCGCATGGAAATGGCGCAATTATGGTAGTGGACGGCGCACAGGGCGTGCCACATATGAAGGTTGACGTACAAGACTTGGATTGCGATTTCTTAGCATTCTCTGGTCATAAAATGTGCGGGCCAACAGGCATTGGAGTGTTATATGGTAAAAAAGCGATTTTAGAAAACATGGAGCCCGTTGAATTTGGCGGTGAAATGATTGACTTTGTAGGACTTTACGAGTCAACATGGAAGGAGCTACCTTGGAAGTTTGAAGGTGGTACGCCAATTATTGCTGGTGCTGTTGGTTTAGGGGCAGCGATTGATTTCTTAAATGAAATTGGTCTTGATACCATTGCGGCACATGAGCATCAAATGGCTCGCTATGCAATGGATCAAATGTCAACGATTGATGGCCTAACAATTTACGGACCAAAAGACGAAATGAAACGTTGCGGATTAGTAACGTTTAATCTTGATGACGTGCATCCACATGACGTTGCTACTGTGCTCGACATGAATGGTATTGCAGTCCGCGCAGGTCACCACTGTGCTCAACCATTAATGAAATGGCTTGAAGCTACAGCGACAGCGCGCGCAAGCTTCTACATGTATAACAGTGAAGAAGATATTGACGCGTTAGTAAAAGGCCTACGTGTAGCGAAGGAGTATTTTAACGATGTCTTTTAATAATTTAGATCAGTTATACCGCTCGGTTATTATGGATCACTATAAAAACCCGCGCAATAAAGGTGAAATTGAGGACGGCGCACTAACAGTTGATATGAACAACCCAACGTGTGGCGACCGCATTCATTTAACGTTACAAGTAGAAGATGGCATTGTAAAAGATGCAAAGTTTGACGGTGAAGGCTGCTCAATCTCCATGTCATCTGCTTCAATGATGACGCAACTAATTAAAGATAAAAAAGTTGAAGAAGCACTAGAGCTTGCAGATATTTTTTCTAAAATGATGCTAGGTGAAGACTTTGACGATGAGAAGTACGACTTAGGTGATGTTGAAGCATTACAAGGCGTAGCTAAATTCCCAGCCCGCATTAAATGTGCAACACTTGCGTGGAAAGCAATGGAAAAGGGTGTTAAAGAAGGCGAATAAACGCCCTTTAACCTGTTAGCAATATGCTACTACTAGTACGATAAAATCATGAACGGAGGAATAAAGATGGCTAAACAAATGCCAGATATCGGCGATTATAAATACGGATTCCATGACAAGGACGTCTCAGTTTTCCGTTCTAAACGTGGTCTTACAGAAGACATTGTACGTGAAATCTCGAATATGAAGCAAGAGCCAGAGTGGATGCTAGACTACCGCTTAAAAGCACTTGAAACATTCTATTCAAAACCAATGCCACAGTGGGGTGGCGACCTTAACTCATTAGACTTTGATGAAATTACGTATTACGTAAAACCATCAGAAGCTACAGAGCGCTCTTGGGATGAAGTACCTGAAGAAATCAAAGCAACATTTGATAAACTAGGTATCCCTGAAGCTGAGCAAAAATACCTTGCGGGTGTTTCTGCACAGTATGAATCAGAGGTTGTTTACCACAACATGAAAGAAGATTTAGAAGAGATGGGCATTGTCTTTAAAGATACAGACTCAGCACTTCGTGAAAACGAAGACATCTTTAAACAATACTGGGGCACTGTTATCCCAGCAACAGACAATAAATTCTCTGCACTAAACTCAGCAGTTTGGTCAGGTGGCTCATTCATTTACGTACCACCAGGTATTAAAGTGGATACACCATTACAAGCGTACTTCCGTATTAACTCAGAAAACATGGGTCAATTTGAGCGTACACTTATTATTGTTGACGAAGGCGCTAGCGTTCACTACGTTGAAGGCTGTACAGCTCCTGTTTATACAACAAACTCACTACACTCAGCTGTAGTTGAAATCATTGTTAAAAAAGACGCATACTGCCGTTATACAACGATTCAAAACTGGGCAAACAACGTTTATAACTTAGTTACAAAACGTACAGTTGTTGAAGAAAACGGTACAATGGAATGGATTGATGGTAACATCGGTTCTAAATTAACGATGAAATACCCTGCATGTATTTTAAAAGGTGAGGGCGCACGCGGTCTTACACTTTCAATTGCATTAGCAGGTAAAGGGCAACACCAAGATGCGGGTGCAAAAATGATTCACTTAGCACCAAACACATCTTCAACAATCGTATCAAAATCAATTTCGCATCACGGCGGTAAAGTAACTTACCGCGGTATCGTTCGTTTTGGTCCTAAAGCGAAGGGTGCACGTGCTAACATTGAGTGTGATACATTAATTATGGATAATGAATCAACTTCAGATACAATCCCGTACAACGAAATCTTAAATGATGACGTATCACTTGAGCACGAAGCAAAAGTGTCGAAAGTATCAGAAGAACAATTATTCTACCTAATGAGCCGTGGTATTTCTGAGCTTGAAGCTACAGAAATGATCGTAATGGGCTTCATTGAACCATTCACAAAAGAATTACCAATGGAATATGCCGTAGAAATGAACCGCCTAATCAACTATGAAATGGAAGGTTCAATTGGCTAAACCTCAACATCCCTCGTCACTTTATTGTGGCGAGGGTTTTTTACAATCATAACGTATATAAATTTGTAAGGCTTGCGATGTCCAATTTTCTCCCACATCTATGTTGTAGAGTAAGAGTATCAATACAATACACAACGAAATGGAGAGAATAATTATGAACAACACATTATTTGATAATCAATTACAAAGCTTAGGGGAAGAACGAAACTTAGCAGATGCTCAATACATTTTCGATGTATTTCAAGCCCATATTCGTTACAAAAATACAATGAACGCAACGAATGAGCCGTATTCATTAGCTACCGTAAATGTAGTGGACCGTAATGCTTTACAAAAAATGTGGGAAGAAGCACGTCTTCCTAAACGTAAAGCATGTCATAGCCATAATAAGCCGTTTGATTTCCCTTGGTCTAAACATGCGAGAGCACTTTATGCAGAAGGCGGTAATCTAGCGAGGAAGTTTCATTTAGAGCATACGCTAGAGTTAATCACAATTAAAAACGAAGCGCTTCGTCGTATGCAGCTACCGCAAGAAGATCCAGCGAGTATTACAGATGGTGCTGCATTGCTTGATTATTTAGAGCAAATTCATCAAGGCACGGCATTTATCGTACTAACAGCAGAGGAACATAGTCGTTTACCAAAACGTGATATTTTACAAAATGAAGATGTTTGGACGTTTTATGCACAGTACGGTATTTTGAAAGAAGAATGTATATCATTGCGTGAAGCAGGTTTAGTATAAAAATATGAGTTTGGCTCGCCTGATATGTGGCGAGCTTTTTTCTTGTAACAAAGCGCATATTGTTTCGTATACTTAGTAAAGAGGAGGAGATTGTAATGAATTCTAAAATTTTTTTAGCGACAGTAGTAGCGGCAACCTTAACGCCTGCTATAGTATCAGAAGCAGCACAAGGACCATTTGACGATGTGCCAGCAAATCATCCTTATGCTACAGAAATTGGTGCGATGAAAGAGGCAGGCATTATTACAGGTAACGCTAATCAATTTAAGCCATCGCAAGCTGTATCACGTGAGCATGCGGTGTTGATGCTGTCGCGCGCTTTACCACTAGCACCAATACGGGACGGTAAAATATTTTTAGACGTACCAGCAACGGCAACGTATGCGGATGTGATTGCTAAGGCATACCGTGCAGGTGTCATTGACGGAGCAGGCGACAATTTTAAACCA
Source organism: Metalysinibacillus jejuensis (assembly GCF_003057615.1). Classification (GTDB taxonomy): domain Bacteria; phylum Bacillota; class Bacilli; order Bacillales_A; family Planococcaceae; genus Metalysinibacillus; species Metalysinibacillus jejuensis. The sequence continues at coordinate 33,945 of NZ_QAFW01000010.1, forward strand.
AAGCAAGTAATTACGCGTGCACAGATGGCGAAAATGTTAGTGCAAGCTTTTCATTTACAACCACGTACAAATAAAGGCGACTTTACGGATGTTGCTAAAGACCACTGGGCAAAGGATTACATTAATATATTAGCAAGCCATGGTATTACAACAGGCGATAACGGTAAATTTAAACCAAATGAGCCAGTGACGCGCGCGCATATGGCTGTATTTTTACAACGTGCGATGGCACAACAAACGACACGTGCAGATTTTGTAGGACAGTGGGAAGGAACGTTAGCTGAGGCGATGTTAGCGATGCAATTAAACATCACGCAAGACAGCGCAATGATTTCTATTCCAGCACAAGGCATTAAAGATTACCCAGTAACGCTAGAGATGAAAGGTGAGGTAGCTGTTATGACAGTTACACTGGGTGGTCAAGTGATGACGTTAGAGAGTACGCTTGCGGATGGTGCGATGGCAACTGTATTTAAACAAAATGATCAAATGTTTAATATGATGTTCCATCCTGTGGAGCCAGAGGTTATTACTTACGAAAAAGTAACAGTCCCTGTAGAAGGTGGTAACTTACAGGCGGCGCTTCAGCTCCCAGCGGATGTTAGTAAGCCCGTACCTGTGGCGATTATTATTGCAGGCTCAGGACCTACCGATAAAGACGGTAACTCAGCTATAGCAGGTAAAAATAATAGCTTAAAAATGGTAGCAGAAGGATTAGCACATAAGGGGATTGCTACACTTCGTTATGACAAGCGCGGTGTAGGTGTAAATGCGGAGCTATTAACGACAGAAGAAGGTTTAGTCGTTGAAGACTACGCACAAGATGTAGAAGCCTTAGTCACAGCGATGAATAAGGATGCTCGCTTTAATGCCGTACACCTTATCGGACATAGTGAAGGCGCATTTATGGCATCGCTCGCAGCGCAAAAAACACCTGTTGCTTCAATTACTTCATTAGCAGGCGCTGGTCGTCCAATTGATCAAGTTTTACTAGAGCAACTTGCTGCACAATCTACAGAAATGGTAGAGGAAGCAACTGCCATTTTAGCAGCACTTAAAAAGGGTGAGTATGTAGAAAATGTTTCGCCTGCAATGCAGTCGCTTTTCCGTCCATCTATTCAAGATTATATGATATCTTGGTTAGCGCATGACCCTGCAGCCTTACTGCAACAAGCTGACACGAAAACCCTCATTATTCAAGGAGAAAATGATTTGCAAGTAAAACCAGCAGATGCTGAACGTCTAGGCACGTTTACGCACAATAAAGTAGTTTACTTCCCAAAAATGAACCATGTTTTAAAAGATGCGCCTGTAGATCGAGAAGGCAATCTTGCTACTTATTTTAATCCGAATTTGCCTTTAACTACGGAGCTAGTACCGACGATTGCAAGCTTTATTACAACGAAATAATGCAAAAGCACCTTACCATTATTATATTTTTAATGGTTAAGGTGCTTTTTCTATCGCCTGTTGATTAAGATGAGGTAGTTGTTGATAAAGAGCGATGATTTCGTAAAGTAACAAACTTTCCACAGGTAAAAATGACGTGTCGTTAGCTTGCTTTTGCTCATTAAAAAACTGCGTCGTAAATAGGGCAAGGTTTTGATGATAGACCTGTTGATTTTGCGCAGTTAGCAATGCGTGATTGGCTTGTAATAATTGCTGTTGTTCAGCTTGTTGCCATTTAGGTTTTACTAAGGGTAGCGCTAGTAAGTTATCGAGATGATAGACCATACGCGTTAGAGCCGTTAATTGTGCTTTTTGTGGAGCTAATGCGAAGCTACTCTTAGCCGCAAAGGGATGGAATGTGTCTTTTTCTTGAAAGCTAACGAGTTTTGTTGTTAAGGCTAGCTGTTTTTGCAAAGCGAGTAGCGCTGCTTTTTGCGTGGCGCGTTCTGTTTCACCTTGTAATAGAGCGGTTGTTACTTGAGTACTTAACTGATACACCTGTTGTGTGAGTATCGTAAGTTGCTTATGAATAGCCTTAGAGTACTCAGGCGGAAATACAAGCATATTTACAGCAGTTGAAACGAATAAGCCGATAGATGTCGTACCGAGACGAACAAAAAAAGCGACTAAAAAATTGCTATGGACGACGTCTACCATAGCGACGGCTGTGAGTGTTGCTACTAATAAACCGTCATGTAATTTTAACTTATAACACGTTGCTATAGTTAGTGCAGCTGAAACGGTGTAAGTTAAAGGACCATGCCCTAGTAAAAATACAGAAAAAACGGTATAGAAAGCGCCAATTGCAGAGGCAGGAAAACGAATAAAGCCCTTTTTTACAGAGTCTGTGACAGTCGGTTCTAATGTTACAATAGCTGTAATTACTGCAAAAGTAGCTGGCCAATTTAGCCAAGCGCATAACCAAGCAGTTAGAAATACAGCGATTGCTGTTTTAATGATGCGACTTCCTTTAAATGCAAGCGTAAAGATAACTCTTCACCTCCATTGCTAGTATACCCCTTTAAGGAAAACCTATGCTAGACGCTTGCGACAAAGCAAGTAAAGGACGTAAAATAATAAAAAGATGGCTACAATAACAAGAGGGATATGCCAAGGGTATGACGGCGCCCATGTTAAAAAAATAGAAGGTGGCAATGTGCGTAAGTATGCATAGTTACTACCGAAAATTTCATTAATGAGTAACAATAATGCAAAATAGAGAAGACTTTGCTTATACGTAAGCAATAGTCCTTTTTTTGTGACGGTAAACTTCGTTGTTTTACTAATAAACAGTATGCCAATTAGTAAGCTAGCATGACCTAAAAAGAACTGAATGAACATCGCATTCGGAAATCCTAGTTGGTTAGTGTCTGGCGATAATAAAGCGAGGCAAGCGCCAATAACGCCCCAATAAAATGTAAAGTTTAATAAGATGGTCCGTTTTGTAATGAGCATAAGCAGTACGAGTAATGTAGTGAGACGACACGGATAAAGTGGTAAAGCATCAGCAATATGCCATTCATCGTTCATTACATACCAACTATAGAGTAAAAACTGTTGTACAATAAGAGTAATAACTAAAGTGCAGCGAATGCTAGTGATGTAGCGTGATGGTAGTGTGTCGTTAATGTAACGTACAATAAGATAGGCTAGTAAAAATATAATGCCAAGTAATAGCAAATGTGGCCAGCTAAAAGTAGGAAATATTGGGCGGCTACTATGGTACAGCTGGTAAATAATAAGCCCTCCTTTAACAATAAAAAGTTTGGTGTGATGAGATGAAAAAAGTGTTGGTAGCGGTAGGTGTTGTTGGCATGCTGTTAATGGTGTTTTGGCTAGCACGACAAGAGCAACAACCCTACCAAGTGGAAACTTACCAGGGACAAATAAACGAAAACTTAGCATTTGCTAAAGGATTATCATTAATAACAGAGCCTGATGGTTCACAAGTTGTTTTTTGGTCAGAGCTACAAAATCATAAAAATAGTAACCCTAGTGCGCATTTAAAGACAGCTACTATAGCTGCGGAAGATTTACGCATGACAGCGCCTAGCACGGTTATAACGACTCCCTTTATACAAAATCCAATTAGTGCAAGTGCTTCAGCTACTAAACGTATTGTAACATTCGGCGCTATGCATGAAAAAGCAATGCAACAATTTTTTATAGGACCGTCGACTACGGTAGCAGCACTACAAACCGTTAAAGGTAGCGGTCATTCAGGACGTGTGGCTTCGACAAAAGATAGCCATATTATTGCTTGGGGCGAAGGTGCTAAAAATAGTGGTGGGCTTGGCCAAGCTGAACGCCTACATCTTTCCGTATATGATGATGCAGGTAGCTTGATTGACGAAGCATTAATTACAACGCGTGAAGAAGATCAAGAATCTTGGCCTCAACTTGCCGCTTCCTCTACACGAGCGTTACTTATTTGGCAACGTGCGATTGAGGAAGAAGACTATGTACAATTAATGTACGCACTCTATGACCCAAAGGCGCGGCGTTTTCAAAAACACCCACTTGTGTTGCAACCTAATAATGCAAAAGAGGCCTATCAAGTCAATTACGTCGAGCCTATTAACGCTTTCGTTGTAACCGGGAATACGAGAGATAATCAAGGTTATATGTATATTATTAATGAGACAGGTCGCGTTACGCATGGCAGTTTTAATTTACCACCATTTGTACAAGAAACAACACCCGCAATTAAACAGGGACAAGGTAGCGCAGAGCTCACATATCCTATGGCGCCATCTGGTTTTATCACGTATGAAGTAACAGAAAATCAAGTTGCAGAAAAACGTCAAATTTTTGATGAGTATGTATGGGAAGACCTAGGGACAGCAGGTGTTTACAAGGAAAGTGGAGAAATTTATTTTATAACACTAAGTGAACATGGTATTGTAGAAAAAATAATTCATAAAAGAGGCGAGTCATAAGCCTCTTTTTTGTTTGAGGTGAGAAAGTGAAGAAATGGCTAGCAGGTATAGCGTTTGTCTTCTGTATCCTATCGATTTATACGGTGTATCATAACCATAGCTGGTATCAAACAGCTATTGTTACAGTAATAGAGGCGAAGGTGATTGAAACGACATCACTGCAGCAAGATCAGCTGTATGAGCAGCAACTTACCGTAGAGGACCATAACGGACAAATTGGGATTTTAACGAATACGTATTCCAACTCACGTGCTTTCGATCAAAAGTATCAACGTGGTGACGAATTATTTGTTAAAGGTGACCAAATTATTGGCGTAAAGCGTGACAAATATTTAGTGATTGCTGCATGGGTATTTATATTTTTTCTCGTACTCATCGGACGTAAGCAAGGCATACGTTCTTTAATTAGTTTTGCGCTTAATGTATTTATCTTGTTTATGGCAATTAGTGTTTACGTGCGTTATGAAAAAGTGAATCTGCTCGTTAGCAGTGCGGTAGCTACTGTGCTTTTCACCGTTATTTCAATTATTTTTGTGAGTGGACGTACCGCTAAAACGACTGCTGCGATTATCGCTACACTCTTAGGGACTAGCATTGCTTTTATTGTGGCACTTGTAGCGATGCTTCTAACCAATCAGCAAGGGCTACAATATGAAGAAATGCAGTTTTTAACACGGCCTTATCATATTGTGTTTTTAGCAGGCTTATTAATCGGTTCACTTGGGGCCGTGATGGATGTAGCGATTACGATGACTTCCGCGCTTTTTAGTATGCAACATACTGCTACGTTGCAAGAAATCAAACAAGCTGGGCAGACAATTGGAAAAGATATTATGGGTACGATTACAAACATTTTATTTTTTGCTTATGTTAGTGGTGCTATCCCTATGATGTTATTGTATTTTAAAAATGGCTTACCGTTTGGTTACACGCTGTCTATGAACCTATCATTAGAAGTTGCGAGAGCACTTGCTGGTGGTATCGGTGTCGTCAGTACAATACCCATTAGCATTTATGTCTCGCTTTGGCTGATGAAACGAAAGCAGGTGGCATAAATGAATGTATTAGTCGTTTTAGCTATCATCTTATTAGGCTTGATGGTGATAGTAGGAGGAGCAAGTGGTGTACGCTCATTTATTTCGCTATTTTTAAATGGCATAATTTTAGTCGTAACCGTATTTTTTATGCTAGATACAGCGACGAACATTTTGTTATTAACAATGTTCGCTTGTGTAGGGTTGAGCGCTGTTAATTTATTTTATATTAACGGCATTAACCGAAAAACTATGGCAGCTTTCCTCGCAACTTTTATGACGTTAAGTTTACTCTTAGGTGTAATTTATCGCGTCACAGACGTAACGATGATTCAAGGTTTTAGTGAGGAAGAGACCGAAGAATTAGATGCGTATAATTTATTAGTCGGTATTGATTATATACAAGTAGCGGCAGCTGTTATTATTATGAGTACGATTGGTGCTATTATGGATGTTGCCATTTCTATTACGTCAGCGATGCAAGAATATGAGCGCTATAGTAAGGCTACGAAGCGTGAGTTGTTTCACTATGGTATGAACATTGGGCGAGACATATTAGGTACAGATACGAACACGCTATTTTTTGCGTTTTTCGGTGGTTATTTAGGTTTACTAATTTGGTTTAAAGATTTATCTTACACATTTGGTGACATTGTAAATGCAAAAGTATTCGGTTCGGAAGTATTAACTATTTTTACAGCAGGTGTTGGTATCGCTTTAGTCATTCCTATTGCTGCATTTACTAGTATTATGCTTAAGCAAATGATTCGCTAAAACAGAAAAAAGTGCGTAGCATATTGAGTAGAGGTGATATGAATGGCACAACAAGTATTTTATTGCGAAGATTGCGGTTATCCTTATTACGGAGAACAAAAGCCGGACTACTGTGCAAAATGTGAAAGCGATGCCCCAGAAGGTGACGCATGTTGGACAGGACGTTAATCAGGGTATAGTAAAGCACCGGAGTGAATAAACTTCGGTGTTTTTTTATAAAAATAAAGACGAATGTTAAATGTGTAAGGTATGATAGTAAGGAGGTGAGGTCTATGATACGAATAGGTTTAACAGGATTTACTGACCACCCGCTCCTCGTATCAAGTGCTACAAAAGCGAGTGACAAATTATTTGATTATAGTGGTCACTTTCCAATTGTAGAAATTGATAGTTCTTTTTATGCGATTCCTCAACAACAAACCGTAGAGAAGTGGGTAGCGCAAACACCTAAGAATTTTCAGTTTGTGGTCAAGGCGTATCAAGCGATGACAGGTCATCAAAAGCGTGAAGATTGGACATTTTCTTCGATTGAAGAAATTTATCAAACGTTTGAAGAATGTTTGATGCCGATGCAACAAGCTAATAAATTATATGCCGTATTAGTACAATTTCCACCTTGGTATGATGCAACGGAGAAAAACAAACAATATATTAAGAAAATGAATCAGCGCTTGGCTCATTTTCAATTGGCGGTGGAGTTTCGCAACCAAACGTGGTTTGCGCCGCAGCAAAGCGAAGCGACATTACAATTTTTAGCAACGCAAAATATCATTCATGTTATTTGTGATGAACCACAAGCAGGTATAGGGACGGTACCCTTTGTAGCGGAGGCGACCACATCAAAAGTAATGCTACGTTTACATGGACGTAATTTACATGGGTGGCGCAATGTTGGCAATAAAGAACATTGGCGTAAAGTGCGCTTTTTATATAATTATAATGATCAAGAGTTACAACAATTTGCGACAGTATGTCAACAATTTGAACAACAAGGAAAAGATGTAGTTGTAACATTTAATAATAATTCAGCACATGATGCAGCACCTAATGCTAAGCGTTTACAGCAACTGCTCGATGTGAAGTATGACGGTTTAGCGCCGAGACAGCTAGATATTTTTGGAGGTGAATGGTAATGGCTTATGTAATTTTAGCTTTCCTTGCTTTAGCATCAGGTGTGGTAGGTGCCTTAGTAGGTTTAGGTGGCGGCGTAATTTTAGTACCTGCAACATTATATGTCGGGCTAAATCTAGGATATATTCCAGATATGACGCCTCAAAAAGTTGTAGGGTTATCTGTAATTATGATGATTTTTATCGGTTTATCATCTACCTTAAGTTATCTGAAATCGAAAACAGTGGATTATCGAAGCGGCTTTATTTTCTTTTTAGGTAGTGTACCTGGCACGATGTTGGGGGCATGGTTAAATAAAGGGTTAGATTTACCATCGTTTAATTTATATTTTGGTATTTTGTTAATCGTTCTCGCTACAATTTTAATTGTGCGCGATAAATTAAAGCCTGTAAAATGGTTTGTAGCGCACGGTAAGCCGCGCACATTTACTGATCCAGATGGCAAGGCATTCGTGTACGGTTATCCTATTTGGTTTGCGCTATTATTAACATTTTTTATCGGTATTATCTCAGGGCTATTTGGCATTGGTGGCGGCTCAATTATCGTACCAGCCATGATTATATTATTTTTATTCCCACCTCATGTAGCTATTGCAACTTCAATGTTTATGGTATTTTTATCGGCACTTGTCAATTCAGCAAGTCATATTTATTTAGGTAATGTACCGTGGTTATACACACTGCCTGTAATTCCAGGTGCTTATATCGGGGCTAAGCTTGGAGCACGCCTAAATAAAAAGTTGAATTCCGATACATTAGTGCTCATTTTACGCATCGTTTTACTGTTGCTTGGTGTGCGTTCGATTATCGATGGATTAATAAATTAAAAGGAGCGATATTATGGAAAAAATCCATATTTTCTATACAAATGATTGGCATAGTCATTTTGCTTATTGGCCACGTATGCAAGCTTATATTCAACAGCGTAAAGCTAGCTATGAGCAACAAGGAGATACGGTATTACTATGTGATGTTGGTGATCATATGGATCGCTCCTCTATCTTTACTGAAGCGACGCAAGGTAAAGGTAATGTCGCGTTATTAAACGAGGCTGGTTATGATGTCGTAACAATTGGTAATAATGAAGGGATTACGCTTAGCTTTGCCAACTTAACCGCACTGTATGAACAAGCTACTTTTGATGTAGTTGTTGCTAATTTACAAGCAATTGAAGGGCAAACTCCCGAATGGGTGAAGCCCTATGTTATCAAAACGACAGCAGCTGGTACAAAGATTGGCTTTATCGCAGCGACTGCACCATTTGAAGCGTTTTATCGTGAGTTAAATTGGGATGTGAGTGGGGCGCGTGAAAAATTAATTCAGCTTGCTTACTATTTAGAAGATAAAGTCGATATTTTGCTCTGCTTATCCCATTTAGGTTTAACTGAAGACGAAGCATTGGCTAGCGCATGCCCACAAATTGATGTTATTTTTGGTTCACATACGCACCATGTATTGCCAAAAGGGAAATTAATTAATGGTGTATTGTTAACGGGTGGCGGCATGTTCGGTCGCTATTTAGGTGAATTGACATTAACATTTGATGACAATGGATTGACGAAGCAAACGGTATTGCACGAGAGCAAAACACTACCCCCGCTAGACAACGAAACGAGTATGGTGGCTAAGTTAACAGCGATAGGTGAACAAAAACTCCAAAAAACAGCATTTATCTCTCCAAAATTTTACAATAAGGAATGGTATCATTATTCCAAACTATCCCATTTGTTTGCGGCTATGATGTTAGAAGAGACAGACGCAGATTGCGCGTTATTTAATGCAGGTATTTTTTTAACCGACTTACCAAAAGGGCCGATTAGCGCGCTAGATTTACATCGCTTATTGCCACATCCTATTAATTTATGCATAATCGAAGTGACAGCACAGCAACTAAAAGAGCTTTTAGCCGAAGATATCCCTGTTGATTGGCCGCGCATGGCATTAAAAGGCCTAGGCTTCAGAGGCGTAGTGCTAGGTAAAATACTTACATATGGCTTCACTTTAGATGACAAGCGCCGCTTATGGATCAATGGCGAACTAGCAGATGAACAAAAGGTGTATCGTCTCGTTACACTTGATTTATTTACCTTTGGCTATTTTTATCCACAATTCAAATATGCGAAAAAACACTATGTTCTCCCTGAATTTTTACGTGAATTATTTTTAGCGTATGGGCAACATCACTTTGCGGAAGAAAGAAAATAAATAGAATGGAGTTTCCGCTATGCAATTAATCGCGTTAGAAGCCGTACGTGACGGCATGACACTTGGCAAAACAATTTGGAATGATGCAGGACACCCGCTCTTGCAACAAGGCGTACGTTTAAATGAACGCAGCATTAAGCGTTTAGAACAATTAAACGTACAATATATTTATATTGATACGGCATTATCAAAAGGCATTGAAGTAGTGGAAACCGTGCCACATACAGTGCGCAACGGTGTCGTAAAAGAAATTAGACAATCATTTGAAGCTGTACAAAAGGCAGACAAGAAAAAAATTGCCTATGTACTAGAACAAAAGGCTTACGCTTTATCGAAAGACCTTGATGAATTAATAAAGATTATTATGGAAAGTGGCGAAGCGCTAATGGTGCTTTCCGATGCCTTTTTATATGATGAATACATTTATCAACATTCTTTTCAGGTAACGCTTTATGCGCTTGCGATTGCCAAGCATTTAAAATATAGTGAGAAAGATTTAAAGACGATTGGTATGGGTGCTTTATTACATGACATTGGTAAAATTAGCATTCCCCAAGAAATTTTACAAAAGCCTTCTCGCTTAACGGAACAAGAGTATGAAGAAATGAAAGAGCATACTAAATACGGCTTTGAGTTATTGCGGAATTTATACACGATGCCGCTATTAGTAGCACATTGTGCATTTCAGCATCACGAACGTCTAGATGGCACTGGCTATCCACGTGGCTTAACAGAAAAAGAAATTCATCCTTTTGCAAAAATTATTGCGGTAGCTGATGTGTTTGATGCTTTATCAAGCACGCGCGTTTATCGCAAAAAAATCCTGCCTGTAGAATGCTTGAAAATTATGGCTAAAGGAGAGGGAACAGAGTTTGATCCAATTGTTTTAGAAGCCCTTCGCAAATGTATTGTACATTATCCAAACGGCACAATTTTACAACTTGAAGATGAGCGACGTGGTATTGTCATTAGACAAAATCCGATTAATCCATTACGACCAGTGTTGCGTGTCTTTGAAGAGCAAGGGCAAATATTAAAAGCAACTTATGAGCTAGTGTTGATCGATTTCCCGACTTTAAAAATTGTCGAAGTTCAAGCAGACTACGTATTAAATAAACAATAACTGTTGTTGAAGATGCCCCTAATATGATACATTGACAACGAATACAATAAACAAAGAATAGGGGCGGAGTAGGAAATGACATCTTGCAAACCGACAAGCAAAAAAGACGAATACTTACGCAAACCAGAGTGGTTGAAAATTAAATTAAACACGAATGACGAGTATAAAGGCTTAAAAAAATTAATGCGTGAAAACAATTTACATACCGTATGTGAGGAAGCACGCTGTCCAAATATTCATGAGTGCTGGGGAGAACGCCGCACAGCGACAATGATGATTTTAGGTTCTGTTTGTACACGTGCCTGTCGCTTCTGTGCTGTCAAAACAGGGTTACCGACAGAGCTAGATTTACAAGAGCCAGAACGAGTTGCTGACTCTGTAAAAATTATGGATTTAAAACATGTTGTCATTACTATGGTAGCGAGAGATGATTTACGCGATGGCGGAGCTGGCGTGTTAGCCGAAACCATTCGCGCAATTCGTCGCAAAAGTCCAGCTACTTCGATTGAAGTTTTACCTTCAGACTTAGGCGGCTTAGATGAAAATATTACGATGTTAATGGATGCAAGACCTGATATTTTAAATCATAACATCGAGACGGTTCGTAGTTTGACGCCTCGTGTGCGCGCAAAGGCGACATATGACCGTTCATTAGCGTTTTTAAAACGAGCAAAAGAACTTCAACCAGATATTCCTACAAAGTCATCTTTAATGATTGGCTTAGGGGAAACAGAAGAGGAAATTTTACAAGTGATGGATGATTTACGTGCAAATGACGTAGACATTATGACAATTGGACAGTACTTACAGCCGACAAAAAAACATCTACCTGTAAAGAAATACTATTCACCACTTGAATTTGGCAAGTTGCGTAAAATCGCAATGGAGAAAGGGTTCTCTCATTGTGAAGCAGGTCCATTAGTACGCAGTAGTTATCATGCGGATGAGCAAGTGAACGCAGCTACTAAAGAGCGCCAATTGCAAGCAGGTAAGTGAGGTGACACAATTGATTGTGTTAGATAAATATGAATATGAGCTTGTAACAGATTATCGAGAAGCTTTTGATGAAGAAGCTGTAGTCGCGCGCTATTCGGAAATTTTAGCGAAATACGATTATATTTTAGGTGATTGGGGTTATAATCAACTGCGTTTAAAAGGTTTTTATGAAGATAAGCATCCTAAAGCGACCTTTGATACAAAGATTAGTACCATTCAAGATTATTTATATGAATATTGTAATTTTGGTTGTGCTTATTTTATTTTAAAACGCGGTAAAAAAGTAGTAGAGAAAAAGCCAGTAAAAGAATCACAAGAAGTATAAAAAAAGCGGTGTCCCAGCAAGAACTGCACCTCCAGTTGTTAGATGTGTCTAACTTTTGGGGGTCAGTTCAGCAAGGGCCCGCTTTTTTATAGTTTTATTTATATAGAGCTAGCTGGCGTTTTAAGCCATTAATTCCGTTAAGTACTCACGAAGTTCGACGGTCTCTTCGAAGGAACGATTAAAAGCTTGCTCTAAATACCCTGGTTCCTCTACATCGTCTCTACCGATAATAGCAAAGCGATTAGTTTGAATATCAAGAACTAGTACTTTGCCAAAAAAGCGTGTAGATTGTAAAATAGCTAAGTCATAACGCAATTTTTCGCCTGTAAAAGCAACGAAGCGCGTTTTAGTATCTTCAATATCATCATATAAGAAAAAGCGTTCCATACGTGTTTTATCCCCTTCCAATTATATAGATATGGTACTATAGAAGAGAATGTACAATCAACTTTAAAAGATTTGAATGGAGGCAATATTGTGTATTTCGTAGATAGAAATAAAATCACAAACACATTACAACATTTAGATGGTTTAATTGCAATTTTTGAAAGCAAGCAAAACTGGGACGAAGATGAAGTTGCAAAACTAGCTTTACAACGTATTGGACACAATGCAATGGAAGCGATGATGGATGTAGGCAATTTGATGATTGACGGCTTTATTATGCGTGACCCAGGTAGCTATGAGGATATCATTGATATCTTAGTAGACGAAAAAGTAATCACACCTGAAATGGATGCACCATTAAAAGAAGTAGTAGGTTTACGTAAAATGCTAGTGCGCGAATTTACAATGGTTGACGATGCTAAGGTACTACAAGTATTGACTGCAAGCCTACCAGCAATGAAGGCTTTTACACCAAAAGTGAATGACTATTTAACAAATGAGCTAGGACCTGTGTCAGCCTTTTTACCTGAGGACGAAAAATAATGCAGTACAAAGCGTATTGCTTTGATTTAGACGGTACCGTATACCGTGGTAACGAGCCGATTGCTAGCGCAGTCACTTTTATTCACGCACTTCAAGCTAAAGGTATAGAGCCATTTTTTATTACGAATAACTCATCAAAAACCGTAGCAGAGTTGCAAGCAACCCTCTTAAATATGGGGATTATAGCGCAAGCGGATCATATTTATTCAAGCGCATTAGCGACAGCTAGCTATATTACCGAAAACTTTACAGGTGAGCGTGCAATGTTAATCGGTTCACACGGTTTACGGGATGCTTTGCAACGTGAAGGTATTGAAATTGTTGAACATGGTGCAAGTGTTGTAGTAGTAGGTATTGATAAAGATGTAAACTATATGAAGCTTGCAATAGCTGCAGTAGCCTTGCAACAAGGGGCAACGTTAGTATCCACAAATCAAGATATTAAATTTCCGACAGAGCATGGGTTTGTACCAGGTAACGGTGCCTTCACTACCTTAATTGCGGACGTCGCGTCTGTAACACCGCATTATGTTGGAAAGCCCTCACCGCGCATGTTAGAAATGATTGCTAGAGACCATCATTTACGTAAAGAAGAAATGGTCTTAATAGGGGATAATCACGATACGGATATTTTATGTGGCGTGAACTACGGTATCGCAACAATTCACGTAGCGACAGGTGTAACGCCTAGTGCAGATGCTACACAAGCTACATACCGTATTAATGAATTAACCGACTTATTATAAATACAAAAAATGGTAGGATTGCATCGTGCAACCTACCATTTTTCATTGTTGTCATAGTATGCACGCTAAAAAAACAGCGCGCTAACCTTTTGTTTACCACATAGGGTTATCTTCAATGTACTGATAAATTTTTTTAGTTAATTCTGCAGGAGTAGTTGCTTCAACAATTTCGCCATTCACTAATGCATAAAATGCATTGTCACATTTTGTACAATAGCTTAGGCAACCGTAATCAAGCACATCCACATTTGGATCACGTTCTAGTATTTCAAACGTCTCCTGCGCGCCATTTGCTAAGTTGCTGACACAAAATTCAACCATTGGATTCACAGGGGTCACCTCTTTCAAACGTTATGCTACTCTCTTTTGAGAAATTAGACAAGTAACAAAGAACAAAAATGATATTGTGAAAAGTATCACAATCATATATACTATAAAATATGGATACTTTGTGAACATAAAAATGGAGTAGAGAAGGAGCGAACTATGCGAAATTTAGTACTTTTAGGTGGCGGCTATGGCAATATGCGAATTTTATTACGCCTGCTGCCGAATAATTTTCCGTTAGACATGCAAATCACTTTAATTGACCGTACACCGTTTCACAGTTTAAAAACAGAGTTTTACGCAGTAGCAGCAGGCACATCAACAGATAAGGACATTCGTGTTAGCTTCCCTGAGCATGAGCGCCTTAAGGTGATGTACGGTGAAGTGGTTGAAGTAAATCGCGAGACAAAAGAGGTCGTTTTAGAGAGCGGCGAACATGTACCGTATGATGAGCTAGTTGTAGGTTTAGGTTGTGAGGATAAATATCACGGTGTACCAGGTGCTGATGAATTTACGTATAGCATTCAAACAATTGGCAAGGCGCGCCGTACGTATAAAGAAGTATGTGGCTTACCATCAGGTTCAACTGTAGGCATTGTGGGGGCAGGCCTTAGTGGAATTGAGATGGCGAGTGAATTACGCGAAAGTCGTCCGGATTTAAACATTAAATTATTTGACCGTGGGGAGCGTATTTTACGTGATTTCCCAGAAAAGCTAAGCCGCTATGTTCAACAGTGGTTTGATAAGCACAATGTAGATGTTGTGGCTAACTCTAACATTACAAAAGTAGAGCAAGGTAAGTTATATAACCATGACAATATTATTGATGTGGATGCGGTTGTATGGACAGCGGGCGTACAGCCTGTAAAAATTGTGCGTGATATGGATGTAGAAAAAGATAAATTTGACCGTCCAATCGTAACACAGTATTTTTATACACCAGAAGATGAACATGTATTCTTTGTAGGTGACTGTGCATCATCAACTTTACCACCAACAGCACAGCTAGCTGAGGAGCAAGCAGAGCATATTGTTCGTGTATTAAAAGCGCGCTGGCGTCATGAGGAGTTACCGGAAAAAATGCCTGAAATTAAATTAAAAGGCTTTATGGGCTCTTTA
Organism: Metalysinibacillus jejuensis; assembly: GCF_003057615.1. GTDB lineage: Bacteria > Bacillota > Bacilli > Bacillales_A > Planococcaceae > Metalysinibacillus > Metalysinibacillus jejuensis. Next base: position 49,042 of record NZ_QAFW01000010.1, read on the forward strand.
GGTAAAAAACAAGGTTTTGTGCATTTAGCTGATACTACATTAACAGGACGTATCGCACGTTTAATGAAGTCAGGCTTATTATGGATGTACAAGCGTCAAAATGATTAACAAGCATTAAGCTGTCTCAGGTGAGGCAGCTTTTTTGTTGGAGGGATTGACGTGCAATCACAACGATGGCTAAAAGAACGATTTCCACAGCTTGAGACTATACAACAAGAGCCACAAAAAGCGACTTATGAAGGCTGTATATTTACAGTAGAAGGTATTCGTTATCGCAGTCGTTTAGCTAAACGTACACCTAAGAAGGCAGGTTATTTTGTTGCTTTTTGGGAGAAGGATGCGGCAGGGGTTAATCAAGCATTTTATGCGAACAATAGTCCAGATTAATTGCTGATTTTTACGGAGACCGGCGATTATTTTAACTTTCCTCGCGCAGCATTGCTTGCATTAGGTGTTGTACAAACAGCTACCAAGGCAAGAAAAATGGCAATGCGTGTTTACCCACCACACGAACAAGGCTTAAATAAAACAGCAACTACCACACAGCGTAAACAAGCACCTTATTATAAAAAAAGAAGATAGCCTAGGCTACCTTCTACTGTGCTTGGAATCCTAATGATTCAAGCTTGGCATAAACCGGTTTTAATTGAATATATCCTTCGCCGACCATTTCGTTGTTAATAAGCACGAGGGGATAGAAAAACTCATCATCATGAATGCGCGTTGCCCAAGCCTGATCTCTTTCATTCTCAATTGGTGCTTCGATATCGATATAGCGGATTTCATATGCTTGGTTCGGATACTTGCGATCAATGGCAGCTTGTAACCATTCGTAAGTATCTTTTGAAGATGGTGCATTAACACAGCTAGCGCAAGCGATCGCTGCGCCATAAATTTCGATTAATGGAGCTTTGTTTGACATCTAATATCAGCCTCTCACGATTCATTATTGGATTTTTTATCGTATTAACATTATAATCATTATAATGAAAGGAGTCGAGTTAAATGACACAAGCAACATTAACAGATCAAGTGCAAGAAGTATTAGATAAATTACGCCCATTCTTATTACGTGATGGTGGCGACTGCGAATTAGTTGATATCGAAGATGGTATTGTTAAGTTACGTTTATTAGGTGCATGTGGTAGTTGTCCAAGTTCAACGATTACATTAAAAGCAGGTATTGAGCGTGCATTATTAGAAGAAGTACCTGGTATCATTGAAGTAGAACAAGTATTTTAATTCAACGAGAAATCGCTAGCTTGCGGTTTCTTTTTTTGTTATGGAATAAAGCATCTAAATTCTAAAGTGAGTAATCAGCTTCATAGTCAAAGGCAGCGTGGTAGCCGACCTACTGGTGTAAAATTATGCTTCTTCTCGAATGATAAGCCATTGCTCCTTCGTCATATCGATTAACTTAGGTTCAAGACAACTGCTTTGGTTTTCAAGGATGCGGGAGAAGCTACGCGTTGCTTCTTCGATGTCTCCAGTGCGACGAGAAAGTTCACCAATCATATATAAAATGCGAAATTCTGACATTTGTGTATTGCTGTAATCCCCTGTAGAGTAGGAAGCTAAATAATAATCGCGAGACAAATTCATAAAACGTTGCTCTTGACCGCTGTTATCTAGCGAGCGATACAGCCATGCAATACGCATAGCGAGACCTGCTAATACGACGTTTTTTTCCTTTTTTAATGTGCCACAAACTAAAGCGAGTTTATAAGCTTCTAGCGCTTGGAAGACCGTGCGTTCCCCATTATAAGAGCGGCGTACGAAGCGTTTTACAATTTGTTCATCAATAGCGGCTTCTGTTCCAGGTGCAAAGTAAGGTGAAAAGTCTTCTGTGAAAGAAAACCCACAGTGTTCACAAACGAAAACATTGTAATAAATCCCATTGATTGTGGGATTCGCATAAATCGGCTGAAAATCGCTCTCGTGTTTTTTAACACGAACGAATTTAGAACGTAGCTTTGCGGTAGGAAATTGTTTTTTGCAATGAATACAAGTAATCGTTGTTTCGTAATGCGGTGTTAGTTCCATTGTAATACCCTCCAAAAAAATATGTATAACCTTTAGTATAGCAGTAAGCGCAATAGTTGCGAATAAATTAGTAAAGTTGATATGATAAAAGAAAGGAAGGTGACGAGTAATGACAATTACTAAACAAGTTATTGATATTACAGAATCTGCTTCATTTCGTATTAAAGAAATGATGGAATATAATGAAGAGCAAGGTGCATTTTTACGCGTATCTGTAAACGGCGGCGGTTGCAGTGGTTTATCTTACGGGATGAATTTTGACCGTGAACAACGAGATACTGACTTAGTAGACGAACAATTCGGTTTATCTATTGTTATAGATAAAGAAGACGCAGCGATTTTAGAAGGTACGCGCATCGATTATAAGCAGTCCTTAATGGGCGGCGGCTTTACGATTGATAACCCGAATGCTATTGCATCTTGTGGTTGTGGCACAAGTTTCCGAGCTGAAAAACGCGAGGGAACACCAGAAGTTTGTGAATAAGCATAAACTAAACTTACTTACGCGCTGTAGGTGAGTTTTTTTATTAAATGTGAAAGGAATCACAAGCATGAATTAATTTGTTGAAATCAAGTTAGAAAAGGTCTAATATAGTAGATAGGATTTTTGTCGAAATACTGTCGACCTAGCGCTAGAGGTTTAGGGGCAACTACTAACGGTTTCTTTTGCGCTAGCTACAATACATTTAAAGGTGGTTTTGATTCAAGTGAAGAGACCGACAATTTTAGTATTAGGTGCGGGCTACGGTGGATTAACAACTGTTGTAAACTTGCAAAAATTAGTGGGCCAAGATGGGGCTAATATCGTATTAGTAAACAAAAATGATTACCACTACGAGTCAACTTGGTTACATGAAGCAGGTGCAGGTACGATTGATTCAAACAAAGCACGTTACGACGTAGAGAGCGTAATTGATAAAAGTAAAGTAAAATTCGTTAAAGCTGAAGTAACGAACATTGACGTAACAGAGCGTCTAGTTGAAACTACAGCAGGTAAAATGGATTATGACTATTTAGTTATCGGTCTAGGCTTTGAAGGTGAAACTTTCGGTATTCCAGGTTTAGATACGTATGCATTAGCATTAACTAACTTAAATGCTGCGCGTCAAGTACGTGAGCATATCGAGTACCAATTTGCTAGCTGGTCATTAGATGAAGTGAAAGATGATAGCAAATTAACGATTGTTGTGGGCGGCGCAGGCTTTACAGGAATTGAATTCTTAGGTGAATTAGGTAACCGTGTACCAGAGCTTTGCAAAGAGTTTGATATTCCTCAAGAAAAAGTTCGTGTACTATGTGTAGAAGCAGCACCAATGGTATTACCAGGTTTTGATGAAGGTTTAGTAGAATATGCTGTAAGTCAATTACAGAAAAAAGGTATTGAATTCTCAATCGGTACACCGGTTGTAGAAGCTACTGAAGAAGGCGTCAAAATTAAAAAAGGTGAAGATGAATTTGAGTTTATTAAAGCAGGTACAGTAGTATGGGCTGCTGGCGTTCGTGGTAATAAACTAATCGAAACATCGGGTATTGAAAATGCGCGTGCGCGTGTACGTGTAGAAGCAGACATGCGTGCACCAGGCTTTGAAGATGTCTTTATCGTAGGTGACTGTGCATTTATGATTAACCCAGAAGTGGACCGTCCATACCCACCAACAGCACAAATTGCGATGCAACAAGGCGCGCAAATTGCTAAAAACATCGTTAGCTTAATTGAAGGTAACGAAACATCAGCATTCGTTCCAGACTTAAAAGGTGCTGTATGTTCATTAGGTCATGATGATGCTATTGGTGATGCGATGGGCCGTAAATTTACGGGTAAAACAGCATCAGCGCTGAAAAAAGTAATCGATAACCGTGCACTATTCTTAGTAGGTGGCGCAGGTTTAGTACTGAAAAAAGGTAAATTTAAATTTTTATAATGAATGAGTCGTCTCAAGCAATAGCTTGAGGCGATTTTTTTTGCTCAATTGCTTATAATAGTAGTATTGGCATTGGGGGAATGAAGATGAGTAAAAAAAGAGGGAAAGTATGGCTTGGAGCAGCGGGTTTAGTTATTAATCGTAAAGGTGAATGGCTCGTTGTTAAAAAAGCATACAGTGGTTTGAAAGGCCGCTGGTCACTGCCAGCAGGCTTTGTTGACGCAGGTGAAACAGTTGATCAAGCTGTAATAAGAGAAGTGAAAGAAGAAACAGGGATTGATTGTGAAATAGAAGGATTAATTGGTTTTCGCACAGGTGTGATTCGCGGAGAAATTAGCGATAATATGGCAATTTTTTTAGCGCATCCGCGCCATGAACAAATTACTGTGGCACGTAATGAATTATTAGAAGTAGCTTGGCTTGCACCGCAACAACTCGTTCAAGATGTTTTAACATCAGAAATGTTGCTAGAAATGGCGCAGAACACCTACCAACAGCAAAAATTTATGGAAAATTTAAATGTAAAGCCAGACCCTGTTTTCCAATATACAAATTATAAATTATTTTTTTAGTAATATGTGTACAATTGATTGAAGTTAAGCTGAAGTGATTGAAAGCGCTCAATGTATCATGTAAACTAATGAAAGGAAAACGGAGGTATTACATACTATGAGTATTTCAATCGTTCAATTAATCATCTCAGTCGTATTATTTTTCGTTATGTTTTTCGGCATCGGTTTCTTATTAAACATGTTGCTACGCGTAACGTGGTTTATGGCGCTGATCTATCCCATTATCGTTGTGTTTATCATAGATGATGTAAAAGCTGTCGATTATATTTTTAAGCCAGGTATGGCTTTTCCAGCTTTAGTAGAAAAGCTACAAGCGTTGCACATGGTAGATATCGCGATTTTAGGTGGCGGATTTGCAGGTGCAATTGTAGCGGGGATTGTTATGAAATTTTTACGTAAAAGTGGTTACCAAATGTTTTAATATTGAATTTAAAAGAAGGCGACGCATATTTGGCGTTGCCTTCTTTTTTAGTAAAGTATGATAAGTTTCCACATCTAAACAAGCAGAGGTGGTGGGTAGCTCATATAGTGAGGTAAATATTAATTGTTAATGCAATGCCCGCAAGTGCCCCTGTAACGACTTCGCTTCGCTTATGCCCAAGCAAAGTTTTAAGTTCTTGACGTTTTTCTTGTTCGTCTAGTTTTGGCCAATCTGCGATGTTTTTAGTGAGTAAATCAAAATCTTTGCGCAGTTCATTGAGTAAGGTAGCATGTTTTCCAGCTTCTAACCTAACACCACTTGCATCATACATAACGATTAAGGCAAACATTGTAGCTACTGCAAAAATAGGTGAGTCAAGCGATGTTTCAAAGGAGATAGCGGTAGCTAGGCTTGTTACTGCTGCAGAATGAGAGCTTGGCATACCCCCTGTAGAAGTTAATAAGGAAAAATCCCATTTTCGCGTTACGATAAAATAAATAGGCACTTTTAAACCTTGAGCAAATACAATAGCGCATATTGCTACAACAAGCGGTGTATTCGCTAGTAACGTCATCATAACTCACCCCCTCATTAGTGTAAGTATAACATTGTCTATTTCAAACAAGCGCAAATTTACACGAAATTCAAAAAGATTGTTATAATGAATAGCGTATAACATCTAAGGAGGCATACTTATTATGCAAATCGACAAGACGAACACAACATTTGAACAATTGACGACACCGATGCTAATTGTAGGTGTACCAAAAACACGAAAAAATTGGCAAGCTTTTACTGAAACATTTGGTGAACAAGTGGAGCAGTGGATTAAAGCTGGCGACATTAGCACAGCACAGAAAAAACTTACAAAAGTACCGTTTATGCATTCGATTGCACGTGTACTTTTTGTTGGACTAGACGATGCAAAAGCATTAACAGAAAAAACGCTACGTGAGAGTTTTGGTTTGGTAGGTAAAGCGCTACGTGAAGCTAATGTAGAAACGTTTACGCTATGGGTAGACTCTTTCGTTACAGAATCAATTACAGCAGATGACGTAGCTTATTTAGCAGGTGAGGGTATTACATTAGGTCATTTTGCTGTGAAGCATTATAAAACGACAGAAAACGTAGTGGCACCTGTATTAAAACAAGCAAGCTTTGTAACGACAGCAGCAATTGATGAAATAGCAGCTGCATTTGAAGCGGGTTCTATTTATGGCGATGCAACGAACCAAGCGCGTGATTTAATTAATTTACCACCTAATATTTTAACAGCTACTGAACTTGCAAATTATGCAGAAAAATTAGCGGAGAAATATGGTTTTGAAGTAGAAATTTTAGACAAAGCAGCGCTAGAAGAATTAGGGATGGGCGGAATTTTAGGTGTTAATCGTGGCTCAGTAGAAGAGCCGCGTTTAATTACACTAAAATATCAAGCGACAGAAACGTTTGAAGATGTTATTGGTCTCGTAGGTAAAGGTGTTACTTACGATACAGGCGGTTATTCTTTAAAACCACGCGATGGTATGGTCGGTATGAAAGGTGATATGGGCGGAGCTGCTGCCGTATTAGGTGCGATGCAAATTGTTGGCGAAACACGTCCTAATCAAAATGTTGTAGCTGTAATTGGTGCTACGGATAATATGATTTCGGGTACTGCTATTAAACCAGATGACGTTTTGACAACGTATAGTGGTAAAACAGTAGAAGTATTAAATACAGATGCTGAAGGGCGTCTCGTATTAGCAGATGCGCTAACGTATGCCAAACAGCAAGGCGCGAATTATTTATTCGATATTGCAACATTAACTGGTGGTGTAATTGTAGCACTAGGGATGGATAAAACAGGTGCCCTTACAAATAACGAAGATTTCTTTGAAGACTTTATGTTATCAACAGGCGAAACCGATGAGTTTGTATGGCGCTTACCGCTTACAGAAAGCGATAAAAAACGCATTCGTAAATCACCGATTGCGGACTTAAATAACTCGCCAGGACGCGATGGACATATGATTTTTGCAGGTGGTTTCGTTGGGGAGTTTGCTGAAGATACACCTTGGATTCATTTAGATATTGCAGGTACGTCTGATGCAGAAGCTGACCATGACCTTGGCCCAAAAGGCGGCACAGGTGCAATGGTGCGTACACTTGCAAGCTTCATTGAGCGTAAAGGTGCTGAAAAATAAAATAACATTAAAAAACGCTTGAAAATCAATAGCTGATTTCAAGCGTTTTTTTGTCGTTTATTTAATACCTTGTTCTTTTTTCATGCGTTCAATTTCAGGTGCTAAATCGTCACGTACAGTGCCTTCCCATGGTTTTACACCAGCAATATAAGAAGAGCGACTCATAATATGACCACCTACTGGGCCAGTAATAAATAAAAATAATACACCGAGCAAGATTCGCGGGTTGAAGTGGTTTTCAAATAACCAAAAATGAAAAAATACACCGATCAATACGCTCATAACGCCAAGCGTTGCGCTTTTAGAAGCAGCATGCGCGCGCGTATATAAATCAGGGAAACGAATTAAACCGATGGCCGTTACTACGATAAACAATACCCCAACAGAGATGGGTAAGATGACGAGTAAGTTAGCGAGAATTGTCACGTTTAATAATGTCTCCCTTCTCGATAAATTTAGAAAATGCTACTGTACCAATAAACGATAAAATCGCTAATAGTAAGATGATTTCTAGGTAAAAAACGGTTTCAACAAAAATGGAGAATAGCGCAATTAAGCTAATTAACGAAACGCCTAATGAATCGAGGGCAACGACACGATCTGAGGCGGTAGGCCCTTTAACCATCCTAAAAACGACTGGAATCATAGCTAGCATAATAATAACAATAGCACTCCAAATAAAAATGGTCACGATTTCGTCACCTCCATAATAGCTTTCTCAAATGAATTTTTAATATCATTAATCGCTTCATCCACATCATCAATATCAATCGCATGGATGTAGAGGGTCTTAGCGTCGTCTGAGACATGCACAACGACCGTTCCGGGTGTAAGAGTTATCAAACTTGATAGAAGCGTAATTTCCCAGTCTTCTGTGAGTTCTGTAGGAAGTGCGAAAAATGCAGGCTCCATATCCATTTTAGGGCTCAGTGCTAATTTTAAAACGGCGATATTAGCGAGCCATAGCTCTTTAAAGAAAAGTGCTGTTAATTTAATAACTGCCCATACGCGCGCTAAGTAAAGTTTCTGTTTAAAGAAGCGTCGCATCATGACGATTACGATAACGCCGAGTAAAAAACCAATTAGGAAACCACTAACGGTGTAATTTGAAGATAGAAACATCCAAATAAATGCTAAGGCAAAGTTAAGCAACATTTGAAAAGCCATTGTTTACTCCCCCTTTAATACCGCATCGACATAAATCGAAGGGTCTGCTAGTAATCGACCAGCATCACTCATAAATGGTGTGAGATACTCTGCACCTACACCGTAAGCAATTGAAATGATAATGACAATAGCTGTTGGAATGAATAACTTGGTCGTTTCTGCATTCGTTAAAATAGGTTGAACAGGCTTTTCTTCGCCCCAAAATGCATAAATGAATATGCGAATAACAGAAAGTAGTACGAGTAAACTTGTAGCTAATACAAATAAGCTCGACCACGTATTACCTGCTTCAAAACCGCCCTTAGCAATGAGTAATTTACCGACGAAGCCACTTAGTGGTGGGATACCAGCTAAACCAAACGCAGCAATTAAATAAAACCAGCCAAGTGTCGGGGAGGATTTCATTAAGCCACCCATTTTACGAAGGTTAGTAGTACCTGTTTTATATACGATAATCCCTACGAGCATAAATAATGCCGCTTTAATAATCATATCGTGAATTAAATAAAACATAGCGCCTTGCAGACCTGTTTCGTTCATTTGTGCTACACCGAATAAAATAACACCTACGGCAATTACAATATTGTAAATAATAATTTGTTTAACATCAAAGTAAGCGAGCGCGCCAATACAGCCAGCTAAAATAGTAAAGACAGATAACCATAGCAACAGCTCATGTGTATAGGCTGTATCATGGATAAAGAATAAGGTGTACGTACGCATTATGGCATACACGCCGACTTTCGTTAACAATGCACCAAATAGGGCAAGTACAGGTGGTGGTGCTGCTGCGTAAGATGTTGGTAGCCAGAAGTATAGCGGGAAAATCGCCGCCTTCAGTCCAAACACCATTAAAAATAGTACGGCAATTACGGTAATGATGGCAGGTTGATTAATCTCCGCAATTTTGACCGAAATATCAGCCATATTTAATGTACCGATGATGGCATACAAGTAAGCGATAGCAATAACGAACAGCGCCGAAGAAATAACATTAATTAAAATATATTTAATCGACCCTGCAAGTTGCGCGCGTGTACCACCCAGCACAATTAATACATATGAGGCCATTAATAATACCTCAAAGAACACGAACATATTAAAAATATCACCTGTAGTAAATGCGCCATTAACCCCAGTAATAATCATCATAATGGCAGGGTAGTAATAAAAATGCTCGCGTGCTGTACCAATAGAACTAAAGCTATACCAAACGATAAAAATCGCAAGTAATAACGTCGTTGTGACGAGTAAGGCAGATACCATATCCGATACCATCGTAATACCGAATGGCTCTGGCCAGCCGCCGAATGTAATTTTTTGTACACCTTCATTTTTTACGGTGAAAAGAAGTGATACCGCGCTAATAAATGCTAGGATGAGACCGAACATAGCGCCTCCGCGCTGAAAGCGTAAACTTTTTTGACCAAACATTAAAACCATTCCAAAAAAGAAGGGAATGATGATTGGGAGAAGCACAAAGTTATTCATCTTCTTCGTCTCCCCCTTTCATTTCACTAATATCGTCTGTATTAAGCTCTTGGTAAGAGCGGTAAGCTAATACTAAGAAAAATGCTGTAACGCCAAAGCTAATAACAATGGCCGTTAAAATTAAAGCTTGAGGTAGCGGATCAGCAAAGTCTTCTACACCATCTGCAAGTACAGGAGGAGCACTACCTCCGAGCCCACCCATCGTTAAAATGAGTAAGTGAGCGCCGTGGCTAAGCAAGCCTGTGCCAATAATAATACGTAACAAACTACGTGAGAGCATTAAATAAACGGCGGCCATAAATAAAAAGCCGATGACAAACGCCATAATAATTTCCATTATTCATCCTCTCCAATCGTTTGAATAATCGTCATCGTAACGCCAACTACTACTAAAAATACACCTGTATCAAAAAGCATAGCAGTATGCAGTGATGTTTTACCGATTAACGGTAACGTAAAGTAATCAAAGTAATGCGTAAAAAATGGATCCCCGAGTAACATCGGAAACGAAGCTGTTGCCAGTGCGATAATTAAACCGCATGCAGTAAGTGTCGTATAGGTTACAGGGATAATTGTACGCACTGTGTTAATATCAAACGCCAGTACTAATAGTACAATGGCGCTTGAAGCCAGTAAGCCGCCAACGAAGCCGCCCCCTGGTGTATAATGTCCTGCTAAAAAGATGTGAATGGCGAAGAAGAAAATAATAAAGAAGACAATTTTCGCCGTAAATTGAATAATCACGTCATTTGTTTTCATTTATATTCTCCTTCTTCGTAAGACGTAGTTTAATCATAGCGAAAATCCCCATGCCTGCGATACCGAGTACAGCGATTTCAAACAGAGTATCAAAACCACGATAGTCGACTAAAATTACGTTAACGATATTACCGCCACCTGCAAGTGTAGCAACCGTTTCTTCGTAATATTTCGAAATGGACGGGAACACCTTTTGTGACTGTGCTGATAAAGCAAGTATGGTAACCATCGCACCTACTGCAATGGATACGACTGCACGGTTCACTTGGAAGCGCATACGCTCATTAACTTTAGTAAGCGGTGGTAAATGGTAAAACGCTAATAAAAATAGTGCGACAGAAATGGTTTCGATAACGAGCTGTGTTAAGGCTAAGTCAGGTGCGTTAAAAATAACGAAGAATAATGCTACCGTATAACCGACAGAGCCAAGCCCAATAATGGCTGTCAATCGTGACTTAGCAATGAGTGTAGTAATAACACCTGTTACGAGTACGACAAGTAAAATTAGCTCATACGCCCGAATTGGGGCCGTACCTTCAAAGGACATCGTAAATGCACCTTTAAATAATAATGTACCGATGACAATAACGCTAATAGCGCTAAACATATAAATTAAATAGCTGCGCATTGAGTTAGTCATGTACAATTTTGAGAAGCGGTTAGCGCCTACATCAAGACCTAACATCATGCCATCATACGCACGGTTAAGTGATAAAAACTCAGGCTGTAAGGCATAAAGTTTTTGCCATCGCTTTACTGTCATAAAGAGCAGTAAACCAAACATGACAACGCCAATAGTCATGAATAACTCCGTATTAAAGCCATGCCATGCAGTTACAGCAATCTTTACCTCACCCGGTGAGCTATATAAAAACGGCTGGATCGCAATAACAGCAGGCTTTACAAATAAATCACCAATAACATTTGGAATAAAGAAAATCGTAACTACAAATGTAGCGAGAATGATTGGTGAAATTAACATGCCAATTGGTGCTTCATGCACATTTGTTGGTAATTGTGCCTCACGTTTTTTAACAAAAGTGTAGAACACAAAGTAAAAGCTATAAACAAATGTAAAGACACTTGCTATCCAAGCAACTACAGGGAATAAAATACCCCATGTATCAAAATTAAATAGTTCGAAATCTTTTAATGCAAGCATAGCAGTAAGGAACATTTCCTTACTTAAAAAACCATTAAATGGTGGTAGACCTGCCATAGAAAAACTACCGATAGCAGCTACTGTAAAGCTAAGTGGCATAACGCTCATTAAACCACCAAGTTTACGAATGTCACGTGTGCCTGTTTCGTGGTCAACAATCCCTGCAATCATAAACAAGCTACCTTTAAACGTAGCGTGGTTAATTAAATGGAAGATGGCAGCGTATGCAGCAAATTTAAATATCGTATCTTCAGCGTTTGTTACGTGGAATGCAACAGCACTAGCGCCAAGTAGTGACATAATTAAGCCGAGTTGGCTGACCGTTGAAAATGCTAAAATTCCTTTTAAATCAGTTTGTTTTACGGCAAAGAATGAACCCCAAAATAGCGTCAGTAAACCAATGCCTGAAACGAGCCAAACCCATATTTCAGACATAGCGAAAATGGGCGTTAAGCGAGCAACTAAATAAATACCAGCTTTGACCATAGTAGCGGAGTGCAAATATGCACTGACAGGTGTTGGTGCTTCCATTGCATCGGGCAACCAAATATAGAAGGGGAATTGAGCAGACTTTGTAAATGCGCCAAGTAAAACTAATACTAAAGCCCAAGTGAAATACTCATGGTTAACAAGCTCAGGTGCTTGCGCAATAAGTTCACGAATAGAGTACGTATCACCCATAATGCTAAGTAAAATAAAGCCCCCTAGCATAAATAGTCCGCCACCCACAGTAATCATCATCGATTTTAAAGCGCCAAAGCGTGAGCCATCACGCGTAAACCAATAACCGATTAATAAAAATGATGAAATTGAAGTGAGTTCCCAAAAGAAATAGAGGGAAATCAAATGATCAGATTGCACAACACCAAGCATTGCTGACATAAACAGTAGCAAATAAATATAGAAGTTGTGCAGTTGTTCTTTCTCTTTATCTAAATAGAAGATAGAGTACAGTACGACCAATGAGCCGATTCCTGTAATTAATAGAGAGAACAGTAAACTTAAACCGTCTAAATAAGATGTAAAGTTAATAGCTAATGACGGAATCCAATTCATTGTTGCGGTAAACACTTCACCACGAGCCACAGCGCCAATATACGTAATATAAATGGCGACGAGCGTGGCTGGTACGGCTAATACAAACCAACCTGTGTGAATACTTTTTATATACTTATATAAAAAAGGTAATAAAACCGCAGCAAGCATTGGAATGAAGATATAAAGTAGTTGTGCCAAAAAAATCCTCCTTTACGCAATCAGTATAGGCGTTAAAACCACGTTCATTATAGCGTATTTTTATGCGCTCTGCATGACAAAAGAGTAAATTGAACTTGCTAAACCCCTATGCGATTCGCTATGATGGTAAGGGAAATTTATTACATACATATATGAGGGAACTAAATGAAAAATCCATATTTATTCGGTTTTTTACCGTTAATAACAATTTTACTTTTTAGTATGACATTCGGGCTTTTTGCGGTAAATGAGTCGCTGTTACTTTTTAAAAAGATAGGCGTTTACGCAGCGATGAGTGAATTTTTAAGTGATGCAGAATTACGTGTGTTTTTATTTATTTGTTTTGGTGTTATTTTCTTTATGGTGTTTTCAGCCATTAAATTATTAGGTGAAACAATCCACACGATAGGCATGTTGTTTTTTGCGAAAATTAAAGAAGATAATCCGCCTCAAGAATCAAAAGCACTTTACAGCATATTGCTATTAGGCGCTTGTTTATCGGTAATTGGTGTACAGTCATTAACGATGCTCATTGCGATTGCGGTAGGTACGGTTATCATTTATTTTATTGCATCTATGGTGCGCCTAACGGAATATTTAGGTTTTAGTAGTGTGATTGGTCTGCTTATTTTTGAATTTGCGATGTGGACTGTATTAGTTGTGACATTAGCTTATGTCATCGTTAAACTCTACAATAGCTTATTAGCAAGTTTACCTTTTTCATAAATGATAAAAGAGGCTATTAAGAAAGTATTTGACTTTCTTAATAGCCTCTTAGTTATTCGGCAGCAGTAGAGAAAATATAATGATGTAACCTGCTCTCCTCTAGCCACTGCATATTTTGTGGTGTATCAAAACCTAGCCATACTGCAGTCGTATAACGGTTTGATAGACCGGCAATCCAGTAGTCTCTAAAGTCGTTTGTCGTCCCTGTTTTTGCGCCAACATAGCCTGTCGTTGTATAGACACGGTCAGCGGTACCATTTACTACAACATCAGCTAGTAAATCACGCATATAACGCGTCGTACGCGGAGACCAGATATAGTTCACTTCGTCTTGCCACTGGTAAAGAATATCTCCATTTTGATCAGTCACTTTGCGGATAGCGCGAGAAGGCTTGTAGGCACCATCGATAAAACTTGTATACGCATCAGCTAATTCCGTACTCGTGACACCGTACGTAAGGCCACCTAAAGCTGTAGCAAAGTTTTCATCCGCTTCTGTAATATGCTTAAACTGAAACTGTTGCAAGTAAGAAAATCCTGTAGCTAAGCCAATCGTATTTAGCAAGCGCACAGCTGGCGTATTGTAACTATGACGAAAAGCCATCTTAATCGAGACATCGCCGTATACAGCACCGCCGTAGTTTTGTGGACAAAAGTTGCCGACACAATAATAACCAGCGTTGACATAGGATTGCGGTGAGTAGGACGTTGTTTCAAATAATGGTGCGTAAACGAGTAAGGGCTTTAGCGTAGAGCCGGGCTGACGAAGGCCGTAAGCTGCGCGATTAAAGTGTGTTTTTTCAAAGTCTTTACCAGCATAGACACTCACGATAGCACGTGATTGATTATCAATGGTCGTCACTGCAGATTGGAGTTGCCCATTACCGAGTAACTGGGTGATAGCTTGTTCATCTTTTTGTTGTTTACTTTGTCGTAGATTAGTATGTATCGTCAATCCAGATTGTAGTAAAAAGCGTACGCGTTCATTTAATTGTTGCTCAATAGCTGTTGTATCATCCGTATTTGCCATACGTTCAGCATAACCTTCAGCTTCGGCAATCAGTTGTTTAAACTCCGCAAAGGCAAAGGTAGAATAAGCAGGGAATGTCTCGATTTTCGGTTTAACATTAAGTTCAATAACTTCCGCTTTTGCCTCTTCGCCTTGTGTTTCAGATAACGCATTGTGCTTGACTAATACATCAATTAACAATTCTTGACGCGCTTTTGTATTGGCAAAATTCACTAATGGATTATAGTGAGAAGGGTTATTAGGGATGGCAGCTAAAAATGCAATTTGAGCGGTTGTTAGCTGTTGCAACGGCTGTTGAAAATAAAATGTTGCAGCACCACCGATACCGTAAACTTGATTGCTATAGTACATTTCATTTAAGTAAAGTGTTAAAATTTGATCTTTTGATAACACCTGTTCGAGTTCATGCGCATAAAATAGTTCTAATACTTTGCGCTCATACGATTTTTCTTCGTGTAAATAGCGCATGCGTACAAGTTGCTGTGTGATTGTACTACCGCCTTGAGATTTTTCGCCGCTGTCCGCATTTGCGACAAAGGCGCGTGCAATCGCACTTACGTCAAAGCCAATATGGTCATAAAAATGAACATCCTCACTAAACAGAACGAGTTGCTTAGCGACTAGAGGCATTTGTTCTAAAGTGAGCGGTTGTCGCCATTCAATATACTCTTCGCTAAATACTTGATCATTTTCATCGAGTAGTTTAACAGGCAGAGAGCTAGACACTTCTGTTAATTCAATAGAAGATTCAATATACTCTACACGTTCTTCCGCTACTGCCCACTCAGCAAATAGTAGTTTGAATAAATAAGCAATCGCAACTGATGCAAGCATAATACAAGCAATACCTAACAATTTTCGCATAATAGCTTCCTTTCTTACAAATTCTCCGAATGGGAAAGCCCATCGTCTTAGACATGGGAGGATAGTGAAATCGGTTAAGGGATAGCGCTTGCTATCTCAATTTGTCATGTTAATTATACGCACTTCTTTTTTATAAGAAAGTGTTTTCGTAAAATTCACCGCTTATTAACAGAAAAAATAACAGACGTGTGCTAAACTAAAAGGAGCTAAAATTTTAGTTATAGTAAATGGATGAAGGAGAGACTAACATGTTTCCACAATTAACAACAGAAGTACAAGAAGGCGAAGTTCTTGTTCAAATGAATACGAATAAAGGTGCTATTAAAATTAAATTATTCCCTAAACAAGCACCAAAAACAGTTGAAAACTTTTTAGGTCATGCAAAATCAGGTTATTACGAGGGCGTTATTTTCCACCGTGTTATTCCTAACTTTATGATTCAAGGTGGCGACCCAAATGGCACAGGTATGGGTGGTCAATCTATTTGGGGTAACTCATTTGAAGATGAGTTTACAATGGATTTATTTAACTTACGCGGTGCGCTTTCAATGGCAAACGCAGGACCTAATACAAATGGTTCTCAATTCTTTATCGTACAAAATAATGAGGCACCAGCTTCTGCTAAACAATTAGAACAAGGCGGCTGGCCAAAGGAAATTGCTGAAGCTTACGAGCAAAACGGCGGTACACCTCATTTAGATCAAAAACATACGGTATTTGGTCAAGTAGTTGAAGGTATGGACGTTGTAGATGCCATCGCAAGTGTGAAAACGAGCCGTGGTGACAAACCAGTAGAAGATGTTGTAATCGAGTCAATCGAAATTTTATAAATTAAAAGAGTAGGAGGCAATTACGTTGGATGCACTAACTATATTAATGCCGTTCCTGTATTTCCCAGAAGATAAATCAGAATATATTCCAGCTGCAATTTCATTTGCGATTGGTATGGTAATTTTATTTTTCATTTATCGTTGGATTCTTAAAATTTCTAAGAAACAAGCTGAAAAAGCAAAAGAAATTGAAAACCGCGTTATGCATGATGAAAAAATTAATCATACGAAATGAAAAAAGGAGCCTCACGCTTAGTATAAAACGTGGGCTCTTTTTTTTTAGGCAAGGCTTTTAGTAAAGCGTGTAATAGCTTCTCGTGCAGTAGCGCGAGAACATGCGAGGTTCATACGTAAAAAGCCGCGTCCGTCTTCGCCATACTTAGTACCAGGCTCTAATGCCAATTTGCCTGTGTATAATAAACGCTGCATCATTTCTTGTTCCGTGAATCCGGTTTGACGATAGTCAATCCATAATAAGTAAGTGCCATTAGGCTTATGAGCCGTAATGCCATCAAGTTGATTTAAAGCGGTGCATACTTCATCCATGTTTTGTTCAACATAGCGCAGTAAATCTTGACGCCAAGCTTCGCCTTGTTCAAAAGCTGCGCGTGTCGCTTCAATCGCTAGCACATTTATTGCTCCATGACCGGTTGCAGCATAGACGGCATTAATTTTTTGTCGATTTTCTTCATCTGGTACAATCATAAAAGCACTTTGAATGCTGGCTAAGTTAAATGTTTTAGTAGGGGCCATAAATGTTATGACGTTTTTAGGGTTAGCTAATGTAGCAATCGCTGTATGAGTGTGACCTTCAAATACTAAGTCAGCATGAATTTCATCTGATAAAATTAATACATTATGCTTCTCGCATAGGCGTACGATTTCTTGTAAATCTTCCTTTGTCCATACCATGCCACCAGGATTATGTGGATTACATAAAATATACGCTTGTGCTGTTTTTAAGGCTTCTTCAAATGCGGTAAAGTCAAAAGTATAATGACCATTTTCTTCATGAAGCGAACACGTAGCCAGTTTGCGGTTTAAATTAGTAGGAACAAAATAAAATGGATGATACACAGGTGTAGAGATGAGTATTGTATCACCAACCGCTGTTAATGCTTCGATGGCATTGGCTAAAGCAGGAATAACGCCACTGCGGAATAAAATATCTTGCGCGGTAATTTCATAGTTATGGTGGGTTTTAACCCAATTTTGAACCGCTTTGTTTGTAGCCTCATCTACGTGTGTATAACCAAAAATCGGGTGTTCAAGTCGCTTCTTTATCGCTTCAATAACAAAGTCAGGCGCAGCTAAATCCATATCAGCGACCCACATTGGTAAAATACCTTCTGTGCTCTCGAGTTGGTAAACCGGTGCGAAACCGTCCCATTTCATTGCGTGACTACCACGACGTTCAATTACTGTATCAAAGTTTTGCAAAATTCATTCACTTCCCTTTTTTTGTTCTTATGTTATCATACCATTATTAAATAAGATACTAGGTGAAGCGAAATGGAAAATATCAAAATGAATCGCTCAGCTGTACAAATTGTACAAAGTTGGGATCCCTTTAAGTTAGGACAAGGAGAATATGATACAGAAGCAGCAGACGTAGTAGCGGCCCTTCAAGCAATTGATGATCCAAGTGAACTTGGTAAAGTAATTCAACGTGTTTATGAGTGTTCATTTGAGCAGTGGCTACCTTTAGAAGATTGTGTGGCCATTGCTTATCAATTATTAGCTGTTAAGTTTGAAGCGAAATGTCAACTGTAAAATGGTTATAGGCAATAATATTGTGAATAAGGGAAGCACGCATATGGTTTTCCTGAAATTTAGCAGCTTAAGTACGGAGCCTTCGCTTTGTCAGCTTGTCTATGCTAGAGAAAACACTTATTTTTAGTGGATAAAGTTAAAACCCTTAAACTTTTACGTACTGTGAAAGTTTAAGGGTTTTTCAATTATAAGATAGCTCATTGTTATTATTTGATACCTTGAATAAAAATAATAAGTATAGCAATTGGTGAAACGACACGAATGAGTGCTAACCACGTATAGTACATTACATTTGTCGTGTTGAGCTCTTGCTTAGAAATTTCAATGCGGTAGTAGTACCCGGCAAAAATTGAGATTAATAAAGCGCCTAGTGGCATACCGATATTATTTGTTAAAAAGTCTACGGCATCAAATATGGATTTTCCGAAGATGGAAATATGTGACCATATACCGAAAGAGAGTGCACTTGGAATACCAATAATAAAGATAAGCAAGCCACCAATCCAAGCAATGCGTACACGGCTAGCCTTACGATCCCCAATCGCAATCGATACTACAATTTCTAACATTGAGATAGATGAGGTAATCGTGGCAAATAGTAATAATATAAAGAAAATAATTAAAAATAGCCCGCCCATTGGCAGTTGTTCAAATACGGCAGGGATAATAATAAAAGCAAGACCAGGACCCTGATCGGGCGTATAGCCAAGCGCAAACACTGCAGGGAAAATAACAAGCCCTGCTAATAATGAAATTAAAATATTCATAATTGCTACATTGATACCTGCGCTACCAATATTTTCGTTTTTACCAAGGTAAGACGCATAAGTAATCATTACCGATACCCCAACACTTAACGTAAAGAACGCTTGTCCAAGTGCTAGTAAAAATGTTTTGGCGGTTAAAAACTCCCAGTTAGGTACAAACATAAAGCGTACGCCTTCCATAGCACCATCTAGCGTTAATGAACGCACAACTAAAATAATAAAGAAAATAAATAAAGCAGGCATCATAAACTTACTCGCCTTTTCTATACCGCCTTTAATCCCAGCTTGTACAATAACGATCGTTAATAAAATAAATAAACCTTGTACAAAAACGGCTTCCCAAGGGTTTTGGATAATGCTCGTAAATAACGAAGCAAAAGTTTCGCCTTCTGCTGGCTTTAAAGCAAATCGTACAGCGCGTCCAAGATAGCTTAAAATCCAGCCACCAACGACACTGTAAAATGATAAGATAAGCGCAGCCATAATCATACCCATATAGCCGACCATATACCATGGGGTATGAGGTACTTGTTCTTTAAAAGAAGTGACCGCATCCTTTTGTCCACGTCGCCCAATCATAAATTCAGCGATTAATACAGGTAAACTAATGAAAAAAATACAAGCGATAAATAATAAAATAAAAACGCTACCGCCATTACTGCCTGCCATATAAGGAAATTTCCAAATAGCGCCGAGCCCAATCGCACTACCTGCAGCAGCTAACACAAAGCCAATCTTTGTTGTAAATTGATCTCTTGATGACAAAATACAAGCTCCTTTCAAAATTGCAATACTTTATTATGGCAATGATTGTCCAATAAAACAACTGTAACAAAATAATAAAAGCCTACGTATCATAAATAAGGAGGGAGAAAAATAGATGAACGAAACGATTAAGCGCGCACAGCTAGGTGATAAAGAAGCTTATCTACAACTCATTGAACATTATCATTTCACTGTCGAAAAGTTTGCCTATCAATGCGGTGTTTACCCACAAGATATTAATGATGTAACGCAAGAAGTCTTCATTAAACTTTATCGATTTTTAACACAGTTCAATGATACAAATTTCACAACATGGCTGTATAAAATCACATTAAATACAGCTAGGGATTATTATCGTAAAGTAGCGCGTGAACAAGCGAGACGGGACAAGTTACAAAGCGAAGGTGTTGAGACGGTAAAAACACCTGAGCAGTATTTATTGCGCTTTGAAGAAGATCAGCAAGTACATACGTGTCTCCAAGCTTTAGATGAAAAATACCGCTATCCTATTATCTTATTTTATTTTCACGAATTACGTTATGAACAAATTGCAGAGATTTTAGGAATTCAACTTTCAACTGTTAAAGTACGTATAGTGCGAGCTAAAGCACAATTGAAAGCAATGTTAGAGAAGGGGGAGATTAGAGATGGACGATAAGCAATTTGAGCAACGTATGCAGTTAGCTAAAAAATCCTACGACAGAATGACGAGTTCCTTTAACAAAGAACAAGTAATCAATCAATTACACCAACCCGTAGCACAAGTATGTCAGCAACCCCGTCGTCAAAAATGGCGTACACCTATTGCGGTCATAGTGACAGTAGCTAGCATGTTTTTATTAGCAATTATTATTTATAGTGTTCCGCAAGAAACGGCGATATCTGACGAAGAGAAGCTTATTCATTTGCTTGAACAAAAAGCTAAGAAAATGCAAAAAACGTTAGGACTCTCAGACGACGCTATGACGCAACTTAGCGTTATGCAAACCATTGCGCATATTAAAGCAGAAAATGATTCGCAGTTTATTGAAGAAGCCTATACTTTTTATAACGAAGCATCCGCAGATCCTTTTGAATTGCCTCCATCTTCCCAAAACTTTCATATGTATGGAGAGCTCACTTTGGCATATAATAGTGATTTATGGGATGGCAAGTTAACAGATGATTTAATTCAAAAAGCTAAAGCGCAACATATTGAATTAGTAACGCAAAATAATGAATCACGTTTTTATTTGCGCTTACCCGCAGCTATGTATGATGAGTTAGATGACAATCTCAAACAGATAGCACTCCATTATCAATATGGCCAATTAGGTGAAGGCAATTACACAGCCCAAGAGTTACAACCTATTTTGCAAGCATACGAACGCCTACTTGTTAAAGGGGAAAATGTAGTGCATGATTATGCGAACGGTCTTGCTTTTGTTTTAAATGATGCGTTACCGACGACGCAAGATGCTATAGCACGTGGTATGTATGGAGAAGTAGCAAAAGAGATGTATGAAAAGTATCCAAAAGGTGTTTCTTCAGATTTACTGCAGTATGAGCTCGTACAACAGTTTAATTTAACTGATCAATTTAATTATACTGAGTTTGGGCGGTCGATTGACGCCAATATCACTGTTATACAAGGTCTACTAGATGCTTATACTCCTGCTATGCTAGCTACAATAAGAGAATCACTTGAAAATACAGCGATTTTTTATGTGTTCGCTAAACAGCAAGGCATTGATGTTTCTAGTTTTGTAGATAGCGATTATGCAATACCACAAAACTTTGATATTACAAGAGCTACGTTAGAAGTGCGAGGTCATTATGAATACGGAAGAGTTACGTTGATTTTTACTACGGATAATCATACGCTCACATTACCGATGTATAATGAAATCGTAGATAATAAGCTGTTGTGGCGTATTGGTAAAGGGTGAATTTTTGATGTGACTTTCTACAATATGTTATAATTTACCCGACGTTTATCGTAGTAAATTTTAGAAAGTAGGAAGTAGTATGTCAAAAAAATACGAAGTGGGTGACATTGTAGTTGGCACAGTGACAGGCGTTCAGCCATACGGTGCATTTATTGCCCTTGATGAACATACACAAGGCTTAGTGCATATTTCAGAAATTACGTATGGCTTCGTTAAAAATGTAGCTGATTTTTTAAGTGTAGGTGACACGGTTAAAGTAAAGATACTTGAAGTAGACCGTAAAGCTGAAAAAATAAGTTTATCGATTCGCGCTTTACAAGAGAGACCTCCGGCAAAACGTCGTGACGGTGCGCCGCGTAAATCGTTGCAAGACCGCGTTGACGAAATAGATGCAAATGGCTTTAACTCACTGCGCAACAAAATGCAAGATTGGATTGACGAATCGGGCTTTTAAAGAGAAATAAAGGTATAAGTAGCAAAAAAGCGACTTATACCTTTTATTTTTTCATCGTTTCAAGGGGTTTGATACACAATATCGACACAAATTATGTTACAATGATGCCGAAACAACCATACTATAATGTAAAAAGAGGCGAAATCAATGTCTGAGAATTTAAACGTATTAACGTCAACACAAGCAATTATTCATGAAGCGTTAAATAAATTAGGTTACGATGAAGCGATGTATGAATTATTAAAAGAACCATTACGTATGCTACAAGTACGCATTCCAGTTCGTATGGATGATGGTTCTACAAAAGTCTATACAGGTTTTCGTGCACAACATAATGACGCAGTAGGGCCAACTAAAGGTGGCGTACGTTTCCACCCAGGCGTTTATGAAGACGAGGTAAAAGCATTATCAATGTGGATGACACTAAAGTGTGGCATTGTAGATTTACCTTATGGCGGTGGTAAAGGTGGCGTAATTTGTGACCCGCGTGAAATGTCTATGGGTGAGCTAGAACGCCTTAGCCGTGGCTATGTTCGTGCAGTAAGCCAAATCGTTGGGCCAACAAAAGATATTCCAGCACCAGACGTAATGACAAACGCACAAATTATGGCATGGATGATGGACGAATATAGTTTAATGGATGAGTTTAACTCACCTAACTTTATTACAGGTAAGCCACTAGTGCTAGGAGGTTCACAAGGCCGTGACCGAGCTACAGCACAAGGGGTTACAATCGTAATCGAAGAAGCAGCAAAAAAACGTGGTATTAATATTCGTGGAGCACGCGTTGTTATTCAAGGTTTCGGTAATGCAGGTAGCTTCTTAGCGAAATTTATGCACGATTTAGGTGCAAAAGTAATCGGGATTTCAGACGCTTATGGTGCGCTTCACGATCCTAATGGTTTAGATATTGATTATTTACTAGATCGTCGTGATAGCTTTGGTACAGTAACGACTTTATTTGAAAATACAATTTCAAATAAAGAATTATTAGAGCTAGATTGCGATATTTTAGTACCTGCTGCGATTGAAAATCAAATTACAGCAGATAATGCACATGAAATTAAAGCAAATATTGTCGTAGAAGCGGCCAACGGTCCAACGACAGCAGAAGCGACAAAGATTTTAACAGAGCGAGGTATTTTATTAGTACCAGACGTACTAGCATCAGCTGGCGGTGTAACGGTATCCTACTTTGAATGGGTGCAAAACAACCAAGGGTACTACTGGACAAAAGAAGAAGTAGAAGAGCGTTTAATTAAGAAGATGGTAGATGCATTTGAAAACGTTTATACGACAGCTACTACACGCAATATTGATATGCGTTTAGCTGCTTATATGGTAGGGGTTCGACGCACTGCAGAAGCTTCACGTTTCCGTGGCTGGGTGTAAGTGAATTAACGCATTCACAAAGCTATGGCGCGCATTAATATTAAATAAGCAAAAAGGATCGTCCCATCTATTTTTTGGAACGATCTTTTTTGCCATACTATGAAGGAGGATATCATTATGAATGATTTTACCTTTTATAATCCTACTAAAATTCATTTTGGTCGTAACATGGTAGCAAATCAATTAGCAAAGTCGCTCACACCTTATCAAACTGTGCTCGTTGTGTATGGCGGGGGGAGTGTGAAACGAAACGGCGTTTATGATGATGTGGTAGCCGTTTTGCAAGCAGAAAATAAAACGATTATTGAGTTAGCTGGGGTCGATCCTAATCCACGTGTAACGACAGCAAATGAAGGAGCCGCTTTATGTAAAGAGCATAATGTAGATATCGTACTAGCTGTGGGTGGTGGCTCTGTCATTGATTGTACGAAATTAATCGCAGCAGCTGCAAAATATGATGGCGATGCGTGGGATATTGTAACGCGGAAAGCAACAGTACAAGAAGCGTTACCAATTGGCGTAGTGTTAACACTTGCCGCAACAGGCTCAGAAATGAACTCAGGGTCGGTTATTACAAATCCTAAAACACAAGAAAAGTTAGGATGGGGCAGCCCGCTTACTTTCCCGACGTTTTCGATTATGGACCCAACGTATACGTTTAGTGTACCAGCAAACCATACTGTTTACGGTATTGTTGATATTATGTCGCATACCTTTGAACAGTACTTTAATAATGCTACAAATACCCCTATTACCGATGAAATGGCTGAAGGGTTATTACGCACAATGATTGAAGTAGCACCTAAAGTAATAAGAGATCCAAAAAACTACGAATTGCGTGAAACTATTTTACTCGGAGGTACGATTGCACTGAATGGTTTTTTAGCTATTGGTTCACGCGGAGATTGGGGCTCGCATAATATCGAGCACGCCGTTTCGGCTATCCACGATATTCCTCATGCAGGCGGGTTAGCTATTTTATTCCCAAAGTGGATGAAGCATGTTATCATGACGAACCCTGAGCGTTTTGCTAAGCTTGCCGTAAACGTATGGCATGTCGATGCGACAAATAAAACGCCTTTACAAGTAGCTGAGGAAGGCATTGAACGTCTCTCCGCATTTTGGCAGTCGTTAGGAGCGCCAAGTCAGCTAAGCGATTATAGTATCGATGATAAAACATTTGAGCAAATTGCTGATCACGCCATGATGAATGGGCCATTCGGTAATTTTGCTAAACTTAATCGAGAAGATGTTATGCAAATTTTACGAGCAGCACGATAATTTTATAAGAAAGACGCATGCGCGCAAAGTATGATTTTGCGCGCATGCGTCTTTTTAGTATGCAAGTATTATTTTAGTAACGGACGTGCTTTTCGATGCTGCCATTCAGCTTCACCGTCATCTTCGTCAAACATAATGGCTACACGTGATACGCCTTTTTGACAGAGCAACGTCTCTGTGAGATATTCACGTACATCGTCTAAATAAGCTAGTGACAAGGAAGGGTCTACTTCAACGACGAGTTCCACATGTAAAAATTCGCCTTCTTTAACAACTTCTAGACGTTCGATATCCACAACATTGGGATCATCTAATACAAGATAAGCAATATGATCAAGCATTTCTTCATCAGTTTCCCCAATAACGCCTCGAGCATTGTCTAAAAATACACGACCTACTACATAAAACATCATCAGTCCAATGGCGACAGAAGCAATACCTTCTGCTGCGTGAAAGCCTGTTAATTTAGCAATAACAATAGCTATGATAGCTAGTACGCCACCAAAAGTTGCAACGAAGTCTTCCATAAATACAAGTTTTGTTGCGGGTTTAGCACGGTTAATATTTGTAATGGCTAAAGGGATTGTTTTAACACCAGCGTGATCAAAACCTACCTCATGGGCAATTTCTTGTGCAGCTTTTAACAGTACAGTTCCTTCTAAGATGACACCGATAGCAAGCACACCAATACTAATCCAAAACCCTTCTGCTGATGTAGGATGCATAATATGATGAATTCCTTCTTTAATCGTTTCATAAGATAAAATACCAACAATTAATACGGCACCTAAACATACGAGATTAACAATGCGACCAAAGCCGGTAGGGAAGCGCTTCGTTGGTGATTTTTTAGAGAGTGCAGAGCCAATAAAGACAAAAAACTGGTTAGCGGCATCTCCTAGAGAGTGCATCATTTCAGCAAATAACGCGACATTTCCCGTAAAAAAGAAAGCACCACCTTTTAAACAACCTAAAATGAGGTTAACGATTGCTGCAATAAAAGATGATTTATTACCACCTCTTAATAGTGTGAAAAATTCTTTCATAACTTTACCTCCTAGACAAATTCAATCTCAATATAATGCACATACGGCAATTGGTGAAGTGCTTCGTACACGTGTAAAGAATCGTGTGCTTCATACATCGCAAGTTTGGCATGGACTTCATGCTCGGTAGCGTCAATCAATTTTAACTGTTGAATGATTAAACTGTTAACTTTTAAAAAATCGATTAGTAGAGGGATAGCCATGCTGTCATTGACATGTATTTTAATAAAAAGTTCTTGTTGGCGCAGCCGCTTAGGACCGATGCGCATAACAAAAGGGGTAATAAACTCAATACCAATAACTACAATGCCGACAGCTAAAGTAGCTTGTAAATAAAATCCGGCCCCAACGGCAATACCTAAACCTGCTGCTCCCCAAATCATTGCTGCTGTAGTTAGCCCTGTCACATTATCATTGCCCTTACGTAAAATGACCCCTGCACCGAGGAAACCTACACCGCTAACAATTTGTGCAGCAAGACGAAGCGGGTCCATAGTAATATTAATGTCTGGACGAGCAGGCGTGGAATAGGCTGTTTCGATAGAGATAATTGTTAACAAACAACTAAATGTAGCAATGACTAAACTCGTTTTAAGACCTACAGGTTTTCTTTTCAATTCCCTTTCAAAACCAATGATTAAACTTAAGGTAGCTGCAAAAATCAGTTTAATTATTATTTCTAGTGTCAAGGTGTCAAAAGAAAAAAAGCTCATATTGCTTACCCCCTTTATAAAATGATAAAGTAACCAAGAGAGAGAAGTGATGTTCATGGAAAAACCGAAGATGCATCCTTATATCCCTATTGTTATTGGTGTGCTATCTGTATCGCTATCTGCAATATTCGTGAAATTTTCTACCGCAGATGCAGGTGTTATTGCGTTTTATCGTATGCTCTTTTCCGTTCTACTTATGTTACCCTTGTTTTTATATAAGTATACGCCTGAGTTAAAAGAGTTAAGGAAAAAAGATTGGTTGTTTTCAATAGTAGCTGGTGTTTTTTTAGCTTTCCACTTTATTTTATGGTTCGAGTCTGTGAACTACCCACCACTTATTGACTTTGCGGTCTAATTGAAGTGGGGGCTTCTCGACTTATCGTTGCTTTTACTAGCCAACGAAAACTGACCGAGCTAACCCTCTTGTTCCAAGAGTTTTTGTTTCTATGTTAATGCCAATAGGCGAATGCCTTCATTTTTGATATTGATGGCTGAATTATAGTCACGATATGCCACATACCCACATGAACAACGGTAAGTACGTTCAGATAGCTTCATAGGTTTTTCTGCACCACAA
>NZ_QAFW01000110.1 GCF_003057615.1 Metalysinibacillus jejuensis
TCAAAAAATCCTCCAACAATAACGTCATTCCTACACTTCCAATCTATCTCTTTATGAAATAGATTATCTCGGATAGGTGGGGAATTTTAAACCGTTATTATTGAGGATTTTAACACCGATATTCACAGTAGTTGCTCAAGGAATTACTAAGCAAGAAAATTCTAAAGGTGTAGCGTTAGTATTCACTGGTACAGGTTTAACTGATACAACAGAAAAAACTTACAAAGTATCTGTTGAGTATAAAGTTGATGCTGACACTACAATCAAATCTAACGAAATTTCTGTAAAAGTTGGCGGTAAACGTGCAGCTAACGCAGTAACAGTGGATGCACCAGTAACTACAGTAGCTTTATTAGGCTCAACTCAAGTAATTGTAAAAGCTGTAGACCAATACGGAGATGCATTTGACGTAACTCCTACTTTAGAAGCAAATAAGTATGTTTCTGTAACAGGTTCACCAGTTAAGGTATATGTAACTGAAAAAGGTGAAATTACTGAAACTGCTGCTTCAAACAAATTTGCTGGTTATAAGTTAACATTAACAGGTAATGAATCAGTTTCTACAACTACTTTAACATTCAAAGCTGGTACTAAAACAACTGCTAAAGCATTCACAGTTGCGGCTTTAGAAGAATTAGTAGATTCTATTGAGATTAAAGAAGAAGAAACTATTAATAACTCAAATGCGGGTGCTAACAAAACAAACAAAGTTAAACTTGTAGCAACTGCTAAAGATGCAGCGGGTAATGCTGTAGCATTAAATCCATCAGACCTTACTTGGACTATCAAAACTATCAAAGATAAAGATGGTAATGTTTTAACTTGGGAAACTGATAAGTATGTATATACAAAAGATGGTGTTAAACAAAATACTACAATTGCAACTCAAGTAACTATTGGTAAAAACACTGGTGAATTAATTGTTCCAGAAAACGTAACTGTTGAAGTAACTGCAGAAGCAAAAACTTCTAACTTAAAATCAGATACAGTTGTTGTGAACTTCAGCTCTGAAGCCCCTAAATTTGTAGAAGGTTTAACAGTTGCTAAAGTTTGGGATAAAGAAAAGTCTGAATTAGTTGATGTTGAAGAAAATACTTTAGCTATTACAATTGATGATGTTGATTCTAAAGAATTCAAATTAACATTTGCTGGTATCGACCAATATGGTGAAGTATTCGAAGATGTTACTTCATTCACAACATTAGCTACTGGTAATGCTACAATTGCTAAAGCAGAAAATGCTGCTGGTACTGTAACAGTTAAAGCAGAAGGTAAAGCTGGTACTACTAAACTTTATGTTGAGTATGGTGGAGAAACTTTAGAGATCAACGTAACAGTTACTGAAGCAGTAGCTAATGCAGTTGCAGCTGAAAAGGCTCTTGATGCAGCATATACAGCAGCTAAAGCTGGTACAGCAACTAAAGCTCAATTAGAACTAATTGCTGGTAAAACACTTTCAGCAGAAGCAGTACTTGCATTAAATGTGCTTGTTAAAGAAAAAGTGAATAATTCAGATGTAAAAACTATCGTTGATGGTATTGCAAGTGCAACTGTAAAAAATGCTATAGCTGACCCAACTCATGATGCTGAAAAAGATGAAACTTATGAGGCACGTGCTTTCTATAAATTCGAATCAGATTTAAATACTACTAATTATAAGACATTAATTTCTGTAAAAGCTGGTGTAGCTAATTTGGTTACAATCACTGACGATTCTAATAATGGTTTACATGTCTATAAAGATGCTACTAAACGTGTATTTTTTGCAGAAGACAAAGATAGTAAATGGGAAATTTACACAATTACACCTCCAGCTAAACCAGTAGAAGGAACTCCTGAAGGATAATTAAACGAAACGTTACTGGCGAATAAATCGCAAAACGTGATGAAATCGTCGAAATAGGTGTCCACAGTAGAGCTGATCCGTAATGGATTGGCTCTACTTTTTGCTTCTTTTAAATATCGGAATATTCACTTTATTTAAAAGGGTATACGAATTCCTTTGTTTTTCTTTCGTTTTTATCACACGTGTTGATTAACCAAAATCATCCAGTATTTATTTGATACAGCTCGCGATGAAATTCGAGTATTTCTCCCAGACCAATCCGCCATTCGATTGGCAGAGTAGCACAAAGAAGCTGGCGCGTAAAACCAGCGAAAGAGAGGCGTTTACAGTTGTTTTTCTT
>NZ_QAFW01000111.1 GCF_003057615.1 Metalysinibacillus jejuensis
TGTGAATATCGGTGTTAAAATCCTCAATAATAACGGTTTAAAATTCCCCACCTATCCGAGATAATCTATTTCATAAAGAGATAGATTGGAAGTGTAGGAATGACGTTATTGTTGGAGGATTTTTTGATGATTAGAGAATTGAAACAGAAAGGATGGACGATTAGTGCCATAGCAAGAGAAACAGGCTTTGATCGAAAAACAGTGAGAAAACATTTAAATGCAGATACAGTTCCAGTATCAAAGAAAAGAACACCAAGGAAAAGCAAACTAGATCCATATAAGGCTTACTTGTTGGAGCGGATTAAGGAAGGAACAACGAATTGTGCAGTCTTAATGGAAGAGATTTGTGCAATGGGGTATGAAGGTAAAAGCACCATTCTAAGAGAATTTGTACAACCTTATCGGGAAGCTCCTAAAAAACAAGCGACTGTTCGATTTGAAACAGCCCCTGGCCGTCAAGCGCAAGTAGATTGGGCAGAAGATATTGGGGAGTTTTTAGTAGATGGTGTCAAACGACCACTCTATGCATTTATTATGATTTTAAGTTATTCACGAAAGCGATATATCGAGTTTACAACTGATATGACACAGGAAACTTTAATGAAGTGTCATATGAATGCCTTTAGTTATTTTAACGGGATTCCACAACAGTTGCTTTACGATAATATGCGTACCGTTGTCACTAAGCATAGTGTTAGTCAGATTCGTTTTAACAAGAAATTTGAAGATTTCCTTGCTTATTACGGTGTCATCCCAAAAGCTTGTAAACCTTATCGGGCGCAAACAAAAGGAAAAGTAGAACGTGCAGTAGCTTATTTAAAATCAAATTTCTTAAAACGTCGTCTCCCAGAGACATTAGAAGAATTGAATTATGAAGTACGCAAATGGCTTAATGAGGTTGTACATCAAAAGCGAAATCAGACAACCCAACAATGTCCAAATGATCGATTTGAAGAGGAGCGTTCTTTACTCCTTCAATGGAATAAAAAACCGCTATACCAAATTAGACAATGGGAACTCCGGGAAGTGAGTAAGGATTGTTTGATATCGTATCAGCAAAATAAATATTCCGTACCCTATCGTTACGCTGGACAACAAGTAAAAATCCATGAAACGAACGAAGGCATACTTGAAATTTATGATGAATATGAGTGCATCGCCACACATCTATTGATCGAGGGCAAACATCAAATGTCGATGGATGACCGTCACTATCAAGGATTACCCGGCACAAAAAAAGAGCAGGAAACGAATCTTCATGGTTTGGCGACCCCAGATTCTCCTACTCCAATTACTAATGTTGCAAATCGATCATTAGCTGTATACGCTGCACTCGAGGAAGGTGATTAATAATTATGCACTCATTACTCGAAAAGCGCTTAACAGCGCTTGGATGGCAGCAAACCGCACTTCAAATCGATGAACTCGTAGAAAGTGCTTCTGCCAATAATGTATCATATTTTGACTTTCTTGACACGCTTGTCAAACAAGAGTGGGAACTTCGCGAATCACAGGCTTTAGCAAAACGTATTCAAAGAGCAAAATTCCCTTATAGTAAAACGATTCACGATTTTGATTTTAGTTTCCAGCCAAGTATTAGTGAACAACGCGTGAAGGAAACGTGTACGTGCCGTTATATTGCGAACGGTGAAAACCGTATTATTCTCGGTCCACCGGGTGTGGGAAAAACCCATCTAGCAATCGGCTTTGGATTAGAAGCACTTGCCCAAGGATACCAAGTGTTGTTTATGACAGCAGATGAGTTAGGTGAGCAATGTCAAAAAGCAGAGAAAAAAGGGACGATGAATTATTTAATCAATCGATTATGTAAACCTGATTTGATTATTCTTGATGAGATTGGTTATTTTTCATTCGATGCCTTAACAGCAAACGTGTTTTTTCAAATAGTCTCAAGAAGGTACGAAAAGGGCGCAATGATCATTACGTCGAATAAATCATACTTAGAATGGGGCAAAACGTTTGGAGATGATGTATTAGCTACTGCGATCCTAGATCGTCTTCTGCATCATTCTGTTACCTTTAATATAAAGGGCGATTCTTACCGTATGGAGGAGAAGAAAAAAGCGGGAATTTTCCCGCTGCCTCACACGGTTAAAACAGAAAAGTGAGGAATTTTATTCCGATATTTTTGGGGAATTTTAAGCCGATATTGACA
>NZ_QAFW01000112.1 GCF_003057615.1 Metalysinibacillus jejuensis
GAGGCTGGGACATAACTAGTGTTCAGCCAAAGAAAAAGAGAAATTGAGTGCGCTCAATTTCTCTTTTTCAATTTTTTATAGGTATTTTTATTGATTGGCTGTGAACTTTCGCAAGTTCACAGCCATCAACGCTAGCCCCATTTCATTCGCAACCTTCGCTTTGCCGCGAACGGAGAAGCGAGTGAAACGCAAATTAGCTTTCAGGTGACCAAAAACAGGTTCAACATCGATTTTACGTTTTCGGTAAATCGCGCCTGTTTTTTCCGCTGAAAGCTTCGCTTTTACATATTTTTTTTGGTTTTCCCATTTTTCATTCACCACTAAGGTACGATGATTCCCTTCCTTAGCTTTTGTACAGGAGGCACGGAAAGGGCAGCCGGTACAATTTTCACATTGGTATACCTTGAATGTTCGCGTGAAACCGTTTCGGTCCGTTCGGACCGAGGAATGGTGAAACGCTAGCGTTTGCTGGTTAGGACAGGTATAGCTATCTGTCGTTTCATCATAGGGCCAGTTAGCTGTATTGAAGGGGTTTTGTTGATACTTTTTCTTTTGTTCACGTAGGTAAAGGTTGTACGTTATGAGCGCTTCACGCTTGCGATTCGTCAGAATATCATCGTAATTTTGTTCGCTGCCGTAGCCTGCATCTGCCACAATATGTTCAGGTAACGTAAAATAGTTTGCTTCAATTTCATCTAGAAAAGGGCGTAACGTCAAGGTATCCGTAGGGTTTGGGAAAATCTGATATGCAAGGGCATACTGTCCTTCAGTCGCAATTTGTACGTTATACCCTGCTTTTAACTGCCCATTTCTCATATAATCATCTTTCATCCGCATAAAAGTGGCATCCTGGTCTGTCTTCGCATAACTATTTCGTGTGCCAAAAATCGTCATGTCCTTGGCGTATTTTTGTTTACGTAATGCAAGGTCAATCAATGTTTTACGCATGGCTTTCGGGTGTTTACGTTGGCGGCGCAGGTGTTTTCTTTCCGACGCATCTGTCGATGCTTCAATCTGTTGATCAAAGTCTTTGACGACCTCATCGACAGCTTCAATGACTTGGACAAGTTCAGGTAGCGTCAGTTCTTCTTCGTTTTCACGTTGAATTGCCGGGATAATCGACTGGTCAAGTAATTCATCATACACCGCCTGCGATTTTTCAATAAGGTTAGTTTGGTAACGTACAATGGCTTTTTTCCACACAAAGGTGAATTTATTGGCGTTCGCTTCAATTTTCGTACCATCAATAAAAATCGCTTCGTTATCAATCTGTTTGGTTTCGACAAGTTGGCAACGGAATTGGACAAAGCATTGACGAAGTAATTCCTTCATATCTTTATGAACACGGAAGCGATTAATTGTACGATAACTGGGTTCATACCCTTGCGCTAACCACATCATACGCAGACTATCTTTGAGTAAAGCTTCAATTTTACGCCCTGAAAAAACGGACTGCGTGTACGCGCAAAGAATAATTTTCAACATCATACGAGGATGATAAGCCGGACAACCCTCATTTCGAAGAAATGGTGCGAATGCTTCGTATGGAATACTTTCCACTAAGTTGTGGACATGGAAAGCAATATCGTTAGCTTGTAATTTCATTTCAATATCTAGAGGCAAAATCAGTTGATTCATGGTATAATTTTTAAACATAAGAACACTTCTTTCTGTTGAGTTTTGTTTTGGTGACTTTATTTTAACAGAAGGTGTTCTTTTTTAACCACAAAAATCAAAGCCCTTGAACTTTTACGCCATGTAAAAGTTCAAGGGCTTTTCATTTATAAGCAGGGTTTTGTCCCAGCCT
>NZ_QAFW01000113.1 GCF_003057615.1 Metalysinibacillus jejuensis
TACCGACGATTACTATCAACATTTGTGATTTCACCTTGTTCTCAAAGTCAGCGAATTATCATAGTACGTACCATTTATATGAAGATAGTTCACTAGAGCGACTCGATGCGCAAGATGATGTCTTAGAGATTCATTTCATTGAGATGAAAAAGTTTATTCAAGCTTGGCATGAAGATAAGGTCAATCCCCTCGATGATGTTTTAGTACGATGGTTATTATTATTAGGTATGGTCGATGCTAGAAAGCAACGTGTGTATGATGAAATTTATGAAGAACTGGAGGAGCTAGCGATGAAAGATGAACGTTTACTTGAAGCCTTTACGGCATGGGAAGAATTAAGTCAAACGCCTGAGACAGTGATAGCGTATCATTCACGTTTAAAAGCTATCGAGGATCATGAATTAAGCATACTTCATGCTAAAGAAGAAGGCATTGAAGAAGGTATTGAGGTAGGTAAAGCAGAAGGCATTGAAGAAGGTAAAAAAGAAACGATACGTAATGGCTATGAAAATGGTGTAGATGTCACTACATTAGCTTTATTAACAGGCTATAGTGAGGAAAGAGTTAAAGCTATTATTGCATCATTCAAACAAAGTAAGGCATAACATCACATTGAGAATATCGATAAATTACACTAAGTATGATTATCGCTTTTTTGATGAAGTAGCTGAGATTATTGGCAAGATTAATGGGGGTAACCCTAAGGAGCTTATGGAGACATCATCATTTTATGAAATGTATGAAGAGGATATCAATTTTGTGCAACATTATCCTCCAGCTTATTGGGCAGACTTTATTATTGAAGAATGTGATAATATCAAGAAGCAAATTCAGTAACGGCTGCTTGCTGAGTAGAGAGATAGTCAGTTATCACTATGGGGTTGATGGAAAGTAGCGGGAAATCGGGTATGCTAGGTACTGCTTGGTATACAGCCGGTTGCTCGCTATTTTTATTTTGCCATGGAGTAACAAGCAATCGCAGGTTACTCTGCATAAATGCTATATTTTTTTTATTTTTATTTCATAGGGTATGTGGAATAATGGTATATCTTTTATAGGGAAACAACAAACGTACATAGTAAAACCCTTATGATTCATAGGCTTTGAAAGACTCTATTTACTCATGAGGTTTAGGCGAATAACGAAACATCTGTTGAAGTTACAGTAGGTAAAGATGTTACTGCTGAAGACCTAGAGGGTACAACACTTACACTTACTGATAAAGATGGTAAAGAACTCGTAGCAACATTTAAATCATTAAAAGATGGCAAGGCAACATTTGCATTAGCTGAGGACGCTAAATTAGTAGATGCAGAAGTATATCAACTTGCATCAAAAGACTTAGCATTACCAGTTAAAGAAGTAACAGCAAAAACAAAAGAAGCTTACGCTAAAACGTTCACAGTAACAACTAAAGAACTTACAGCAACAGCTAAAGATGCAGAGGCAAGTGCTGTTAAAGACATCTACTTCGATGCAAAAGACCAATACGGTAATGCTATCAAAGTAACTAAAGTCCCTGAAAATTTAAAATCAACAGTAACATATAATAGCACGCGTGTTGATTAGCCAAAATCACGTAACACTTTTTTGATAAATCATCCGAGCTGATGATAAGATTTCTTCGACGTACGTTCGCCATTTCACCGGAAGCGCATGCCAAAGAAATAGGCGTGTAAAACCTGCGAATGACAAGGAGTCTACGTCTGATTTCAATTGAATGCGGCTGTGTAAAAACTTTAATAAAACATAGGCAATTAACGCGGCGAAAAGCTGACTAAATACCGCATTTTTAG
>NZ_QAFW01000114.1 GCF_003057615.1 Metalysinibacillus jejuensis
CATTTACGAGCTGTATCTTCAAAACCATATTCAACAAGAATTTCGTTGATTTCTTCCTGTGAAATAAAGTTTTGAAGTAACATGAAAATCGTGGTATTCTTAGCCATGAGAGATTCCTCCTCGTAAAAAGTTTGTGTGGTAACTTACATTTTACATGGAATCTCTCTTTTTTATTGCATTTTATTGGTAAAAATTAGTTAATCAACAGACGTGGGATTTTTATTATCTTTTCCGACAGAAGACGCCCTCTTCAATCGTGTGTAGGGAAAAGCTCACGATAAGAGGGAGATGAATGGCGATTGGCGAGAGTCAAAAAGTTTTTGTTAATTGAGTAAAATAGTGCTAAAGCTTTAGTATCAACACTAGTTATAATAAATTAGTAGATGAAGTATAATGAGGATATTATTCAGTGAGAGAGGCAGCGAAAAGAATATGCTAGCAGGGATTAAAAAAGAAGATAGTATATTTTTAGTGAATCAAAAAACATTCGAACGTTTCTTACAACTAGAGCAACAGTTGCATAATGTAGCATTAGTCATACCTTTTGAGCAATACAAATTAACAAAAGTGCAATTAGCATTAGATATATGGGCGCTATTAACGACAAACAGTACAGCTTTACTAGAGCATAGCGAAAACCGTATGATTTTTATGATCCGCGCATTTTTACTAGAGGAGCTTAAAGCAGACAGCAATTTTAAACGTTTACGTGTAGAGTGCGAAAAAAATGACCGTTTAGCTTTTTTGCTATGATTTATATGATAGCGGACATTAGCAAATATTTAGATGTATGTCGTGAAGAACATCAAGTGCTAGATACGCGCCTAAAGCAAATAAGTGAGTATCAGCATCGGGATTTAGCCTCGCTTTTTGATTCAAGTTATCAAGCGATTGAAGCTTATCCAAAAGAGTTTGTGTTAACGCAACGAAATGTTATTGATGCGCTACAGCAAGTTTATCAAGCACCTCAAGTCACTCAGCTTATTAGACAAGCGATTGTGCAAGCGCGTGAGATTTATCAAGTTATATATACAGCAGAGGAGAACGCGTGATGATCGTTACTAATCAAATTGAGCATTTACGCTTTTTATATAGCAATTCTTTATATGAAGACATTATTGATTATGCAACTGTGACGTTACAGTTAGCCTTAGAACAAACGCGCTATGAAGAAGCACTACGCTGTTATGAATATTTAGCAGGTGCTTATCATGACTTAGGACGCAACAAAGAGTTTAGTGAAATTATGGTAGATTATGAGCAGATTTGTTTAGCGTATGGTAGTCGAGAAAGCAAAATGAACTTTTATGTATGGTTAAGTTTAACGGCTTTCCGAAAGAAGTCTCCCATCCTCAAGGAATGTGAAGGTGCGAATAGCACCAATGAGTAGGTGGGAGATGAATTTCGGTTGGCTTTAGCCAAAGTTATTTTTCTAAGCCTTTTCGCAATAATTCGAGAATAGTTGCTGTTCTTGTAGACAGTCCGTTTTCTTCTTGGTATTTATCTAATTTCTCGATAATTGATTTAGGCATACGAATTTCTACACGTTCTTTATTATCTTTCAAAATTATCACCTCTCACTTGATTGTACGGTATTTCTACGATACAATCAATATATACGATATTATTCCGTACAAAGCGAGGTGAATTGATATGACTAAACAAAACAAAGCTTTCAAATTCCGTTTACTACCAAACAGAGAACAGGCAGTATTATTAGCCAAAACATTTGGTTGTGTTCGTCTTGTCTACAATAAGATGCTTGCG
>NZ_QAFW01000115.1 GCF_003057615.1 Metalysinibacillus jejuensis
CAAAATTGGGTGAAGCCATTACATACTGTTTAAATCAGTGGCAGAAACTCGTGGTATTTTTAAAGGATGGTCGTCTAGAATTGGACAACAATCGAGGCGAACGTTCCATTAAACCGTTCGTGATGGGAAGAAAAGCGTGGCTATTTTCAGCTTCTCCGAAAGGAGCAAAGGCCAGCGCAATTATCTATAGTATTGTGGAAACAGCAAAAGAGAATCAACTTGATCCACTGAAATATTTAACCTATATTTTCGAGCAATTACCGTTAATTGATTTAACAGATGAAGCAGCGTTAGATGCGTTGATGCCTTGGTCAGATGCAATTCCGACCAACTGTCACGTGCCTAAACGAACTACATAGATAGCATAACAATAGCACCCCCTGGAAAACAGGTGGGTGCTATTTGACGCTTACTTCAGATCGGTTCATAAAAAAACCTCCAACTTCATTCATTTTCATGATTGTCTCATGTCCATTGAATTCGTTGAAGGTGTGCTATATTTGGCGCTTACACATAATCAAAAAGGGACAGACTCCAAAGAAAGAAGTCCGTCCAAGCTTAAGACCAGGGGGTTACTAGTAATCGGTGGCTTTATTATATTTTCTTCAAGCGTTTACACCAGAAACATTATTTTTGTTACTTTGCTTCCAAATATAATTGCTGTAATAATCTCTTTTTCTTATAGGATACTTCGCATAATGAACCATCATTAAGTTTCACTTGCTTGGATTTGGCATCAAAAACTTCAATTTTATCCTTATTGATTAAATAACTTCTATGGCATCTAAAAAACCTTTCATCCAAATTTTCCTCTATCTCTTTTAATTTCCCATAAAATTCATAGATACCATTTTCCTCTTTGAGAATTACTTTATGAGCATT
Organism: Metalysinibacillus jejuensis; assembly: GCF_003057615.1. Classification (GTDB taxonomy): domain Bacteria; phylum Bacillota; class Bacilli; order Bacillales_A; family Planococcaceae; genus Metalysinibacillus; species Metalysinibacillus jejuensis. Next base: position 883 of record NZ_QAFW01000115.1, read on the forward strand.
AGTCGATGTTTCAAAATAATAGATATCACCGAAATATATTTTCCTTAAAAATTCGCCAACCTTAAAACTAAAATATTGCTCTTTTTTTTGTTCATAAATATTTTTAAAACTTTTATATGCCGCATTTAAAGAACTGACTACACTTTGGTCAAAATTTTTATCATCTTTAACTATATAATCTAGTGCAGCGATTTTATATGTAAAAGTTAATTTCAACCTATCTGCATAAGTTGTAACAAATATTATATTAGCTAAGGAATCTTTATTTCTAATTTCTTGAGCTAGTTCTAAGCCATTTTGTGCCGAATTAAGTTCGATATCCAAAAAATAGCAATCCACTTTTTTGTGTTCTATGTAACTTAAGACTTGTTGTGGGCTTTCTGCACATAAAACAATTTCTGTATCCCAGTCGTTTGTAAAACTATTTTGTATAATTAAATTTTGGAGTTTTCTTCTTTGTTTAATATCATCTTCACAAATGACTATTCTCAATTCGTACTCACCTATTTTCTAATCTGAAGTTCTTGGATAAACCAGTTATTATCAACACGGGTACTCATAATACAATTTTCATATTGATTTAAAATTGAACGAACATTAGCTAAACCTAGACCACGGTTCTCTCCTTTTGTAGAAACACCAGCTTTATATATCCTATTAAGATCTATTTCAGAGTTAGTAAATGTATTTTCTCACGTCTGTTGATTAACTAATTTTTACCAATAAAATGCAATAAAAAAGAGAGATTCCATGTAAAATGTAAGTTACCACACCAACATTTACGAGGAGGAATCTCTCATGGCTAAGAATACCACGATTTTCA
>NZ_QAFW01000117.1 GCF_003057615.1 Metalysinibacillus jejuensis
ATCAAGTGAAACGGGGACAATCGTTAATTTATCTTTAGACATAGAGATGGCACCTCCTTAAAATTGATACCTTTATGGTACCGGAGGTGCCTGAATGAATATATGCGTTATTTGATTACGGGCTTACAATAAAAAGTTTAAATTAAATAGGGAATCACACATAAACCCCCTAACAAGTTATGAACAGTTTGTTAGGGGGTAATAAAGTAAACTAATTTACAATAAAGTCAATCCATGTATGTTCTTTTGAACGGTCTTTTTTCACCATTGTAACTTTAAGACTGTACTCACCTTTTTGAGGATAGTCAGAAAAAGTCTCTGTAATTTTAATTGGCTCAATTGTTGAAGGTATTACACGTGTAGTAGCCGCTTCATGAGAATAAATGCGTTTACCATCGACACGTTTATAGATTGAAAATGAAAAGTGAGTGGTATTGATTTCTTGTTGCATGATGTCTTTTTGAGATGCTACTTCTAACTCTAGCTGTTGCAAGTATGTATTAGAAGAAACGATTAAATCTTTATCAGTATAGAAGGCCGGTATTGATTGATATAGCTCATTTACTGTAGTTAGTAAAGACTGAGGTGTGCTTACCATCGATGTAGGAACACGTGAAATATTATAGGTTCCTTGACCAAATGTGTTAGTATCCAATACTGTTGAGTAAGTCGCTTTATAACCTAAAGATTGAATAGCCTGTTCTGATAATTCATCAGAGGCACCAAATGGATAAGAATAACTTAAAATAGATTGCCCCGTATTTTTTTGGATTAAGTGTTCAGCAAAGAGCGCATCATCTGTAATATAATCTTTGCGAGATAACGTTAAAGGTTTGTTGTTAATATCGCTCTCTAATAAAATAGCTTCAAAGCCAGTTAAATTATTAGCACGCCAATGCAGATTATGAGAATGGTTTCCTAAAGTAATATGTGGCGTAGCGGCCATCTCAGCTAGTTGCTCCCATGTAACCATAGGCGCATTAAAACGAGAGCCTTTTTGCACATCGCTAGTAATAGGAAAGAAAATAGCTTGCATGTTTAGTTCCTTAAGAATAGGAAATGCATTAGTATAAACGCTTTCATATCCATCATCAATAGTAATAATAATCGATTTTTCTGGCAGGTTTTTATTACCATTCAAAAAGTCATAAAAATCTTGTTCTGCTACTGTATTGTAACCGTGGTTTTGGAGCGCTAATAAGATTGCTTTAAAATTATCAGGGGTTACATTAATATTATTTAGACGTGGATATTCTCCTTCTTCAAAGAAAGAATGAAAATTGATGACAACTACATTAGAAGCATAGTTAGTTTCAGCCTTTGTAGTGGTGGTAAATGTAGACAGTATAGCAATTGATAGTACAAAAATACGTATGTAGTGTTTAAACAAAACCTGTTACTCCTTTAATTATATTTGTGGCAAGTAAGTATGGATACTTTAAGTGAAATTTTTATTTACAATGTCGTAAGCACAGCTTGCCACTTTACTTTAATAATAAATCACACGTGTTGATTAACCAAAATCATCCAATATCTATTTGATAAAGTTCGCGGTGGAATTCGACTATTTCTTTGAGTCCAATCCGCCATTCAATCGGCAAGGTATCACAAATAAACTGGCGTTTAAA
>NZ_QAFW01000118.1 GCF_003057615.1 Metalysinibacillus jejuensis
GAACGTGTAGAAATTCGTATGCCTAAATCAATTATCGAGAAATTAGATAAATACCAAGAAGAAAACGGACTGTCTACAAGAACAGCAACTATTCTCGAATTATTGCGAAAAGGCTTAGAAAAATAACGTTGGCTAAAGCCAACCGAAATTCATCTCCCACCTACTCATTGGTGCTATTCGCACCTTCACATTCCTTGAGGATGGGAGACTTCTTTCGGAAAGCCGTTAAAACATTGGCGCGCAAGAGAAGGCATTGATCCATTTGTTGGTTACACGCCTGAAGAAGTGATGTATGCGCGCATGTGGCATGATTTTACAAAAACGAGCCGTCCGCCAAAACTTACGGTCATGTTTCACGAAGCGGGCAGCTATATTAACCCCTATATGGAAGAAAGCGCGCTTGTGTACCCTGAAGATGTCGTATTGTTAATGGGGGAATACGGCGCAGACGGCATGGTCGTATATAGCGCGCAAGACGACGACACCGTGCACGTGTATGATGTGCCGCTTCGCTGGCAACAACATACAGCAGAAGATATGCGCAAGGCGACAAAGCAAGTGTTAGAAACCGTTACCACTAAAAAAGTGCCAAAGGGTAACACCAGCACCGTAGCGCAAATTTTAGAAACGATGACGGTAGAAAAATAAATCATGTTGATTTTTACGTTATTTATGGCGATTTCATATTTCACTTCTTATAGTTTTTGCAAAAGCGAAGGAGCTATTATATAATTAATTGTACAACATATTGTACTATGGAGGTGTTGAAATGGAAGCGGTAACGTACTCAAATTTTCGTCAAAATTTACGTGGCTATATGAAACAAATCAATGAAGATTCAGATACCTTAATTGTGACAAGTAAGGATGTAGAAGATACTGTGGTTGTCATGTCTAAGCGTGATTATGATGCGATGCAAGAATCGATGCGCACTTTATCCAATACGTATGTGATGGAGAAAATTCGTCGAGGCGATGAACAATTTCGAGCGGGTGAAGCGAACATTCGGGAATTAATCGAGGTTGAAAATGATTAAAGTTTGGTCGGATGATGCTTGGGCAGATTATATGTACTGGCATGATCAAGGCGATAAAAGTACCATCAAAAAAATCAATCGATTAATCAAAGACATTGACCGCCATCCATTTGAAGGTATTGGTAAGCCGGAGCCTTTAAAATATGAATTAGCGGGGAAATGGTCCCGCCGTATTACAAATGAACATCGTTTAATTTATCGCATAGCAGATGATATGATGTATATTTACTCTGCAAAAGATCATTATGGCTAAACGATTTATAAAATAATGTACACAAAAGACATGAAGCTATGCGCATTTCATGTCTTTTTTGTTTGAGGATTATTGATGAATAGAATTACATAAAAATCTCGAAATAGAATAAAAAAATCACTATTGTCGCATAAAATTTAACTGAATTTTCTGTTTTCTTCATTTTTCATTTTTGAAGAAAAACGAAGACACTTGAACAGAGGTAGTGAACATCCATTTTTTTACTATAACCTATGACGAGTGTGACAGAAGTGGTTGAACCTTTATGGAACGGCTTTTCCAGAGATT
>NZ_QAFW01000119.1 GCF_003057615.1 Metalysinibacillus jejuensis
ACCGTGGTATTCTTAGCCATGAGAGATTCTCCTCGTAAAAGTTGGTGTCGTAACTTACATTTTACATGGAATCTCTCTTTTTTATTGAATTTGATTGGTAAAAACTAGTTAATCAACAGACGTGATTTATTAATCAAGAAGTAGGCGGCGAGTATCTCGATGATAAACAGTCACGTCTTGATATCGTTGTACGTACTCAAGCAAATGAATTAATCAATGTGGAAATGCAGCTGTCTAACCAACACGATATGATAAAACGTACCTTGTATTATTGGTCACGTTTATTTTTAGACCAATTACCTAAAGGTAAAACGTATCGTCGTCTATTACCGACGATTACTATCAATATTTGTGATTTCACCTTGTTCTCAAAGTCAGCGAATTATCATAGTACGTACCATTTATATGAAGATAGTTCACTAAATATCGGGTGCCTGGCACTCGCACAATTCACTACAATTCATGAAAATGCATGGTATGGTGGATAGACATAGAAAGCCTTTCGCAAGAGCAATCTTGCGGAGGGTTTCTTTTTGTTTTCATTGCCAATAATATCGTATGCCTGGCACTCACACAATTCACTACAATTTAAAAATACATGGCGTGGTGGATAAAATATAGCATGCCTGGCACCCATACAATTTACAGCAAGAACTAGCTCTCGGGCTGGTTCTTTTTTTATCCAATTAAAGTTGCGATAAGAACAAATGTTCTTTATAATGGAAGTAATCATATAAAAGAGGTGATAAAATGGTTAAAAGCGTTGGATTAGAAGGTCTGAAAGGATATTGTATCGATATTGAAGCCGATGTCCGTACAGACAAAGAAGCATGTATCATTATTGGTTTACCTGATCTTTCTATGAAAGAGTCGCGTGAACGGATTTTATCGAATTTGTATCGTTTAATATCGGGTGCCTGGCACTCACACAATTCACTAGATTTTGTTTTTCAAAACGATGTTGATACAGTGCTAATTGACTTCTAAGAGCAATATTTTCAAGTTTAATATCGTTAGTGGGTTTAAAGAAAAGTGAAAGAAAAGGCATGAGATAGCTTATCCATTCTTTTAAAAATACAGATAGCGGACGAAGAATAGACAATATAAATCAACTCCTAATTTGAATATATTTACTGTCTATTCTAATTAAGGTGCTGGGAAGGTTCAATAGTATTAGGGTATAAGTGTGAACATACAAACTGTTCGTGTTGGAAGGAATGTGGCTAATGGAATAAGTTTAAGTTGTCGTCGAATTGATGGCTCTCTCTTTTATTTCATTCTATATACACGTCTGTTGATTAACTAAATTTTCCTATAAAAAACTAATAAAAAAGAGAGATTCCATGTAAAATGTAAGTTACCACACCAACATTTACGAGAAGGAATCTCTAGGCTCGCGAATACCACGATTTTCACATTACTTCAAAACTTTATTTCACAGGAAGAACTGGACGGGATTCTAGCTGAGTTTCAGTTTGAAGATACGGCTCGTAAATGTAATGTAACGACACTTTTAGACTACTTG
>NZ_QAFW01000011.1 GCF_003057615.1 Metalysinibacillus jejuensis
GGATCTAGATAAACTGGCACAATTGTCGGTTGATTCGTTGGCATAAAAAAGCACCTCCTTAAATTGATACGTTTATCGTACCGGAGGTGCCAGGGTGTTTATATGCGTTATTTGATTGGGGGCTTACCGTTAACTCCCCTATGTTTAGCTTTAATAAAATAAAAAAAGCCAGCAAATGCTGACTTTTTCGTTACCCAATCGTTAATGGGGGCTCATCATATACCAATTGTGTAATGGTATTGCCTTCTCCCATAATCGCAATACGCGGCACATTTTTTATTGCTTGCTCTGTTGTCATTTGCGCATAAGCAATAATAATAATAATATCTTGAGGTTGTACTAAACGCGCAGCTGCGCCGTTAACACAAATGACACCACTACCTCGCTCGCCTGCAATCGTATACGTTTCGAAACGTGCACCATTATTATTGTTAACAATGGCTACAAGTTCGTTTGGTAAAATACCAACGGCCTCTAAAATATCTTGGTCAATCGTAATCGAACCGACATAGTTTAAATTAGCCTCTGTCACCTGTGCGCGGTGAATTTTAGCGTGCATCATCGTTCGTAACATTTATACGACCTCCCAAATAATATTGTCAATTAAGCGTGTTTTACCTACAAAGACAGCAACAGCTAAAACGAAGCGTTTAGTCGAAGCGGTCGGTTCAGTTAAATCAGGATAGGCAAGCTTTGTTAAATAATCAATTTTACCACCTGTTGCTCTTTCAATGGCTTCCTTTGTCGCTTCTCTCGTCTGTTTTCCTTGTTGTAGACGTGTTAGCTCCTTATAAATCGCAGGGGCTTTATCACGTTGCTCTTTCGTTAAATACACATTGCGTGATGACTTAGCCAGACCATCCGCCTCTCGTACAATCGGCACAGCGCAAATTTCAATAGGGAAGTTAAAATCACGCACCATTGTTTCAATAATCGCAAGTTGTTGCGCATCCTTTTGGCCAAAATAGGCGCGTGTCGGTTGCACAATATTAAATAATTTTGCGACAACTTGTACAACACCGTCGAAATGTGTAGGTCGTGACGCCCCGCAAAGCTTACTTGCCATAGCACCTGCCTGTAGCACTACACTGCCATTTACGGGATACATTTCTTCAACGGATGGCGCAAAAATAAAGTCTACACCTGCTTCTGCGGCTAGCTTACTATCACGCGCTAAATCACGCGGATAACTTTCAAAATCTTCATTTGGCCCAAACTGTGTTGGGTTAACAAAAATACTCATCACTACCGTATCATTTTGTGCTTTCGCCGCTGCTACCAACGCTAAATGCCCTTCATGCAAATACCCCATTGTTGGTACGAGCGCAATGCTACCTTGGCGTAATGAACTTAGCGCTTTACGTAACTGTGTGATTTCTGTAATTACTTGCATGTTTTTACGCCTCCATATAATGCTTCTAGTGTTTCTTCTTGCATAGAAAAACTTTGATTAAGCGTAGGGAAAGCGCCACTTTTTACTTGCTTTGCGTATTCGCCAATCGCTGTCGTCATTAATGCATTAACGTTTGCGTACTGTTCAACAAATTTAGGCACATGATGTTTACCATAGCCAAGTACATCGTGATAAACGAGCACTTGACCATCTACGTTAGCACCTGCACCAATGCCAATGACAGGTATCGTTAATTCATCCGCGACAATTTTGGCTAATTGATGGGGCACACATTCAAGAACTAAAGCAACAGCGCCTGCCTGCTCACATGCTTTCGCGTCCTTAACGAGTTGCTTAGCTTCTGCCATCGAGCGTCCTTGTACTTTATAACCTCCCATAACTTGAGCAGACTGCGGTAGCAAGCCTAAATGTGCTACACAAGGAATGCCTGCTGTCGTTAATTTTTGCATCACTGTAATCACTTCGCCCGCCCCTTCTAATTTAAGTGCATTGGCGTATGTTTGCTGCATCATATGTGTAGCGGTTTGCAATGTTGTATGAAAGTCCCCATGGTAAGAAGCGAATGGCATATCAACGACAATAAAAGTCGAAGGAGCTCCTCTACGCACAGCTTTTGCGTGATGTACCATATCAGCGACTGTTACAGGTAGTGTAGAGTCATAACCAAGTACTACCATACCTAGTGAATCACCTACTAATAGCATATCAACACCAGCTTCTTCCGCTTGACGCGCAGCAGGATAATCGTATGCTGTTAGCATTACAATTTTCTCATTACTTTCTTTCATTCGATAAAAATCACTTGTGGTTTTCATGTAAATTCCTCCTTTTACTGAGGAAGAAAACGAAAAAACCCTTCTAGCTAAAAAAGGGCAGAAGGGTAGTGTAAGCTACATGTGTTTTCTTCCGTCCCTGTCACATTGGATCAAGGCAGATTATTTTTTAATGTATTAAAAAAACAAGTAGGTACTGTTCATTACTGATACAGTCCTACTTGTCACTATACAAGAAAGCTTCACTTTTTTCTACAATATTTTAATATCTGCTGTATAAACTTCTACTACTTCGCCGCTATCTTTTTGTACTTGTAACACACCGTCTGCACTAATACCGATTGCTTGACCTTCAAACACTTCACGAGGAGTAGTGACGTGCAAACGTTGCCCTATCGTACAAGATGCTTCTTCCCATAGCTCGCGAATACGACCAAAGCCATTTTTCACATACATATTCGTGTAATGTTCGAGGAAGAATAAAAAGTTAGCAATTAGAGCTGGGCGGTCAATTTCTTCACCCTCTTCAATTTTTAATGAAGTAGCAATTGGGCGTAACTCTTCTGGGAAGTCTTCCTCATCTTGGTTAACGTTAATGCCTACTCCGATAAGTAAAGCTTGCACAACATCTGACTCTGCTTGCATCTCGGTTAAAATACCTGTGCACTTTTTACCATTAATTAAAATATCATTCGGCCATTTAATTTGCGGGTCACTAATATTTAACATCGCTTTCATCGTATTAACGACCGCTACAGCTGTGACTAACGTAAACTGTGGTGCACGATGTGGCGGAATATCGGGACGCAAAATAATCGTCATCCAAATACCTTTACGACGTGTTGATTCCCAAGGACGCATCATGCGCCCCTTGCCAGCTGTTTGCTCCTCACTAATAACGACCGTACCATGAGGTGCACCGTCTTGTACAAGGCGATGTGCAACCGTTTGTGTAGAATCGACTACGTCATAATAATAAATTTCTTTTCCAAGCGCCTCTGTCCGCGTAGCAAGCTCTGCTTTAATTTGAGCTGCTGTAACGGTATTTGGTACTCCAGTTAATACATAACCTTTTTTCTTAATCGTCTCAAATGAATAGCCTTCTTCTTCTAACGCTTTCATGTGTTTCCAAATAGCCGTACGGGACACATGAAACTCATCAGCTAACTTTTGACCAGAGACCGCTTTACCGTTTGAAGCGAGCAATTGTTTAATAATTTTATCTTTGATCGACGCCATTGCAATACCAGCTCCTTATTTGTTGTTGCGTATTGTCGATTTCCTCGTATAATACAGCTCGTTCTATTTCTTGTAGTGCTTGTTGTAACCATTTACCTGGCTTTTTATTGCACCACTTTTGCAAATCATGACCGTCTACCGCTAACGCTTGACGTGACTGAATTGGTAGTCGTGCTTTATTTTGTAATACGTCTTCTTCACTTAATTTCGTTCTTTGCAAGTGACGCGCGATACGTACCGCACTACATAATACATTGCCATCATATCGATAGTAATCTAGACGTGTAAAACCGCGCTCCACAAGCGCATCAAATGCGAGGTGAATCTGCTTTACACTACGCTTTTCTTGATTGGTTAAACGATAGTGAGAGGCGATATGAGGTTGCGTGCGATTATAATGTAAAAAATAAGCCCAACCTTCTTCGACAGTTTTAGGCTTAAAACCACGCCACGTTTGCGCACGCCACACGCCTGGTAATACTTTTACTAAATCGGTTTCTTCCATTAAGCGAATGGCCTCAGTTATTGCTTCACCTTGCCATATTTTATCAATTTCTTGCTTAATCCGTTCTCTCGCAACATAGGCTAAATCAGCCGAACAGCTTTGTATCGCGTCTTTAGTCTGCCTATCAACCGTAAAGTTAAGCTGTGCAACAAACCGAACGGCGCGTAACATTCGCAAAGCATCTTCACTGAAGCGCTCCTTTGCATCCCCTACCGCACGTACGATTTTAGCAGCTAAATCAGCTTGGCCTCCAAAGTAATCAATGATTGTATGATCTTTCGTTAATGCCATTGCATTAACGGTAAAATCACGTCGTGCTAAATCATCACGTAAACTACGTACAAAATGTACTGTTGAAGGGCGTCTGTGGTCTTCATAAGTTCCTTCTACTCGAAATGTCGTCACTTCAATAGGCGCAAGCGGATGTACAACAATAACCGTACCGTGTAAGATACCTACATCAACCGTTGTCGTAAATAAAGACTGCACTTCCGTAGGCAATGCACTCGTTGCCACATCCACATCGTGGACATCTTTACCTAAAAGCTGATCGCGCACCGCGCCACCTACAATATAGGCTTCGAAACCTGCACGCTGTAAGGTTGCAATAACTTCGAAAGCAGCTAGCCATGCTTTATTATTCATAGCGTTTCACCACTTCATAATATAGCGCCTCATACTGCGCAACAATTTTACTTGAATGGAAATTATGGTAAACCGACTGCACAGCTGCTTCTCTGAAGGCTTGATGCTTTTGTGGGTCTTTAAATAAATCAAGCACGCGCTGAGCAGCTAGCGTAACATCACCTAAAGGTACGATATAACCATCGACACCGTCGGTAATGACTTCTGGGATACCGCCAATATTTGTCCCGATACACGGCACACCACATGCCATGGCTTCAAGTAAAACGAGACCGAATGATTCCTTTTCAGACAGCAGTAACTTCACATCACTAATGGCATATAGCTCAGTTAAGCTTTCTTGTTTACCTAAAAACAATACGTCTGCTTCATGTTCATACTGGCGCACGCAATCTGCAATGCGTTGTTTTTCTGGACCGTCACCTACGAGTAATAGCTTCGCTGGCATTTGTTCGCGCACACGCATAAATGTGGCAATGATATCTTCAACACGTTTAATTTTTCTAAAATTAGAAACATGAATCATGACGCGTTCATCTGCCTGAATACCGAACTGCGCTTTTAAATCTCCCGTTTCTACGGGGTGGTATTCATGCTCATCGACAAAATTATACACGGTCTCAATAGGCTTTTTCGTATTAATCAACTCATAGGTTTGTTGTTTTAATGAATTCGAAACGGTTGTCACAATATCCGATTCGTCAATACCATACTGAATTGCACGCGCTAAATTTGAATCTTGCCCTAACACTGAAATATCCGTACCGTGTAAGGTCGTTACGATGCCAATAGCTCGCTTGCTCATACCACGCGCTAATACAGCACATACCGCATGAGGAATGGCGTAGTGAACGTGCAACACATCTAATCCTTCATCTTGAATAACATCGGCCATCTTACTTGCTAAGGCGATGTCATACGGTGGGTATTGAAACACAGCATAGTTATTGACAGACACTTCATGGAAGAAAACATTTGGATACATTTTATTTAAACGAAATGGCACACTTGAAGAAATAAAGTGAATCTCGTGGCCTTTTTCAGCGAGTAATTTACCTAGTTCTGTAGCAATTACACCTGATCCTCCTACAGTAGGATAACAAGTAATACCAATTTTCAATTTTTTCATAGCCTCATCCCTTTCTTACGAGCGGTTTTGCTGAATGAGACGCCAATCTACGAAACCTTCTTGCAAACCTTTTAATAAAATCTCTGCTGTACCCATATTCGTTGCAAGTGGCACATTATACACATCGCATAAACGAATCAACGCTGACACATCTGGCTCATGTGGTTGTGCGGTGAGCGGATCGCGGAAAAAAATCACCATATCCATCTCATTATTGGCAATCATTGCACCAATTTGTTGATCACCACCTAGAGGTCCTGATTTAAAACGGTGCACAGGTAAGTGAGTCGCATCGATAACACGCTTCTCTGTAGTCCCTGTAGCATATAAAGTATGCTGACGTAAAATCTTTGTGTAAGCAATCGCAAATTCTACGAGCAATTCTTTTTTTTGGTCATGTGCAATCAATGCAATTTTCATGGATAATGCCTCGCTTAAATTAAATTTTCTAGTCCGTAAATTAATGTTTGTTGTGTCATAACTTCTTCTACACAATACGCAACACCCGACATAAACGATCCACGGTTAAATGAATCATGACGAATCGTCAAAAGTTGACCATCGCCACCGAATAAAACTTGTTGATGTGCAACGAGTCCCGGTAAGCGAACTGAGTGGATGTGCATCCCGTCGAAATTAGCCCCGCGAGCCCCTGCATACGTTTCTTTTTCATTCGGGTGCCCCTGTTCCTTAGCTGTACGCACTTCTTGAATCATTTGGGCTGTTTTTAAACCCGTACCTGATGGTGCATCAAGCTTTTGATCATGGTGCATTTCGATAATTTCCACGTCTGGGAAAAAGCGCGCTGCTTCTTTCGCAAACTTCATCATTAGTATCGCTCCTACTGCGAAGTTAGGCGCTATAATGCAACCACGCTTTTGTTGCTGTGCTAACGTAGTTAACTCAGCTAACTGCTCATCGGTAAAGCCTGTCGTACCTACCACTGGTCGAATACCTAGCGTTAAAGCTTGTTTTGTATGCGTGTATACCACTTCAGGACTTGTTAAATCAATTAATACATCCGGTGCTGTGGCTTCATTGAGCTCAGCTAAATCTGTATAAACAGGTACGGTATAATCCGTTGGAAATAACCCTGTATCTGCCAATGTTGTATTTGCATTTTTATAATCAAGTGCCGCTACTAACATCATCTTGTCATTTTTAATTACGGTATGCACCGCTTCTTGCCCCATCTTCCCTCTTGCTCCTGCAATTGCTACTTTAATCAATTTTTCTCATCCTTTCTAGTCCAGCGATCTTTGTCGCGCGTTTCAAATTTATGTAAGACCTTATCGAGCGCTTCATCCATTGCAATACCTTGCGAATTTGCAAAACAAATTAACACGAAAAAGAAATCACCCAACTCTTCCGCTAAACTACTTTCAGCTTCTGTGGCTTTTTTCTTTTTTTGTCCATGTACATGTTGGACTTCACGTGATAACTCACCCAGTTCTTCAGTTAACCGTGCAAGCATTTCAAAAGGCGGAAAGTAGCCTTCTTTAAATTGACTAATATAAGCATCTACACGGCTTTGTAATTGTTGCATTGTTGGTTTTGTCATTTGTTACACTCCTTACTACTATATACTATTAGCTTACCATTCGTACGCTTTCTTGCCTATAATTGCATGTACAAAAAAAGACATCTCTACAAACCGAGATGTCACTTTTTTAGTCATCTGAACGCATGCCGATAAAAATAAGCAATAAACGTGCAAGCTCCATTACAGCTACTAGCGTCGCAGCAACGTATGTCATTGCAGCAGCGTTTAGCACTTTTCGCGCACTACGCTCCTCATTGTTACGTAAAATACCCGTAGCGACAAGCTGATTCATCGCTCGATTTGAAGCATCAAATTCTACAGGTAAGGTTACAATTTGGAAAAGCACACCTGCAGCTAACAAACCGATACCGACTAATAACATACCTGACATATTTGCAAACAAGCCAATCATGACAAAAATCCATGATGCACTTGATGAAATATTAGCAACCGGCACTAGTTTACTGCGTAATGTTAAAAACGAGTAAGCTTCTGCGTGTTGAATAGCATGCCCTACTTCATGAGCCGCAACAGCATTACCTGCAATACTTGTCTCATAAAAATTACTTTCGGATAAAGCTACTGTCTTTGTTGCAGGATTATAATGATCCGATAAAAAACCTTGATTTGGTACAACACGCACGTCAAATAGACCGTTATCATCTAATATTTTACGTGCTACTTCCGCACCCGTCATGCCTGACTGTGCATGAACATCTGAAAATTTGTTATACGTGGACTTCACCTTAAATTGTGCATACATTGGCAATGCCAAGATGACAATAAAATAAACAATATACATGCCTAATCCCACTATTCTCTCTCCCTTACATTAAAGCTACTTATAGTTTACTTACTCCCAATCGTTTCGGCAACCAATCCGCGCTTTTTTATGCAATAAATCGCTATTCCAATACATGCCATCGATAACCAAAACGTCACGTAGCCAATATAAGGCATATATTTTGTCAACGGACCATAAATCGGCATTTGACCAAAGACATAATCGATTACATCATTATGTAGCGTCCAAATAGCCGCTACGGCAACATGCCAATACGTAAAGCTATAATAAGCCATATAAACAATAGCCTGTACCGCCATAGCACCATGTGAAAATACGAGCATCCAACCGTCAAAACCAATATCGCCAATCTCTGTTAGCATAAGCAAGTTCATCCCCACGGCCCATACCCCGTACTTTACTAACGTAATAAGTGCTAATGCCTCCATAAGACGCCATTGCTTACCCATCAACCAGGCCATTAAGACAAAACAAAAGAATAAACTAGCGGTTGGACTATCTGGTACAAAAATATAAAAAATAGGACGTGTAATCGCTAATTGCCCACCATACCAATAATAACCATATATCGTACCAATTGCATTAATGATTAGTAACAACCATAAAAATTTGCGAGACGTTACAATATATTTTAACTGCGGGGATAATTGCATTCGGTTCTCTCCTTAAAAAAAAGAGATGTCACATAAGTTTATGCAACTTATTTGACACCTCTACCTATTATTCTTCTTCTTTAAGGCTAGCGATAAATTCAGCTAACTCTTTAAGTTCTTCGTCAGAACCTGCGAAAGTGCCACCTGGCATACCTGGTGCTTTACCATCATGCGCAATTGTTTCAATTTCTTCAGCTTCTAAACCTGTGTTAATTAACATTGGGCCTGCGCCACCTGTTAAGTCGCCACCGTGACATCCGATACATGAAGCAGCTGGACCTGCATCATCCATCCAGATTTCATATCCTGGCATATCTTTAAAGTCTTCAATATCAACTTTTGGACCTTCACCTAAGTCAGAAGGTTTAATTTCACCTTGAGCTTTAGCTGCTTCCCAGTCGTGGTTAACAACAGACTCCCAAGTTAAGTAGAAAATAGATGCTACTGCTAAAAGCATGAATGCTGTTGGCAGTGGACGCTTAGATGGACGACGCTCTGGCGTTGTATCTAAGAAAGGCATTAGCATTAATGCACCAAATGCTAAACCTGGCATAACGATTGCTCCGATAATATTATATGGACCTGAAGCAAATGAGTACTTTAATAATTGGTACACGAATAAGAAGTACCAGTCTGGTAATGGAATATATGCTGCGTTCGTTGGATCCGCTGGGCCCTCAAGTGGCGATGGGTGACCAACTGTTAGCAATAAATATCCGATTAAGAATACTGCCCCTACCATCCATTCTTTTAACAAGAAGTCTGGCCAGAACGCTTCTGTTTTACCAGGGTATTCGGAATAATCTTTTGGAAGATTTGGCATGCGGTGATTTGCTTTAATACGTGAGTCACCGACGAATTTCATTCCTTTTCCGCGTTGCATAGTGTCCCCTCCTTTATATACTTAAAAAATAATGCGATTTAAATCATAGTGGACCTGAAATACCTTGACGACGAATCATGATAAAGTGAGCTGCTAATAATGCAAATAATGCAGCTGGTAAGAAGAACACATGAATCGCGAAGAAACGCGTTAACGTTTGAGCACCGATAATAGTCGTGTCACCCGCTAATAATACTTTAATCATATCACCAATGAATGGTACAGAACCCGCAATTTCAAGACCTACTTTAGTTGCGAATAACGCTTTCATATCCCATGGTAATAAGTAACCTGTGAAACCTAAACCAATCATAACACCAAAAATACCTACACCAACAATCCAGTTTAATTCACGAGGCTTTTTATATGAACCTGTGAAGAATACACGAAGTGTATGTAAGAACATCATTACGATAACTAATGAAGCTCCCCAGTGGTGCATACCACGAACGATTTCGCCGAATGCTACTTCGTTTTGTAAGTAATAAACTGATTTCCAAGCATTCTCAACGTCAGGTACATAATACATTGTTAAGAACATACCTGATAAAATTTGAATTACTGTAATGAAGAATGTTAATCCTCCGAAGCAGTATACGAATGCAGAGAAGTGATGGGCAGGGTTTACGTGTTCTGGTACTTCATGGTCGGCGATATCACGCCAAATTGGTGTAATATCAAGTCGTTCATCGACCCAATCATAAATTTTATTTAGCACTGATTTCGTACCCCCTTACAATCATTTTTTAACTAACGTATTTGGTCGTACTGGACCGATTAATAATAGTCCATCTTTTTCTTCCACTTCAAACTCATCTAGTGGGCCTAGAGGTGGTGTACCCGGAATGTTCTCACCATTTTTATGGTAACGACCTGCGTGACATGCACAGAAGAATTCATCTGGGTGGTTTTTGTCACCTTCCCAACCTACTGTACAACCTAAGTGCTTACAAACTGGTGATAAAGCTACTACTTTATCGCCTTCTTTATAAACCCATGCCATTGCAGTTACATCCGATTTGTACCATGCATCAACTTGCTCGAATGAGAAGTTAACTTTTACTGGTGTTTCAGTTAGTTCAGCAACTTTTTGATCAGTTGGAACGAAGTCACCTGCGCCTTTACTTTGTAAAACTGGGTCAATCGCGAAACGAACCATCGGCATTAACATACCTGCCGCCATGAATCCACCAACACCTGTTAATGTGTAGTTAAGAAACTGACGTCTTGAAACTCGATTGTTACTCATCTTTTTCCCCCCTCTAACTTAAAGGTCAGTCCAACGGACATACTTTTAATAAATAGTAATACTAGGACATATCCATGATATATCAATAAAATAGGTAGGTCAATATCGCATTCAATTCATTTGGCAAGTTTGTGAACATTTATTGAATGTATTTTCTAGGCTTGCGACCATTTTGCAGAAAATACCGGAATAACTTGCGCTAATTGGTCTTCTAAAATTTTATTTTTAACAGTAGCGTCCATCGACTCTAATGGAATAGACGGTAACCATACAACTGTGTGTGTTTGTTGAAGTGCAGTTAAACTATGATCAGATGTCATAAAGAATACATGTTTAAAGCCTGCTTCTTTTAATTTTTGTTCAAACAACAACATTGCGCCGCTTTGGTCAACACCTTTTAAATAAGTAATAGGCGGCATTAGCATAATACGTCCCTTAAACTGATGTTCAATAAAATTTGTTAAATTTAATAAGTAATCCGATGCCGAACTGCTCTGTTTAATGCCGTCCTCACTCAAATCAATTTGCACAAGGGGCACAATAACTGTATCAATGAATGGCTTATTTGCTAAAAAGTCACTCACGTCTTTTACCGTAAAAAGCATAAACTTCCCTCCAACTAAAAATAACGCCTTGTAAGGCTCGTTACTAAATGTAACACATTTCACCTTACAATAGCGTTATTAATTTCAGCTTTTCAATTGCTCATATTGCTTGCTTAATTGTAAAAACCTTTCTTTATCACCATGGTCAAGTGCCTCATCTAACGCTACAAGAAGTTGCTTTACGCTATAATCTAAAGCGAGAGCTGCCGCTTCCTCAGCCGCCCCGTAGTGCTTTTTAGGTTCTTCAGGTCCGTAATGATGCGTTTCTAATACTGCAACATAATAAGGGTTTGTCATCGCTTGTGGCATTTTTATTTCCATATAAATCGCTCCGTCATGTAAGCGAACGTCATGAAATGCTTTTTCTGCATCTTGGATGTGTAAGCCACCCGTATAATACTGGAAATCCACTAGTTCTTCTGTGGCGATAATAATAGCGCGTGGACAATAATGTGCGCGTTCAACAAAATGTACGCGATCTAATATTTTATCATTACTTATTAAATAATTTAATAACCAAACGCTCTCACGTGTTTTAATGTCGTGATGAGCAAGAAACCAAGTAATAAATTGTCGCTTATCCTCTACTGAAATAGATAGGTTCAAACACTCACTCCTCCTCTAACGTTTCAACAAGCGCTGGCCATTCCGTAACGTAATCTTGTAGCGTCATTAACTTCTTCGCTACTGCTAACGCATCTCTTCGGCGTCCTTCCTCTAGTAAAAAGTAAACATATTCGGCTAAGAACGCCGCATCGTCAGCAAACTCTCGATACGCTGCATCATAATACGCACTCGCCTCTTCGAATTGCTCTTCCATCGCATAGGCCTTCGCGATAAATGGATACAGTGCTGTCCAATTAAATTGTTGTGCACGTAATGTTTCACTTAATTCAATAACGCTCTCATAATCTTCTTGCTCGGCTAAATACGCGGTTAGCGTCATAATGGCTTCCATGTACTCAGGATCAAGGGCTATCGCTTCACGTAAATGTTGTTCGGCCTCTGTAGTAGAGCCTAGCTTTAACGCTAATTTGCCTGCATACAAATATAAACCTTTATTATATTCATCCCGTTGCAAACCTTGTAACACGGTTTGATAAGCATCTTGTAAAAGCTCTTGTTGCTCATAACATTGCGCGAGTAAAACATAGGCTGAAAAATAATCCAGATCAAGCGCGAGTAACTCTTCTAATGTTTTGCTCGCATACGCAAATTGCTCCGTTTGAAACGCGGCATACGCTGCACCAAATAGTACATCAGGTTTTACTTCATCTTCAAGTGCTACTTTATAATATGTCAATGCTTCTTCGTAGGCCGCGCCTGCGCGATACACTTCAGCTAAACGCTCAGCAATAGCTACCGCACCAATATGAGTTTGTTGTTCATATAAGCTTTCATAAAGGCGAGATGCCTCTAAAAAACGACCAACTTCCGTCAATAACTCCGCTTTAGCAAATTGTACTAATGGCTCATGTGGAAGTAATACAAGTGCTTGATCTAAGCGTTGCATCGCTGCCTCAAATAGCCCTTGCATTTGATAATAGTCAGCTAGTGCTAACAATGCTTGAGGGTACTCCTCCGCCTCTTCATCGATTTGCATTAATAAATCGAGTGCTTGGTCTTCATACCCTAATTCCATTGCTACATTTGCGCGGTCGATTAAGAGTTGTGGTTCGTCTGGCAATAAAAATAAAAGATGTTGCAACACTTCATCAGCCTGTGTTAAATAGCCATAATACATCAATTGCTCAGCAATCGCATATTGATTTTCCGGTAAAGCATCTATCATAAATTGCGGAAGTAACGTTTCGACTTGTGTAAGATCACCTTGTGCAATTACTTCTGCTAACTGTTCATATTGTTCCATTATGTCACCCATTCTTTTGTCATATCTTCTATGTTAGCGGACTGTGTGAAAGACGACAAGAAAAAAAGCCTCCACTTAAGAGAGACTTTTTGCTAG
This sequence comes from Metalysinibacillus jejuensis, assembly GCF_003057615.1. GTDB lineage: Bacteria > Bacillota > Bacilli > Bacillales_A > Planococcaceae > Metalysinibacillus > Metalysinibacillus jejuensis. The sequence continues at coordinate 13,410 of NZ_QAFW01000011.1, forward strand.
TTGTTCAATATGTTCAAAAAATGTAGGGTACGAAATGCCGATGCATGCTGTGTCATCAATTGTCACTTCGCCCTCAGCAATTAATGCGGCTATAGCTCCCATCATACCGATACGATGGTCGCCATAAGAAGCTAAATTTGCACCATGTAATGGCGTTGGTCCAGTAATTACCATGCCATCTTCTGTGGCCTCAATCGTTGCACCTAACTTTTTAAGTTCTGTTACTACAGCTTGAATACGATCGGTTTCTTTTACTTTTAGCTCCTCGGCATCCTTAATAATCGTCGTACCGTGCGCTTGCGTTGCGAGCAATGCTAAAATAGGAATTTCGTCGATTAAGCGTGGGATAACGTCGCCTCCAATAATAGTCGCTTGCATCTCGCTCGTTTGTACAGTCAACGTTGCAGTCGGTTCTGCATCTTCCGTAACATCCGTAATCGCTAGTTTAACTTTCATTGCTTGCAATACGTCGATAATGCCATCTCTCGTCGGGTTGAGACCAACATTTTGCAATGTAATTTCACTATTTGGTACGATAGCACCCGCTACTAAAAAGAAAGCCGCAGAAGAAATATCGCCTGGTACTTTAACATGCGTCGCTTGTAGCGGCTGATTACCTGTTAAATGGACAGCGCCATCTTTTGTCGTCACCGCTACACCAAATTGGCGTAACATACGCTCAGTATGATCACGTGATACTACAGCTTCACGTACAATAGTCGTACCCGTTGCATGTAAACCGGCTAATAAAATTGCAGACTTCACCTGAGCACTCGCGACAGGCATTGTATAATCAATCGCTTGTAAAGGCTTTCCTTGAATGGCTAACGGGGTATATTGTCCATTGTTGCGCCCGCGAATATCCGCCTGCATTAAACGCAATGGATCTACTACACGACGCATCGGGCGTTTAGCAATCGACGCATCGCCTGTCATAATCGCATGGATATGCGACCCAGCTAACACACCTAACATAAGACGCGTTGTTGTGCCAGAGTTACCCGTATAAAGTACTTCACTTGGTTCTTCCCAATTATTTATGCCTGGGCTTTCGATTGTGACATTCGTAGCCTGTACGTCAATGTTAACGCCTAGCTTACGAAAACATTTAATGGTATCTAAACAGTCTTCCCCTAATAAAAAGCCCTCTACTGTTGTCGTACCCGTCGCCATAGCCCCGAACATAATAGAGCGATGTGATACCGATTTATCTCCCGGTACGATAAGGCTACCTTGTAAACGAACTGAGCCGTAATGTAATGTTTTTTGCGTCATAGAAAGATGCTCCTTTACGAAATAAATGTTTCAAACTTAGCACGACGTTCAATTGCGGTTGCCGCTCGTTTACGATCTTCTTCATTTTGAAAACTAATTACGAGAACGCCGTAAACATCTTCACGCGACTCTACAATGCGCAAGTTCGTAATACTAATCGCTTCATCAGCTAAGAAACCCGTTACTTCAGAAATTACACCAGGATAGTCAGGCACATCCACATACAAATCAAAACTTGTAAAGAAGGCCCCTGCTCCAATTGGTAGTTCATCTCGCACAGCCTTAGCAGATGCAAAGTACTGTTCAATAGCTTGTTCATCATCGCTTTCTAATAGTTTTTGCACGCGCGTCATTTCTTGTTGCCAATCTTGCAACTGTGCGAGTAGCTCTTTGCGATTTTGCATCGTAATATCACGCCATAAAATAGGATTAGAAGAGGCAATGCGGGTCACGTCCCTAAACCCTCCTGCCGCTAGCGAACGCGTCATTGGATAATTATCATCCTCTGTGCGTAGCTGATGCACGAGTGATGCTGCAATAATATGTGGGAAATGACTTACAACCGCAGTCATATGATCGTGCTCATGCGCAGAAACACTCACTACTTTTGCATGCGTAAATTTTAATAAACTTTCTAATTTCGCCATATTTATAATTTCTTCACCAGCTAAAGGTGTAAGCATATAGTAGGCATTTTCAAACAAATGAGGTTTTGCTGCTAAAATACCACTCTTATGCGAACCTGCCATCGGGTGACCACCAATAAATGTTATACCTTTAGCGCGTAATTCTCCCGCCTTTTGCATGATAGCTTTTTTGGTGCTACCGGTATCTGTAATAATGACGTTAGGCTTAACCTGCCACGTTTTGATGTCTTCCATCCATTGTAGCGTAGCGTTTACAGGTGTCCCGAAAATAATGACATCTGCGATTTCAGCTGCTGCTTCAACATCTTCTACCGCTTCGTGCACAATATGTAGCATCGCTGCTTGCTCGCGTGTTTTAGCATCGCGGTCATAGCCAAAAATACGGACCTCAGGCGCTTTTTGTAAAGCTAAGGCAATTGATCCTCCAATTAGCCCTAGCCCTATTACTAAAACATTACGTGTCATACAAGCACTCCTTGCTCCTGTAACACTTCTTCAAGTTGTTTAAAGAATGCTTCATTTTGCTCTTTTGTACCAATTGTTACACGTAAATAGCCTGGCACACCTAACGCGTTACCACTACGTACGATAAAGCCGCGTTGCATTAACTTTTCAAAAACTACATCGCTATCAGCCTTCACTTCAAACAATACAAAGTTAGTCGCTGATGGGTAGTAATGTAAGCCATGTTTGTTACAAAACGCTTCGAATTGACGTTTACCACTTTCATTAGCCTCAATACATGCTTCAATAAACGCTTGGTCTTTAATTGCAATTTTAGCAATTTCATGACTTAATACTGTATTGTTAAACGGTGCACGCACCGGATCAATTTTAGCGATAATTTCTTCGTTAGCAATGCCGTAGCCTACGCGGAAACCAGCTAAGCCGTAAGCTTTAGAAAACGTACGTAAAATAATAACATTTGGGTACGTATGAATGAGTGGTAGCGTATCTTTATGACGCTCGTCTACTACATACTCATAGTAAGCTTCATCTAGTACGACTAACACATCTTGTGGTACTTGACGTAAAAAGTTTTGAAGTTCGTCATCAGCAATGACGACACCTGTCGGATTATTTGGGCTACATACCCATACGACCGACGTATTTTCATCAATTGCTGCTAACATGGCAGTTAAGTCATGTGCTCCGTTTACTGTAGGTACTTTGCGCACTTCAGCACCTTCAATATCCGCGTTATGTGCATATTGCGAAAAAGATGGATCCGCCATTACAGTATTAACGCCAGGGTAAAGTAATGAACGTGTAATCATCGCAATTAAATCATCAGAGCCATTACCAAAAATCAATTCTTTCTCACTTACTTGTAAATGTTCAGCCATTACGGTACGTAAGCTTTGGGCATAGCCGTCTGGATAAATGGCATGGTTAACATCTGCTCGTTGTAAATAAGCATTTACTTTTGGTGAGCACCCAAAAGGATTCTCATTAGAAGCTAGCTTCACCACTTCTTTTAACCCATACATCTCTTTTACTGCTTCAATCGGCTTACCTGGTTGATAAGCTTTCATATTGTGAATTTGCTGTTTCCATTTCATTCGTACCGTCTCCTCTTTATTTTACTAAGTCTGGTCGTAACTTTACGGCCTCGTTTAAATATACGTGTTGCACTTCTTTTTGCGTTACAGTTACATCCGCATGCATTAATACACGAATACATAGTGGCAGCGCGTGTGCCACATTCATTTCATGCATACACATTACAGGAACATACTGCCACCCTTCCATCAAACGTACAGCTTTTGCTGGAAACGCTGACGTAATATCAGGTGTTGTTGAAATAATGACAGATGTGATTTGCTCAGGCGTTATGTTATTTTGCTCCGCCATTACCGTTACTAATTTAGCAGTTTCTTCCCACACTTGTTCAGCAATATCTGCTTCTACTGTAATAGCACCTCGTAATCCCCTAATCATTGAACATCCCCCTTTAATAAAGCGCGTAAAATTCGATCAATTTCTTCACACTCTTCAAGCGTCACTTCTTTTACTGTCGGTTGACCAACCGCTTCTAGTACGACAAATTGAAGTTGTCCATAAGCTACTTTTTTATCTTTCATTAAATAGCTCGCTAACGTGCTAAAAGTGTAGTCAAATACAGCTGTTAAAGGATAATTATTGCGCACTAAATAAGCGAGTAGTGCTGTCGTGGCCTCACGTGTAATAGTACCGTAACGTTCGCTTAAAAGAAGGGTAAAGAGTAAGCCAATCATGACAGCTTCACCATGCGCAATTTTACCGTAACCAGCTGCCGCTTCAATTGCATGCCCATACGTATGGCCTAAATTTAAATATTTACGTACAGATTGTTCGGTTTCATCTTGAGAAACGATTGCAGCTTTTACTTCGATACCTTTTTGTAAATCACTAGCAAGTTGCGCTGTCGTCATCGTTTGTTGATCGCGTACTAGCAGTTCTGTAAGCCATGCTTCATCTGATAAATACGCATGTTTAACTACCTCTGCCATACCAGAGCGAATTTCTCTAACAGGTAAGCTATTTAACACTGCTAGATCATAAATTACGCCTTGTGGCTGATAAAAAGCACCGATCATATTTTTACCTAACGGATGATTGATTGCTGTTTTACCGCCTACTGCACTATCATGAGCTAAAATTGTAGTAGGTACTTGTATAAACGGGATGCCGCGCATATACGTCGCAGCAATAAAGCCTGTAGCATCGCCTACTGCTCCACCGCCAAAAGCGATAGCTAATGTTTTGCGGGACGCACCTAATTCAAGTAAAAAACTTTGTGCAGCAAAATATTGCTCAAATGTTTTACTCGCTTCACCGCCAGGAAAAATAAATAATTCATACGCATAAGCAAAGTTTTCTGTAAAATAGGCTTGTTGTGCTTGCCATACTGCTTCATCAGTAAAGACAACAATTTTATCTGCCTTCTCTAGCTCCTTAGAAAATGTTGTCATTGCTTCTTTAAGAATGCCTTGCCCGATAACAACATCATAGCTATGCGATGCGGCCGAAACCTTTACATGCTTCATAATTAAAACTCCTTCGTGTACTGGCGATGCGCCGTAATTTGCGCTTGTAATTGAGGCAATTGATCACCGTGGAACTGATCTAAAATTGCGCTTGCAATTTCCCAGGCAATAACGTGTTCTGCCACTACAGAAGCAGCAGGGACTGCGCTACTATCAGAGCGTTCAATACTCGCTTCAAACGCTTCTTTCGTTTCGATATCCACACTTTGTAGTGGTTTATACAATGTTGGGATTGGCTTCATTACACCACGCACTACGATTGGCATACCTGTTGACATACCGCCCTCTAAACCGCCTAAACGATTCGTTGTGCGCGTATAACCGTGCTCTTCATCCCAAACGATCTCATCATGTACTTGTGAACCTTTAAGTCGTGCCATTTCAAATCCTTCACCAAATTCGACACCTTTAAAGGCATTAATGCTTAACATAGCAGCGGCTAATTTCGCGTCTAGCTTGCGGTCGTAGTGAACGTACGAGCCTACTCCTGCAGGCATACCTTCGACGATGACTTCTACTACGCCCCCAATTGTATCGCCAGCTTCTTTCGTTGCATCAATCATTTCTACCATTTTTTTAGATGCTTCTGGATCTAAACAGTAGCACGGGTCATTTTCTACAATTTCACGAATTTCAGCGACTGTTTTACCCGCTGCTAACGTAGTATCTGCACGCACACCACCAATTTCAATAACGTGTGCAATAATATGAATATCTAGTTCTGCTAATAATAGCTTAGCAATAGCGCCTACTGCCACACGTACCGTTGTTTCACGTGCAGAAGAGCGCTCTAATACGTTGCGTAAATCACGGTGACCATACTTCATACCACCTACTAAATCAGCATGTCCTGGTCGTGGACGTGAAATTTGACGCTTAATATCTTCCGGATTAACGCCCTCTTCAAGTGGCTCAACACCCATGATCTTAGTCCAGTGTTTCCAGTCATCATTTTTAACTACAAGCGCTAGCGGTGAACCCAGTGTTTTACCGTGTCGTACGCCACCTACAATATCTGCTGTATCCGTCTCAATTTGCATGCGGCGCCCTCGTCCGTGCCCTCCTTGACGACGTTTTAAATCATGATTAATTTTTTCAATTGATATTGGTAATAATGAAGGTAACCCTTCAATAATAGTTGTTAATTGAGGTCCATGAGACTCTCCTGCTGTTAAGTAACGCATGTGCACTTTCTCCCTTCAACTCACTAAAGTATATGTCTTCCACTATAACATAATTTTTTTCAAAAAACAGCGCTAAATTCTTAATTGTTTGACACAAAGAAAAATTCGAATACTCACGCAATTTATGTTAAAAAAGTGCGCTCCGCCCCTTAAGCGATTAGCGCACTCTACCTTATTGCATCTTACGATAGAAAAATGTATCTTCTACTTCAAACTGATAACGGGCAGGTGAGAAAATCTGCTCGGTTGAACCGACAAATAATACACCACCTGGTTTAAGTGCCTTACTAAAGTTTTGATAGATTTGATCTTTTGCTTCTTCTGTAAAGTAAATCATAACATTACGGCACACAATTAAGTCATGATTACTATCATATGTATCACTTAATAAATTATGCTTTTTAAATGTCACACAGCGTTTAATTTCATCTTTCACACGATAAAATTCGCCTTCTTTTTCAAAATACTTCGCTTTAACTGCTGGCGGCACTTCAGCTAATGAGCGTTCTGGGTAGACGCCACGTTTCGCTTTAGCAATCGCATTCTCATCTAAGTCTGTTGCCATCACTTGAATTTGCGATAGCGGAAGATGTTCTGCAAGTACCATCACTAATGAATAAGGCTCTTCACCAGTAGAGCAGGCAGCGCTCCAAATTTTCAAACGACGATTTCCTTGTAATAAACGAGGGAAAATTTTATTTTGCAACACTTCCCATCGCTTGCCATTGCGATAAAATTCTGACACGTTAATCGTCATGCGATCTAAAAACTCATTCATCATATCGCGATCGCTTTCAACAGCACGTAAAAAGTCTACGAAGTTTTTATAGCCCTTCTTTTCATAAAGAGAGGTTAATCGTCTCTTCATCTGCGCTTCTTTATAGAGTGCCAAATCAATACCTGTTTTTCGTTTAATACCTTCAACGAATTGTTCATAACCTGACATGCTACATCTTTCCTCTCTTTCTGTTGTATGTATCATTATAGCTGATGTAGCTATTTTGCGAAACCGTTTAAACAAAAATACGACCTTGCTACGAGAGCAGGTCGTATCATTCACTATTATAGTGCGTCTTCACCGAAGAATAACGCGATTTCACGTTGTGCTGATGCAAACGAATCAGAACCGTGAATAACGTTGTGTGATACTGTTGTAGAGTAGTCACCACGGATTGTACCTGGTGCAGACTCAAGTGGGTTTGTAGCACCCATCATTAAACGACCAACAGAAATTACGTTTTCGCCTTCCCATACCATTGCAAATACAGGACCTGATGTGATGAATTCTACTAATTCGCCAAAGAATGGGCGTTCAGAGTGCTCAGCATAATGTTGTTTAGCTAATTCCTCTGTAATTGTCATTAATTTTGCACCGCGTAAGTGGAAACCTTTACGCTCGAAACGGTCTACGATATCGCCAACTAGTTGACGTTTAACGCCATCTGGCTTAACCATTAAAAAAGTTTTTTCGATTGCCATGTTGTATACAACTCCTTTAGTTTATCTCAGAAGGCTTTCACCTACCGATAAATAGTATCAAACTATCGCCTATAGTTCAACATATATATTAAAACTTGCGTTTGCCCATAAATAAAGCAATATCGCGCAACTTCTTTTTCGTTGGATGTTTAGGTAATTGTTCAATTTCATTTAATGCTTTTTGTAAATATTTATCGCTTACTTTTTTCGCTTCTTCAATCGCAGGTGAACGACGTAGCGCACTAAGCATCGCTTGACGCTCTTCCTCACTTAACGTGTGCGTAGCAATAACTTTGTCAATATAAGGTTTGACACTTGGGTCATCTTGCGCTAACAAAATAGGCAGGGTAATGTTACCTTGCAGTAAGTCACTGCCCGCTGGTTTACCTAACGCCTCATCTGTTGCCATAATGTCTAAAATGTCATCAATGATTTGGAAGCTCATACCGACAAAATAGCCAAAGCGACGTAAATGACGCACATCTTTATCATTAACTCCTGCTGCTACTGCACCTAACTCACAACTTGATGAAATCAAGAGCGCTGTTTTACGTTTAATGCGACGGAAATAGTCAGTTAAGCTTTGATCTAGTCTAAATTTATCTTCAATTTGAATCACTTCACCATTACAAATTTCCACCATCGTATGCGCTAATATTTGATGCACCCGTGGATTATTTAACGTTGTAATGTACGCTAAAGCGCGCGCAAAAATAAAGTCGCCCACATACATCGCTACTTTATTATTCCACTGGGCTTTAACGGTCTGCCTTCCTCTTCTCATATCAGAGTCATCGATCACATCATCATGAACGAGTGACGCCATATGTATTAGCTCAAGTGGCACGGCAACATTTTTAATTTCTGTAATAGCATAATTGCCAAATTTAGCACCTAATAATACAAAAATTGGACGAATGCGCTTACCACCTGCTTGTAATAAATGGATAGAAGCATCGTTTAGCAAGTGTGAAGACGAGTTTAACGCTTGTTCTAACTCTTTTTCTATAACATCTAAGTCTGATTTCAAATCAGCGTAGAGTAACTTCAACTTCAACTTTTCCACGTAAAAAATCCTTCCTCCATTAGTTTTTAGGTTTATAACCGAAGTGCCCTGCTGCTGCACCACCACTATATGGCTTATATTCAATGCGTTCAAAACCAGTCGTTGCAAACATACGTGCAAGTTGCTTCATTCCAGGGAAATCATTTGCGGATTCCTGTAACCATGAATATTCATCATAGCTTTTCGCAAATACTTTACCAAACGCTGGCATAATATATTTAAAATACAAACGAAATGCTTGACGATAGCCTGGCATCTCTGGTTGCGACGTTTCAAGACATACTACTAGCCCACCTGGCTTTACTACGCGATACATTTCGCTAAGTGTTTGCATATAGTCTGGCACATTACGCAACCCAAAACCAATCGTTACATAATCAAATGTATTGTCTTCAAAAGGTAAAGCCATTGCATTACCTTGCATCAATGTAATTTGTGGGTACGGCACTACTTTATCGCGCCCTACACTTAACATATTTTCACTAAAATCTAACCCTGTCACGTCTCCTGTAGGGCCAGTAGCCTCTGCTAAAGCAATTGTCCAGTCAGCTGTGCCACAGCAAACGTCTAACACCTTAGCCCCTTTTTCAACTTGCATACGCTTCATCACATCTTTGCGCCACAGCACATGCATTTTAAAGCTGATTACGCTATTCATCGTATCATAATTACCTGAGATGCTCTCAAACACCTCATGTACACGTTGTTCTTTTGTTTTTGCCATTATCGTTATGCCTCACTTTTTTTCATACCCCATTCAACAATTAATGCTTTTACTGAAGGAAGTAAAAAGTCTGCTTCTTCAATCATTGTATGCATCTCTTGTTCTAAGGTAGCGATTTGTTCAGCTATAATTGCTAACGTTTCAGTTGGCGTAGCTAAGCGCTCACTTAAGCGCGATAATTGTTGTTGTTCTTCATATAAGCGAACTAATAGCAGCCCTTGCTCAGCAATGGGTATATACGCTGCAAATTGCTCGCACGTAAAATAGCTGCTAATGAGTACACTCTCCATTTGTTGCAGTGTCATTAACCATTGCTCGACAGTTAATGGATCAGTTTCGTAAGCTTTTGCTTTTTGCTCACAGCGCACAATAATTGCTTGCGATAACGCTTGTATAAGTGCGATATCATGTGAAGCTGCTAATAATTGATAGTAGCGTCCGCTATAATAATCACCTGCTAAGACAATAAGCTGTTGCTCTTTTGAAATCGTAGCTTGCTCTTCAATTAAATCATGCGCTGCGAGCGCTGCATGTACGACACCTAAGACGACCGCATTAGCCTCGTGCGCCTCCGTTGCCTCTTTATTGAAAAAGGGTAAGAGCGCGTAAAACATACGCGTATCATCGACGATTGGTGCTCCGGTAAACTGTTGTAAAGTTCTATGACGAACATGCTTAAAAACAGCTTCTTTAAATCGTTGTAATTCATTTTGAGCGTCTGTTACATTCATAGCCCTTGCTCCATTTCACTAGTTAATCCATCTCTATTTACGAGATTCACTTATTATTATACCGTGTGCGGTGTGTATTGATGCCTTGCCTCGCACCTTCATTGCCGAAGTGTGCTCAGTAAACTGCGCAATCATCACTTCACCTTTATCTAACTTTTCAGAGTGATGAAACTTTGTATCTGTACCGCGCGTTAACCCGATTAGTTGTACGCCATCCTCTTGTGCTTCAATTACAATATAGTCTGTTTGTGCCATCTTTACACATCCTTTTTCGCCTCGCTAGATGTAGGCAGATTTCTTTGTCCATCATATCATAAATATGCAATTGATATTAAGACATTTGGATAAATGATACGACTTCACGGCGCAATACTTCATCCTGTTCATAAACCCCACGTGCTACCGAGGTAACCGTCTTAGCACCAGGCTTTTTAAGCCCGCGCATTGTCATGCACATATGCTCAGCCTCAATAATAACATATACCCCTTTTGCACCAAGTGTTTCCATAATTACATCCGCTACTGAAGACGTAATGCGCTCTTGTAATTGCGGACGTCGTGCAATAGTTTCAACAGCGCGGCCTAATTTACTTAAGCCAGCTACTACACCATCTTGTGGGATATAAGCTACATGTGCTTTACCGTAAAATGGTACGAGGTGATGCTCACACATTGAATAAAAAGGAATATCTTTTACTAATACGAGTTCTTCGTGATTTTCATGAAATACCGTTTGGAAATAGTCACGTGCATCTTCATGTAAACCACTGAACATTTCTGCGTACATTTTAGCTACGCGTTTTGGTGTATCTAATAAGCCTTCACGATTTACATCTTCGCCTACAGCTTCTAATATCATTTTTACTGCTTCTTCAATTTTAGGTAAGTCTACCTTTGACATATCTGTTATCCTCCCACGTGTTAATACATTTAACCTTACATTAACACTACTTTAATAATGCAATCCATTGTCCATTGTAGCACCCTTTGCGCTGTTATTAAACGAACCAAACTCGAATTTCTGTGAAATTTATGTAAGAAAAAAGTAGAGGCGACCCAAAATAACATTTTAGGTCGCCTCTATGTAAAATACATTTTATTTTACAGCTTTAAATGATGCATTAGTTTACCGCATCTTTAAGCGCTTTACCTGGTTTGAAAGCAGGTACTTTGCTTGCAGCAATTTCAATCTCAGCACCATCGAGTAAGAACCTCCCGCCTTGCTATGTTGCCATAGTAGGTTTGGTTGAACTTCTCCTAGAACCGTACGTGCAACTCTCGAAGCATACGGCTCACCATCCGAACTACTTAGTCAGTTTACAATGACCCCGTGTGTATTTTCCAATGACAATCGGTGCATACAATTAGGGTTTTCCTATTTCGAGCTATCATTTCTTTCATCCAGTAACTCAATTTTGTCTTCTTTTTCAAGTTCTTGAGTTTATTTGTGTGGTGGATATGAAATTCACCATCGATGTCGAAGCTCCCGCAAATTTCACATTCACACGCTGATAGCCTTCTTTCTAGTTCCGTACGTCCTCTATGTTTCATTAGGTTAAATACTTCATCAACGCTTTCATCGGTTTTTGTTGACGAGAATTTCTCTCGTGTTATAGGGCTGTTAAAGAATAACATTGTCTTTTTCCCTTTTTTGGTATCATAGACTGTACCCCAATATTTCCCGATTCTTAGTGATTCCTTGATTTTACCTACTGAGGATTTCCGTTTTCTAGCCATAGTACCTAAGGTACTATATTCAATAGCGTAAATTATCGTAGACATTTGCCTGTGAATATTTTTCGCTATCTTGAAATAGTTGTAAATACCTCTGATTTCACTATTTGCGATAGAGATTAATTCCAAGTCAGACAGGTTAGTTAAACTGTAACGTGCTACCGGTTTCCAAGTACCGTCCTTTTTGAATGTTATAGCCCTAGCATCTTTGAGCCATTTTACAGCATAATCGTGTGGCATATAGAATTCCAAATTACCGTTAGCTTTCCTCATACTTCCGTGACTGTAGCTGACTCTTTCGATTTTAGGTACTCTCTTTGTAATTTCGAATCCTAAGAATTTTGCTCTGTCAGATACGTGTGTTACGAGTGTCTTTTCCTCTGAGAGTTCTAAGTCAAGTTCGTTTTTAAGGAATTCACCAACTTTCCTTTTAATTCTTTCGGCATCTTCTTTAGACCCTATGATACCTATTAAAAAGTCGTCTGCATATCTAACGTATCTCAGTCTTTTGTATGATTCGTCTTCTGGGTCATAGTAAGGCATTTGAAGCATTTCTTTTTCAAGTGCTTTAATTTCTTTCAATGTTTCCTCATTTGGATTCTTTTTGTATTTCACTCTTCTCCGATGTAATTTCGCAGAAGTTCTACTATACGCAGGGTTGGTTTTTCTGTTTGGTGAACCTTTTTCAAAGCCATTTTGCAGATTCGCCATATATTTATCCAATTCGTGCAGATAAATGTTAGCAAGAATAGGACTCATTATACCTCCTTGCGGAGTACCTGAATATGTTTTGTGATATACCCAATCCTCAATGTATCCACATTTTAGGAATTTGTTTATCAATCTTAGGAATTTTTCATCCTTTATTCTCTTTTGTAATAACTTAATGAGAATATGCTGATTGATGTTATCAAAGCATCCTTTTATATCCCCTTCAACAAACCATTTTATACCTGTAAAGGTAACGTCAATATCGTTTATTGCAGTATGACAACTTCTATTAGGTCTAAATCCGTGCGAAGTGTTAAGAAATATTGGTTCATAAATTGCCTCTAGTATTAGCCTAATGACTTCTTGCACTAGTTTATCCTTAAAGTTTGGCATTCCTAACGGTCTTTTCTTACCATTTTTCTTTGGAATGTAGACTCGGCGTAGTGGGGTAGGTTCATACGTTTCGTTGCGTATTTGGTCGATTATCTTTTCGATATCTTTGTTACTAAATCCACTGATAGATGTACCATCACTGCCTTTAGTACCCGCCCCACTATTGGCGTATAGTTTTCCTATGGCTCTAAGATAGAAATCTTCATTGTAAAGGTTTCTAATGAGCCTGTCGAACCTGTAATTCTCATCTGTCGCTTGGGTGACTAAGTTGTTCAATACCACCTCAGAATTTCTCATAGTGTCTCACACACTCCTTCTAAAGTTCGTATTAAACTCGCTCGAACTGTCCCCCTTCGCCACGTAGCAGGCTTTCCCTACCTCAGACTACTATGGGGACTCTGTTACCATATCAAGTTTTCATAGACCACACCTCTTGGTCTCCCTTGAGGTCATCTCTAATAGCTCCGTGAGGAGCGTCTTGACTTAGGTAATCCATCGTTATCCACTATGACTAGGAATGTTGATTGTCGGATGGAACTTTCGCTCTTAGATTTTTATCAAATCCGTGTCTACTATATGAATAGACGAATCTCCGTCAAACAGGGTACGGAAATTCCTAGTAGAAAATGGGACTATATCTCATTAACCCATCTGCCAACCCAATGCCACCGAGCTATTCTTCACGCAGTATAGCATTCATCCTTATATCAACTTGGCGTTGGTTCTCAGTCGCAAGTTATGAGTCCTTGACTTGAACCTTTGTTCCGGCATACTGTTGTCCTTATATTGGGTTTCCCCTCAAAGTGAGCCGTTCGCCTATGACCATCTATTACGTCATACGATTCCTTGCATCGTTTTCCTTAGCGGACGCGTACTTTCGTTACTTTCTTCTTATTAAGAAGCTAGTTGTGAAAGCACTTCGATGCGTGCTGTTTGTGGGTTACGACCTTTACGAGCCGCACGTTCACGTACTTCGAAGTTACCAAAACCGATTAATTGCACTTTATCACCCTTTGCAAGAGTGTTTTGAATTGTATTGAAGACAGCGTCTACTGCTGAAGCAGCATCTTTCTTAGAAAGTTCTGTAGCTTCTGCAACAGCGTTTACTAGTTCTGTTTTATTCACACTATTCACCTCCCCTCAAAGGATATGCTTCTGTAGCATGTAAAAAGATTAACACATCGCAAACCGCGGTGCAACTGTATTCCTTAGTCATTTACCCAAATCTACAGCAAATAATAGTATTTTGTTGATTTTTTAGAAAAATTTAAGGCGTTTCTGTTGTTTCTTCAGTGTTTTCGCGCGCTTTAGCCTCTTCTTCTTGCTTCTTCCCAAACATCATCACAGGCTCGTTATTCTCATCGACCGTATAAGGAATAGAATAAGCAGGAACAATTGGTGAACGCTCAATTAATAAGTCACGAATATCATCACCAGGTTTTACGTCAGGTTGTTCTTCTCGCAAAATCTCAGCTAAGTCTAATGTGTAATCTACATATAAATTACCATCACCTGTCATAAAGATCGGCAATTGATGATTGCTATAAGGGCTTTTTACAGTTAATGGTTCTTTAAAGCCTAACGCTTCATAATCAATATGATATGCTTTTGCATTAATCGGTTCAGCAATTGGCATATAACGATTCATCGAGCGAATACGAATTTCACGAATGCGCTCTGGCATATTTAAATCCACTAATTTTACTTCCGCCGTATTTTCAGGATCCCAAATAATATATTGGTAAATACCACCTTTTTCATAAGCATTGCCTGGTGGCTCAGGCATATATTTTGGTACGAGACGTTCGAAATCAATTAAATATTTAATAAAAATATCCGTATCCATATCACGTGTTTTAATCGGTACTAAACCGCCCGTATCGTCACGAAACTGATCTACTGCACGCTGCACAGATGCAAGCTGATCAGCATACGGAATTTGATTTTGTGCTTTTTCGCTGTCAGGAAACATACAGCCTGCTAACATCATCGCAACTAACATCATCGTTAGCCCTAAAGCAAAGTGCTTTTTCATTTTTCCACCTCTTTGACAAATTAAGCTGGCCAAGTTGCAACAACTAGTACCATTAAAAATGAACCTAAACCAAATAAAACATATGCAATTAAATTGTTAATCGTACGTAAAAATCCATTTTTGATTTTATTACGTCCTAAATAAATTAAAAGAATTGATACCATCATTAATCCAAGGCAGTAAAAAGAAACCCACATAATATCAAGTGATGGCATATGTGCTAACGGACCCAATGCGCCTAACCACCTTTCTGTATGATCATTTTCTACAACAGTATACTACAACTCACTCAAAAAAAGAGTATCCAATAAGCTAAGCTCTTTGGATACTCAGTGAACTCATTGCGGCATCATATCATCAATCTCTCGTTTTTTCATACGCATCATTAAGTGATCAACCGCTTCTTTAGGCGCTTGTTGCTCAAATAATACACGATATAGTGCACTCGTAATTGGCATCGTCACATCGTACTTTTGTGCAAGTTGATAAGCGGCTTGCGTCGTGCGTACTCCTTCAACGACCATACCCATTTGTGCTAAAACTTCTTCGAGCGGATGACCTTGTCCTAGCATATTACCTGCTCGCCAGTTACGTGAATGTACACTCGTACATGTCACAATTAAGTCACCCATGCCGGTTAAGCCCGAAAAGGTAAATGGATTGCCACCCATTTTAACGCCGAGACGTGTAATCTCAGCCAATCCTCTTGTAATTAGCGCCGCTTTAGCATTGTCGCCGTACTGTAAGCCGTCGGTAATGCCGGCTGCAAGCGCGATAACATTTTTAAGCGCTCCACCAATCTCCACACCAATAACATCATCATTAGTATAAACGCGGAAATACTGGTTCATAAATAAGTCTTGTACCTTTTCTGCTGCCGTTAAATTAACACAGGCTGCCGTTACAGTTGTCGGTTGTTGTTTAACAACTTCCTCCGCATGGCTCGGTCCTGATAAAATGACGATATCGTCCATACAAGCTGCTGTAATCGACTCTGCAATCATTTCCGAAACCCGTTTATGCGTATTTGGTTCAATTCCTTTAGATACAGGAATAAATAGCGCGGGTATCGTTAAATATGCATTAAGTGCCTCACAAACTTCGCGAATGGCTTTTGTAGGTACAGCTACGACAACGTTTGTAGCATGTTCACTCGCGCGTTGTAGCGATGCTGTAGCCTGTAATTGCTTTGGCAAAATTGTACCTGGTAAATAGCGCTCATTGCTATGGTGCATCATAATTTCATCCACTTGATCTTGTCGATGCGACCATAATAAAACGTCATGACCATTTTCAGCAAGCACAATCGCTAGAGCCGTACCCCATGACCCAGCGCCTAATACCGTTACTTTTTCCAATCTTATTACCTCCCCTTACTTATGTGCGAGCACGTGTAATTAAACGAATTGGCGTTCCTTCAAAATCAAAGGTTTCACGAATACGGTTTTCAATAAAACGCTCATAAGAGAAATGCATCAGCTCTGGTTCGTTGACGAACACAATAAATGTTGGCGGCTTGACCGCTGCTTGTGTCGTGTAATAAACGCGTAGACGCTTACCTTTATCAGACGGCGCAGGATTACGCACAACAGCGTCTTCAATTACTTCATTTAAAATAGAAGATTGAATACGCATCGCATGGTTGGCGCTCACACGATTAATAATTGGTAAAATTTGATGAACGCGTTGCTTCGTTTGTGCTGATACAAAAATAATAGGTGCATAATCTAAAAATAAAAAGCTTTCACGAATTTCATCAGTGAAATTTTTCATTGTTTTATCATCTTTTTCGATGGCATCCCATTTATTAACGACGATAATTACCGCCTTACCCGCTTCATGAGCGTAGCCTGCGATTTTTTTATCTTGCTCTTGAATGCCTTCTGCAGCGTTTAGTACGACTAACACTACGTCAGAGCGCTCAATGCCTCGTAGCGCACGTAATACCGAGTATTTTTCAGTTGATTCATACACTTTACCGCGCTTACGCATACCCGCTGTATCAATAATGACGTAGTCTTGACCATCATAAGAGTAAGGCGAGTCAATCGCATCACGTGTCGTACCTGCAATATTACTAACAATGACACGCTCTTGCCCTAAAAATGCATTAACTAACGATGATTTACCCACATTCGGACGTCCAATTAATGAGAATTTAATGACATCATCGCCATAATCTACGTCTTCTTCTTTAGGGAAATGTTCAGCGGCTGCATCAAGTAAATCCCCCAAACCTAAACCGTGAGAGCCTGAAATAGGATAAGGCTCGCCAAAGCCTAACGTATAAAAATCATAGAGCATGTCGCGCATATCCGGGTTATCAATTTTATTAACCGCTAATACAACGGGCTTTTTCGTTTTGTATAAAATTTTCGCTACTTCTTCATCCGCTACTGTTACGCCTTCACGGCCATTCGTCATAAAAATAATAACATCTGCCTCGTCCATTGCAATTTCTGCTTGCTGACGAATCTGCTCTAAAAACGGCTCATCACCTAACTCTATGCCGCCTGTATCAATAATATTAAAATCGTGTGTTAACCATTCTGCTGAACTATAAATACGGTCACGTGTAACACCTGGCACGTCTTCTACTATTGACACGCGTTCGCCAACAATTCGGTTAAAAATCGTAGACTTCCCTACGTTCGGGCGACCTACGATGGCCACTACTGGTTTTGTCATTTTCTTCAATCCTTCCAAACTCTACTATGCGTTTTATTATACATGAGAAATAAGCAACTTTCATCTATGCGCTTTGACAGCATAGCGTGTTCAGCCACTTTTCGCAATGTTATTTTGCTCAAAATAAAACGAGAGCTCACACGATTGTGTAAGCTCTCTGTTTTTGTTGTTTACTTATCGAAATCTTTTAATTGGTCGCCGATAACATCGCCGAATGAGAAGCCTGAACTTTCTTCAGGTAGCTCATAATCAAAGTTTTCTTCAGCTTCTTCGTTTTCTACTAAAGCTTTAATGCTTAATGACAAGCGATGCTCTTCTGGATTTACATCAAGTACTTTCACTTGTACTTCATCGCCTTCTTTCAGCGCTTCGTGTGGTGTATTAATATGTTTATGTGCAATTTGTGAAATATGCACTAAACCTTCAACACCTGGGAACACTTCGACGAATGCACCAAATGAAGTTAAACGCTGTACAACACCATCTAGTACCGCTCCTTTAGGCGCTTTGTCGGCTATTTCCGCCCATGGTCCTGGTAACGTATCTTTAATAGATAATGAAATACGGTTTTTCTCTGGGTCTACAGATAATACTTTAACGCGTACTTCTTGACCTTCTTCTAACGCTTCACGTACGTCCGTAACGTGCTCATGTGCAATTTGTGAAATGTGTACAAGACCGTCCACACCGCCGATATCAACGAATGCACCAAAATCTGCGATACGCTTCACAACGCCATCGCGCACTTCCCCTTGCGTGATTTCTTCGATTACTTCTTGTTTTTTATTCGCTTTATCTGCTTCTACTACAGCACGATGAGATAAAATCAAACGATTTTTTTCGCGGTCTAACTCAACGATTTTCACCGCTAATGTTTTACCTTTATAGTCTTCAAAATCTTCAACGAAATAGTCTTCAACTAATGATGCCGGAATAAAACCACGAACACCTAAATCTACAACTAAACCGCCTTTGACAACATCATTGATTACAACATCAAAAACATCACCGTTATCAAATTGTGTTGTTAATGTATCCCACGCTTTTAGTGCGTCTACTTTACGTTTAGATAAAACGAAATTATCATCCTCTACTTTAGTGATCATTAACTCTAATGTATCACCTACTGCTACAGCATCAGAAGCTTCTTCGATGTGTAAGCTTGAAAGCTCACTAATAGGTACAACCCCATCAAACGGAGCACCCGGAATTGAGACTGTTACTGCCTTTGCATCCACCTGCTCTGTTACACCTTTTACAATATCACCTTCGTTAAACGTTTCAATTTGTTTATTTTCCTCTGACATATGTAACCCTCCTTCGCATCTTCACTATCTATCTTAGTAGAGTTTTCCCCTAAAAACAAAAATTAACCCCCATTTTGCAATAAAATGTGGCTTTTACACCATTTTGTCGTATGCTAGCGTTAAAATTTCGTTCGCTGCCTCTTCAATTGTTAAGTGTGTTGTATCTAAAAAAATGGCATCTGGTGCTTGAATAAGCGGTGATGCTTCTCGCTCACTATCTTGGCGGTCCCGCTCTTCAATCGCTCGCTGCAACTCTTCTACAGTGGAGGCAATTCCTCGTTGTTCGTTATCAATAAAACGACGGCGCGCACGTTCTTCTACCGTAGCAGACATATACACCTTTAACTCTGCTTGAGGCAACACGTGGGTTGCAATATCTCTACCATCCATTACGACGCCACCTGCGCTCGCAAGTTCCTGCTGAAGCTTAACCATAACGGCGCGTACGCCTGCATGTGCCGCTACTTGTGAAACATTCGCTGTTACCGCTGGTGTACGCACGACTTGCGTTACTTCTTGACCGTCGATAAAAATAAGTTGTCCTTGTGCGGAAGGTTGCAATGTTATTTTCATTTTTTCAGCTACTGTCGTTAGTGCGCCTGCATCATTTAGCGAAACGTGTTGTTGCATCGCTTGATAGGTTACTGCACGGTACATCGCACCTGTATCAATATACGTAAACTGTAGTTTTTCGGCAACAATTTTTGCCACCGTACTTTTACCAGCACCTGCTGGCCCATCAATTGCAATTTGAATTTTTTTCATCATCGTTCCCCTGCCTTCTTTTTTTCGTCCATATTGTATCATAGCCGAAAAAAAGTTGCCGTTGTAGGCAACTTTAAAATTCGACTTCTCGTTTACGCTCCGCTAATTGGCGTTCAAAACAAAAGCGTACGATATGCTGTTTATCTAAATCATCCGTATCTGTAAACTGTACAGAAGCTAAGTGCATAGGTTCTTTTTCGAAAATACGCACGACATTAGCATCTGTCGTCACATACGAAATAGAGCCATCAGCAAAAGGTAATACAATAGTAGCTTGCACTTTCATACCTTCTTTTAATGTTGTTAAATCATGTCGCAATTTAATGGCTACCCCGCCAGCACTAATGTCTTCTGTAACGTATTGGTAATGCTTGCCTTCAACCGTTAACGCAATATCCACTTGTGTCTCTACACGCACATACTCGCGACGTTGAATTTTTTGAATAGTTGTCGGATCAGGTTTGGCCAAAATCATCATCGGGATGTTCCCGATTACGCGACGACCAATAATATCCGTATAAAACGCATAAGAATGTAAATTGTCTACGGAATAGGTTACGCGAAACTGCATACCATCTACTAAAAAGGCTGTCTTTTTCGTTAAGGTATTAACAGGATAGTCAACAAAAATCCCTTCATCCGTTACCTCTGCCACTTTACAGCGAAAACGTTCAATGCGCTCCGTATGTGTTGGCTCTAAAAATAATAACGTTCCTGCTTTTAAATCCATAGTCATTCCTGCCTGATGCAGTACCCCCCTTTTCGGTTACGATTTTACTCATCACAGTTTATTTTGTTCATGTAAATGACGCACAAGATCCCGATGAGCGAGCTTTACTTTACGCAAACCAAACCACCATAAAAATAGCATAAACGGCACAATTAAATACATCCAGTTTCCTTTGAATGTCAATATGCCATTGTAAATAATATGTAATAACATCGGTGCGAATAGCGCAATAGCTAGCAGTTCTTTCCGTCGCTCATTTTGTGAGATTTTAGCTTGACCGAAGTAATATCCCATTACTACGCCAAATAGTGCATGGCTTGAAACAGGTAAAAGTGCACGCAAAAATGCTGTATCTACACCGAACGTTAGTAGATACAAGACATTTTCTACTGTCGCAAAACCTAGCGATATGCTTGCGCCATATAAAATCCCGTCATACGGATCATCAAACTCCACATGATTGTAAATTGCAATTAATAGCAAAAACCACTTAAAAAATTCTTCGATTGTGCTTGAAAATAGCACATCTTGTGCAAATCCATGTGCAATAACGCCTTCCTCTACAAAAACATATTGAATAAAGAGGATAGGAAACGTTACTACAGCTCCATAAATAAACGTATGAAAGAGCGTTCTTCTCGGTTCAGTAGCCATCTGATTGCGTAAATAAAAATAGCTAAACAACGCTAGACTTGGGGCAATCGCTGCTGACAACAAGATGAACATAAGCACGCTCCTTTCACAAAAACATACGTTAATTATACCATTTTTCTTCAAAAAAACATGCTAAATCTTCTCATATCGCCAACGACTGTTAAATGCTTATGAATCCTCATCTTACTCCGCTATGCTTTAATAAGCCTGCCCATTGGATTAATGCATAAATGTCGCGTAGTCCGTATCATCATTAGCTAACATTAAACGCAGTTTTAATGCTGCTTTCTTCGCATCAAAATCGCCACCCATAATAACACCTAATTGAGCAAGATTATGTGCACTGCCATAATAATCATACGTCGGGAATACACGTCCTTCTTCTGTAGCTGTCGTGAGCACTACTTTAACACCTTGCGCACATAATTTTGCTACTGCTGTTGTCATGCTAGGTGTAATTTGGCCACGCCCTGCACCGACGAGCACAATACCTTGCACTGAAGTTTGCGCTAATAGCGTAAGTATAGTAGCACTCGCACCTAAATGTGCATAAACAATTTCCACTTCAGGATATCTAGCGTGAATGTTATAATGCTCTCTTTTGGTCGGCTTTTGGTAAATCATTACTTCATCATTATCAATAAACCCTAACATGCCATAACCGATTGCACCGAAACCATTAATGCTAGATGAATGAATTTTTTTTACATACTTCGCATGCACAATTTTTTCATTAAATACTACGCATGTACCAATATTGTCACTTGCATCATCCGCTGCTACAAGTAAGGAATTACGCAAATTGGCATAAACATCTGTACCAGGATCGCTCGGAGACTTTTGAGAGCCTGTCACAATAATAGGGCGCTTATCATGAATCGTTAAATCTAAAAAGTAGGCTGTTTCTTCTAAGCTGTCTGTACCGTGCGTAACAACAATGCCTGCTAAAGTCTCATCTTCTAACAGCTCCATAATCGTTTCGTGTAAACGATTAAGATGATCAAATGTCATATGCATCGAAGGCACTTGAAATAAGTCAACGAGCACAATACTAATTTCTTGTTCTAGTTGACACATCGCTAAAATTTCATTCCCACTTAGCTTTCCTGACTCTAGCTTATTTGAAGCATTGCGCGTACTTGCAATCGTACCACCTGTTGTAATTAAAGCTACTTTTTTCTTCATACGCCACCTCTTAATCGGTATTTTTCATAATAGCTTCTGCAATACAGCGACCGTGGAAACGTCCATTTTCAATAAAAATTTCATTGGCATTATTGCCTGCTGCAATGACCCCAGCAATAAATAAATTCGGGACATTCGTTTCCATCGTTTGCTCATTAAATGTTGGACGGCCTGTACAATCGTCCATTTCCACACCCATCGCTTTAATAAAGCTATGGTCAGGATGATAGCCGGTCATCGCAAATACTGTATCATTTTTAATGATTTGTTCCTTGCCATCGATAACAAGTGTTACCGTATGTTCATCAATCGCCTTCACTTCTGTTGAGAAATGCATCGTAATTTCACCGTCGCGGGCTAAAGCTTCAAACTCAGGTAGCACCCACGGTTTAATGCTCGGTGAATAGCTATCGCCACGATAAACGACTGTTACACGTGCTTTCGCTTTATTTAGTTCAAGGGCTGCGTCAATCGCCGAGTTTTTCCCACCAATAACTACTACATCGGTATCGAAATAGGGGTGTGCTTCTTTAAAATAATGATGCACTTTAGGTAGATCTTCACCTGGAATATTTAAATAGTTGGGGCTATCATAATAACCTGTTGCAATTACTACATAAGGTGTAGTGTACACTTCTTTATCCGTAGTAACTGTAAACATATCCGCTATCTTTATAACGCTTTCTACACGTTCGAAACGATGCACCTTAATATCCTTCATTTTTACGACTTCACGATAATAAACAAGTGCCTGATTACGCTTCGGTTTACGCCCTTCGATAATAAAAGGTACATCTCCTATTGCTAATTTTTCGCTCGTACTAAAAAAAGTTTGGTGCGTCGGATAGTTATAAATTGCATTGACGATGTTTCCTTTTTCAATGACTACCGGGCGCATGCCTTTCTCTTGTAGCGCAATCGCAGCAGCTAAGCCGCAAGGGCCTCCCCCTACAATAATCGCATCTACTTTATTCATGCTAAAACACTCCTTTATTTTCATCACTTCTTATTATACATCGTTCTCGGTTGTAACGTAATGATATGCGTTTCGGGCAGCGCACCAAAGCGAAGTGGCATGAGTGTTGTGCCGTAGCCATTACTAATAATCGTCGTCACTTCTCCTTGCTTTTGTATCGTTCCTTTTGGACGAATACCGAGAGCACCTAAACGTATTTGCCCGCCGTGCCAATGCCCAGCTAAACGAAGCATGGCTGCATCATTAGACATGCGCTGAAAGACAACCGGGTTATGCGAAATAAATACGGTAAATGCATGCTTAGGTACGGTTTGCAGTGCTTGTTCAATGCTATAGTTCCGCGACGATGTATCTTCAATCGCACTAATATAAACTTCATTCGTTAATGCAGAAGCGCTATTCTCTACTAATACAACATCATATTTTTGGTAAAGTTTACGCACGATTTCTTCATCAATTTCGCGGTCATTATTTCCCCATACGGCAAAGATTGGACCACACTGACGTAAGCGTTGGAGATTTTTTTCAAGCTTAGTGAGCGTAGTGCGTCGATCGCAAAAATCACCGCCGATAATAACAGCATCTACTGGTCCTAGACGTTTAAGCATCCGCTGATTAATCGTACGATTATGCACATCCGAAATAAAATAGAGGCGCAAGTTCTGTGTAATAGGGGCCTGTACAGTATGTGCGACGATGCGATTCCGGTTCGCTGTAAATATCATATACAGCATAACGATAAAAGGTATGGCTACTATATACTCCATAAAATTCCTTCTTTCCATGAAAAATGTCGATACAGTTTGCGCTGTATCGACATTTACAAAAGTTAAGGCAACGTAATTTGTTGACCTACTACTATATTATTTGAGCTTAAACCATTAGCAGCGCGAATTTTTTGTAACACTGCCTCGTCGCCACTACCATAATAGTTAACGCCGATACGATAGAGCGTCTCACCTGCTTGCACCGTATGTGTACGCGCCTGAGGTTGCTGTTGCTGTTGTTGCTGTTGTTGCTTTTGCTCTTCAGCTTTACGCGCAGCTTCGGCTTGGCGAGCAGCTTCAGCTTGACGTGCTGCCTCCGCTTGTTGTGCCGCTTTGGCTTGCTCAGCAGCTTGCGCTTGTTCTGCTGCTTTTTGTTCTTCAGCTTTACGCGCAGCCTCTGCTTTGCTAGCTTCCTCTGCTTTTTTCTTAGCTAAAGCTTCTTTTTCAGCTTGTGCCTTATCTTTTTCGGCTTGCTCTTTTTCTTTATCCGCTTCTTTTTCTTTGTCAGCGTCTTTTTCTTTATCTTTAGCTATCGGCTCTCCGCCTTTTACTACTTCTACTTCATCCTCATCGTCTACTACTACATCTGTTACTTTTTGCCCTGGCTCGTAAAATAACCAAACAAAAATAAGAATAGAAATCAAAATTAAAATAAATGTAATTGATAAATATTCCATCAGATGACGTTTTTTCTTCTCCGGCTTATCGCTCTTTTCTGTACGATAACGTTCGGTACGAGACATTTTTTGAGGCTCTTGCTCTTCTTCTTCGCCATCAATTGTTTGGCGATGCTCTTCAAATTTATCTTTGTAGTCATCCTTATCCATGTTCGACCCTCCAACTAAGATTACTATCACATATTATGACGAAAAACGTGATGCTTGTAAATGTTTCTGTATGCATTGTATCATTTTAACAGCATTTGCTGTAAACGCAACGCCCAATCTAGAGATTGCTTCGATAAATTTGTAAACTTCCGCACTTCCTTATAGTCCTCAACATTTAACCCACACTGGGTACAGCATGCCTGTTGCGGCACTGTTGCTTGCTCAAAGTATTGTAGTAGCGTAGCACGTAAACATTTCGACGTTTCCATATAGTTTTTAGTTGCTTGAAACGCTTTATTTTTTTCTACCTTTAACGTTTGACAATAGACAATCGCTTGTGAAAGCTCATAATTCGCGTACAAATATTTCAACAGTTCGGCATTGCTGTCACTAATGGCAAGGGATACATGCGCATAGTAGGCGCGCACCATTTCTTCGGTCGGCACTGTATCATGTAGAAACTGCAATACTTCTTTATCTTGTTCTGTGCAAAGCACCGTCGCCAGTGCGTCTTGCCCATCTCTTGCCGCACGACCAATTTCCTGCATATAGCCTGAAAGCGTCGGGGACATCGTTTCATGAATTACGTGACGAATATTATTTTTATGTACGCCCATACCGAAAGCGCTCGTTGCTACAATCCACTCTAGCTCTGCAGCTAAAAACTGTTCTTGAATCAATTGGCGATCTTCATTCGTCATACCACCATGATACGCGGCTACCTTTATACGCCACTTTCTCAGTTGCGCTGTCAATTGTTCGGTTTTTTTACGCGAACTCGTATAAATAATCCCAGGACCTAGCGTTGTGCTTACATACTCCTCTATCCAATTTACCTTTTCCTGCGCTGTTGTAAACCACTGACGCGCTAATCGAATCTCTTTTCTATCTATTGGCGCAAGATACATGCTAGCTTCTTTTATACATAGCACATCTTTTATATCGGCTAGTACTTTACTAGTTGCAGTGGCCGTTAGGGCAACAATCGGTGGTCTAGAATCATACTTTAACCATGTATTCAAGCGCAAATAATCAGGTCGGAAGTCGTGTCCCCACTCCGAAATACAGTGCGCTTCATCCACTACGATTAAACCGAACGGCAACTGTTTTAATCGCCTGCCTATATTGACATTTTGTAACATCTCAGGTGAAACAAAAATATAATCATAATGCGCTAAGTTAGCCAACACCTCAGTAAATTGCTCTCTTGTCAAAAAAGAATTTAGCGCTACTACACGTTTAAAACCTAGTTTTTTCATTTGATTCACTTGGTCTTGCATTAAAGATAAAAGAGGTGAAATGATTAAGACAGGTGCCTCTTTTAACCGTCCTGTTAATTGATAACATAAAGATTTTCCCGTACCTGTAGGTAATAACGCTACAACATCTTCGTTAGCAAGCAAAGCGCGAATTACTTCTTCTTGCCCTGGTCGAAAAGAGCTAAAGCCGAAATAGTGTTGTAAAGCTCGTTCTAACATATTAAACCTCCCTAGTTAAAGCTAAACGAATGGTAAAGTAATCGATGTTTAATGTTTGTTGCAATACTTTTAAACGTCTCGTCTTTAGCGTTGCTACAGCTTGATGCACGCGGCGCACTATTTTATCCTCTACATAAGGTGTAATATCAAACGTTGGGCGATTACGCGCGATTTCAATCACATGATCATGAATCGTCGCAAGTTTAAGTTTGCGCTCGTTAGCGACTTGTTCTAATGTGTAGCCTTGCGCAAGAAATTGCAACGTTTTAGCTGCACTGACCGTTAGCGGTTCACTTACGATACAGCCTTCTAACAAAGCAAGTAGTAAGGGGCTTTCTACACGCTTTAACAAATAGTGTAGCGCTTCTAACCAGGCTAGCTCCGCATCGATGGTTGCTACATCTTTCGTACTCGCTAATTGCTCAAGTGTTTGTGCTGGTTGCTCATAGCCACTTAGACGATATGTAAATAACAAGCGTTGCCAATCACTAATTGCTTCATCCGCTAGTAACGATACTATCTCCTTATAAAGATCTTCGGCTAATGACGCTGTTGTATAACGACGTAAAAACTGTTTAACGAACCGCTGTATACGTAAATCCGTAACTACAGGTACAAATTTCATATTTTGTGCATTGCGTTGTGACAAAGTTTGTACAAGCAATTGTAAACGAGCAAAAAAGACGCGCTCACCACCGCGATAAGAGAAGCCATCAAAGTGAGAAGATTGTTGTGGAGGTGGCTTTACAGTATAGCGCTCGTTAGTTAGTTGTAAATCACCTTGCTGACACAGCTTAGCAATGACTGCATCATAGCTTTCTCTCGTTAAAAAGGGCAAGAGATGGTAGTAAGGTTGCAAATGAAACAACACTGCATCCTCCAATGTTTGGGATGACTTCTTCCCTTTTAATAAATGATAAGGCGCGGAAATCGTGCGCTCACTGTTGAAAATCAGTAAAATTTGTCGAACTAATAGCTGAAAATTCACAGCAAAATCCTCCGTTTCGATAGTTACTGTTGAAATGTAAGCCGAACATCTTTAAAATGAGAAGGGAACGATTAGCGGAAATGTAAAGGAGAGAATATAAATGGCTAAGTACACGATTGTCGATAAAGATACATGTATCGCTTGTGGCGCTTGTGGTGCAGCTGCACCTGATATTTATGACTACGATGATGAAGGTATTGCTTTCGTTATTTTAGATGATAACATGGGCACAACTGAAGTACCAGAAGACTTACTAGAAGACATGCAAGATGCTTTTGAAGGTTGCCCAACAGATTCTATTAAAGTGGCTGACGAAACATTTGACGGCGACTCATTAAAATTTGAATAGTCTTTACTTAAATTGCTTATGCGCTTATGCATAGGCAATTTTTTATTGCATCTCATTTTTTGGCATGGTACTATAATTAGTAGTTGGTACTAATAACTGATAATACAAAAGGAGTTGCTACTTATGTTGCAATTAACAAATAAAAACATCGTCGTAATGGGTGTTGCAAACGACCGCAGTATTGCCTGGGGCATTGCAAAAAAATTATTTGACGCTGGCGCTAATGTCATCTTTACTTACCGTCAAGAACGTTCATTAAAAAAGCTTACACAATTACTTGAGAAGAATGACCAAAGCACATCATTAGTCGTACAGTGCGATGTAAATGACGACGCGAGTACAAAACAAGCTTTCACTACAATTGGTGAAAAGGTCGGTGTCATTCATGGCGTTGTCCATTCCGTAGCTTTTGCAAACGGCGAGGACTTAAAAAATCGCTTTTTAGATACTTCTCGTGATGGCTATGCCTTCGCACAAGATACAAGCGCTTACTCATTAATCGCAGCTGCTAAGGCCGCTCACCCTTATATGACAGAGGGCGGATCAATTGTTACAATGTCTTATTTAGGCGCAGAGCGCGTACTAGACGGCTATAACGTAATGGGCGTAGCTAAAGCTGCACTAGAAGCTTCTATGCGTTATTTAGCTGCTGATATTGGTCAGGATAATATCCGTGTTAATGCTATCTCTGCAGGCGCAATTCGCACGCTTGCTGCTAAAGGTGTGCCATCATTTAATACAATTTTACACAAAATCGAAGAAACTGCGCCACTAAAACGTAATGTACAACAAGATGAAGTAGCAGATATGACACTTGTGATGTTATCTCCACTATCTCGCGGTGTTACAGGCGAAACCATTTATGTTGATGGTGGCTATAATATTATGGGATAAAAAAAGCTGAGGCGCGCCTCAGCTTTTTCTTATGCTATAAATTTTTCATAAATTGTATACAAAATAACAATACTAATCGCTACAGGCACTACGTATGTCATCAATAGACGGTACACCGTATAAAATAAAGGACTCACGTTACTCCCTTGTAACAATTCCGCTTTAACGCGTTCACGCTGCATCACATGAATGACAAAAATCGCAATGAGCAAGTTGCCAATTGGTAAAATAATATTAGACACTAAAAAATCGGTAGCATCAAAAATTGTCTTACCAAAAATCGTAACGTCACTTAACACACTTGATGTTAATGCTGAAGGAATCGCCGCAATAAATACGACAACACCTAAAATCATTGTCAGTTGTGCACGTGTCAGCCCAAACTTTTCAACAAGTGCTGCTACAATAATTTCATATAAGCTAAAAGATGACGTTAATGTAGCAAATAAAAATAACACTAAAAATAAAGCTAAAAAGATTTCACCAAATGGCATTTGACCAAAGGCTGCTGGCAGTACAATAAATAACAACTCCGGTCCTGCTTTTGCCTCAAGCCCTGTCGCAAATACTACAGGAAAAATTGCTAAACCCGCAAGTAAAGATACTAAAATATTTAATGTTACTACTGAACCTGCCGCCTGTGGTAAACTCACATCTTTTTTTAAGTATGAACTATACGTTACTAAGCACGACATACCTACTGCTAGCGCAAAAAAGGATTGCCCCAGTGCATATAACAATGACTCTCCTGTTGTCTTAGAAAAATCAGGATATAAAAAGAACTTTACACCCTCCATTGCCCCGTCTAGCGTTAATGCACGCCCAACGAGTATCATAAATAATACGAAAAGCAACGGCATCATAATTTTATTCATTTTTTCGATGCCATTTTGTACACCTAAGGAAATAACGACTACATTAGCTAATGTAAATAGGGCTAAACCAAAAAGGGTTGTACTTGGTGTACTCGTCACAGCACCAAAAATTTGGCCAGCATCAATACCATCACCAATTAACCCACCTGTTAATGCATAGCCTGTAAAGAGGGTTATCCAGCCACCTACTACACTGTAAAAAGTGAGTAATAAAAAGCAACCAATGACGCCCATACGTCCTAACCAAACCCACTTAGTAGCAGGTGCTAGCTTTTTATACGCTGTCACTGCCTCTGCTTGGGCATTACGTCCAATAATATATTCAGATAACAACATCGGTAAACCGATTAATAACGTAAACGCAACAAAAATTAAAAAGAATGCGCCCCCGCCACTTTGCGCCGTTACATAAGGCATTTTCCAAATAGCACCTAGCCCAATGGCCGCGCCTGCTGAAGCCAAGATAAAACCAAATTTGCTTGACCACTCATTTTTTTTACTCATCTCAACTCTCCTCAATATCTAAGCTCTTTCTACTTTACCAAAATTAAGGCCAAATTTGAACGACTAAAAATACTTGTACGGCTGCAAGTAATGGAAAGCCAAAGGCAAATTTGTTTTTTCGTGTTTTATGACGAAATAAATACATGCCAAGTACACCACCGACAGCACCACCAAAAATCGCGAGTGTAAATAGCGTTTTTTCTGCAATGCGTGATTTATGCTTTTTTGCTTGTGATTTATCATAACCCATGCAAATCACAAGAGATAATGACATTACGACTATATAACCGAGTACAACTTCATGCATTTTACTTAACTCCTTAAAAAAAGAGCTGACAAATTCGTATTGAATTTGTCAGCTCTTGTGTAAATTATTTTGCTACTGCTTGTTTAGCAGTTTCAGCTAGTTGAGCAAATGCTTGTGCATCTGTAACAGCTAAGTCAGCAAGCATTTTACGGTTTACGTCGATATTAGCAACTTTTAAACCGTGCATTAAACGGCTATATGAAAGACCATTCATGCGAGCAGCTGCGTTGATACGTGTAATCCATAATTTACGGAAGTCACGTTTTTTGTTGCGACGGTCACGGTATGAGTACATACCCGCTTTCATTACTGATTGGTTCGCAACTTTATATAATCTATGCTTTGAGCCGAAGTGACCTTTAGCTAATTTTAAAACTTTTTTACGACGCTTGCGCGTTACAATTCCGCCTTTTACGCGTGGCATACCAATTACCTCCTGCTAATTCATGTGAATGAATTTGTTTGTTTTGTTTTTATTACTTCATGTAAGTTAATAATGTACGGATACGTTTGAAATCGCCTGAAGAAACTACTTTAGCTTTACGTAAGTGACGTTTTTGCTTAGTAGATTTGTTAGCGAATAAGTGAGAACCGTATGCACGGTCAAACTTTAATTTACCTGTACCTGTCTTTTTGAAACGTTTCGCCGCGCCGCGGTGAGTTTTCATTTTTGGCATTTGAAATTCCTCCTAAACTCAAGTAAAAATTATTTTTCGTTCTTAGGTTGCATAATTAAGAACATGCTTCGGCCTTCCATCTTCGGTTTTGTTTCAACCGTTCCGACTTCAGCACAAGCTTCTGCAAAGCGATCTAATACGCGTTGACCGATCTCTTTGTGCGTAATTGCACGACCTTTAAAGCGAATAGATGCCTTAACTTTGTCTCCTTTTTCAAGGAACTTAATACCGTTGCGAAGTTTCGTTTGGAAATCATGCTCATCAATTGTAGGGCTCAGACGAACCTCTTTCATATTGATAACCTTTTGATTTTTACGAATTTCGCGATCTTTTTTCTGTTGCTCAAACTTAAACTTACCATAGTCCATGATACGAGCGACTGGTGGCTTCGCTTGAGGGGCTACAAGGACAAGATCCAAGTTTACACGAGTAGCGATTTCTAGCGCCTCGTTGCGTGTTTTCACACCTAACTGATCACCATTGTGGTCAATCAAGCGGACTTCACGTGCGCGAATGCCTTCGTTTACATACATGTCTTTGCTAATAATAATCCACCTCCAAGTGTTGTCGCGAATACATGAGTGGGCTTATATGCCCTGTTGAACGGTACACTTCTAAATGTCCATAAAAAAAGGACGGACATCGAAGAAATGTCCGCCCGCTTATATGTTCATACGCAAAAGTCTATGCGTTACAATTCAACGTGTCAAACCTGTAAACAACTCGTGCGAGCGTCTTATTCAGGTGAGAAGCGGGCAGCCTCTACTTCAACCACAATCTGTATTCATTAACCTTAACTATAATATCATCTATAATTTATTATGTCAATACAAAGTGTATAAAAATATTCACACCTTTTCAATTATAAATTATAGTATATTTAAGTATATCATCATTATTTTAAAGGAGGAAATACCTATGACTATCCGTCAAAAGTTTATTGTAGTCGTAACGCTCTTAAATACATTAACGGTTATCGCTTGCGCTACAATTTTTTGGCAACTTAAGCAAGTGGAGCATGAGTATAACGCAACCCTAGACAATGCTCTCCCTCTTTTAGAATCTTTACGCACATTGGAAGAGGATTTCTCGCAGCAAATGTCTGCCGTGCAAAATGTTTTATTAGATGTACCTGGAGCTGAGCGCAACTTCAATGCGCTAGAACAAGATAAACAACAAATTTTACAATCACTCGAAGCGACTGCTGATACAAAAGAAAGTCAAGCCTTAATTAAAGAAGTCATTGCAGCACACAACGCCTTTTTACAAGATGGCGAGGCAACGATGGCCCTTTATAAAGACAACAAACAAGCAGAAGCATTACAAAATTATGTGATGAAAGTAACTGAGCATGATGCGACAATTAATGAAGTTGGTAATCGCTTATCAGAAGCTATCAACGCTGCCATTATTGACGTACGGTCACAAGCTGAAGGCGTGGCTAAAAAGGCTGGCTATATTGCTCTTATTATCGCAACTGTTTCTGTTCTACTCGGTATTATGATTGGTATTTTTGTAACGCGCATTATTGTCATGCCAATTCGTGCATTACAAAAAGAAGTTAGCTTAGTAGCAACAGGCGATTTACGCTCTAATGACTTACCCGTTATTAGCAATGATGAAGTAGGTCAGTTAACGCAAGCTTTTAATCAAATGAAAAAAATGCTTTATACGTTAACGACTTCTTTACAAGATAACGCAAATCACTTAAGTGCAACTGCTGCAGAACTATCTGCTTCTACTACCGAAGTTACGGGCGCAGCTGAGCGCGTTGCTACATCAACACGCGCAGTTACCTCTAATATGGTAGGTACAGCTCAATCTGCTAATGACAGCGCTGTTGCCATGGATGAAACTGCACAAGCTGTTCAGCGCATTGCCGAATCTACACAACACTTACAACAATCTGCTACAGATACAGCTAGCATTGCTCATCAAGGTGGGATAACGATACAATCCGCAAGTGAACAAATGTCCACCATTCATACATCCACCCAAGCGATGACTTCGATGATTGAGCGCCTCATTGAACAATCGGTCCAAATTGAACAAATGACAGCCGTTATTGCTTCTATTACAGACCAAACGAATCTACTCGCCTTAAATGCTGCCATTGAAGCTGCACGTGCAGGTGAGCACGGTAAAGGTTTTGCTGTTGTAGCTGATGAAGTGCGTAAGTTGGCTGAAGAATCCAATGCATCGGCTGCCCAAATTAGCACCCTTACCGCTAGTATTCAGCAAGAAACACGCAACGCTGGTAAAGCAATGGCATCCAATTTAGCGACAGTGGAACAAGGTGTAACTATTATTAACGATGCGGGCGTAGCCTTCTCCCATATTACTAATGCTGTCGATACGATGCAAAATCAAGTCGAAGATATCTCAGCTGTAACCGAACAAATTTCTGCTGCAGCCGAACAAGTTGCCGCTTCCGTTACAGAAATTGCCACGAATGCTGGACAATTAGCCGAAGATGCTGCGACTTCACTTGAAATGACAGAAAATCAAAATGCCTCACTACAAGAAATGCAACAAGTTGCCGCGCAGCTTAGCGACCGATCTGTTGAACTTCAACAAGCTGTTGCCCAATTTAAAAACTAACAAAAATCCCGCTAGCGAAGAGCTTATCGTCCTCACTAGCGGGATATTTTTTATTTATTGTCTACGTCTTGAGCAATAATTGTTGCAAACTCATCAAATGATACGGTTTCAGAAGCTTTTGAACCATAGCGACGAATATTCACGCCACCTGCTTCAACCTCTTTATCACCAATGACAAGCATATACGGGATTTTTTGCATTTGTGCTTCACGGATTTTATAACCAAGTTTTTCTTCACGGTGATCCATTTCGACACGGTAGCCAAGTGCTGTTAGCTTTTGCTGTACATCTTTTGCATAATCAAAGTGTGCCTCATTTGATACAGGAATAACTTGTACTTGCACTGGTGATAACCATGTTGGTAATGCACCTTTGTACTCTTCAAGTAAGAAGGCTACAAAACGCTCCATTGTTGATACTACACCGCGGTGAATAACGACAGGGCGATGGTGTTTACCGTCTTCACCAATGTAGGATAAGTCAAAGCGCTCTGGTAATAAGAAATCAAGTTGTACAGTTGATAGTGTTTCTTCCTTACCAATTGCTGTTTTTACTTGAATATCAATCTTAGGACCATAGAAAGCTGCTTCACCCTCAGCTTCGTAATATTCTAAACCTACTGTATCCGCTGCTTCTTTCAGCATCGCTTGCGCTTTTTCCCACATCTCATCGTCAT
Organism: Metalysinibacillus jejuensis; assembly: GCF_003057615.1. GTDB lineage: Bacteria > Bacillota > Bacilli > Bacillales_A > Planococcaceae > Metalysinibacillus > Metalysinibacillus jejuensis. Next base: position 47,666 of record NZ_QAFW01000011.1, read on the forward strand.
CAAAGTACTTCGTAGTATCTGCTGGGTCACGGTATGATAAACGGAAGCGGAAATCTTCAATACCGAAGTCTTTATATACAGCACGCACTAACTCTAATGCATGGACTAACTCATCACGAATTTGGTCAGGGCGCACAAAGTTATGACCATCATTTAATGTCATACCACGTACACGTTGTAAACCTGATACTGCACCACTCATTTCATAACGGTGCATGTTACCAAGCTCTGCGATACGGATTGGTAAGTCACGGTATGAACGCATTTTTGATTTGTATACCATCATATGGTGAGGGCAGTTCATTGGGCGCAGTACAAATGTTTCGTTATCGCGCTCCATTGCTGGGAACATATCGTCTTGGTAGTGATCCCAGTGACCTGAAGTTTCATATAACTCTTTAGAGCCAAGTACTGGCGTATATACGTGTTGGTAGCCAAGTGACAACTCTTTGTCTACGATATAACGCTCAATTGTACGGCGGATAGTTGCACCATTTGGTAACCAAAGCGGTAAACCCATACCTACTGTTTGATTCGTTGTGAAGATTTCAAGTTCACGACCTAATTTACGGTGGTCACGTTCTTTTGCTTCTTCAAGCATTTGTAGGTGATGCTTTAAATCTTCCTTCTTGAAGAAAGCTGTACCATAAATACGCTGCAACATTTTATTATCTGAGTTACCGCGCCAGTAAGCGCCTGCTAGTGATAATAATTTAAACTCACGTAATTTCCCTGTTGATGGCACGTGTACACCGCGGCAAAGATCAAAGAACTCGCCTTGGTAGTAAATTGATACTTGCTCATCCTCTGGAATGGCTTCAAGTAGCTCTAATTTATATTCGTCGCCTACTTCTTCATAAATCGCTTGTGCTTCTTTACGCGACACATTTTTGCGCTCTACTGGGAAGTTTTCTGCAATAATTTTTTTCATTTCTTTTTCAATAGCAGGTAAATCTTCTGCTGTAATTGGTGTTGGTGAATCAATATCATAATAGAAACCATTTTCAATAACTGGTCCAATACCTAATTTTGCATCAGGGTATAAACGTTTAACGGCTTGCGCTAAAACGTGTGCTGATGAGTGACGTAACACTTCTAAAGCTTCCTCATCATCCTGTGTAATAATAGCGATATCGCCATCTTGCTCAAGTGGTGTAGATAAGTCAACAAGTGTTCCGTTCACTTTACCTGCATAAGCTTTTTTGCGAAGTCCTGGGCTAATACCGCCTGCGATTTCCTCTGTTGTGATGCCTTTTTCAAATTCCTTTACTGCACCATCCGGAAAAGTTAATGTAATCATCTCTGCCATAAGTCGACACTCCTTGTAATTTTGTACACAAAAAAGCCCCATCCCAAAAGGGACGAGGCTTGTGCTCGTGGTTCCACCCTTCTTCCTTCCGAACAAAGTTCAGACGAAGCTCCTACATCAGCTAACGTGCTGGGGACGGCAAGAGATTTAACCCTCTTGCTGCTCATAGGGAGTAAAACTTATTACGTACTTAGGAAGTTTACAGCCGTGCCTTCCCTCTCTGTTAAGTCGTTTAATAAATTTCATATCCTAATCACTGCATTTACTATTTGAATAACGTCATTATACGCTCGTCTTACTATTTTTGCAAACTAATATTGTCGGCGATTTGTGCCATCTAATTGAATTGGAACAGTTGTAGACTGAATGCGCTCCATAATACGGGCAGCTTTTACAGGCTCTTGGTGGTTTTGTACATACGTTAAATGGTCCGCTAGGCTTTTATAGTCAAAGTTTGACGTTACAAAAACGGGCAACCCCTCCGCCATACGGTAATGTAAAATCGCGCCTAATATTTCGTCTCGTGACCAGCTCGTTAGTGATTCGGCCCCTAAGTCATCTAGCATTAATACAGGTGCTTTTTTAACAAAGTCCATTTTTTGTTGCAGTGTTTTATCATCAATCGCTTGCTTAATTTCACGTAAAAACTCAGGCACATAGACAAGCACCGAGCGCACTTGGATATTGGCAAGCTCATTGGCTACTGCGCCCAAAATAAAGGATTTGCCAACACCAAAGCCGCCGTAAATATACAAGCCTTTTGAAGGCATCTCTTTTGTTTCCTTAATTTGATTAATAAAATTAGCCACAAAGCGTGCAATTTCTAAACGTGCACCTGTGTCCATTGCCATTGTAGAAAGCGAAGCAGATAGCGTTTCACGCGGCATATGCAAACTACTAATCATTTCTGCAACTGCTCGCGCCTCGTCTTCCTTATACTTTTGCGGGCATGTGGCATACATTACCTCTACTGTAGTGCCTTGTAAAACAAGCTTGGGTACACAGCCGACGACCGCATTTGTACAAGCACGTACACTGCCTGCATGACAGCATTCACTTGCTTGACTCGTGTATTCTAAAAATTTTGGAAGTGCATCTTCTATCATTTGTGCGGTTAAAGTAGCTTGATGATTAGCAATAAAAGCTTGCACCGCTTCGTGACGCAACACCTCTTGACGCGCCTGCTCATACTTTTCTTTAAACGAAGGCGATTGTAATTGTTTAGCTAGCGTCTTTTTAATCGGTTCCATATTCTCACCTACTATTCTTTACGACCGAGCATCGCTAATATTTCGGCTCGCTCTTTCTCATAATTTTCGCCAGTAATTGTGCTAGTTGTATTATTTTGTAGCCACTCTGGTACATGCTCTACTTTTCCTGTTACTTTGCGCTTTGCTTTTTGACGCGCTTCATACGCTTCATTTTGTGCTTGCACATGTGCTAACGCTTGCTCAACGGTCGTTATATTTTTTTGACGCCAACTGCCCGCAATCGTATTAATATAATTTTTAGGTAACTGACCTTCTTGTAAATTATAAACGTATTCGATTAAGACATTCGTTACGCCTAAAGGCATGTTGTAAAGCGTAATTAACTCTTCTGCTACTCTCACATCATGCGCAAACGGCTCTTGGCCATTTGCTAATTTTTTTAACATATCATACGGCGTTGAACTATCGTAGTAGTTTGACGCTTGGGGTGCTGTCGTAATGGTTGGTGTATAGTCCTTTTTAGGCATCGTCTGTGCCAGCGCCTGCTCTACTGTAGTGACATTATTAAGTTGCCAACGTTTGGCAATCGTTTCTACGTAAGCTTTTGGCAATAAGCCTTCTTTTCTTGTAAAGACGTATTCAATCAAGACATTAGCGACTTCTACTGGTAGATGATGTGTGAGCACTAAATCTTCGCAGAGCTTACTATCTTTTCGTAGCGGCTCTTGGCCGTCATACAACATACGTAAAAATACATAAGGTGGCTGACTATACTTCGCATCGATTTGCTGTACTTCTGTGATGCGCGGCTCATAAGATTTTGGTGTTTGACGACGCATAATCATCGCTTGAGCCTCAGCCACAGTCGTAACTGATGCTTGACGCCATTCACTGGCAATCGTTTCAACTAAGCGTTTAGGTAACTTACCTTGTTCTTTTTGCAAAACATGTTCTACTAAAACATTGACGACACCAATCGGCATGTTATACGTAAGTACAAGGTTTTCAGCAAGAGCTATCATCGTAGGGAAAGGCTCCTGCCCATTTAAACAAGCTTTCATAAAATCATATGGGATTGTCGTATCATAGTGCGTCGTTTGTGTCGTAATATGCGCTTTCGTAACACGCGGCTGATAATGCCCTTGTGGCTCTGTAGCTGCTAATGCTTCTTCTACTGTCGTTATGCCACGACTTTGCCAATTGCTTGCAATCGTTTCAACATAATTACGCGACGCTTTACCTTCTGTTTCTTTAATCGCATATGCCATTAAAACATTCACAACACCTATAGCCATCCCATGATTTTTCACGAGGCCTTCTGCGAGTGTCACTAAAAACTCAAACGGCTCATGACCGTCGTTTAATTGTTTTAAAAACTCATACGGTGTCAAGTTATCATAGCCGTTTTCCACGGTAGTTTCCACGCTTGTAATCGTCGGCTCTTTCACTTGATTTTTTGCTTTTTGGTATTTGTCGCGTTCTTCTCTCGCCGCTACCATCGCTGCCGCTGCTGTATTAATTCCTTTGCGGCGCCACTGATCCGCAATAGACTCTACAAATTTTTTCGGTAGCTTCATATCCGTAATTAACATGACATATTCAATTAAAACATTAATAACGCCAGGGGGTAAACCATAGCGTACAAATAACGATTCTACAAGTTGAACTGCGCTATCTGAAGGTGCCGCACCTTTATGTAGCCGACGTAAATGTTCAACTGGACTCGTATTTTCTAAATAAGCAAGATGCTTTTCCTCTTTCGTTTGCGATGTCGTTGTCATTGCTTGTTTTTCGAAAACCGGCATTAACTTTGGCATCTCTGTTGTCACTGTTAGCTTGTAATAATCAGCCGCCGCTTTTCGCAACTGCTTTTGTGAAATAACTAAATCATCATCAAGTGCTAAAATTACAACTTTTTGCATATCAATTGGCGTAAGCTGATATAAAAAAGCGAGCTTCGCAATATCTTCTTTCACTTCTGCTGTTAGCGCAGCTGATGGCACTAAACTTTCTTGCAAACCGGATTGCAACAAAGCAAAATCAAAGTTTTGTTGCATAAAAGGATACGTTTTTTTCTCAGTCGCGACTACAGGTGCCACAATATCGGATGGAATCTCGCTGTGAAGCGGAGTAAAAACATCCGTAAAGCTGCGTGTTACTTCTGTAAATTTCGCACGATTTTTTAGCGCTGGCGTAAAGCGTTCACGTAAATTGCGATAGTTTCGCTCACCAATTTTACTATATAGCATCATAGATAATAGAGGATCCGTAAAAAACATTTGTGTCTCTAACGGACGAGCAAGTTCATAAAGAAATGTGCGTTGCTCTCCTTCTGTCGTGCGCCATGTACGCATTAAGCCAATAGCTTCTAGCGCTAAACGCGCGCTAAGTATATCGCGTAATCCCATATCAAGCGTTTGCATCAAATAATAATGCATAACAGGCGTCGCTGCTTGAAACTCCCCTTCTGCCCATAACGTAAAGTATAAACTTAGCGCCTTACCTCCAATAATTGGTTGGTAAAACAAGGTTAAGCGTTGACGTTCTGCTACCGTTAATTGATCAGGAATTTCCACAAAAAACACATCATTTTGATGCAACTCTTTTGGTAATAATGACACCAGGCTCACGCTCCTTACTTTTTAGCATTCGATTGGCGTTCAATAATCTCTCTAATTTCATCAATAAATACATTAATATCTTTAAATTGACGGTAAACTGAAGCAAAGCGCACGTAAGCCACCTCATCGATTGATGCCAAGTGATCCATAACTTTTTCGCCCACATCATCAGATTGCACTTCTCCGTTACTCATTTGACGTAAATCTTTTTCTATAGTTAGCACTACTTCATCTAGCACTTCTAGTGCAACTGGGCGCTTTTCACATGCACGAATCATGCCGCGCAGTAACTTTTCACGACTAAACTCTTCACGCGACCCGTCTTTTTTCACTACAATTAAAGGGGTTTCTTCTATTTTTTCAAACGTCGTAAAACGATAGCTGCATGATTCGCATTCACGACGACGTCTAATTTCTTTATTATCATCAACTGGGCGCGTATCAACTACTCGCGTCCCATTGTATTGACATGAAGGACATCTCATATTTTTATCTCCCGTAAGTTAATTTACTACTGCTAAGTATAACAAATTTTTAAGCATACAAAAAGGATAGGCTATAATAAACAAAAAAGGCAGTACCACAAACGTGATACTCCCCTGCTCATTTATTATTGATAACGGTACGCTTTTTGTTGCATCGCAATCCATTTACCCATCGCTTGATACAACAGCACCATAATAATTGTAATAATAATACCTTTAACAATATTGAAAGGCAAAATACCTTTAATGATCATCACATAAAGTGCATCGCCTACGACTTTTTCCATACCTAAGAAGTACGTATACATCGGTAAAAATACCGCATAATTTAAAATGCTCATACCTACTGCCATAACGACTGTGCCTGTAATTAAACCTGCTACTAACCCTTTAACTGATTTAAAACGATTAAAGATGACATAAACTGGCATAATGAATAATACACCCGTCGTGAAATTAGCAATATGACCTACTGGCACCCCTGTTTCTGTACCGGTAAACAACCAATCTAAAACATTTTTAAAGAATTCGACTAAAATACCAGCTACTGGCCCCATTGTAATAACAGCAAGCAATGCTGGCATATCACTAAAATCTACCTTTAGAAATGCAGGAAATGGTGGAATCGGGAAGTTTAATAAATGCAGTAAAAAACCAATACTACTCAGCATCCCTACCGTTACAAAATATCTTGTGCGCTTACGTTGTTTTTCCATGTTACTCTCTCCTTGTGTTGATTGCATCTCGCAAGAAGAAAGGTTCGACAAATGTGTTGCATAAAAAAACCCTACTACAAGGAATGTAGTAGGGAGAATTAGGCACGTTTAAAAAGACATTACACATGTCGCACCTTCACCTTCTCCCATCCAGACTGTACTGTCGGCCTTGGAGTTACACCAAGTCAGCTATTCATAACAATGAATAGGTCGCGGGCTCGTATGTGAAATCGTAGTTGTCGTACAGCTACCACATAATTACCGCCGGTCGGGAATTGCACCCTGCCCCGAAGATGAATCATATTTTTTAGTTTTACACTATTATCATAGGCAATTTTCACGCAATTGTAAAGCCCTTCAACTTACTTTAGCGTAATGGTAAATAAAATGTAAATGTTGTACCTTCTCCTTCAACGCTATCTACCATAATATTTCCTGAGTGTGCCTTTACAATGTTACGCGCAATCGCTAAGCCTAGTCCTGTACCACCCTTAGCTCTCGTGCGTGCTTTGTCTGCTTTATAAAATCGTTCGAAGACATAAGGTAAATCTTCTTGTGGGATACCAACGCCGGAATCTTGTACTAACACTTTAACAAATGTCTCTTCACGCTCTACTTTTACACTGACAGTGCCGCCTTCTAATGTATGACGAATTGCATTATCAATTAAATTCGTTAACACTTGCTCAATGCGATCCTCATCGAGCACGATTGTTTCATGTGCGGCAAATTCACTATCAAATGTTAAATTAACTTGCTTTTCTTTAGCTACTTGCGCAAATTTTTGCGTAATGCGTTCAAACACTGTATTTAGCGGATACGTAGCAGTATTTAACATCATATGTCCCGCTTCCATACGCGCTAAGTCGAGTAGCTCAGATACTAAGCGACCCATACGCTGTGACTCATCATAAATAATGCGAATCATCTCGTTACGATCTTCTTCTGTCGTTACGACTTCATCGAGTATCGCTTCTGAGTAACCTTGAAGCATAGCAATCGGCGTGCGCAACTCATGCGAAACATTGGCGATAAAGTCTGAACGTAATTTTTCTAAACGGTGTTGCTCTGTCATATCACGAATGACAGCTACAGCGCCACGTACTGAGTCGCCGCCATAAAGCGGGCTAATTGTAATGCTATAGTACGCACCGTGCATCTCGATTTCTTCTTCAAGCTTATCTTCAAAAACGAGCACATGGTCTAACATATGATAAATTTCTGGTGGCAGTGGCTCGCTATTTTGATTTCCCTTACTGACAAACCACATTTGTAGCAATTTTTCAGCAGGTGGGTTACTTAATAATATTGTACTATCACTATTAAATGTAATAACTGCGTCTGTCATAGATGTTAAAATGTTGGACACCTGCTCTTTTTCTTGATTGATTACTTCAACATTATGCTTTAATTGCCGGCCCATTTGATTAAAAGCATTCGCTAATTGACCAATTTCATCGTTTTGGCTTGCAACTACTTTCGCATCAAATTTACCTTTTGAAAGTTCAATCGCTGTCTCACGCATTTTACGTAGCGGTAACGTAATACGCGATGATAAGAAGAAAGCAAAAAATGTAGTTAGCACAAAAGCAATAATAGCAGCAAGTACTACAATTTTAGTCGTTTCTCTCGAAGTTTTATGCAACGCCTCTGGATTTTGGTACATAAATACGGCACCGTGTAAAGCACTTTCCCCGTTCAGTGGAAACGCAAGCACTAAATATGTATCCATTGCCTCTTTATCAGAATAAGACGGCATAAGCAATTCTTTAACGATAGGCTCTGGTGTGGAATACACTTTAGCAAAAGATTTGTTCGTTAAAATTGTTTTTTCAATCGCTTGTTGGTTTTCGCCATCTTGTAGCGCCATTACAACCTCGCGAGACGTATTGACGACAATAGCGTTTGTGCCTTCTGGCAATACGTCCTCTAGCATGCTCTTCGTCTTACTATCGAGTTGCTCCTCATCATACAGGCTAGCGATTGTCGTAGCGGTTTGCCTTAACGAAGACTCAGCCTGTTGCACGTGATAGTTTTGAAGAAACTCAAGCATAAGTACGGTAAATACGAATAGTACAAATGAAACGAGAAGCAAAATGGTTACCCATAGCTTCCCGACAACACTATTCCATATTCTATTCATTCACGACCTCAAATTTATAACCTACGCCCCACACTGTAACAATCATTTTTGCAGCATTTTCGGATACGCGGTTAAGCTTCTCGCGCAGTCGCTTTACGTGCGTATCAACTGTGCGTAAATCGCCAAAGAAATCATAATGCCATACTTCTTTTAATAGCTGTTCGCGGTCAAACACTTTGTCTGGTGATTTAGCTAAGAAGTACAGTAATTCATATTCCTTTGGTGTTAAATTAACTTCCTCACCTTCTGCAGTTACACGGTGAGCGTCATGATCAATCATTAAATGTGGGAATACTACTAAATCTTTTGAAGTCGAAGCATTAGCCGCTGGTGCAAAGGCTTGTGAACGACGCAAAATTGCTTTTACACGTAACACTACTTCTCTTGGGCTAAATGGCTTGACGATATAGTCATCCGCTCCGATTTCAAAACCGTGAACGCGATTTGCCTCCTCGCCTTTTGCCGTTAATAAAATAATTGGTGTCGTTGAGCGCTCTCGCAACTCCTCACACACTTGCAATCCGTCTTTTTCTGGCATCATAATGTCGAGCAAAATACAGTGGTATTCTTTTTCTAATGTCATAGCAAGCGCCTGCTCACCATTCTCTGCTTCATCAATCTCGTAGCCTTCTCGCTCTAAATACATTTTTAATAAGCGGCGGATGCGATCCTCATCATCCACTACAAGGATGGAAATATTGTCTGACATTGTGTTACCCCTTTCTACATTCATCTATATCTATTGTACAATTTAGTTCACAAATTGAAAAGAGAAGCACATTTTGTCAATGTGCCTCTCCGTTTTATTACGCGTATGAGTGAAGACCTGCAATGATTAAGTTGATTACAACTAAGTTGAAAATCATAATCGCGAAACCAATTAAAGCAAGCCATGCTGATTTGCGACCTTCCCATCCTTTTGATAAACGTAGGTGAAGGAATGCGGCATAAAACAGCCATGTAATTAAAGCCCATACTTCTTTCGGGTCCCAGCCCCAATAACGTCCCCACGCCTCTTGTGCCCAAATCATCGCAAAGATTAAAGCACCTAATGTAAAGACAGGGAAACCGATTAACACTGAGCGGTAACCAATTTCATCCATAAGTTCTAAGTTTGCACGTTTGACAAACGGCTGAAGCATTTCGCTTACACGCTTGCGTGAAATTAAGCGAAGTAATGCGTATAAAATTGTACCAACTAATAATGACCATGTAACAGTTGTTAATTTTTTAGCATTAATAATTGGTGGTGTTTCGATTAAAGGTTGCATAACGTCTTCTGTTAATGCTGCTGACTCATTCATACCAAAAATAGCCGGCATATTATACGTGATTTCTCTTTGAATTTCGTCTTTATCTACATACGTAAATTGCGCTTCATATCCCATGCCACGGAACACAAGTGTTACGAGTACGAATCCGATAACGACAACAACAAAGAACATAACGCTTTCTAATGCTGTGCGTTCTTTTGATGCTTTTTTCACATCTACTACTTTTAGTAAATATACGAGGCCCGCCACAGCACTAATTGCTAAAATAGATTGTGCAAACGCTGCCGTAATAACGTGAATAGTTAACCAGTTACTTTGTAATGATGGAACGAGTGGGCTCACGTCTGTCGGGAACATCGCTGCATAACCGATAATTAATACTGCGATTGGTAACGCAATTAACCCTAGAACGACTGCACGGTACATAAAGTACATAATAATGAACGCTAGTACGATAAACATACCGAATGTCGTGGTAAATTCAAACATATTACTTACAGGCGCATGTCCTGTATACATCCAACGTGTAATAAAATAACCTAAGTTAGCGATAAAACCGATAACCGTAATAATAATCGCTATTTTTCCCCACTTATTAGCATGACGCTCCGCTGCTTCGCTTTTATCATGGGAGTTTTTTACAGCTCCACCAAAGAACAATGTTGCAATTAAATAAGTAAGGAAAGCTACAAATAGTAAGTTACCACTAAGACTAATTAAACTCATTATGCTTCGTCACCTTCCTGTTTTTCTTCTGAATCATTTAAGTCAAGCTGATCGACATACGCTGGCAACTGCGCAGCATTTATTACGATATCTAAATCTTTTTTGATACCAAACCAGTTTTTATTTGTATGAGCAGCTAATAATAACTTGCCTTCTGCTGTTGCTTGTACCCATACACGACGGTGGTTCCAATATGAACCGATTGCTACACCAATCATAAATATAATACCACCTACTACAATAATAGGAATGGTACGGTCTTTATGAATCGTTAACCCTGATGAGTTACGTGTCGTAGCTGATACGAATTTTAGCATATTTTGGTTTTCGCCTAATGGCTCTAATGTGTTACGAATCGCCACAAAGCTCGTCTCTCCGTCAGGTGTATCTGGCGTTGTCATTTTAAAGACAAACGCTGGATTATCTGGTACTGGTAAGTTCGTTTGTGGCACGCCATCTTTAAACCCTGCAAAGTCTGGTGTGTAGTTTAAAATTTCCACCGAAGAGCCATTACCTAAATCATACGTTGCGGCTGGATTATCAAGTTGAACTGTTAATTGACCATATGATTTTTCAGTTTCCTTGTTTACTAAATCAAATGTCATTGTGTAGAGCTCATCTAAACGGTAGTCCATTTGATATAACGAGTAGCCGTCATGTTGTAACGGGTGATTTACACGAATCGAATACTCTTTTACCAATTCTAAATTATCTGTATCCCCTGGTAATGCTCCTTCTGGTTGCTTATAAAGCTTAGCGTTTGTTTGGAAGTTTTTAGCTACGACATTAACCCCTTGACGCACTTGTTCACCTGAAGGGCCATCTTCGTCATTTTCGTGCATTTCTAAAATGAACTTATCGTTTTCTAGAAAATAGCCCGGCATGCCCATTACTTCAATTGTCTCGCCTTCACGAATTAACATCGACTCATCGACGTACATCCCAGGCACCACACGTAAGGACACCCCTACTAAAAAGACAATTAAACCTACGTGATTAATATACGGGCCGTAACGAGAGAAGCGATTTTTTTCTGCTAATAATGCATCACCATCTCGGCGCACATTATATTTTAGCGCTTTCATTTCCTTCTCAATGGCAGCTAATGTTTGTTCACTATTAGCTACTTCACCTTCTGCTACGATACGTTGACGCTTCATAAAACTTTCATGACGCTTCACACGTTGATTCGTTAATGATTTGTGCAGTGGAATACCGCGGTCAATACTTGCAACGATAATGGATATACCGAGCATACCTACAAGTATTTGGAACCACCATGAACTATACAAATCTGACAAACCTAAAGCATAATAAATCTTACCAATTGTGCCGTATGTGTTTTCGTAGTAAGCGGCTTTGTCGCCAAGTGTACCTACATTGACATAAAACTCTTGTGGTAAAAATGTGCCGACTGAGGCTGCAAGGAGCGTAATAATAATTAATGCAATCCCTACTTTAACACTAGAGAAGAAATTCCATACTTTATCCACTACCGAACGATTATACGTCTTTGAGCGAATCGCTTTACCGTCGTAGCGCATATCTACAACTTTTGTATTTTTTTCTTCTTCTGTTAAAGGTCTACCACATTTTTCACAAAGCTTTGTACCATAAGGGTTAACATGTCCACAAGCACAAGTGATTGTTTCCTTCTCCATGTGACTGACACTCCTTATTTATTGCGGCTTAATTGACTCCATCATTGCACCGATTTGTTGCTCCGTTAATTCGCCCGTAACAATTTTCGTTACTTTTCCTTCTGGTGAAACTAAAATTGTTGCTGGTAACCCAATAATATTGTACGCGTTACGCACGCCTTTTGTTTTATCAATAACAACCGGGAAATCCAATCCGTATTGATCAACAAACTTTTGTACTTCAAAATCTGATTGTGCAATATTGATGGCTAAAATCTCCACACCTTGATCTTTATACTGTGCATACTGATTATTCATGTAAGGCATTTCTTTTTCACATGGTTTACACCACGTACCCCAAAAGTTTAAAAATACACCTTGTCCTTCATAATCGGATAGCACATGCTTATTACCTTCTAAATCAATCAGCGAGAAGTTTGGTGCTTGATCGCCAACTTGTAACACGCTCGTTTTATCTTTAGTTGCTGTGGAATAAACGACATAGGCAATTGCGACAACGAGTAGTGCTAAAATAATTGTCCGCGTAATCAGTCGTTTTTTCTTTTTATCCATGAAGTAAAAACCTCCCCAAAAAGCGTAAATACCCTATTCATTATATCAAATGTTAGGTTTATGCTGTAATTTTAAAGATGAATGATTTATGACTCTTTTTATTAGTCCAATTTGCCCGTTTCAGCTAAAACACGCAACTTCTTCACTTCATGTTGCGTCAATTGGCGAAACTCTCCCGGTGCTAAGTTACCTAAATCTAAAAAAGCGAAGCGCTCACGTTTAAGCTTTACTACAGGTGTGCCAATAGCTTCAAACATACGGCGAACTTGACGGTTACGACCTTCATGAATCGTAATTTCACAAATGGCTTTACCTGCCGCTTCATCTGCTGTCATCATACTTACTTTAGCAGGTGCCGTTTTACCATCTTCTAAACGGATACCTCGCTGCAACTTCTTAAGACCATCAATGGTTGGAATGCCTTTTACACGCGCTACATATGTTTTATCAATTTTAAATTTAGGGTGTGTTAATTGATATGAAAACTCACCGTCATTCGTTAATAATAATAAACCTGTCGTATCATAGTCTAAGCGCCCTACTGGGAAAATACGCTGTTCGACATTTTTAAAAATATCCGTTACAGTTTTACGCCCCTTGTCATCCGTTACGGCAGAGATTGTTGCACGTGGCTTATACAGTAAAAAATACACTTTCTGTTCTTTTTCTAATTTTACGCCGTTCACTTCTACCTTATCGCTACTACTTACTTTAGTACCTAGCTCTTTTACAACTTGACCGTTCACTTTCACTTTACCTTCTACAATTAATTGCTCTGCTTTACGACGCGATGCAATGCCTGCATACGCAATCACTTTTTGTAATCTTTCCAATACGTCCACCTCTTTTATTAGTCGTTGAAATTATGGCACACTTTGTGCATTCCGTATAGCTTTTAATTTTCGTCAAACGTTTGTTCAAACTGCGTCAAAAATAAGTCTGTTGCTTCATCGCTTGGTTCTTGTTCTTCGGGTAATGGCGGTAACTCGCTAATATCATTGAGCGCGAACTGATGTAAAAATTCTGTCGTAGTACCGTATAAAATAGCACGACCTGCCCCGTCACTGCGCCCCACTTCCGTAATTAATCCTTTAGCAGCTAGTGTATTTAATGGGCGCTCGCTTTTCACGCCTCGTATTGCCTCGATATCCGCACGCATTACAGGTTGTTGGTAAGCGACAATAGCTAACACTTCTAATGCGGCCTGTGATAAATTTTGTAGCGGTGGATCTTCAATTAACTTCTCAACGACATCCGCAAGCATTTGCTTTGTTACGAGACGATATACGCCCGCTGTTTGCTTTACTTCAATCGCTCGCTCACTGCTGATATAATCCGCTTGTAACTGTTGTATTGCTTCCTCTACTTCTGCTACTTCAGTTTGTGTAAACTGCGCCAGTTGCGCTGTCGTTAGCCCTTCTTCACCAATTACAAATAGTAAAGCTTCAATCTTGGTAATCAAGCTCGGCTGTGTATCCATCTTGCCACTCCTCTTGCACTAAAATTACAGTTAATGCTTCAAAATTTTGCTGTTGTTCAATTCGTATCATTTGTTGACGCATTAATTCTAGCACAGATAAAAATGTTGCAATCAATGCACTTTTATTGCGATGATCAAATAAATCCGTAAAATCCGCTTGCCCATTCATTTTTTTAAGCAGCGTAAAAACCGTACGCATTTGGTCTTTAATTGCAATCTCTTGTCGTGCTACACGCGTTGTCAAAGGTTGTTGCCATTTTTTTCGTTGTAACATTTTTTCAAAAGCTGCTAACATATCGTATACTGTAACGTCCATATCAAAGAGCGCAAGTTGCTCTTCTTTCATATAAAATGATAAGTCTGTCGCAGGTCGTGGGTATTGCAGTATAGCGTAATCACGTTGTGTTTCTAAACGCTTTGCCACTTGTTTATAACGCTTATATTGAATAAGCTGTTGAACTAGCTCGTCACGTGGATCCACTTCCTCAATCGTATCGTCTTCTATGTCGTGCATAGGTAATAGCATTCTACTCTTTAAAGCTAGCAATGTCGCTGCCATTACTAAATATTCACTTGCTTCATCTAATTCTAATACTTGCATCGCATGAATATGCGCCATATACTGCGCAGTAATTTCGGCCACAGGTATATCATAAATATCTATTTCATAACGCTGTATTAAGTGCAATAGCAAATCGAGAGGCCCTGAAAAACCTTCTACATTTACTTCATAAGCCATTCGTTTTCCACCATTCTATGTTCATTTTTCATGCTCTTTTGCCGAGCACGCTATTATTTTGTGCTATACAATAGTATATAGTGTATTATATTTCGCTTCAGCAAGCGAGAAAATCTATTAACGACCAAACAGAAAGTAGGTATCCTTATGCACCCACAACTGCACCCTCTTTTTATTGACTATTGCGCCCACTTTGTGCGTGGCGATTTTTTTGAATGTCATGAAGTAGCAGAAGACTACTGGAAAGCCATTGCTCCTGGTGATAAAAACCATGCGCTCGTTGGCTATATCCAATTAGCCGTAAGCTTTTATCATGAGCGCCGCGGCAATATACGCGGGGCCAACAAGCTACGAGCCAACGCTCAGCGAATTTTTAGCCAAGCAGATGCACAATTTTTCACTTATATTAAACGCAACACGCTCGTTACGCTTGCTTTAGGAGACGAGCTCCCTTTAGCACCGCCGCTAGACGTTAAAGTACAGCAGCGCCTTAAGCAATTACCTTTGCTCGATGATGACTTCATTACACATAAGCACTTATTACGTGACCGCTCCGCTATTATCGCAGCGCGTGCAATAAAAAAAGCATCGCCTACAAAGTAAGTTTACTGAGTAGGCAACACTTTATTTATTGTCTGTTATACAGCCCATACATTTATCAAACAGCGGTTGAATATCATCAATCGCACATACTTCTTGATACGTTCCTAAAGCGGTAAGCTCTTTTAAAATTTGCGTTGCGATGCCCTCACCACGGTAAGACGGTACAACACAAATATGTTGTAATGTCGCAACTTCATCCTCAACTGTTACACCAACAATACCGACATACTCTTCCTGTTGTTTCCATAGGTATAAATGTTGCGTCTCGTCTTTAGCATAAGCATCAATCGTTTCGGTCAGCTTTTTGATGTTTTTTTCGCTTGGCATAAGCGATAATAATCCCATTGCTATTTTCTCCAACGATTTTTTATAACGAACTAACATAAGTATTTTCCCTCATTTTCTAACTGTTGCTAATTATTGCGGTGGTGCCTGAATATAGCCGTTCGGTACGAGGAAGAACCAGTAAATAGCTACCCAAAGACAAACGACACCGAGTAGTGCTAATAGGACCATGATATTTTTCTTTCGCAATTCAATTTCACCCTTTTTTTAACGTTAGCGCTTTATCATTCGCGATAATATGGTCGTACGTTTCACGTGCTATAACGAGTTGATGTTGGCCGTCTTCAACAAACACGACAGCTGGACGAGCCACACGATTATAGTTACTTGCCATAGCATAACCATAGGCACCTGTGCAGAACATTGCAAGAATATCGCCCGCTTCTGCCTGCTGTAACTGCGCATCTTCAATCAATTTATCGCCAGACTCACATAATTTCCCTGCTACTGTATATGTCTCTGTCGCTGCTTGGTCTGCTTTATTCGCAATAACAGCTTCGTATTTTGCATCGTAGAGTGCTGGTCGAATATTATCGCTCATACCACCATCTACAGCAATATACTCACGTACATTAGGTACAGTTTTATGAGAGCCAATTGTATATAACGATGTACCAGCATCTCCGACAAGCGAACGACCTGGTTCAATCCAAATTTCCGGCATCGTTAATTTTACCTCATTTACTTTCTTCTGTACAACCTTAATCATATCTTCTACATAAACTTGAGGCGCCAGCGGCTTGTCTTCCTCTGTATAACGAATGCCAAAGCCACCGCCTAAATTAAGTACACGACACGTAAATTGATATGTCTCTTTCCACTTCGCCATCTTGTCAACAAGCTTCTCTCCTGCTACACCGAAAGCGACAGTATCAAAGATTTGTGAACCGATATGACAGTGCATACCTAACAGCTGTAAATATTCATCTTGGTAAGTTTGTAAAAACGCCTCATCTGCTTGACCATTATTTAAATCAAAGCCAAACTTCGAATCCGCTTGTCCTGTCGTAATAAAATCATGAGTATGCGCTTCTACTCCTGGCGTCACACGCAGTAAAATAGCCATTTGTTGTTGACGATTTTTTGCTAACTGCTTTAATGTTTCAATTTCATAAAAATTATCGACAACAATGCAACCGATCTTCGCTTCAAACGCCATTTCTAGTTCAGCAAGCGATTTATTATTACCATGAAAATGAATCGTGCTTGGCACTACGCCTGCTTGCAAAGCCGTATATAACTCTCCGCCTGACACCACGTCAATTGACATACCTTCTTGTGCAGCCAATTGGTACATAGCTATGCTTGAAAAAGCTTTAGAAGCATAGGCAACTTGCGCTGTTACGCCTAGTTTCTTAAAGGTATTAACAAAACCTTGCGCTCGCTCACGAATTAACGCGACATCATAGACAAATAGTGGGGTACCGTATTGTTGTGCAAGCGTAAGCGTATCTACTCCGCCAATTGTAAGATGCCCTTGTGAGTTGACTTGTTGCGTTCCATATAAATGCATATTTTTTCCTCTTTCCCTTGTCAAAATAATCGAAAAATATCTATAAAAACATTACCATACTAAAGCGCTAAAGAAAAGCACGCTCACCTTTAAAGGTAAACGTGCCTCACTTTATTTTGTAATTACAGTATGAATTAACGTAGGTGCTTGTACCGCTTGTTCGGTAATTATAATATGTTGATACAATTTTTGTTCAACTTCTGTAATCGCTTGACGATTCGCATGAATGGTTACGAGCGACTCGCCTTTTTCGACGTAGTCACCTACTTTTTTATTCAGAACAAGACCTACAGCTAAGTCGATTTCTGACTCTTTTGTCGCGCGTCCTGCACCGAGTAGCATCGCCGCTGTACCGATATCATCGGCCTCTAACTTCGCAATATAGCCACTTTGTTTAGCTACGAGCTGTGTGATGTACTTGGCTTGTGGCAGAAGCTCAGGATGATCAACAACATCGGCATTACCACCTTGTGCGCTAATAAACTCACGCAATACTTGCAAGGCTTTACCATTTGCCACGACTTCTTCTAATTGAGCGCGCGCTTCTTGTAATGTCGTGGCATGCCCGCCTAATACGACCATTTGTGAACCTAGTACGTAACACAACTCTTGTAAATCTTCAGGTCCATTACCTTTTAATGTATCAATAGCTTCTTTAATTTCTAATGCGTTACCAATTGCAAGGCCTAGCGGCTGACTCATATCGGAAATAATAGCCATCGTTTTGCGCCCTACGCTATTGCCGATTTTAACCATTGCATGCGCCAAACGCTCAGCATCTTCTACGGTTTTCATAAAAGCGCCGTCCCCTGTTTTGACGTCTAATACGATGGCATCAGCACCCGAAGCAATTTTTTTACTCATAATAGAGCTTGCAATTAGCGGGATGCTACTTACTGTAGCTGTCACATCACGCAAAGCATAAATCTTTTTGTCCGCTGGCGTTAAGTTGCCACTTTGGCCCACTACAGCCATTTTAATTTCATTTACTTGTTGTGTAAAATCAGCTGTGGAAAGTTCGACGTGGAAACCGTCAATTGCTTCTAGCTTATCAATCGTACCACCTGTATGACCTAGCCCACGACCACTCATTTTAGCTACGGGTACGCCAACTGCCGCTACCATAGCTGCCAGTGGTAACGTCGTCGTATCACCTACACCACCTGTCGAGTGCTTATCTACTTTAATACCGTCGATTGCGCTTAAATCAATTTGATCGCCAGAAGCAACCATGGCAAGCGTTAAATTAGCGCGTTCTTCATCCGTCATATCGGTAAAATAAATGGCCATCAATAATGCACTAGCTTGGTAATCCGGAATTTCGCCGTTCGTATAGCCTTCAATAAAAAATGTAATTTCTTCTTTTGTTAACGCATGACCGTCGCGCTTCTTCTCAATAATATCTACAATTCTCATGCTTTACCCTCCAATAAAGAGAGGAAACTCTTTCCGTATTTTGGTGCTGGAATAGCAAAATTCTCAGCAATCGTCGCTGCAATCGCTGCAAATGTGTCGCAAAGTGGTAAAGCTGTCGGTGCTGTAAACGATGGTGAATAAACGAGAAGTGGTACATATTCACGCGTATGATCTGTGCCAGCAAATGTTGGGTCATTACCGTGGTCTGCGGTAATCATTAAAACATCATCTTCCGTCATCGCCTGTAAAATTTCTGGCAAGCGTGCATCAAATTGTTCCAATGCCTCTCCGTAACCTTGTGGGTCGCGGCGATGCCCAAAATTAGCATCGAAGTCTACAAGGTTTAAAAAGCTCATGCCTGTAAAATCTTTACGTACCACTTCTGCATACTTATCCATACCGTCCATATTATTTTTAGTGCGAATCGCTTCTGTAACACCTTCACCATTGAAGATGTCAGAAATTTTACCGACCGCAATAACATCGTAACCCGCATCTTTCATCTCATTCATCGTCGTGCGCTCAAAAGGTTTTAAAGCATAGTCATGACGATTAGCCGTGCGTGTAAAATTACCTGGTTCTCCAATAAACGGACGCGCAATTACGCGCCCTACTAAATATTCTGGTGCTAATGTTAACTCGCGTGCAATTTGGCAAATTTCATAAAGCTCTTCTACAGGGATAATTTCTTCATGTGCTGCAATTTGCATAACAGGGTCAGCCGATGTATATACAATTAATGCGCCTGTTGCCATATGCTCCTTACCGTAATCTTCAATTACTTTAGTACCTGAGTAAGGTAAGTTACATACTATTTTACGACCTGTGCGACGAGAGAGTTCGTCGAGTAAACTTTGTGGGAAACCTTCTGGGTAAACTTTAAAAGGTTTATCAATGTTTAGCCCCATCATCTCCCAATGGCCTGTCATCGTATCTTTACCTACCGAAGCTTCTTGCATTTTTCCGTAGTAAGCTGTTGGTGTTTCGACAGGCATCACTTTATGAAGCGGCTCGATGTTACCGAGTCCCATTTTCGTTAAATTTGGAATGTTTAAGCCGTTCATATGTTTTGCGATATTGCCAAGTGTATGAGCACCTTCATCACCAAAGCTTTTGGCATCTGGTGCTTCACCAATACCGACTGAGTCCATTACGATTACGTGCATTTTTTTAAATTTTGTCATAGTAGTTCCCTCCGTTTATTTTCTTATTTTATCAAATATCGTAACATTTCGTAAGGTCAGACATCCGACTAAGTAAAATTTTATGCGCGCGGATGAAATTGTTTGTAAACTTCTGACAAACGCACCTTACTTACATGCGTATAAATTTGAGTTGTGGCAATGTCAGCGTGCCCTAGCATTTCTTGTACAGCTCGTAAATCTGCGCCGTTTTCCACAAGATGTGTAGCAAAGGAATGACGCAAGACATGTGGGGTCATAGGCTTACTTAAGCCCGCTGCTACCGCGTGCTGTTTCAATAGCTTCCAACAACCTTGCCTTGTTAATCTCTTCCCTCTTTGATTAATAAATAAAGCACTTGTCGGGGGATAATTTTTACTAAGTGCCGGTCGTGCGGTCGTTATATAATGCTCGTACGCGGCTAAGGCTGTTTTACCTAAAGGAACGATGCGCTCTTTATTACCTTTACCGATAATTCTTACAAAGCCCATGGCACTATGTACTTGATCCATATTAAGCGCTAATAACTCACTGACACGCATGCCGGTGCCGTACAGTAATTCAAGCATGGCTACGTCTCTTACCCCTTGCGGCTTTGCTGTGTTAGGCGCCGCTAATAATCGCTCAATTTCTTCAATTGCTAAAACATCTGGCAAGCTTTGGGTCATTCTCGGCATTTCTATATGGTAGGTCGGGTCTTCCGTTACGCGTTGTTCTCTCAGCAAAAATTGATGAAAGCTGCGAATGGCAGAAGTGTGCCGTGCAGTCGTCCGCGCTGAAGTTGTCATACGCAACTGTTGTAAATGTTGTGTAATATGCATAGGTTTTACTTGATCAAAAGCAGTGATGCCTTGTGCGGTAAGTGACGCAAGATAGGCATCTAAATCGCGACGATACGAAGCTAACGTATTATCTGCTAACTGCCGCTCCACGCGAATAAAATGAAGGTAATCTGAAATTTCATCTTGTAACATAGCTATTCCTCCTAAAAAAAACACCTTACAAATGACGTGTCATTCGTAAAGTGCTTTATGGCTTTTATGCCCATTCATTCGTTATTTTCTTTATCATGACAGCGCCAGCAAATCCCGTGGAATGTAAGACGATGGTCTTTAATTTTAAAGTTCCAACGCTTTTCAACGACATTTTCGACATCCACTAATAAATCTTCTTGGATTTCGTCAACAGCACCACACTCAACACACACTAAATGGTGATGGAAATGTGTTGCGCCCTCTTGTCGTAAATCATAACGTGAAACACCATCGCCAAAATTAATTTTATCGACAACCTTAAGCTCTGTTAATAGCTCAAGTGTGCGATAAACGGTTGCTAAGCCAATATCTGGTGCTTTTTCTTTAACGAGCAAAAAAACATCTTCTGCGCTCAGATGATCTTCTTCATGCTCAAGCAATACAGCTACCGTCGCCTCTCGCTGTGGCGTCAATTTATAACTTGCACTATGCAATTGTTTTTTTATTCGATCGATGCGGCTTTCCATACGACGCCCTCCTAAACTTTTATCATTATACCAAAGCAGTGAACTACCCACCACTTATTGACCTTGCGGTCTAATTGAAGTGGGGGCTTCTCGACTTATCGTTGCTTTTACTAGCCAACGAAAACTGACCGAGCTAACCCTCTTGTTCCAAGAGTTTTTGTTTCTATGCTAATGCCAATAGGCGAATGCCTTCATTT
>NZ_QAFW01000120.1 GCF_003057615.1 Metalysinibacillus jejuensis
CTCCCTCTATAAATGTTGATGTATCAATGGTTTGCGCCATTTTTTGAGTGCCAAAAAATATTTTTCGACACGTACATCTATCGATATTTTCTAGTTATTGATTTTTTTGACAATCTGTTCGAACGCTTCGCTAAAGGATGAACCATTAACTGGTAATGCCCCTCCTAATCCAGTGCTGTATATCGGTGCACTTTTGGATCTCTGCGTTGCTTATGATGACGGACCCTCCCATGTCTCTAGGCGTCTGGTTGCGCGTACATTCCTTCGTTCGGTCTATTCATAAGGCAGAGGCTGGCGATGCTCCTTTAGGGACTCGTGTTTGTACGGTCGAATGGTGAAAATAATGCCGGCTTCTCCGTGTCATCCTTTTGTTTTTGACTGCTGATGGGTACGCTTACGCAGCCGTTTGAAGCTGAGTAAAATCGTTCATCATTTGGTCTGCGTTAAAATAGGTTTTCTTGTTGCACAAGGCATGTAAAATCTTGAGTAGTTTGCCACACAAGACGACAATCGATTGCTTTTTACGCAGCGGATTGTTCGGGCGTGTGGTGTAATGCTTGTGCAGGGCTTTAAAGGCTGGATTATGTTGAATCAATGGCATCATGACACGGAATAAGAGCGCACGTAATTTACGTCTACCCCGTTTGGAGATGCGTTTTTGTCCTTTTTGCTGGCCAGAAGAGTTTTCACGCAATGTGAGTCCCGCGAGTTTAATGAGTTGGCGTGGATGCGCATATTGTGTGAGGGAACCGACTTCTGAGAGTAAATCGACAATCGTTACGTCTCCGATTCCGGGTACAGATGCTAAGTATTCATAATCCGTCATTTGTTTCGCTAATTCGATTAATTGGCTCGTTAATTCGTTTAGCTGTGCCTGCATCATTTTGTGCTGCGCAAGGAGTGTGGCGATTTCAAAACGGGCCATCACTAAGCCTTCCGTCAAACCAATCGAATGAGGCGCAATGTCGACTAATTGTTTTGCCTTTGGTAGATGAGGACTTTTCATCCCGTCTACTTGGCGATACAGGAAGAGGAGTTCTTCCGGTGATTTACCTTGAATGTCCATTGGCAATGGTGTTTTTTCAAGCACCGCATACGCCATTTTCCCGAAGCTTTTAAACACTTGTGTAAACTCTGGAAAGAAACGGTCTAACCAACGAATGAGGCGGTTTTGAAACGCGTTTAAATCTTCTTGGATTTTAGCGCGCAACGTGGCGCCATTTCGTAATTCTGCCTCCACACCTTCTAACAGACGTGGATAGCTGAAACGTCCATCGCGCATTAAACGGGCGATGACGAGCGCATCTTTTTGGTCATTTTTCGTCTGCAGGTTGTCGTCGAGTTCTTTCGAGCGATTGACGTGCATCGGATTGACCATCACGAACGGAATCCCGTACTGTGTAAGAAACGCAGCTAAGTTCATCCAGTAGTGACCTGTTGGCTCGAAACCAACAAGGATTTCTTGTTTTTCATGCGCCTGTTTGAGCGCAAGTAGACGTTCGTAAAACGCTTCAAA
>NZ_QAFW01000121.1 GCF_003057615.1 Metalysinibacillus jejuensis
TTTACACGCCTGTTTCTTTGGCATGCGCTCGATCAACAATGGCAAACGTATGTGGAAGAAACTCTGACCTCAGCTCGATTCATTTATCAAGAAAATGATACGTGAATTTCGCTAATCAACACGTGTGAGTTGTTTTGATACTTTTCCAGCCACTACTGTTACTGTTACGTCGCCTTCTGCTTTACCTGTTAATTTAATAGTAGCGTTACCTTCTTTATCTTCAGCTACAGCTGTTGCTACATCATCGTCAGAAGATTTTACTGTTACTTTAGATTTATCTACTTTGATTTCTTCGCCGTGTTTGTTTTTGAATGTTAACGCTTTTGTAACTGTACCGTTAACGTTTACTTCATTTTCTTTCACTGGCTCGATTTCAAATGATTCAACTACTGGGTTAAGTGTTGTCTTAACTTCAATTGCTGTACCTTTTGCCACTTTTTCAGCATCAATTGCTTCACCTACGAATGGTGTTACTGTGTAAGTGCCTGCTTTTTTCGTTGTTGCTTTCACTACGATATGCTTTTTAGCGTCGTCACCTTTACCAACTGTGATTTCTTCAGCTGTTACAGTGATGTCTTCTTTTGTTAAACCTTTTCCTGGTTTTACATCGAATTTCACATCTGCTGCTTTTAATGCTGCGCCTTCTGGGTTAGCTTTTAATACAGCAACAATGCCTTCTTCGTTGTTATAAGGGTTTGCAACTAAGTTTTTACCGTTATCTTGAAGGTCTTTACCTACTGTAATAGCTGTTAATTTAGATGCACCGATTTCAACAGTGTATGTTTCATAGTCACCGTTTGCAATGTTGTATGCTTCGATTGTTAATGTACCTGGTTTCACTGCTTTGAATGATACAGTGTTACCATTTGTATCTAATGAACCAGAAGTTAAATCAGTTTCGCCTGATTTAGCAATAAGGTCTTTACCTTCTTTAACAACCCAACGGATTAAGTTTTCACCTGCAGCGGCTGTAGTTACAGGGTTACCGTATTGGTCTTTAACGTCTGCTGTTAGTTTGATTTCATCATTTGGTAAAACTTCTGTTACAGCTTCATCAGCTTTATGTTCGTTGATTGCTTTAGCATATGTTGCTGTTACTGCTTCAACTGTTGTTGGAGCTGCTGCTTCGCCTTCTACTACTGTGAAGTTAGCTGTTGATGTTTCGATTACTTTATTATCAGCATCGACTACTTCAAGTTTGATCGCTACTTTAGCATCTTTAGCTAATGTACGAACGTCCTCTTTAATTGAAACAACAAGTTTACCATCTTTAGCTGTTACTGTGTATTCTTTACCATCAGCTTTTGTTAAAGGTAAGCTATTATATCACGTCTGTTGATTAACTAAATTTTCCTATAAAAAACTAATAAAAAAGAGAGATTCCATGTAAAATGTAAGTTACCACACCAACATTTACGAGGAGGAATCTCTCATGGCTAAGAATACCACGATTT
>NZ_QAFW01000122.1 GCF_003057615.1 Metalysinibacillus jejuensis
TAGATGTAGTATAGATTTATGGACACAACTTGGTTAAGTCAATACAATTGAATTAACGAAAGGTCGTGTCCGAAAAATGAATCAAAAACGTTATAACCAAGAATTTAAACAAACAGTCGTGGAACTATACCACTCAGGTACGTCAGTCAGTCAACTTGCTAGCGAATATGGTGTGTCAGAAGTAACAATCTATAAATGGATTAAGCAACATTCTCCAATCGAAGGGACACAAGAGTTAACAGTGTCCGATTTTGAAGCAATCCAAAAGGAAAATCTTCGATTAAAGCAGGAGCTAGAAATCCTAAAAAAGGCTATGACCATATTCGCGAGAAAATAGACGAGCAAGAACTGATTGACCTGATTACCCAAGAGAGCGAGCATCATCCAATCCAAGTGATGTGTCGTGTATTAAAGATGCCTAAAAGTACGTATTATCAAGCATTTCACAAGAAGCCAAATAGTTATCATACAGCGAATGAGGAGCTGCTGGAAGAAATCAAGATTCTTCATGAAGTGAGCAAAGGTCGTTATGGCGCACCGAAGATTCATAAGCAACTGGTGCAAAAAGGCTATTCATGTAGTTTAAAACGTGTACAACGTCTCATGAAGGAAGCAGGCTTACAATCCGTGATTACAAAGAAATACCGTCCTACAACAACGTCTGGATCGGTGGAAGAGCGTGAAAACGTACTAGCGCAAGATTTTACAACGACAACAATCAACGAAAAATGGGTAGCTGATATTACGTATATTCATACACTGCGAGATGGTTGGTGCTACTTAGCATCGATTATGGATTTGCATACGAAAAAAATAGTAGGCTATAAATTTGCACGCAAAATGACAACTAACATTGTCTTAGATGCATTAGAAAATGCGGTGAATACACAAAAGCCAGGACCTGGTCTCATTATGCATACGGATTTAGGTACGCAATATACAAGCGAAGCGTATCAACAGCAACTGAAAAAATATGAAATGGTGCCGTCATTTAGTCGCAAGGGATGCCCTTATGACAATGCGTGTATCGAATCCTTTCATGCCACACTGAAAAAAGAAGAAGTCTATCGCACGAAATATGACAGCTTTGAGACAGCGAGAATTGCCCTTTTCCAATACATTGAAGGCTGGTATAATCGCCAGCGTATTCATGGACGTATCGGCTATATGACACCAGATGCGTATGAACAACAATGTCGTGCAGCAGCGTAAGACATGAGGTAAGAGCCAATCTCCCCCCCCACATTTTTGTGGCACAACATCCATGGGCTTATTTCTCCACGTCACAAGTAGGTTATCAAAGGCTCTTTTCACTTTGACAATCTACTTGGGATGTGGAACACTCCATGAATGGTTGTTGTGCAGCAAAAAAACTTAATCTTTTTGTGTCCAAAATCTTGACTTAGATCCAAT
>NZ_QAFW01000123.1 GCF_003057615.1 Metalysinibacillus jejuensis
CACTAGCGTCGCATTAAAATAATTCAACGCATCATATTAAACTGAATTTTCTGTCATATAATCCAGGCACAAAAAATCCTTTATACTGGTTGGGCGGTAGTAAACCATCCAAATCCAATACAAAGGACCATAAACATGGATAAGTTTACACGAAAAACATCATTTGAACAATGGTTTTCACCAATTTCCTCCACAAAACTTGAGGAATTGGTAGAAGCCTATCAATTAAATTACTATACAAAAAAGCTACACATTGCTTCATTCCTGAAATTATTCGTATTTGCACAACTCAACGAAACTGAAAGTCTGCGAGCTATTAGCGATACGCTGTTCTCGGACGACTTACAGAAAGCAACGAATCTAGAAGCGATTAGCTTTTCGCAATTAGGACGTCGTTTAAATCAAGTACCAACTGAGGTTTTACAACAGGTGTTTCTCGAATTAGTCATACAAATCCATGAGAAAACGTATTTCGAAAAGCGACGTAAATTGACAACACCTTTGAAAATTATTGACTCAAGTACGTTGCCACTGAACTTAAACAACCACAAATGGGCGGAATTCAGGAGAACAAAATCAGGTATTAAGCTTCATTTGCGCCTCGTTTACTTAGAAAAAGGATGTTCGTATCCAGACAAAGCCGTTCTGACGAACGCAAAAGAACACGATCGTGGCCAGCTAGAAGTTTTAGTAGATGACAAAGAGTGCATGTACGTGTTTGACCGTGGCTACTTGGATTACGAGCGATTTGACCGCATGACGGATGATGGTTATTTCTTCGTTTCACGCTTGCGAAAAAACGCTGTAAAGCGTGTAATCGAGCCGTTGGAACTGCCTGAAAATTCGTTTATGTTATCCGATGAAATGATTCTGATTGGCACAACACAAAATCGGGCAGAAAATGTCTTCCGCCTCATTAAAGTACTGGATTCAAAAGGAAATGAGCTTCACTTAATTACGAATCGTTTTGATCTAAGCGCTAACGAGATTGCCGAATTATATAAATCACGCTGGGCAATTGAGTTGTTTTTCAAATGGCTGAAGCAGCATTTAAACATTAAAAAGTTTTACGCACAAAGTGAGCAAGGCGTGCATAACCAAGTGTACATCGCGATGATTGTGTATTGCCTACATGTGCTGGCACAGTTGAACACGAACAGCTCGAAAACGTACTTAACAATTAGTCGTTTACTCAAAGCAGCACCGTGGAAATCGGCTTACTTGTGGATACGTAAAATTACTGGGAAGTCCGTCCCGTAAGGGGTATCTCGTTTCTGACGCACATGTCACAAGTTATAGTAAAAAAATGGATGATTACTACCTCTGTTCAAGTGTCTTTGTTTTTCTTCTGAAGTGAAAAATAAATAAAACAGAAAATTCTGTTAAAATTCATGCGACACTATTGA
>NZ_QAFW01000124.1 GCF_003057615.1 Metalysinibacillus jejuensis
AAATCGTGGTATTCTTAGCCATGAGAGATTCCTCCTCGTAAATGTTGGTGTGGTAACTTACATTTTACATGGAATCTCTCTTTTTTATTAGTTTTTTATAGGAAAATTTAGTTAATCAACAGACGTGTAAAAGTATTTTTTTAAAAAAGGGCAATTCAAATGATTTTCACATCAAAAAATATGCCTAAACCTACTTGCTTAAGCCAGTAGTCATTCGATTTTCAATTTACATTTAAATTAAAGTTGATATGGTCGATATATAAGATACATGGAGAAAATTAGATTTTACTAGGAGGTGAGTAGAAGTGAGAGCGAATTCGACTTTTCCGCAAATGAATTTCTCGACGATTAACAACATTCGACAAAGTGTCAAACAGAATATGATGTCCGAAAATATTTCCTCAAGTAGTACTCAGCGAAAGGATCATTCCGTGAATCCTTTCGAAGACCCTAATATGTATTTAGGTAATCAAACTCATTTTTCGATTGTTCCAGTTTCTGACGAGATAAAAAAAAAATTGAAGGCAATCGTAATGGAAGAGATGATTGAAAATAACGGGATGACTGGTAACCATAGTAAACGCGTTGATGTGAAAAGAGCTTATCTTGATTCGGTAGCGCCCGAAAAACGAATAGATGTGAAGTATACACTTGACCGAATACTTATCGATGAAGGAAGACGCCTTGTAGAATTTGTTAAGTCAAAAGATCCGAACTGGGATTTTGGAAAACCCTTCGATAAAAGTATTTTAGAGGGAGAGCAATATTACCAGAAATTTGATATGCAAGCTTGATAACAATGAGGAGTCTAAGAAAATGAAAAAATATCTTTCGTTTTTTATGGGCTGTATGATGGTATTTGCCATTTTAAGTTTACCAGTATCTGCTTTTGAAAATGAATCTGAAGAATTACAGAATGTAGAACTTCTAGCATCTAGCTATTTCTCTGGTATTACTGGGAAAATGAATTCTCTTAATGGTAAACCATCAAGTTCATTTAATATTTCATCAGGTTCAATTCCACTAGGCTCGGAAGTAAGTGGTGTATCACTGAATATAACTGTTAGTAGTGGAAGTTCACCGTTCTATATTGTGGTGAAGGAGCCGAATGGCTATTATGATGAACAATATGTATCTTCCAGTGGAACTGTATCATTCACTCAATTTAATAACCTAGATCCAACTGGGACTTGGCAGGTATATATTCGTACAACTGGTATAGTGTCAACTGCCACGGCAAGTATGACAGTAAACTACACATATTGATATATGTGAACTACCCACCACTTAACTTCGTTTGAAGTGGGGGCTTCTCGCTTCCACGAACATCGCTTGCAAGCAAGTCTTATGTGTTCTCCACGAGCGTGAATTCGGGGCATTCCAACCCTACTGATACGC
>NZ_QAFW01000125.1 GCF_003057615.1 Metalysinibacillus jejuensis
GGCTCATCACCATAAGTTGGGGTTGACTTACTAATAAGACCTTAATTTTCCAATAGTGTATAGAATAAAAGCGAAAACTCGTGTATCGTAATTGTTGATGAGACAAACCACGATAGGAGTTTTCGCTTTGTACACTAAGTTTATCAAATTGATGCTACCGTTACCATCTTTTTTTGAAATCGATTTACCATCAGAGGAAGAACCAAATGTTTTTCCTGTGAAAATTGCACCACAAACCATTCCTTGTCCAATTTGCCAAGGGGCTACTGTTTGTCACGATCGTTCCCGACGTCGTTTTCGCCACGGGTATGCTTGGCATATTGGTGTTCTTTGGATTGAATTATTCATACCTCGTCAACGTTGTAAAAATTGTGGATTTACGTTTGTGTTTGACTATGGATTAGGGCTTTTTCATTCCTCTACGGAATCTTTTCGCCGTGAAATCACAAAACGTTGCCATGGTCGCTCGATTGCAGACGTCGCACGTGAATATGCACTTCCATATACGACAGTTGAACGCTGGTTTTACATGTATGCACCCGAAGATATCGTTGAAGAAAATGCCAAACATATTTGTGTGGATGAATTCGCTTTACGTAAAGGACATAACTACGCGACAAGTGCCTTAAACGCTGAAACAGGAAAGATTTTAGCGATTGTACCTCACAGAGATCAAGACGCAATTGAATCACTTTTAAAGAAAGTCACAGGATCGATTCAAACCGCGGTAAGTGATTTCGCGGCGGCAATGGCAGGTGCCATCAAGTCTGTTTTTCCAACGGCAATTCATGTATTAGATCGATTTCATTTAGTACAGTTTTTTACCGATGCTCTACAGCGCAGAAGACGCTATTTAAACGATGCGAAAAAGCACCACAAATCTCGATTTATCGACCGTTGTTTAGCACGAAAGCCGGAAGAATTAACGGAAGAAGAACGTGGGTTTGTGCGTGAGTGGCTACGGGAAGATTATCATACACAACATATCTATCAGGCATTGAATCCTATGCGCTATGTGTTAAAAGCGACAACCGAAACCCAAGCGGAAAAGCGCTTAAAAGCTTGGTTGAAACGGTATCAATTTCATACAAGTGGTGTTGTTTCAAAGATTGCCAAAACCGTAATTGCCCATGAAAAAGCGATGATTCATACAATCATTTCACCTTTCTCAAACGGTATTATGGAGGGCACAAATAATAAAATAAAGCTCATCAAAAGACGTGGGTTTGGCTACCGAAATGATGACCGTCTTTTCCTACGTTTACGCTTGGAAACCGGTCATTGAATTTGTCATCCCCGGGATTTGGTGATGAGCC
>NZ_QAFW01000126.1 GCF_003057615.1 Metalysinibacillus jejuensis
CTAGTCATAGTGAATTAAAAGATTCGGGTAAAGGAATGAGCCAAACTATGACTAAAGGAAGAAAAACGACTGTAGAAGAACGCATTGATATCGCAAAAGCATGCCTAGCGAACGGAAAGAATTATCAAGAGGTAGCGACACAATACGAGGTGTCTTACCAACAAGTCTATCAATGGGTACGTAAATTGGAAGAAGGCGGTGAAGAAGCACTTCAGGATCGTCGTGGCCGCACAAAACCTGAAGAAGAGCGTACACCAGAAGATGAATTGCGTTTAAAAATTCAACAAATCGAACATGAAAATGAATGTTTACGTGCTGAAAATTTACTTTTAAAAAAGTTAGAGGAAATCGAAAAGAGGCGTCGTTAAGTAGAATTCGTACGCAAAATCTTTATTTAGCGATTCAAGAATTAGCAGAAAAAGAAAATCTATCGATCGTGTTACTCTGCCAACTGGCGAAGGTTTCACGTGCAGCTTACTACAAATGGTTAAAGCGTCAACCAACAGCACAAGAGCGAGAAAACGAACAACTAATGGCTTCTATCCAACATTTATATCCCCAAGTCGATGGTATTTATGGCTACCGCCGCATCACGATGACCATTAACCGCCAACGTGAAAAAGCAGGCTTGGCGAAAGTGAATAAGAAGCGTATTTATCGCCTGATGCAAATTGGTGATTTACAGGCAGTCATTCGACGTCGCCCGAAAAAGTACCGAAAAGTGAAACCCGATTACGTGGCTGAAAATGTGTTAGCACGTGAGTTTACAGCCGAAAACCCAAATCAGAAATGGTGTACAGATGTGACAGAGTTCAAGTATGGCAATGGCAAGAAGGCATATTTAAGCGCCATTATTGACCTTTATGATAAGTCCATTGTGAGTTACGTATTAGGCCATTCAAATAATAATGACCTTGTTTTTAAGACGGTGAGACCCGCTGTTCGTCAGCTGTCAAAGGAGGAGTTTCCACTTTTACATAGTGATCGAGGGTATCAATATACATCAAAAGAATTCAAACGAATCATGGAGAAAGCCAAGCTGACACATAGTATGTCAAGAGTCGGTCGCTGTATCGATAATGGACCGATCGAAGCATTTTGGGGGACATTAAAAGTAGAGAAGTATTATTTACATAAGTATGAGACGTATGAAGATTTAAAACATGCGATTGATACGTACATCAAATTCTATAACAACGAACGTTACCAAGAAACATTAAACGGCTTGAGTCCTTTAGAATTCAGGTCTCAAGCCGCTTAAAGCATTTTTATTATTTCCGCTGTTTACTTGACAGGGAGCAGTTCA
>NZ_QAFW01000127.1 GCF_003057615.1 Metalysinibacillus jejuensis
AAATTCAATAAAAAAGAGAGATTCCATGTAAAATGTAAGTTACGACACCAACTTTTACGAGGAGAATCTCTCATGGCTAAGAATACCACGGTTTTTACTTTACTTCAAAACTTTATTTCACAGGACGAAATCGCGGGGATTCTCGCTGAATTTGGTTTTGAAGATACAGCTCGTAAATGTGATGTCCCAACGCTTTTAAACTACTTGGTTGGCGCTGCGACCTTTGAATGGAAAAGCTTACGTTACGCCGCCGATGTGGCGACCGATAAAGGCTTGAAATCCGTGGATTATTCCACCCTTTCCAAACGTTTAGGTGAACTGAATTACCTCATCGTCAAGCGAATTTCCGAGTTGATTATCAGCCGATTAAATCGAGCTGCCAAGCGCAAACTGAAACTCAAAAAAGAGCTATTAGCCATTGATTCCACGACGATTACCGTTGGGAAAAATCGATTACCTTGGGCGCTTTATCATGGTGAACGTTCAGGCATCAAGTTACATGTGAGTTTCACGAATAGCACAGCTATGCCACTTCAAATCGTTGAAACGACAGGCTTAAAGCATGATGGCCCAATCGGTGTTGAACTGGAAGACAAGCGATTTATCCTTGTGGCCGATCGCGCTTATTTTTCGATTGAAAAAGCTGATCGTTACGCCAATACGAAGCAAGATTTCGTCATCCGTTTAAAAGAAAACATCCAATTAAACCGCAAGAAATCCTTAAAAAGAACAAAGATTGAAGGGTCAAATATCGTCGCTGATTTCACGTGTACACTTGGGACCGTACAAAATCAAACAAAAAAACGCCATCGTGTCGTGGAATTTACCGATTATGAAGGGGCAATTGTACGTGTCATTACCAACCTTCGTGACGTCACAGCCGAAGAAATTGCGGGCATGTACAAGGAACGTTGGGCAATTGAATCTTTTTTCCGCTGGATCAAGCAAAACTTAAACGTGCCCGTGTTATTTGGCACGACTAAAAACGCAGTATTTAGCCAGCTTTTTGCGGCGTTAATTGCCTACGTATTACTCAAGTTTTTGCATACCGAGGGACACAAGAAAAACAACTGTAAACGCCTCTCTTTCGCTGGTTTTACGCGCCAGCTTCTTTGTGCTACTCTGCCAATCGAATGGCGGATTGGTCTGGGAGAAATACTCGAATTTCATCGCGAGCTGTATCAAA
>NZ_QAFW01000128.1 GCF_003057615.1 Metalysinibacillus jejuensis
TATATATAAGGTGATTAACTTTTAGACTTACACTCTTTTTCTTCGTTTTCCTGTATACTATTCTTAATAGATATGAAACGGAGAAAAATGATGCGTAAAATTGTCCTAATTCCTGAAGAACAAATTCCTGCTGCTTTAGAAGAATTAAAGCTTGTCATGAAAGAAGAAAACAATCATAAAATGTTCGTTCGCTACCAAGTGATTTATATGTTACTTTCGGGCGAATCGTATGAAAAAATTGTTGACTATACAGGTCTTTCTTTAGCGACGCTGTTCAATTATCGCAAAGCTTATTGTGAAAAAGGGATCGCTGGACTTGGACGTAAAAAACAACCTGGTCGAAAGCGTCATTTAACGGCTGAACAAGAAGCACAAGTCGTCGCGACAATTGTCAACCAAACGCCTAAAGATGCTGGTTTTCCTGTTGAAATGAACTGGACAGCGCCTCTTCTTCGCGATTGGATTAAGCGAACATTTGGTGTATCTTTTTCTGTGCGTGGGACACGTGATTTATTGTACCGTCTTGGTTTAAGTTATACGAAACCAACGTATACATTGGAAAAAGCAGACTCCCTCAAACAAGCAGCTTTCCTTGAAGAATTTGAACAGGCGAAAAAAAACTAATTCATGGTCAAATTGATCGTATTTTATTTGAAGACGAGTCGATGATCCGTGATTACCAAGCGATTGCCAACACGTGGTTTCTAAAAGGTCAACAAAAAATCATTCCAACATATGGCCGACATCAAGGTGTTAAACTAATTGGTACATTGGATTACGAAACGGGTGATGTATTTTGCGTGCAAGAAGAACAATATACCGCTGTTGAATTCCTAAGTTTTTTAGAAAAAGTCATCGCTCGTTATCCGAATGAACGCATCGTGATGGTATTAGACAATGCGCGCATACACCATGCGAAATTGATTCAACCATTTTTAGAAAAGTATCAAGATTCCTTTGAATTTCTGTTCCTTCCGCCGTACAGTCCCAATTTAAATTTAATCGAAGGACTGTGGAAATGGATGAAGACAACGGTGATCCACAATGTCTTTTACTCAAATGTCGGAAAGATTCAACGTGCTGTCCAAGGCTTTATCCAAATGATTAATCAAACACCTGAAAATACGGTGAATAGGCTGTGCTTGAAACTCTAATTTTCTTTCACCGTATATATAG
>NZ_QAFW01000129.1 GCF_003057615.1 Metalysinibacillus jejuensis
CACACGTGTTGATTAGCGAAATTCACGTATCATTTTCTTGATAAATGAATCGAGCTGAGGTCAGAGTTTCTTCCACATACGTTTGCCATTGTTGATCGAGCGCATGCCAAAGAAACAGGCGTGTAAATCCTGCGAATGACAGGGATTTTACGTCTGATTTTCGATTGATACGTGCGTGTAAAAACTTTAGTAGCACATACGCGATTAGTGCTGCGAACAGTTGGCTAAATACGGCGTTGGGTGTCGTGCCAAATAGCACAGGTACATTTAAATTTTGTTTGATCCAGCGAAAAAACGATTCAATCGCCCAACGTTCTTTGTACATCGCCGCGATGTCTTCTGCGGTTACGTGACGAAGATTGGTCACAACACGTACAAGTGCGCCTTCATAGTCGATAAATTCCACGACACGATGACGCTTTTTGGTTTGTTTTTGCGCAGTTCCAAGTGTGCATGTAAAATCCGCAAGAATGTTCGAATCGTTTACCATCGTGCGTTTCAACGATTTTTTTCGGTTTAATTGGATATTTTCCTTTAAACGAATCACAAAATCTTGCCCTGTTTGCGCATAACAATCCACTTTATCCAGCGCAAAATACGCGCGGTCTGCCACCAGGATAAAGCGCTTGTCCTCCAATTGTTCACCTATTGGCCCATCATGTCGTAAACCCGTTGTTTCCACGACGTGAAGTGGCATCCCTGTTGTATTCGTGAAGCTAACGTGTAGTTTAATACCTGAGCGTTCACCGTGATAAAGCGCCCAGGGTAAGCGATTTTTCCCAACGGTAATCGTTGTCGAATCCATCGCCAGTACGTCTTTTTTCACCTTTAATTTGCGGCGTGTCGCTCGGTTGAGACGACCGACAATCACCTCAAAAATACGTTTGACAATCTGATAATTCAATTCACCTAAACGTTTCGAAAGTGTCGAATAGTCGACGGGTTGTAAGCCCTGCGCTGGTGCAACATCCGCGGCGTGACGCAAGCTTTTCCATTCAAACGTCGCAGCCCCCACTAAATAACGTAAAAGCGTAGGGACATCGCATTTACGAGCCGTATCTTCAAAGCCGAATTCGGTAAGAATACCCGCGAGTTCTTCCTGTGAAATAAAGTTTTGAAGTAGTGTGAAAATCGTGGTATTC
>NZ_QAFW01000012.1 GCF_003057615.1 Metalysinibacillus jejuensis
GCGTATCAGTAGGGTTGGAATGCCCCGAATTCACGCTCGTGGAGAACACATAAGACTTGCTTGCAAGCGATGTTCGTGGAAGCGAGAAGCCCCCACTTCAAACGAAGTTAAGTGGTGGGTAGTTCACTGGGTGTTATTTTATTGCCAACAGTAGTAAGTATATTTTGGTTTGCGACATTCGGCATGACAGCGATGGAAGTGTTTAACACGAAGGCGCCTAATTTAATTGATTTACCGACAGAGCAAGTGCTGTTTGGTGTATTTGAACATTTACCAATGGGTGCAATGCTATCAGTTGTCGCAATGGTTGTAGTAGCTATCTTCTTTATTACATCTGCCGATTCAGCAACTTTTGTATTAGGCATGCAAACGACAAATGGCTCATTAAATCCTGATTTCCGTATTAAATTAATTTGGGGTGTATTACAAGCAGCAATTGCGAGTAGCCTGTTATTCTCAGGTGGCTTAGCGGCTCTCCAAAACGCGGCAATTATTGTAGCTTTTCCGTTTTCTATGATTATTTTATTAATGATTGTAGCGCTTTATAAATCATTAATGGAAGAACGATTAGAGCTCGGCTTACACATTCGTCCGAAAGCACAAGTAGAAGAGATGATTAAAAAAGAATTAGCGAAACAAGATGATTAACAACATTACGTAGTGCTAGTAATTAAAAGGTCTGAAATCCACAGTGGTTTCAGACCTTTTTTTGTTTGGCTATAAAATGGGGACCTCGTGTTTTAGTCGCATTTTAAGGTGGCGCTCATGGCGTTGATAAAGGTTATTGCCGACTAGCGCTCCAATTACCAGTAGAGTACCTGCGATATCATAAGCTGTAATTTTATAACCTTGTAACAGCATAATAGCTAAAGTTGTTAGTGGTACGGCATTAATAAATAAAATACCATTCAATGACGTTAAAATTTTAATACCATAATTCCAAGCGAGTAATGCGATAAGCCCTGGCAAAAGAATCATAAATAACATGTCATATTTAATGATTTGTAAGGTAGCTATCGTTGGAACGGCAATGCTACCTTGTAGCGTCAAGGCGCATGTCATAATCGTTGTAACACCAGTACCTACCGCACAAGTAAGTGCAGAGTAGCGTAAAGTAGACCATCCTTTAAAGTATTGGCCACCCATCGTGTAAATGACCCATCCTGTAACACCGATGAAAATGAAAAGAAGCGGTATACTATTCGTTCGCAAAGTAGAGAAAAATGTAAAGTCACCTTTAGTAATAACAAGACTAGCCCCCAAAAAGGCGATAGCCATACTAATGAGCATATAATTTTTAGGGCGATTTTTATAAATAAGCCAAGCGAGTAATGCTGTAATAACAGGCATAATTGTTTCCATAATAGAAGCCACCATAACGCCATCTTGCCCCATTAACATTTGACCTAAAAAAATCAAGATATTATATACCGTGAAAGCCATCACCCCGAAAAATAATAAGTGTTTAGTTTTACCTTCAAAGCGAAAAGCTTGGATACCTTCTTTAAAAGCTAGCAAAATGAGTAATAAAATCGTGACACTACCGTAACGAATGGTAGAAAAGTAAAAAGGGTCGATATAGGTTAAGGCGTGATCAGCTACCGGGAACATTGCTCCCCAGGACATCGCTGCAATGAGACAAGCGAGAGCGCCTATAATAAGTTGTTTCATGGATATCCTCCTTGCATGTTTATGTAAATCCTAGTATAAAGAATGCAGGGTATCTCGTAAAATGATTGAAAGAGATGCTTAATATCATTAAAAATGATACTAAGAGGTGAGGTAGTGGAATTAAAAAGCTTAACGATTTTTCAAACGGTAGCGCGTTTAGGAAGCGTAAGTGCGGCTGCTAGAGAGCTTAACTATGTGCAATCAAATATTACGATGCACATTAAACAGTTAGAAGAGAAGTTTGGAACAACGTTATTTTATCGCCATCAACGAGGCATGACGTTAAATAGTGAAGGGCGTAAAATGTTAGGTTATGTTACTACGATTTTAAATGAAGTAGCTGAGCTGAAGCATGTATTTTTAGATCAAGATACGCCGTCTGGTACGCTGAAGCTAGGTACTGTGGAAATTGTTAGTAAGCTCCCACAAATTTTAGCCACGTACTATGAGCAGTATCCTAATGTAGATGTGTCGCTCCAAGCGGATGTGACAGAGGCACTTGTTCAAAAAGTAATGGACCACGAATTAGACGGCGCTTTTGTATCAGGACCGATTAAACATACTTTGCTATCAAAACAACTTATTGCAGAGGAAAAATTAGTGCTTGTCAGCGCCTCTCCCAAGTTTGATGTAGCGGATTTTAGCAAGACACCCATTTTAGTATCAAACGAGGGGTGCGGCTATCGAGCTAAACTCGCTTTATGGTTGAAGGAGTTAGGTATCGAGCCTAAACGAATTATGGAATTTAATATTATTGAAACGATTTTACAAAGTGTAGCCTTGGGGTTAGGTGTTACTGTCGTTCCAGAAGATACCGTAAGACGTATGGTAGTGCAAGGTAGTGTTTACTGCCATGAACTGCCTGAAGCATATGCGAGTAATAGGACGGTTTTTATTTATCGTAAAGACACTTTTATAACGGTTACAATGCAAAGCTTCTTACAACATATCAATGATATATAAGGGTTTAAAATGATGTAAATGAGAATAATGGTCTTAGTTGAGAAATTGATGTGAGCATATCTTTTTACAAAGCATACGATAAGGGGTATAGTGATAGTAGTTGATCAACACAACACTATTATGTTAAAAGAAGGAGTCGTTATTCATATGACAGAACAAATCACACAACCAGAAGTTAAATCATTACC
Source organism: Metalysinibacillus jejuensis (assembly GCF_003057615.1). Classification (GTDB taxonomy): domain Bacteria; phylum Bacillota; class Bacilli; order Bacillales_A; family Planococcaceae; genus Metalysinibacillus; species Metalysinibacillus jejuensis. The sequence continues at coordinate 2,823 of NZ_QAFW01000012.1, forward strand.
ACGCATCGGTTCGAAAGCACCGCAATTTGAGGCTGTAACAACACATGGTAAATTAAAATTAGAAGATTATAAAGGTTCTTGGTTAGTATTATTCTCACACCCAGCAGATTTCACACCCGTTTGTACAACAGAATTTATTGGCTTCCAAAATATTTATCCACAGCTACGTGAGATGAATACAGAGTTATTAGGTTTATCAATCGATAGTGTACATTCACACATCGCTTGGGTTCGCAATATTGAACAAAACTGGGGCGTAAAAATTGAATTCCCAGTCATCGCTGATTTATCGATGGACGTAGCAGGTAAGTTTGGTATGATTATGCCGGAAGAAAGCTCAACAGAAGCTTCGCGTGCAGTATTTGTTATGGACCCAGAACAAGTGGTACGCGCTATTATTTACTACCCGCTTTCTACAGGCCGTAATATGGATGAAATTTTACGTCTAATTACAGCGTTACAAACGACAGATGAGCACGGTGTAGCAACACCAGCAGACTGGAAAAAAGGTGACCGTGTAATCGTGCCACCTTCAGCAACACAAGAAGGTGCAGCTGAGCGTATGAATGATGAGAGCTTAGAATGTAAAGACTTTTACTTCTGCACAAAGGAATTAAAATAATGGCATGCGTAAATGAAACAGGTGCGTTAACAGAAAGCGCCCGTAAATTATTAACAGTAATTCGTACTGAAGCTAAGACCGTAGAAGACATTGCAAAAGAAGCAAGTTTGCCTTTATTTAAGGTGCGTAGTAGCGTGCGGGAGTTAGCGGAAAATGATTTCTTATTTGAAAAAGAGCCTGCAAAATACATGGTAACATTTTTAGGTAATAAACGTTTAGAAGCAATGGAATAAAGGAACAATGAAGCTGTATCTTCCTCTAAGGATGGTACAGCTTTTTATTATTGTTACATAATAGTTCGTCGTAAAACGGCTAGTATATACGAGAAGATTATTTTGGGGTAAGAGAAGAAAATAAGTCGATTTTACACCGGTAAAGTTTGCGCGTTAGACAAACGATAATAGTGAAAGAGCTAGCAGGAATATAAAGCGATTGACGATAAAGGATAATCAGCGTACATTAATGTAGGGAATAAAGTGCAACCTAATCCCGTAACAGAACGTCTATGGTAACGTTGTAGCATTATAATGATGAGAGGGAAAAAAATGAAAAAAGCCATTTTAGCTATTATAGCGCTATTATTAATGGGCGCAATTGCAGGTGTAATCTATTTTAAGCAGACGTATAGTAAAGCGTTTGACGACCAAAGAGAACATATTGATCCTCTAGATGAAAATGATATTACGTTTGAAGGTACGAAGCCGCTAGAAGGTGTTATTAATGTATTGATGATAGGTAGTGATGCGCGTGATGATCATGAACTATCAGACACTTTGATGATCGGTCAATATAACAGTAAACAAAAAACATTAAAAATAGCGTCAATTATGCGAGATACGTATATTAATATTCCGGAGTATGGTTATTATAAAATTAATGCAGCGTATGCGCTCGGTGGACCAGATTTAGTACGTAAAACAATCGAAGAAAATTTCGATGTACCACTTAACTATTATGCGATTGTTGACTTTAAGGCCTTTCCTCAAGTGGTCGACTTATTAGCACCGAATGGTATTGAAGTCGATATCCCTTATGAGATGTCGCATGGCATTGGTATGGTGTTAGAACCAGGTAAGCAAGTGTTACATGGGAATGAAGCGTTAGGTTATGTAAGATTTCGTCATGACGCGATGAGTGACTTTGGGCGTGTTGCTCGCCAACAAGAGGTAATTTCTAAAATTAAAGAACAAGCGGTAAGTGTTAATACAGTAACGAGCTTACCTAAAATTTTAGGGACATTAGATGCGTATGTCGCAACGAATGTAGATATGAAAACAATGCTTGGTATGGGCACGGGACTTGCGCTTAATAATTTTGGTGAAGTCGAAACTTTACGTATCCCACTAGACGATACGTATACAGACGGCTATTATGACGCAGCTGGCCAAGTATTAGAAATCGATTTTGAAGAAAATAAAAAGGCGCTACAAGATTTTTTGCGTCCTACCCCAAAGAAAACGTCTACTTTGTTAAATGAGTAGCTATAAGAGAAACGCACGCTATCAAATTTATAAAGTTTGATAGCGTGCGTTTTTTTAGTGAAAGACTACAGTTTTATTACCTTGTACAATAATGCGGTCTTCTAAATGCCATTTAACCGCGCGTGCTAAAACACGACGTTCAATTTGGCGACCAATTTTTTTAAGTGAGGCTACGTCTTCACGGTGGTCAACGCGCTCAATATCTTGTTCAATGATTGGGCCTTCGTCTAAGTCGTTTGTTACATAGTGTGAAGTAGCACCGATTAATTTTACGCCACGTTCAAACGCGCGCTCATAGGGACGTGCGCCGATAAAAGCGGGTAGAAAAGAGTGGTGAATATTAATAATGCGACTTTCAAAATGGTCAATAAAATTAGGTGTTAAAATTTGCATGTAACGTGCCAAAACTAATAAATCAATATTATATGCGTGCATTAAGCGGATTTGCTCTGCTTCGACTTGTGCACGGATATCTTTATTTGCTGGAATGTAATGGAATGGGATGCCTAAGGCTTCTACCATTTCGCGTGCATCCTCATGATTACTAATGACAACAGCTACATCCATTGGTAGTTCCCCGTTTTGCCACTCCCATAATAATTCGTTTAAGCAGTACAACTCTTTTGATACATAGATAGCTGCGCGCTTTAGCTCGTTGCCGTAAGCGAAGCGGTACGCCATTGAGTAGGCTGCAGCGATTTTTTTAAATTCCTGTTCCATAAAGCGCGCTTTTAATGGCAGGTCTTCTGCATAGTATTCGATGCGCATATAAAACATGCCGCCCTCAGGATTACTTGAGTATTGATTAGATTCAGTAATATTGGCGTTATGTTGATGTAAAAAGTTTGAAAGCTCTGAAACAATCCCTGGTTGGTCTTGGCATTTAATAAGTAAGCGACCATGATTTTTTAATTGTTCTTTGCGTGTTGATAAAAATGATTGTACTTTCGGTGTAGACATTTAAAAACAACTCCTAAAAAATATTCATTTGTTTATTATGCAATAACTGTTGATTTTACGCAATTATTATTGCTGTTTTATTTTTATTTGCGAATAAATTGTGACAGCTATCATTTTAATGTCTACTGTAGGTGGAAATTATTTAAGCGCATTAATCCGTGTAGTTAAAGCAGTAAACTGTCTATCCAACTTGTGGTATTCGTCACTTGAAGGTTTAGCAAAACTTAGTTTACCTAGGACGGCCTGACGCTCAGTTTCGAGTGCCAGTATATCATCAGTAGGTGCTGTTTTAGGTAAATGAATCGTGCCCTCTTCAATAGTGACTTGACGTGTTGCGATTTTTTCACTGAAATAGCGGTCGTGAGATACAAAAATAATCGTGCCCTCGTAGTTTGCTAAAGTTGCTTCGAGTTGTTCACGCGATGGCAAGTCAAGGTGATTAGTAGGCTCGTCTAGCAATAGTACGTCGCGCTCTTCAAAAATAAAAGCAGCAATTTTCACTTTAATACGTTCACCCATACTCAAATCACCAATCATCATATGCCAGTGCTTTGGAGTAAAGCCAAGGAGAGCAAGTTGTGTACGGATAAGCCCTTCTTGTTCGCTGTTGTCATAATTAAAATAGTGTGCGAGCGTCAAGTCCAAAGGTAAGTCATAAACAGATTGTGATAAGTACCCAATAGACGCCGCTTCAGATACAAAAATACCAGGTGCGTGTTGATAAATTGCGCGGAGTAATGTTGATTTACCTGCACCATTTGCTCCTTTAATGTGTAGTTTTTCGCCCCGTGTCACAATTAAATGGCAGTGTTGTAAGCAGTCTAAGGAAAAGTCTTGTAGCGCAACAATGCGTTTACCGATTGGCTTAGCTGTATTGAGTGCAAAGTGAATGGGTGTGTCCTTTTTAACAGCTTCAACGCGATTAACTGCTAAGTGGCGCTCTAGCTTTTTACGTTTAGATTTCACTTGTTTATCCGCACGTTTAGCGATAGCACGGTAGTATTCCTTTGCACCCATTGCTTTTGGATGGTGCTTAGCAGTAGATTCTTTATGCATGTTAGCTGACCAATCATTAAGTTCACTAAGTTGTTGTTCCACGCGTGCAATTTGTTTTTGCTGTGTAGCATAGTGCTGTGCTTGAAGCGCACGCTGGTTTTCGCGCCAAGCCGTATAATGACTATAATCGCCATCGACCGCTGTAATTGTGCCGTGATCAATGGCCCAAATCATGTCCACAACGCTATCTAAAAAGTAACGGTCATGGGACACAATAATAAAAGTTTGTTTGCTCGCCTTAATTTGTGCGATTAATTGCGCGACACTCGCGCTATCTAAATGATTGGTAGGCTCATCAAGTAGCAATAAAGACCGAGAAGAGGCAAAGGCCTGAGCGAGGCGCATCTTTACTCGTTCGCCACCGCTTAAAGTGTCATAGCTACGTTTAGGTAGCTGCCAATTGCTAAGCGCTGCGCTAACATTAGGAGTGAAGTCGACAGCGAGTGTTTCGCTATCTTGTGCTACAAGAGTACTTGCAACTTGCTCATGAATTAGGTGCAACAGTGTGGATTTACCCGCGCCATTACGCCCTGTAATGCCAATGATAGCACCTGTTTCGATTGTTAAAGTGGCTGATGAAAATAATTGATGTTTTACAGTAATCTGCATAAACTCGTGCTCCTTTGATGTTTAGGAAAACAAAAAATCCTCCTAAACCGTAGTTTAGAAGGATCAGTCATGTCTAAAAAGCACACAAATAATGTGCGAATGGAAAATGAACAGACTAATCCTATGGTTGTGAAAGCGAAAAAATATTCGTTTCCGATTAAAAGCCATAGATTAGTTAATCATTGTCCACCCGACACCCCGTTTCTTTTAAAAGTTAGGGCAATTATAACGAAGCGTAAAATTTTTGTCAAACAAGCAGATATTTCATTTTTAGTGTCAAAATTCAGACAATTAACGGTAAATTCGCTTAAATCCTGCATTTAGGGTTGTTTTCTTGTGTAAACAAAGCGATAATGTACAAATATGTTTTTAAGAAGGAGTAGAGGAGTTTGTCATCTAGAGATCAATTTTCCACCAAGATAGGCTTTATGTTAGCTGCGGCAGGTAGTGCAGTTGGTTTAGGCGCTATTTGGAAGTTCCCGTATATGGCGGGCAGTAACGGCGGTAGCGTATTTATTTTGCTATTTATTTTATGTATTTTCTTAATTAGTTTACCTGTACTTATTGCAGAGTTTATGATTGGTCGCCGTGGTCAAGCAGATGCGGTAACATCTTTTAAAACGCAAGCACCAGGTAAACCGTGGTATTTAGTTGGCTACCTAGGTATGGTAATTTCAGCGCTAATTTTATCATTTTACAGTGTAGTAGGTGGTTGGATTTTAAGCTACCTAGCAAGAGCTGCAATATTTGCTGTAAAGCCGACAGATGGTAGCACGTATGCAGAGTTATTTACTAAAGTAATTGAAAACCCGATTGAAGTCGTTATGGCGCAAGGTGCATTTATTTTATTAACTATTTTAATTGTACAAGCAGGTATTAAAAGTGGTATTGAAAAAGCTAGTAAAATTATTATGCCGCTTCTTTTTATTTTCTTTTTAGTACTCGTTGTTCGCTCGCTTACATTAGAAGGTGCTATGGAAGGTGTACGTTTTATGTTTGTACCTGACTGGTCGTTGTTTACAGGCGAAACGTTATTGCTAGCACTAGGACAAGCGTTTTTCACCTTAAGTGTAGGTATTTCAATTATGATTACGTATGCTTCTTATTTAGGCAAAAGTGAGAATATTGGCGGAACAGGTATAAACGTAGCGTTAATGAATATTTTCATTTCAATTTTAGCAGGACTAGTAATTTTCCCTGCAGTATTTGCTCTAGGCTTTGAGCCTGATCAAGGACCAGGGTTAGTATTCGTTATTTTGCCGGCTGTTTTTGAACAAGTACCATTCGGTGGTTTATTTTTATTAATTTTCTTTATTTTGTTATTATTCGCAACAATTACTTCTTCCATTTCATTGTTAGAGATGGTTGTATCTGTAGCGGTAGGAGATAATCGTAAAAAGCGTGTGCGTACGTCTTGGCTTGTAGGTATTTTAATTTTTATTATCGGTATTCCTAGTGCGCTATCATTTGGTGTACTATCGGATCGTACAATTTTTGGCCGCTCTATCTTTGATGCTGTCGACTTTTTAACGAATAATATTGGAATGCCGCTCGGTGCGTTATTTATTTCTTTATTTGCCGGCTATTATTACAGTACAAAAGTTTCTAAAGCAGAGCTTAATACATCACCATTTATGTATTATTTATGGCTTGTGTTAATTCGTATTGTATCGCCAATTGCTATTATTATTATTTTCTATACAGGTTTAAAGTAGTCACTAAGTGGCTACTTTTTTCTTGTGGGAAAAAGGTGTAATATGATAAATTATTATACTGTAATGCGACAGGAGGATAATTATATGGCAACAGTAGAGTCGCTCATTATTAATTATGGCTATTTTGCACTTTACGGCATATTAGCGCTTGGCATTATCGGTTTACCTGTACCAGATGAAGTATTGATGACATTTGTCGGCTATTTAACCTCTACGCATGTAATGAATTATGGACTTGCCCTCTTGATAAGTGTTTGTGGTTCTATTACAGGTATGTTTGTGAGTTATACTATTGGCAGTAAAATTGGACAACCTTTTTTATTAAAATACGGGAAGTGGGTAAAGCTCACACCGAAGCGCATTCATAAAGTAGAAACATGGTTTAATCGTTATGGCATGTGGACGATTAATATTGCTTATTTCATTCCTGGATTTCGTCATATTACGAGTTATATTGCAGGTACAAGTGGTATGAATCGTATGAAGTATATGGCTTTTGCTACGACAGGTGCCGTGATATGGTGCTTTACCTTTTTATTAATCGGTAAATTAGTAGGCGTACATTTTTAAGATCATCTTATTAATAGATGGTCTTTTTTGTTATAATAAAGAGGTTTGAAGCGTTAGAAAAGGAGCATTTTACTATGAAAAAACATTTTTTACAAACAGTTACAATTCCGTCTTTAGACGAAGTAGCTGGGCAGCAAGTAGCAGTATATTTAGATTCTCTAACAAAACCTAGGGGGAGTTTAGGTCGCTTAGAAAAAATGGCGATTGAACTAGGGAAAATGACAGGTAAAAAAATGCCTACAGCTAATAAGCCGGGCGCTATCGTCTTTGCCTCAGATCACGGCATTACTGAGCAAGGTGTATCGCCTTACCCAAGCGCGGTAACCGTACAAATGGCAGCAAGCTTTTTACGTGAACAAGCTACGATGAGTATTTTTTGCCGTCTTATTGGTGCAGAGTTACGTATTGTAGACTTAGGGATTAATGCAGATTTGGATGAAGAAGGGCTCATTAATCGCAAAATTCGTGCGCAAGGTACACGTAATTTTTACAATGAAAATGCAATGACAGCGCAAGAAGCAAATGCTGCGTTAACCGCGGGTTTTGAAGAAGCAAATGCGTTGCTTGATACAGGTGTGGATTGCTTAATTTTAGGTGAGCTCGGTATTGGCAATACATCGCCAAGTAGCGCCATCTTAGCTATGCTTAGCGGTAAAGATATTAGTGAGGTGGCAGGGCCTGGGTCAGGTTTAGTCGATGAACAAGTAGATAAAAAGCGAGCGACACTGCGTGAAGCAATCAATCGCAGAAATGCGACGGCTGACGATGTTTTTTTATTGCTTCAGCAACTCGGAGGTTTTGACATTGCAGGGATGGCAGGCGCTATGATAGCGGCGGCTACAAGACGCACGCCGATTTTATTAGACGGCTTTATTTCAACAGTTGCCGCTTTAGTGGCAGAAGCGTTAGCACCAGGCACTAAAAATTATATGATTGCAGGACATCAATCAGCTGAACCTGGTCACCAAGTCGCGTTAGCACTACTTGATAAAAAGCCTATTTTACAGTTAGGTATGCGTTTAGGCGAAGGTACAGGTGCTGCGGTAGCTTACCCTGTTTTACGTGCAGCTATTGCCGCTTTGACGGAGCTACCGACGTTTGAATCTGCAGGGATTTCTGATAAAGCTTAACTTTTACTCATATTGTTTTGCTTAAGTTATACAAAAAACCAGCATAGCTCTTATTAAATGGTACCGTTCATTTAATAGGAGAAGCTGGTTTTTTAGGTTGGTTAAACGGTTAAGCGATGCCACTGCGCAATTAACTGATATAATGTTTCTTCTAGTTGAGGCGCTAGTCGGCGTATTTTGATATAAAAATAAAGTGTTTTAACAAGGTGTAGCGTATTTGTGCGCTGTTTGAAAAAACGTTCGCTATAACCATCTGTCATTAATGTAGTATTAAGCTGATCAAAGAGTTGCGTTGCCCATTCGATAAGTAGGGGTTCAGGTGTTTCTTTAATAATAAGCGCCTCTATAATGGCAGCTAGCCGCTCATCTTCATCATGTGTAAAGACAGCAGGTAACTTAACGATATGTTTAATGCCGTGTAAAATTTGCGGTGTCGCTTGGGGGTCAAATTGTGGATGGTTAACCGCCACAAGTGTAGCATCAGCTCCAAATGGAATAGCGTTAGCAAAGCCCTTTCCTTCCACAAAATTACGCGTATCTGTTTCGTACATCAAAAATGATGCAATATGTAAAATCGTTTGCTTCGCACATTTTTCTTCTAGAAAAGGTTGCTTCGCATCTAACCCTAATAAATCTGCTAGTAAGAGAGCTGCATAGGCACGCATAAAGACGCTATCTTCTCCATCATGTGTAGTTAGTGCAGCGCGTAGTGCGGTTGTTATGTCATGAAGTTGGCTGTCACTTAGTGTATCGGTAGTGAGCCACTGTACAAATAGTTGATAAACGAGATCATCTCGTACCGTGGGATCAGGGTCACCGAGTAAGGTTACTAATTCATTTAGCAAAGTGGGTCGTTCAGTTAACAATTTTTGGGCTTGGTGTGGTGATAAAGTCATGAAATGTTGCAAATCTTGTCGTAAAATCATAATTCCTCCTTAAAAGCGGTACGTGGTATACTTAAGTTATTATGCCATGAATTGCACGACAAAAAAAGTAGAATGGAGTGAAAGATGATGAATTTGAAAATATCGTTACTTGATATGGTAGTGATGTATCAAGGAGATAGCGTAGCTCAAACAATTGAAAATACTGTGGACTTTGCACAACAAGCGGAGCAGTTAGGCTATCATCGTTATTGGTTTACCGAGCACCATAATACACATAACTTAGTTTGCCCATCTCCAGCCTTACTCATTGCACATATTGCAGCGCAAACGACTACAATTCGCCTAGGGGCAGGTGGCGTAATGTTGCCTAATCATAGCCCGCTACGTGTGGCGGAAGATTTCGCGCTACTAGCAGGTATACATAATGACCGTATTGATTTGGGGCTAGGTCGAGCGCCAGGAACAGATGGTTTAACGGCGTTAGCTTTACGCCGTACACGCGAGGCAGTATATCGCTATGATTTTCCAGAACACCTTGATGAGTTGCTCCATTATTTTAAACGTGACTTTCCGGCAGATGCTCCTTTTGCGCGTATTCAATTTTCGCCTTCTACAGAAGTGCCACGTATTTTTATGTTAGGTTCTAGTAATGGTGGTGTAAACTATGCAGCAGCGCGAGGGCTTTCTTTCGTGTTTGCTGCGCATATGGCACCGCAAAATGTCACAGCTATTTTGCAACATTATCGCCAAACATTCGTCCCTTCAATGTGGAATGAAGTGCCGCATCCACTGTTTTCCATCGGTGTAATCGTTGCAGAAACAGAACAAGAAGCGATGCGACTCGCTAAACCTGCTCAAATGTATTGGGCACGCATCTTTATGGGAGATAGCCGCGTACCTTTCCCTACGTTAACGCAAGCTGAGGGCTATGAATTTAGCGAGGCCGAACAGCTAACACTCGCGCAAATGTCGGGCAGTATTTTAGTTGGAAGTGCTGCACAAGTTGCAGAGCGCCTAAAAAAGATGGCGCTTGCTGCAAATGTAGAGGAAGTGCTAACATTAACGTTCTATCCTGACAAAGCTTCTCGCTTAAAAGGACAGCGCTTATTAGCAGAGGCGTTAAAGTAAAGAAGGTGGCAAGATGAAACAAAAAGTGATTGCGTTTCCTGGATTAGTGAAACGAGCAAATGAATACATGGTAAATTATCAATACCAAGAAGCGGTGAAGCTATTTGATCAGCTTTATGCGATGAATAATTTAACTACAGAAGAACTAGCGGTGTACGCGTTCGCCTTAGTAGAAGTAAAGCGGTATGAAGAGGCAAAAGAGCTATGTGAAATCATTATGGCTAAAAAAACAGCAGCTTATTGGGACGTTGTCGAGCTATACATTAAAGCGAGTATGCAATTGAAAAATTATCAGCAAGTCGAAAAATTAATTACGACATTAATCGACGATAAAGCGGTGCCTAAAGAGCGCTACGAGCACTTTAGACAACTGCACAGCTTAAATGCTAAAATCGCTAAACAAATGGCAGTACCAGATGTAACCGCAACGGCATTTTTTGCGCAACCTATCGATAAACAACTCGCGCAGTTGTATGAGTGGCAAACCATACCTATAATGAAGCGGAAAGATACTATTGTTGCAATAATCGAAGATCCTAAGGCTCATCCTATGGTGCAAAGCTTGGCGCTCTTATTACTCGTTGAACAAGGTGTTGCTACGACTGTTACAATTACAAAGTTTAACCAGACGCGAACTGTAGCGACAGAAACCCTAGTATTGCCAACAGCAATGCCACAGTTTAAAGCGGTAATGGCGATGATTGAACAAGCATTAATGCAAGACCCTACCGCTTTAGAGATGGCTAAACAAATTATTGTAAAACATGCCATCATGACTTATCCTTTAGAATGGCAACCATTCGCTACAGATGATATTGCAATTGGCTACCAACAGTTTATTGAAGAATTATTCGGTAAAGTACAGGAAGTAGACGTAGAAGTACAGCATTATTTGCAAAAATTAGAAGCGGTCGCTATGGTTTATGATGTGTGAAAAAAGTTGAAACTACGTTGAACTGTGATATACTGAAATGGTTGTCAAAGAACGGCAAGACATGTAGACTGGCTAACAGTGAATTATATTTTTGGAGGTAACATATATGTCAATTAAATGGGAAAAACAAGAAGGTACTAACTTAGGTACATTAACAGTGACAGTACCAGCTGAAAAAGTAAACGCTGCATTAGATCAAGCGTTTAAAAAAGTAGTAAAAGAAATCAACGTACCAGGCTTCCGTAAAGGTAAAATGCCTCGTCCATTATTCGAACAACGTTTCGGCGTTGAAGCATTATACCAAGATGCATTAGAAATCGTTATGGGTGAAGCTTACCCTAACGCTTTAGATGAAGCAGGCATTGAGCCTGTAGACTACCCATCAATCGATGGCACAGAAAACTTCGCTAAAGGTCAAGATTTCACATTTACAGCTAAAGTTGTAGTAAAACCTGAGCCAAAACTAGGCGACTATAAAGGTCTTGAAGTTACAAAGCAATCTGCTGAAGTAACAGAAGAAGAAATTACAGCAGATATCGAAGCTAAATTAGCGCAACATGCTGAAATGGAAGTTAAAGAAGATGAAGCAATCGTTGAAGGTGACACAGCTGTTATCGACTTCGAAGGTTTTGTAGGTGAAGAAGCATTTGAAGGCGGTAAAGGTGAAGACTACGCTCTTGAAATCGGTTCTGGCACATTCATTCCAGGTTTTGAAGAGCAATTAGTTGGTGCTAAAACTGGCGACAATAAAGATGTAGTTGTAACATTCCCTGAGGAGTACCACGCTGAAGAATTAGCTGGTAAAGAAGCTACATTCAAAGTAACAGTTAAAGAAGTTAAAGTTAAAGTACTTCCAAAATTAGACGATGCGTTCGCTAAAGAAATTGACGAAACAGTTGAAACAGCAGCAGCGTTACGTGAAAAAATGACTGCAGAAAAAGCAGAAGCGAAAAAAGCAGAAGCAGAAGCAGTACTACGCGATGAGCTAGTAGAAAAAGCGGCAGCTAATGCAGAGTTTGAAGTACCATCAGGCATGGTAAACACAGAAGTTGACCAAATGGTACGTGAATTCGACCAACGTTTACAACAACAAGGTATGAACCTTGAGTTATATACACAATTCTCTGGTCAAACAGAAGAAGACTTACGCGGCCAAATGAAAGAAGAAGCAGAAAACCGCATTCGTGTACGTTTAACATTAGAAGCAATTGCAGCAGCAGAGAAAATTGAAGCTACTGAAGAAGACGTAAACAAAGAATTAGAAGAAATGTCTAAACAATTCAACATGACGACTGAACAAATCACTACAGCATTAGGTGGTTCAACAGAAATCTTAAAACAAGATATCGTTATGAAGAAAACAGTTGAATTATTAGTAGATAACGCTGTAATCAACTAATTATAGCTAAAACAACATAGCACATTACAACAAGGTACGGATACTCATGCCGTACCTTGTTTTCTCAATATTGATAGGGTAGTGTGCGATTTATTTGAAAAGTAAGTAATAATCTTGTAAGATTGTTGCTTGAATAGGGGTGAAACTAATTGTTCAAATTTAATGATGAAAATAACAACTTACATTGCTCATTCTGTGGCAAACCACAAGAGCAGGTTCGCAAATTAGTTGCAGGACCTGGTGTATACATTTGTGATGAATGTATCGAGTTGTGCTCTGAAATCGTTGTCGAAGAATTAGGAGGAGAGGAAGAAATTGAGTTCAAAGACGTTCCTCGTCCGAAAGAAATTCAAGCGATTTTAGATGAGTATGTAATTGGACAAGACCGTGCAAAAAAGGCCCTAGCTGTAGCAGTGTATAACCACTATAAACGTATTAATACGAACAGCAAAATCGATGATGTAGAACTAGCTAAATCTAACATTGTTTTAATTGGACCTACAGGTAGCGGTAAAACGTTACTTGCGCAAACGTTAGCACGTATTTTAAACGTACCTTTTGCTATTGCAGATGCTACTTCTTTAACAGAAGCAGGCTATGTAGGTGAAGACGTAGAAAATATTTTATTAAAATTAATCCAATCAGCCGATTACGATATTGAGCGTGCTGAAAAAGGAATTATTTATATTGATGAGATTGATAAAGTAGCACGTAAATCTGAAAATCCATCGATTACACGCGATGTATCAGGTGAAGGTGTACAACAAGCGTTGCTTAAAATCTTAGAAGGCACAACAGCAAGCGTACCGCCACAAGGTGGCCGTAAGCACCCACACCAAGACTTTTTACAAATCGATACGACGAACATCTTATTTATTGTAGGTGGTGCGTTTGACGGTATTGAGGATATTATTAAACGTCGTCAAGGCGAAAAAGTTATCGGCTTTGGGGCAGAACCAAACAAAGTAGCAGAAGAAGAAGGTTCGTTAATGGCGAAACTTATTCCAGAAGACTTATTAAAATTTGGTTTAATCCCAGAGTTTATCGGTCGTCTTCCTGTGCTAGCTAGCCTAGAGCAACTGGATGAAGAAGCGCTTGTAGAAATCTTAACAGCACCGAAAAACGCACTGGTTAAGCAATATCAAAAAATGTTAGAGCTTGACGATGTAACGTTAGAATTTACTGACAAAGCACTAGTAGCTATTGCTAAAGAAGCAATCGAGCGTAAAACAGGTGCACGTGGTTTACGTTCAATCATTGAGTCAACAATGCTTGATGTAATGTTTGAGCTGCCATCACGCGAAGACGTTAAAAAGTGTATCGTTACAGAAGAAACGATCACAGAAAAAGTAAAGCCTACACTTTTATTAGCTGATGGCCAAGAGTTAAAAGAAGATAATACAAAAACATCAGCCTAATAGCATAACGAGGAGCTGACTTCGGTTTTGTGCATCGTCTGCACAAGGCTGTAAGTCGGCTTTTCTTTTTTTTATGAAGTGGTATGATATGAGAAGTGATTTGTACTTTGCAAGCGGGAAATGCAAAGTGTAGTTTAGATGGAGGTGGATACCCGCATGACAACAAAATTGATGCCGATGTTACCATTACGAGGGCTTCTCGTTTATCCAAAAATGCGCTTGCACGTGGATGTAGGACGTGACCGTTCAATTGCTGCGCTTGAAGAAGCGATGGAACGAGATAAACATATTTTTTTAGTAACACAAAAAGAAGTAAAAGTAGAAAATCCAACAGCGCAAGATCTTTATGGTACAGGGACGATTGCTTATATTAAGCAATTAATTAAATTACCGAATGGTACGTTACGTGTATTAGTAGAAGGTGTAGACCGTGCAACGTGGACGAATTATGAAGAAGCACGTAAGTTTAATCAAGTACAAGTAACAGTAGTCGCTTCAGAAGTAGAAGAGGATATCGAAACGGCGGCGCTATTACGCATCGCTCATGATTATTTTGCCCGCTTTGCGAAATCTTCGAATAAAATTACTGCTGAAACTGTCGCACTTGTAGAAGAAGAAAAAAATCCGAGTAAATGTGCAGATTTAATGATGACACATTTGCCTGTGAAAATAGCGGATAAACAAGAAGTGCTCGCGATTGCAAATGTAAAAAAACGCTTAGACTATTTGATTATTCGCATGCATGATGAACTTGAAGTCATCGCTGTCGAGAAGAAAATTAGTGCGCGCGTAAAAGAAGCGGTCGAAAAAACGCAAAAAGAGTACTATTTACGCGAACAATTAAAAGCGATTCAAGATGAATTAGGCGCAAGTGAAGGGAAAACGGGCGAAGTAGCCGAACTACGTAAGCGTATTGAACAAGCTGGTATGCCAGAAGCAACGGAAGAAGTTGCGTTAAAGGAATTAAATCGCTATGAAAAATTACCGGCTGCTAGTGCAGAAAGTGGCGTCATCCGTAACTATGTAGAGTGGTTAGTTTCACTGCCGTGGACAAAAGCGACAGAAGACCGTTTATCGATTGAGCATGCGACTGACATTTTAAACCGCGATCACGACGGTTTGGAAAAAGTAAAAGAGCGTATTATTGAATACTTAGCAGTACGACAAATGACAAAGTCATTAAGAGGCCCCATCCTTTGTTTAGTCGGCCCTCCTGGGGTAGGTAAAACATCATTAGCACGTTCTGTGGCGGAAAGTTTAGATCGTACATTTGTACGTGCATCACTTGGTGGCGTGAGAGATGAATCAGAAATTAGAGGCCACCGTCGTACGTACGTAGGCGCTATGCCTGGACGCATTATTCAAGGTATGAAAAAAGCAGGCACGATTAATCCGTTATTTTTATTAGACGAGATTGATAAAATGTCGAATGATTTCCGTGGCGACCCATCTGCAGCAATGCTAGAAGTGTTAGACCCAGAACAAAACAATACGTTTAGCGATCACTACATTGAAGAGCCTTACGATTTATCAAATGTGCTATTTATAGCTACAGCTAATGATTTAAGTACAATTCCAGGTCCGTTGCTTGACCGTATGGAAGTTATTTCGATTTCAGGCTATACCGAACAAGAGAAACTAGCGATTGCTACAAACCATTTAATTCCTAAACAACGTGAGGAACATGGTTTAACGAAATCGCAAATTATTTTTAAAGAAGAAGCAGTGCTTGATATCATTCGTTATTATACACGTGAAGCTGGGGTGCGTAACTTAGAGCGTCAAATTGCTACCGTATGTCGTAAAGTGACGAAGATGATTGTAACAGGAGAGCGCAAACGTGTAACAATTAACGCTAAAATGGTTATCGAGCTATTAGGTAAACATCGCGTGCGTCATGGCAGTGCAGAAAAAGAAAATCAAATAGGTGTAGCAACAGGCCTAGCGTATACTACAGTAGGTGGCGATACTTTACAAATCGAAGTAAATATCACACCAGGTAAAGGCAAAATGCAACTTACAGGTAAATTAGGTGATGTCATGAAAGAATCAGCACAAGCTGCTCTATCTTTCATTCGTTCACGCACAGAGAAGTTAGGCGTAGAAGCAGATTATTTTGATAAACATGATATTCACATTCATGTGCCAGAAGGTGCTGTACCTAAAGATGGTCCATCCGCTGGAATTACGATGGCCACAGCGATTGCGTCTGCTATTACGAATAAAGCGATAAAAAAAGAAATCGGAATGACAGGAGAAATTACGTTGCGTGGTCGAGTATTAGCTATCGGTGGGTTAAAAGAAAAGTCGCTAGGTGCGCACCGTGCAGGTCTAACGACGATTATTTGCCCGAAAGACAATGAGCGTGATGTAGATGATATTCCAGAGAGCGTACGCGAGGCGTTAACATTTAAATTTGTAACAGCTGCCGATGATGTTTTAAACCTAGCTTTAGACGGAGGATTTTAATGATGAATGAAGAGTCACAAAACGATTTTAATATTACCAAGATTCACAATGTAGAGATGGTAATTAGTGCGGTAAAGCCAGAGCAATACCCAGAAGATGGCTTACCAGAGTTTGCCTTAGCAGGACGTTCTAACGTCGGAAAATCCTCGTTTATTAATCGTATGATTAACCGTAAAAGCATGGCGCGCACGTCTTCTAAACCTGGGAAGACACAAACGCTAAACTTTTATAAAATAGAAGAACGACTATTTTTTGTCGACGTACCTGGCTATGGTTATGCTAAAGTTTCGAAGTCAGAGCGTGCGGCTTGGGGCAAAATGATTGAGCAATATATTACAACGCGCGAACCACTACGCGCTGTTGTACTCATTGTAGATTTGCGCCACAATCCAACAGCAGATGATATGATGATGTATGATTTTTTAAAGCATTATAATATTCCGTGTATCGTAATTGCGACGAAAGCGGATAAAATACCTAAAGGCAAATGGGATAAACATAAATCAATAATCAAAAAGAAATTAGATATGGTAAAAGGGGATCCTATTATTACATTTTCGTCAGAAAAAAGTCTTGGTATTGAAGAAGCTTGGGCAGAAATTAAAAAACGTATGTAAAAAAAGCATCATTCATGTTACGGTTGTAATATGGGTGATGTTTTTCTTATGGAGAACTTCACATAGAGAGAGAAGAGACGATAAATGATATAGGAGGTGTATAAGGATGGATATTGCAGCATTAGCCATGAATATGAGCCAAGCAAAGCTTATGCAAGACGTATCGCTAGCAGTAACGAAGCAAGCGATGGAAATGCAAGAACAACAAACAACTCAACTTGTAGAAATGTTAGATGCACCACACCCAACAGCTGGTCAAAATTTCGATATTTCAATATAAGTGCATCTAAAGGAGGAGAGCTACGTTGAAGAAGATAGCAGGAGTGCTTTCGACTTTTGTGTTGGCTATGGTGCTAGCTTTTCCATTAGCAGCTCAAGCGAAAGACAATCTAGGTACAATTACAGGTTCATTGACGAGTATTGACCCGAAAGGTATGTATATTACCGTACAACTTAACCGTTCAACAAATCAAACATTTTATATTAACAGCAATACGGTTTATCGCAAAAATAGCGGCGTTGTAGATATTAGTGAAATGTACGTGGGAGATGTGGTGAGTTTAACATTAGCAAGCCCTTCTAGTTCGCTAGTCACTTCATTAACAATCCAATCGGTAGGAACGCAAGTGGAAAATATTTATCGCGGTACAATTACGGCAGTAAATAGTGCAACAAATCGTTTAACGGTACGTAACGAACAACCGTTAGAAGACTGGGAATTTGGCTTCCGTGTTAATGCTAAGCAAACGACGACCAATTTCCAAAGTCGTACACCTATTTACGTTGGTAATAAAAAAGTAGCAAAAACAGCATTGAAAAAATATATTAATAGTGATGTTTATTATGTGACGACCAAACAATTTGGCAAAGAAGTTATTCAACAAATGATTGTGCGAGAAAACAATGAACGTACATATTATGAGCCGATGTTAGCAGTCGATACACGTTATAAATTTATGGATTTAGCTAATGTAGGAAGAATGTACTTCCATGATGGTTCAATCTTAGTACGTAATGGTCGCTTAATTAAACCGACAGGCTTAACAGTAGCTAATCAAGCGTACGTTGTAACAGATGGTCATACACGTAATAACTTTGTGCATGTTGCGCAAGTAATGCATGATAGTTTTACGTCAGCTAACTTTGCAGGTCACGAGCTTTATTACGGTAAAATAGAGCAAGTAAGCGACAACTACTTAATGGAGGTCACCGATGCGGTAAAATATGACCGTAATCGCTGGACATTCACAGATGATGATGTTTTCTCATACAGTAACTCAACAGTAGCAAAAGTAGATTTGGATGCACAAATCATTTCACTGAAGGCTGAGATGGATCTCTTTAATTATGAAGGTGATTATGCTTACTTTTATGTGAAAGATGGTCATGTACAAGCGTTACAAATTATTGATCAAGCAGATCACTTAAGTACGGTAACAGCTGTAGGTCGTGTTTCTGACGTAAATCTTAACTTAGGTCAACTGACGTTAAAAGATGTGGCGCAGTGGCGAGCAAGCGGCTTTGTACAAAGTGGCCGCCTAGTAGATATGACAATCGACCGTGCACTTATTATTAAAGGCGGTAAAGTCATTGAAGCGAGTCAATTAAAAATGCATGATCGTATCGTTGTAATTTATGATGATGCTTTACAAGCAGCGATTTTGTTAGTGGATTAAGTGTAGTAAACAAAGGCGTGTAGCACTACACGCCTTTCTTTATAAAGAAAGGTAGGCATGATTAAGTGAAAAAATTAGCTATCGCTTCTATAGCAATGGTTACGTTGCTATTTACATCGCCTGCGAAGGCCGAGACACTCGATATGAGTGGCGGTGTGAAAAATAATTATCAATATGAAGAAGTTGTATTTATTTCAGGTCAACCTGTGCTCTTTAAAGGAGAGGGAAAAGCAATCTCGATTAAAGAATCCAATAAAGGCGGGAAAGCTAAACGCGATATTTCACTGACGTTAACAGGGCCTAGCAACCGAGATAAATTAACGCGCAAAATTTCGTATGAGTCAGACGTGATAAGTTACGATAATATCGGGCAAAAAACAGCTGAAGAGAAAATCACAAAATATACAGAAACGATTGATATTGGTCAAGATAAATACAGTCTAATTGACTATGAATATTCTGATGCACAATTTGTAGATGTGCGACCTGCTTCAGATTACTATTCTGGCAAAGGTATCACGCGAAAAGTATTTGATCGTAAAGTGAATCGTAACGCACCACAAGAGCGTATTAACGTCAACGTGGAAACGCGTCGTGCAGGCTACGAAAATTTTTGGGGAGCAACAGAGGCTTTAATTAGTGATTATAATTATGAGCGTGAACTAGACGGTATAGTTGATGAAGAATGGACTGTGACGAATAAAGTGAACGTTACAAAATCAAGTATTATAGAACTGCAACAAAATTTAGCATCAGGTGTGTCGTATGATGAGTATTATGTCATTGAACGCTATAAAGAAATGGGTTCTATTTACGAATATGAACTTCCCGACGGTACAATGGACGAAATATCTTTAGAGAAAGCCTATACACCAACGAATAGCGCTTTGCCTGTAGCTAAATTTAACGATATCCAAAATTTAGATGATGAAGCCTATGAAGCGATAAAAAAAATGTATGGTTTACAAGTCATTAACGACTACCCAAGCACTATTTTAGGTATTCGTTCATTTAAACCCGGTGTTTATATTACGCGTGTAGACTTCACATCAGCATTGGCAAAGCTCATTGATTTACGTGTAGATATGCCAGACGAAAAATCGAAAACGAAAGCGAAAGGCAAAAATAACACGAGTTATTTCAAGGACTTGCCAGCTACTAATGAAAATTATGAGGCTATCTTACTCGCTGTGCAAAAAGGATTGACGACGGGCAATGGCAGATGTGATTTTACGCAGCCACCTATTGTGGAAAAAGCACCTAGCAAAAATAAGCCAGGCATTACAAACCCTTGTAGTTTTTCACCGAATAATGCATTGACGCGAGAGCATGCGGCAAGCTTTATGATTCGCGCATTAGGTTTACAAAATAACCAAGCGAATATGCAAGCCGTTCACCTGTATTTAGATGACGATGCGATTGGAGAAAGTCACCGTAATAATGTGTATTTAGCACAAGAACTAGGTTTAATGCATGGAACTGAAGATAGATTTGAACCTCGTAAAAATTTAACGCGTGCACAAGCAATGCGTATGTTAGATCGTTTATTAAAGCATCTAGAAGATGATCTGAAGTCACGCTATGTGAATGATGTCATCTTTTCACAATAAATGAAGGAAAGAGAGGGCATAGGGATGAAGTACACACAGAAGTTAATAGCTAGTATGTTAACTTTATTACTCGTTATTACATCATTTTTGCCATTTGTAGCTGAAGCAGCTTCTTTTACTGATGTGTTGCCAACGAATGGTAAGTACCCTGCAATTAACTGGGCAGTTGAAAATCAAATTATGGACGGCCCTGGTCGTTTTGAGCCAAATCGTGATGTTTCAGAAGACCTTTTAGTACAAACGATAGCGCGTGCAGATGAGCATTACCAGCAAGCGAATGATGCGGATATGCGCTATTTGTTTTATGGCGAATTTAACTTACCGCTAAAAGGTTATGTGAATCGTAATCTTCGTACGCAACCTGTGACACGCGGTGAATTTGCCCGTGTTTTTGCAGCATTTCGTGGTTATGATTTGAGTGAAATGCAAGCGGTACAATTTTTATATACACAAGGTATCACAACAGGTGTGACGGGCAAAAAAAATTATCCTGATTATCAGCCTGAACGCAAGTTAACGAAAGGCGATCTAGCTGTATTTTTATACCGTGCACAACAAAAAGAGAAGTTAGCAGTTAAAGGCTTGTCATTAGCTCCTGTTGGACGTGATGATAGTAAAGTTACTTTACCCCACGGCTTTGATGGTAACTCTACCGCTGTTTTACCAGAGCCTGAGGAACAAGAAGGTAATGATATCGTAGGTTCTGAGAGTAGTAAAGGTCTTGTACAAGATGTGCGTATCGAAAAGCAAGAGTTAATTGCGAACGGTGTGGACCGCACGATGATTGAAGTGCAATTACAAACATGTGATTTAACGCCAATTGATGAAGAGAAGGTTTACCAGTTCCAAGTGAAATCTAAATTTGGCGCTTACGCAGTAGACGGAGAAGGTAAAGTTACACGTAATGTATATACAGATGGCAATACGATTTATGCAGAGATTGTAGCGCCGCAATTGACAAAGTCTGTACGGGACACAATTACATTTGAACTAGTAGAAAATCCTGATAAAGAAATGAGCTGCTTTGTTGGTAAAAAAATAGAAGTGCCCCTACGCTATGTGCCAAAAGCAGAAATGCGCGTAACGTATGAAGTATGGGACCCAGATCAACCAGAAGATGAGAATACAAATGTTAAACCACCTGCTATTATTACAGAAACATCACCAGAGTTTTTCCAAGATGGTTTAATTGATGTGTATAATTTATATGACGGTTACAAGTTTGAAATTGGTCAATTAGCAGAGTTCCGTGACGTACTCGGTGAAATTAGACGTGAGTATATTCATTATGGTAAATATGAAAATGCTGAAGATGATGCGTTAAGCTATGAGAACGCTATTTTAAAATTCGAAAATTACCCAATCGCGTTATGGTTATTTGATCGTATTTTACAAAATCGTGTATATGAAGGCATACGCTACCCAGCAGAAATTCATTACAGCCAGGTTGACCCACTGCGCCCGACCTATACAATTCAAGGTATTGATGATGTAATCGCCTCACAAGCTGAGCAAATTAATGCGGTAGCATCGATTGTACAACTGATGGGATATTTACCGGCAGAAGATAAAATTACGTTAGAACATTACGATAGTATTTATTCTATCTGGTCAATTTATGAAAATCTCGGCATTAAAGAAAAGGATGTCTTTTTAGCGTACGAAAAAGGTAAAAAGCTCGGGCAATTAGAGGCGTATAAAAAGCGTGTAGATGCTTTAAAAGAAAGTGAAATTATCGCCAATCGTCCTAAAGAGTTTGAACGCTATACAAAAGTTATGGTTAACCTTTATATGCCAGGTGGAGAAGTAATTACTGACTATCAAGGTGAAGTGAAAGTAACATTTAATGGTGAAGAGCGCCGTGGTCATTTTATTACGAATACATCAAGTGCTCTTGGAGGGACAGGTGAGCCTGGGACAGCGGTCGTGTATTTTGATTCCATCGTTTATGGAGAGTCAAAAGCACAAGTAGAAATCGTAACGGGCGACAAACAGTATGATGATATGTTAAAAAGTGTCATGGTGCCACAAACGCTAGATATTTATACCGACCCACGCTTTGAAACGAATAGCTGTACGCGCGCTACAGAAATCGGTTTTGTAGTTGACTACTCAGGCTCTATGAAAGCGGTAGACCCTAATAATGACCGTGCGCACTATGTACGCAAAATGATTAAACAATTTGAAGCGGAAAATAATATCGTTGTACGTGCAGATACAAAAGGTAAATTGCTTAAAAAAGGGACAACGAAAGAAGTGTTACAACACTCATTATTTGATAACGAGATTGATAAAGGTGGTACTAACCTTTTAAAATCAACAGAGGTCGTATTTAATCACTTTACTAATAGTAAGCAAACGACAAAAGCTTTAATTGTTATATCAGACGGCAAGACGTCAGCAGCAAGCATCCGTAAAGTAACGAAAAAAGCGCAAGATCAAGGCATTAAGGTGTATACGATTGGTGTAGGTGAAGGCAAGCAACTTAACAGTCGCACGTTAATCCAATTAGCGAACGAAACGCAAGGTGCTTACTTCCATGCGTTAGGACGTCATCAATTCCATAATCACGCACAAACGTTAATTAATTCGATTTTATGTAATCGTATTTATGATTCATGTGCGATTAGCGATAATTTATTGCGTAATCCAACAGTCCGTTTACGCAATAACCGAGTGACGATGCAAACACAAGTCGATGCTACGTGTAATCTTGTGGATAGAGTAATTGTTAAGTATCGTGCAACTAGTGGCGATTTAGAGTTCACGTTAGGTAATCGCAGCAATGTATTGCATACAACAACACAGCCGGTTGCACAGTTTACAAACTTAACGTTGAGCAGCAATGTTGAATTTTTAGCTTTAGATAAAGACGGCAACGTGTTAGCGCGCAAAAATGTTACGGTTTCACAGTAAAGAGCGCCCAACAACGTGTAAATAATAAAAATGCGAGGCGATAATTAACATCGTCTCGCATTTTTATATTTTCACATATTTCGTTTTGGTTTTGTATTGTAAGCAACTATGGGATAATGACGTCATAGCGTTCACATTTCTGTTGAGAATTGTTAACGATACTGTGGTATAATTGTTTCATGAATTTAGAAGGTGTGAGGTGGCGAAGGTTCATGCATACAATCGTGGTAGGCTTGAATTATAAAACAGCGCCTGTTGAAATTCGCGAGCGTCTTTCGTTTATTGAAAGCACGTTACCGAAAGCAATGGAAGCGCTACAACAACAAAAAAGTATTTTAGAAAATATTATCGTATCAACATGTAATCGTACAGAAATTTATGCGGTCGTAGATCAATTGCATACAGGGCGTCACTATATTAAACAGTTTTTAGCAGACTGGTTTGATTTATCAATTGACGCGTTTGCGCCGTATTTATTTATCCATGAAAACGAAGCAGCATTTACGCATTTATTCCGCGTAACAGCTGGCATCGATTCTATGGTGCTTGGCGAGACGCAAATTTTAGGGCAAGTACGTGCAAGCTTTTTAAATGCACAGACGATTGGTACGACAGGAACGGTATTTAATCACATGTTTAAGCAAGCGGTTACTTTTGCTAAGCGCTCGCATACAGAAACAGCTATTGGAGAAAATGCTGTGTCTGTATCTTATGCTGCTGTAGAGTTAGCAAAAAAAATCTTTGGCTCATTAAAACGCAAGCATGTTGCCATTTTAGGCGCAGGTAAAATGGGTGAGCTAGCCATTCAAAACTTACAAGGTAGCGGTGTGGGCAAGATTACGGTTATTAACCGTACATTAGAAAAAGCCGAACTATTAGCTGAGAAGTTTGAAGGCCAAGCAAAATCCTTACAAGAATTGCAATGTTCAATGTTAGAAGCCGATATTTTAATTACGTCAACAGGCGCGAAAGACTATGTAATTGATTATGAATTAATGCAATTTGTAGAGCGTCTACGTAAGGGTAAACCGTTATTTATGGTAGATATTGCGGTACCGCGTGATATTGACCCACGCGTAGGAGATTTAGAAAATGTATTTTTATATGATATTGATGATATGCAAGGTATCGTAGAAGCTAACTTAGCAGAGCGAGAGCGTGCAGCAACTGAAATTGAAACAATGATTGAAACTGAATTAGTTGACTTTGAAAATTGGTTAGCAACTTTAGGTGTCGTACCTGTAATTTCTGCACTGCGTAAAAAAGCTAATGCGATTCAACAGCAAACGATGGTAAGTATTGAAAATAAAATGCCAGAGTTAACTGAGCGTGAGCGAAAAATTTTAAATAAACATACGAAATCGATTATTAATCAACTATTAAAAGATCCGATTTTACAAGTGAAAGAGATTGCTAACGAAAAGAAAGCAAGCGAGCAATTACGCTTATTCCAACAAATTTTCAACCTTGAGGAAGCTGTAGAGGAAGAAAAGCAAGCGATGGAACAAGTAGAAAAAGATCGCTTAGCACAAATGAAGCAACAAACAACGCCTACGTTGGGTTTATCATTTTAAGTAGTAAGATGAGGTGTTTTCGTATCTGTATGATAAAATGTAGATGCGGAAACACCTTTGTTTTTGCGAAAATTTAAAAGTTAAGAAGGGGTAAACGTTGACTGATGTTGTATTAATGCGACTATACGAGATCATGATTGTTATGTATGCAATTAGTCTCGTGTTTTATTTTGTCGATTATTTTTTAAAGCGCCCCCACTTACGTCGTATGGCGTTTTGGCTAGTGTCAATTGTTTGGGCGCTCCAAAGCTTATATTTGATTTTGTATATCGTAGAAACACAACGGTTTCCGATATTGTCCTTATATGAAGGCATTTTGTTTTATTCATGGTTACTCGTAAGTTTATCAATTATTTTGCATTGTATCGTACGAGTGGATTTACCTGTGCTCGTTATATATTCATTAGGCTTTGTGTTTGTTACGATTCATACGTTCATGCCTAAGCGAACTGGTAGTTTTGTACATGAAAATTTAATTTCAGAAATGTTATTTATTCACATCTTTGCAGCTATGGTAGCGTATGCTATTTTCACATTAAGCTTTGTTTTTTCTGTGCTGTATTTGATGATGTATAAAATGTTAAAAGAAAAGCGAACGACACCTGTGTTTTGGCAACGTTTTCCGCCACTTGAGCAAATGATGAATTGGATGAATGTATCGATTTATATTGGCGTACCTATATTACTCATTAGTTTATTGTTAGGCTTAGAGTGGGCTCTTTTACGTATCGCAAGTGTACCGCTGTTTGATCCGAAAATTATCGCATCATTTTTGATTGTCTTGATGTATAGTGGTATTATTTATGCAAATCGTAAAGGGAAATTGCGGAGTACCAAATATGCCTGGGTATTAATAGGGGCCTACGGTATCGTCGTGATTAATTTCTTTTTAGTGAGTAGCTTATCAACGTTCCATTTATGGTATTAAGAAAGGTTGGATTGTTTTGAGAAAAATTATTGTAGGTTCAAGACGAAGTAAATTAGCATTAACGCAAACAAAGTGGTTTATTGAGGAGTTAAAAGCTTCAGGTGCACCGTTTGAGTTTGAAATTAAGGAAATTGTAACGAAGGGCGATAAAATTTTAGACGTTCAACTTTCAAAAGTTGGCGGTAAAGGCTTATTTGTTAAAGAAATTGAGCAAGCCTTATTTGATAAGGAAATCGATTTTGCTGTGCACTCAATGAAGGATATGCCATCTGTATTACCAGAGGGCTTAGTGATTGGCTGTGTGCCACCACGTGAGGATCCGCGAGATGCGTTTATTTCAACAAATCATGTTAAGTTTGCCGATTTACCTAAAGGTGCAGTTGTCGGTACAAGCTCATTGCGTCGTAGTGCACAGTTATTAGCGCTGCGTCCAGACCTTGAAATTAAATGGATTCGTGGCAATGTAGACACGCGTTTAAATAAGCTACAAACAGAAGAGTACGATGCAATTATTTTAGCCGCAGCAGGTCTTAAACGCTTAGGGTGGAGCGATGATGTCGTAACAGAATTCTTACCGGTTGATGATTATATCCCAGCAGTAGCACAAGGTGCGTTAGGTATCGAATGTCGTGCGGATGACGAGGAGCTTCTTTTAGCATTAGCTAAAATTACACATGAGGCAACTAAAATCGAATCAGAAACTGAGCGTACTTTCTTAGCAGCGATGGATGGTGGTTGTCAAGTACCGATTGCAGGCTTTGCTGAGGCGAAAGACGGCAAGATTACATTCACAGGTATGGTAGCAGCACCAGATGCTTCTAAATTTTACAAAGAAACGGTTACAGGCACAGATGCCGAAACGGTTGGTAAAGAAGTTGCGCGCATGTTAACAGCACAAGGTGCTTATGATTTAATTCAAAAAGTGAAGGCCGAGAGCGATGCCGAGTAAGGTGCTTAAGGGACAAACGATTGTGTTAACGGGTACTAAAAAAACGCAGACGGTACATGATCAAATTACAGCTCATGGTGGGCAGGCCGTCTTGTTTCCGTTAATTACTACGCAACAAGTGACAACAGAGCAAGGTCGCTATGATGTTTCTACGTATGATTGGCTCATTTTTACGAGCCAAAATGCGGTAGATGGTTTCCTAACGCAATATAAGGGTGAAGTAACGGCTAAAGTAGCGGCAGTAGGTGAGAAAACTAAGCAAGTGCTTGAAGAAGCGGGCATTGCTGTCCACTTTATGCCAACGATTTACAGTGCAGACGTATTTATTAAGGAGTTTCCTAGTGTCGTAACAGGTAAGCCACGTTGTTTATTTATTCGTGGTAGCCACGCTAAACCGACAATACGAGAAGGCCTACCTTATAAAGTGGACGAGTGGACCGTATATGAGACTGTTGTGCAGACGGCCTATATTGAACCATTTATGGCATGTATTCAACATAATGATGTGACGGTCATATTTGCGAGCCCTTCAGCTGTAGAGGTTTTTCATACATATATTGCCCCTACAGTAGGATGGGATAGCGTACGCGTAGCTGCTATTGGTCATGTGACCGCAGCTGCTTTACGACAGCATAACGTGACGGTAGCCATTCAACCGCAAGTTTATACAATGCAAGCAGTAGTAGATGAAATTATACAATTGGAGGAACAGAAATGAATTTCCAAAGACATAGACGATTACGTCAAAATGCAAGTATGCGTGCAATGGTACGTGAAACACACCTATCAAAAGACGATTTTATTTACCCGATCTTCGTAGCAGAAGGCGAAAACATTAAAAATGAAGTGCCATCAATGCCAGGTGTATTTCAATACTCTATGGATAACTTTGGCGCTGAGTTAGATGAAGTTGTAGCGTTAGGTATTCCGGCAATTATTTTATTTGGTTTACCGCATGAAAAAGATGCTGAGGGTACAGGCGCATTTTGTGAGCACGGGATTATCCAAGAGGCAACACGCTTTGCCAAAGCGCGTCACCCAGAGTTGCTCGTTGTAGCAGATACATGCCTATGCGAATATACCGACCATGGTCATTGTGGTGTTGTAGAAGGCGAAACGATTTTAAATGACGAATCACTAGCGCTACTTGTTAAAACAGCGGTATCTCAAGCGCAAGCAGGCGCAGATATTATTGCACCGTCTAATATGATGGATGGCTTTGTCATTGCTATCCGCGAAGGTTTAGACGAAGCAGGCTTTGCTCATATTCCGATTATGTCATACGCTGTAAAATATGCTTCTGCGTATTATGGTCCTTTCCGTGATGCGGCTGATGGTGCACCGCAATTTGGTGATCGTAAAACGTATCAAATGGACCCAGCCAATCGTTTAGAGGCTGTGCGTGAGGCAGCGTCGGACGTTGAAGAAGGCGCAGATTTTTTAATTGTTAAACCAGGTCTTGCGTATTTAGATATTGTTCGTGATGTGAAAAATAACTTTGTGTTACCTGTAGTGGCTTATAATGTATCGGGTGAGTACGCAATGGTAAAAGCAGCCGCTTTAAATGGTTGGATTGATGAGCGTGCAGTTGTACTCGAAACACTACTTGGCTTTAAACGTGCAGGTGCAGATTTAATTATTACGTATCATGCAAAAGATGCAGCAAAATGGTTGGAGGAGAAATAAATGACACGTTCTTATGAGTTATCAAAAAAAGCATACACTGAAGCAGTAGACCTTATGCCAGGTGGCGTAAACAGCCCAGTGCGTGCCTTCAAATCAGTAAACATGGATCCAATCTTTATGGCAAGTGGTAAAGGTGCGGTTATTACAGATATTGATGGTAATGATTATATTGACTACGTATTATCATGGGGCCCGCTAATTTTAGGTCACACACAACCTGATGTTGTGCGTGCTATTGGCGAAACAGCGGCAACAGGTTCTTCATTTGGTGCACCAACCTTATCAGAAAATAAATTAGCTAAACTTGTGCTTGACCGTCTACCAGCAATGGAAATGATTCGTTTTGTATCATCAGGTACAGAAGCGACAATGTCAGCATTACGTGTTGCACGCGGTGTCACAAAGCGTGATAAAATTTTAAAATTTGAAGGTTCTTACCATGGTCACGGGGACTCATTATTAATTAAAGCAGGGTCAGGCGTTGCAACACTTGGTTTACCAGATAGCCCTGGTGTACCAAAAGACATCGCTAAAAATACTGTGACAGTAGCCTATAATGACTTAGCGGCAGTAAAAGAAGTATTTAGCGTGCATGGCGACGATATTGCAGCTGTTATTGTTGAGCCAGTGGCAGGTAATATGGGTGTTGTACCACCACAACCAGGTTTCCTTGAAGGTTTACGTGAAATAACAAAAGCAAACGGCTCACTATTAATTTTTGACGAAGTAATGACAGGCTTCCGTGTGGATTATGGTTGTGCACAAGAATACTTTGGCGTAGCACCGGATATGACTTGTTTAGGTAAAGTAATTGGCGGTGGCTTACCAGTAGGTGCATTTGCGGGTACGAAGGAAATCATGGAGCAAGTAGCACCAGCAGGTCCGATTTACCAAGCAGGTACACTATCAGGTAACCCACTGGCGATGACAGCAGGCTACGAAACATTAGTACGCCTTGATGCTACGAGCTATGATTACTTTAAAAAATTAGGTGACCAATTAGAGGAAGGCTTCCGCGCAGCCGCAACGAAGTATAACATCCCTCATACCGTTAACCGTGCAGGCTCAATGATTGGTTTCTTCTTTACCAATGAAGATGTTATTAATTTTGAGACAGCTAAAACGTCTGATTTACAATTGTTTGCGGAGTACTTTAAATTAATGGCAGAAGAGGGCATCTTCTTACCACCATCACAATTTGAGGGCTTATTCCTATCAACGGCACATACAGAAGCACATATTGCACAAACAGTAGATGCCTTCCATAAGGTATTTGCAAAACTTGCACGATAATAGAGAGAGGAGACGAGCAATCGTCTCTCTTTTTGTTGTTTTTCGCTAAATTGCCACGTACAAAACAAATGTTTGCTGTTATAATAAGAGCATTATAAATAGAAAGTAGTGGTTAGACATGGCAACAGGCACACATGTTGTAGAAGTACCCGTAGCAGTAGAAAAGGTTTGGGACTATGTAAGTGATATGGAGAAATGGGCAAAACTTGTACCAGGTTATCGCGCACATAATATGGTAAACGATAAACAGTCTACGTGGCGTTTTGAGGGCAGTGTAGGCGTTATTAAAAAGTCTGCTGAAGTACAAATTGATATTTTAGAATGGCAAGCACCGAATAAAGTAACATTTGAATTAAAAGGTTTAACCGATAATTTTGCAGGTAATGGTTATTTCCTAGCAGAAAAAATTGACGATACGAACACGCGTATGACAGGATTTTTAGATGTCAAAGCAGGCGGATTAGCATCAGCTGTGCTAAATCCTATTTTAAAACCTGTTGTACCAAAAGCAACGCAAATGTTAACAGACCGTGTAGCCAATGCGATTAAAGCATTAAACGCATAAACTACTTGAACAAATCGCGACTTAGCGATACAATATGTGAAAGTTAAATAAACGATGCAATGATAAGGAAGAGTAAAAAGTACGCGTAGGCAAGAGAGGAAACGGTAGCTGAGAAGTTTCTACTAAAGCGCTTTTGAAGGTAGCCTTGGAGCAACATTTGTGAACAACAGTAGCAAATGTCGGCAGCTAAGCCGTTATGTATTGAGTGCTAAGCTTCGGCTTGGAATAAAGGTGGTACCGCGAAAACTCCTTCGTCCTTTTTGTGACGTAGGAGTTTTTTTGTATGTAAAAAAGGGAGGAATTTAGATGACAGAAATTAATATGCCAACAAAGTATGAACCAACGGCAATTGAAGAAGGGCGCTATGATTGGTGGGTAAAGGGAGGCTTTTTTGAGGCGCAACCAGAAAGCGGCAAAGAGCCGTACTCCATCGTAATCCCACCGCCAAACGTAACAGGTAAGTTACACATTGGTCATGCTTGGGACACAACACTGCAAGATATTTTAATTCGTATGAAGCGTATGCAAGGCTATGATGCACTATGGCTACCAGGTATGGACCATGCAGGTATTGCAACGCAAGCAAAGGTAGAGGCAAAGTTACGCGAAGAGGGTGTAACACGTTATGACCTTGGCCGTGAAAAATTCCTTGAAGAAACAATGAACTGGAAAGAAGAATATGCAGGTCATATTCGCGAGCAATGGGGTAAACTTGGTCTTGGCTTAGATTACTCACGTGAGCGTTTTACATTAGACGAAGGTTTATCAGATGCGGTAAATGAAGTGTTCGTTAAATTATATAATGAGGGCTTAATCTATCAAGGTGAGCGCATTATTAACTGGGACCCAGCAGCAAAGACAGCGCTATCGGATATCGAAGTCATTCATGAAGAGGTAGAAGGCGCATTTTACCACATGCTTTATCCATTAGCAGATGGCTCAGGCACATTAGAAGTAGCAACAACACGTCCTGAAACAATGCTAGGTGACTCAGGCGTTGCGGTGCACCCTGAAGATGAGCGTTTTAAACACCTTGTAGGTAAAAAAGTAATCCTACCAATTATCGGACGTGAAATGCCAATCGTAGCGGATGATTATGTAGATATGGAATTTGGTACAGGCGTTGTAAAAATGACACCAGCCCATGACCCGAATGACTATGAAGTAGGTAATCGTCACGACCTTGAGCGCATCATCGTAATGAATGAAGACGGTACAATGAACGACCTAGCAGGCCCTTATGCGGGTATGGACCGCTTTGAATGCCGCAAGCAAATCGTTAAAGATTTACAAGAGCAAGGCGTATTAATTAAAATTGTACCGCATGTTCACCAAGTAGGTCATTCAGAGCGTTCAGGCGCAGTAGTTGAACCTTACTTATCAAAACAATGGTTCGTTAAAATGCAACCACTTGCGGATGCTTCACTACAAAATCAACAAAATGATGCGTCAAAAGTAAACTTTGTACCAAACCGTTTTGAAAATACATTTACACGTTGGATGGAAAATGTTCATGACTGGTGTATTTCTCGTCAATTATGGTGGGGTCACCGTATCCCAGCTTGGTATCACAAAGAAACAGGCGAGCTTTATGTAGGTACAGAAGCACCGAAAGATGCAGAAAACTGGGAGCAAGATGAGGATGTATTAGATACATGGTTCTCAAGTGCATTATGGCCGTTTTCTACAATGGGCTGGCCAAATGAGGAGAGTGAAGACTTTAAGCGCTACTTCCCTAACAGCACATTAGTAACGGGTTATGATATTATTTTCTTCTGGGTATCACGTATGATTTTCCAATCATTACACTTTACAAATGAGCGCCCATTTGAAGATGTATTAATCCATG
Source organism: Metalysinibacillus jejuensis (assembly GCF_003057615.1). Classification (GTDB taxonomy): domain Bacteria; phylum Bacillota; class Bacilli; order Bacillales_A; family Planococcaceae; genus Metalysinibacillus; species Metalysinibacillus jejuensis. Next base: position 34,864 of record NZ_QAFW01000012.1, read on the forward strand.
GTCTTGTGCGTGATGCAGAGGGACGTAAAATGAGTAAATCACTTGGTAATGGTGTTGACCCAATGGACGTTATCGCCGAGTATGGTGCTGACTCATTACGCTACTTCCTAGCAACAGGTTCTTCTCCAGGTCAAGATTTACGTTATATGACAGAGAAAGTTGAAGCAACTTGGAACTTTGCGAATAAAATTTGGAACGCAAGCCGCTTTGCTTTAATGAATATGGACGGGCTAACGTACGAAGAAATTGATTTAACAGGCGAAAAATCAGTAGCTGACAAATGGATTTTAACACGCCTTAATGAAACAATTGAGCGCGTAACAAGTCTAGCTGACCGTTATGAGTTTGGTGAGGTAGGACGCGAGCTATATAACTTCATTTGGGATGACTTCTGTTCATGGTATATCGAAATGGCAAAACTTCCATTGTATGGTGAGGACGAAGCGGCGAAGAAAACAACGCGTTCAGTACTTGCACATGTGCTTGATCAAACGATGCGTTTGTTACACCCATTCATGCCATTTATTACAGAAGAAATTTGGCAACACTTACCACATGAAGGTGAATCAATCGTAGTGGCAGCTTGGCCAACTGTAAATGAAGACTTTAACTTTGCACAGGATGCAGAGGATATGAAGATGTTAACAGAAATTATTCGTGCTGTACGTAATATCCGTGCAGAAGTAAATACACCAATGAGCAAAAAAGTGCCGCTATTTATTTCGGTAAAAGAAGCAGATGCCAAGGCGATGCTTGAGCGTAATGCCATGTATTTAGAAAAATTCTGTAATCCTGAAACACTAACAATTGGCGAAAACTTAGAAGCGCCAAGTCAAGCGATGACAGCTGTTGTATCAGGCGCAGAACTGTTTATGCCACTTGTTGGCTTAATTAATGTAGACGAGGAAATTGCTCGTCTTGAAAAAGAGCTTGAAAAATGGGCAAAAGAAGTTAAACTTGTAACAGGTAAATTGTCGAACGAACGCTTTGTGGCGAAAGCGCCAGAGCAATTAGTAGCAGCAGAGCGTGCTAAACTTGTAGACTATGAGGAAAAACACGCACTTGTTGAAAAACGTTTAGCAGAATTAAAAACAATGTAAGTTAAGCGGTGAGCGTAATGCTCACCGTTTGCTATTTTGGAGGTAGCGTATGTTTAGAACGATGGAGCAATGTACAGAAAAAATTTTCAGTTTGCGTAAAGTAAAAGATGCAAGACCGCATGAGCAGTTGCGTCGCATTTTGCAATTGCTAGGTAACCCTGAAGCAACATTGCAATTTGTGCATGTTGCAGGTTCTAACGGTAAGGGCTCAACCATTGCGATGTTACGCGCATTATGTGAAGCGAGCGGTTTGCGCGTAGGTGTCTTTACCTCACCTCATTTAACGCGTGTTAATGAACGTATTGTCGTTGATGGTATGGAGATTACGGATGAAGCTTTTTTACGTCATATGAATAGGTTAGATGAAATTATTCAAACACACTTTAACGGTGCGTATCCTAATTTTTTTGAAGTCGTTACGATCATTGCTTTCATGCATTTCGCTGAGATGAAACCAGCAATTGTCCTATTAGAGACAGGTCTTGGAGGGCGTTTAGATGCGACGAATGTTATCACGCCTTTAGTCGCTATTATTACAACCATTTCCTTAGAGCATACCGAGCTTTTAGGGGACACATACGCGTTAATTGCTAAAGAAAAAGCAGGTATTATTAAGCCTGGCGTTCCCGTGGTGACAGGTGTTCAAAATAAAGAAGCATTAGCAGTAATTCAACAAGTGGCTCACGAAAATGCAGCACCATGCTATGCGCTTTATGCAAACTTTGATGCGAAAGCTATCGTGCAGTACGAAACTGCACAGCGTTTTGATTATGTGGCTAAAGGCATTACGTGGAGCGGTTTAGAATTAACGATGCAAGGTACTCACCAAGCGTATAATGCAGCCGTCGCGTTAACAGCTATGCGTTGTCTGACAGAGGAGCTACACTTTGTATTTAAAGAAAGCATTGCGAAATTTGCTTTAACGCATGTCAACTGGGCAGGTCGTTTTGAAGTTGTCGATGATATCGTTTTAGATGGGGCTCATAATGTAGAGGGAGTTACGTCACTTTTAGACACGTTAGCTAGCGTTTACCCTGATACACCGTTTGATGTTCTTTACGCTTCATTGCAAGATAAAGATTATACAACAGCAATTGCCTTAATAGAAGAGCGTGCGAAATCGATGATGTTTACACAAATGGCAATGCCAAATGCTGTGCCAATGCTTTCCCTTTATGAAATAGCGAAACATCCTAAAAAAATGCTAGTACCTCGTTGGCAAGATGTTATTACAAATCATACGCCAGGTCGCTTACTCGTCGTAACAGGCTCGCTTTATTTTGTGGCGGAAGTACGTAAGTTTATGCTAAACCGAGTAGGTGGACGTAAATGATTACAGGTTTTGATGATTATCAACAACGCCATAAGGTTTTTAGTAAACCGATTATTGAACCTGGATTAGAAGCGATAAAAACGGTGTTAGCAGCGTTAGGGAACCCGCATCATCAATTGCGTGTGATTCATGTTGCAGGCACGAATGGTAAAGGAACAACAGTGGCATACACGAGTGCATTATGCCGTGCCCACCAGTTAAAAACAGGGGTGTTTATGTCTCCTGCGATTGTAGATGTACATGACCAAATTCAGTGCGATGGTCAAGCGATTACACGAGAAGCGATGGATGAAATTTTTATACAGCTAAAGCCATTCTCCAATCAGCTCACAGAATTTGAGCTACTCACAGTCGTTGCGCTATTGTATTTTGTAGCGCAAAAAGTAGATGTAGCGATTGTAGAAGCAGGCTTAGGTGGCTTAGAAGATGCGACGAATGTTGTATTACCCGTCGTTTCTATTATTACGAGTATAGCTCTTGAGCATACGCAGTTTTTAGGTAATACATTAGCGAGCATAGCCTATCATAAAGGCGGTATCATTAAGCAAGCACCCGTCGTTGTAGGGCGTGTGCCTGAAGAAGCGCATGTTGTACTACGAGCACTTGCACAAGATGTACCTTATTACCAAATCGGAGAACAAATCTTTGTCACAGCGGCAAGTTACAAATTTAAAACGACTACATTAACAAATCTAACGCGTCAGCTTAAAGGTACACACCAAGCAGATAATATGGCACTCGCCTTAACAGCTTTTTTACAGCTAGGTATACCGCTACAAGCTGAACGAGCGAAACAAGCGATTGCGAACACGACACTTCCTGCTCGCTTCGAAGAAATTGTACCGAATGTTTTTTTTGACGGTGCTCATAATGAAGCGAGTGCAAGGGAATTAGTTACGACGTTACAAACTTATTACCCCGCAACAAAGGTGACGTTTGTCGTCGGCATTTTAAAAGACAAGGCCATTGCGGATGTGTTGCGTGTATTAGAGCAAGTGAGCGATACATTTTACTTTGTATCTTTTGCTAATGAGCGAGCGGCTACTGCTCAAGACGTGCTGCAGATGAGCCGTGCAAAAGTGAAGCAAGAAACAACGGCAATTCGTGATACTATAATGGCAAAACGCGATGGTATAACCGTTGTAACAGGGTCGTTGTATTTACTCGCCCAATTACGCGAAATTATACTTTGCCAAACAGATGCGCAGTAAAATATAAATTTGCGGTTAAAAACCTTAGGAAAATGAAATTTTCACGAGGTGACCGACAATTTTCAAAACACCTTCTTTCCATTATGCTACTAGGAAAGGAGGTGTTTTTTATGGACATGTTGTTAGTGAAAGAAATTGGAGAAACAGCAACGCCCGATCAGCGTTTAATTCGTCAAGGTGCTGAGCGGTTAACCAATGCCGAACTGCTCGCTATTATTTTGCGCACAGGTACTAGAGCGTTATCAGCAGTGGAAGTGGCAACGGAAGTTTTGCAACAAGTAGAACATTTGCAGGCGTTAAGGCATGTAACGTTAGAAGAGTTAAAAGCGGTGCCAGGCGTTAGCAATGTTAAGGCATTACAACTGCTAGCGGTAGTAGAGCTAGGACGCCGCTTGGCACAAAAACCCCATGTGGAAAGCTATACCATTCGCTCACCTGCTGATGCAGCGGCTTATGTTATGGCTGAAATGACAGGGTTATTGCAAGAACATTTCGTTGCACTTTTTTTGAATGTGAAAAACCAAATTATTTATCAAAAAACCGTGTTTGTCGGTAGTTTAAACTCGAGTATCGTTCATCCACGCGAGCTTGTGCGCCCATAAGGGAACAAAAGAATCTGCTTGTACTAGCAGTAGGGAGAGATCACAATTACCTATCACCATCCAACTTATCTAAAAGGGAAACTAATTAGGGAGTGTAGCCTGTTGGAAAAGCGCTAAGTCACTGGAATGACCACAGTGCGACTGAAGTAGCAAGGTGAGATGGATGAATAAGGATAAAGGCTAAACTGCTTGAATGACAGTTCAATGGGGACGACGGGGCCTATAGTGAAGGTCAAGGAAGTACACTATATGAAATGAAGCCGAGCGTTAAAAAGCTCGACGGTCGGCAGTGATCTTATTTCACCAAAAAAGATAGAAGAACGAACGTCATATCCGCTATCATCTACTAAAGTCTTTTGTTAACTAAATGGGGATTGCCTAAGGCTTTATGCTAAGGTAACGGAGCTCTCGTAGTAGTCAGAGCTAGGGAAAGCCTAGTACAGGGCGAAGGAGAGCAGTTTACAACTTTGTTACTTACTGAGGAAGGAGCGGAGGCTCTATTCGAATTCCACATGTAGTAGTAAATCGTCTAATGCAAAATGCGTCTATCCCACACTATCAATTTAAACGCCTATACCGCAATTTATACAATGAATTATTTTATGATGAAGCGTATACATTGTTATTTAACAAGCCTATGCCAAGTGACATCGCAATGCGTGTTGCTACGATGATTAAGCAATTAAAACAAGGATGCGTGCAGCCTAGCAGTATACAAGCTATAGAAATTGCCTTGTTACAAGAAGTTGTGCGACGTTTACTTTCGTGTATTTATATGCCAGCATTGAAAGGGTGTTTTACGCAGCGGCAAGCGGTGCTTGCAAAGGTAGCGATTACTTTTTCGTCAACAAAATGGTTGGTTGTAATTGCGCCAAGTGATGTTACTACACCACAAACGAAGCAACTTATACAACGCTTGCGACAAAAAATTCAAGATGAACGCTTGCTTCATTTAATCGAGCTATTCTATCGCATGGCACCTGTTGGAAAGGTTAGTCAAACACTTAATCAGTTATTGCTAAATATTTATTGGAGCGAAGTCGATCATAATATGCAATACCATAAGCAGTATGTGCGTTTTGGTACACATCTTCTTATCGGAATGAATGGCAACAAAAAGCAGGCGCTCGCTTTACTCAAACAACTACAAAATCACATTGAAAACGACATAACGCTTCGTCTTCAACGCTCACTCACATTAGTAAGCAGTCGGCGAGGTGTGCAATTTCTCGACTATGAATTACGTACAGTAGCAAAAACAAATACACTGCGTTTATTTATTCCTCGCGCATTAGTTGAACAACAACTCCTTCGATTGAAAGCGATGAAAATCACTCGAAATCAACACTATTATCCTCTCCATCGCCCCGCTTTAGTACACCTGCCAGATGGTGTTATTGTACGGAAATATCATAGAGATGTCCTTCGTTTTTGTCAGCATTATCAGCTAGCTAGCAATCGCCAATTAATGCATACCTTTATATCGATTATGAAGTACAGCATGGTAAAAACGTTTGCTAATAAATATAAAACGAGCGTTAGAAAAATAATGCGGAAATACAATAAGCACGGTATATTTTGTGTGGAAGAAGCAACAGGGCAAATTTGTTTTATGCGCCCTAAGCGTTAGATTAAAGTAAATGGAAAGCCGTATACGCTGAGAGGTGTACGTACGGTTTGGCGGGGAGCGCTTGCTTACCCTACTTTCGAGAAGCTGTTAAACGATCAGCAGCGAGTATTATTGTATGTCACAACCATCGTGCGACACGTTCGTAATTGAAAAGATTGCGCACTATTCGTGAACGCTTTATGCGATAGGTGAAATGAGAGGGTAACGCCTTGAAGCACTTACTCTAATCCTCCGATATGCGCTTTGGCGTATAAAGCTCGGTGAAGTCGGCTGAATACGAAAGTAAATAAGCCGGGAGTCGTAAAAGCTTAATAAGGTGAGCGTAAGCAAACTAATGATGAAGACCTAAAGTGACAAATTACGTGTTTGTGGGCAAGTAATTCGGGTGGTGATGAAAGCACCATGCATCGTTACAGGCGATGGGTAAACACGGGGTAAGAGTTAGCACCTATGTTAAGTAGTGATAGCATAAAGTGAACGTGGAAAGCTACTGACGATGAGGTAGGAAGGAAAAACGATGCGTTATAACTTCCTTTAACAGTAGTGAGAGCAGAGGCACGAGCTGAGAACTTCCTGTAATGGGAACGGAGCAACAGCCTCAAGTCGTTATAATAACGATGGAACGCCGTGTGCGGTGAAAGTCGCATGCACGGTGTGGAGCAGGGGAAAAGGCGGAGGTAACGAGGCCTTACCTATTGCTATCAAGTGGAAACCCACAACCGAGTCCTGAAGACATTGAAGTGACAAAGCGCTTACAAGAAGCAGGGCTTATTATTGGTATTGAATTGGTCGATCACAGTGCGCACTGTTCCTAGACAATCTGACTAGAGACAGTCAATAAAACTAGGCAAAGTATTTCGCTTTGAACTTTACGTGTGAAAAGTTGGGGAAGCACCAACTCACTATGAAATGTTGGTCATAGTGCCCTAATCCTCCGACATGTAGCCGCGGTTAACGACACGGCTGTATGAAGCTCGGTGAAGACGCAAAAAAGCAGACCTGTGAAGCGGTTAGCGAAGTAAGCGGGGGGCTATAATTTTACTAGGCTGACGACAGGAACCCTCGTAAGTACAGCTCGATAGACCAAACGTGACAAATAAGAAGTGACGTATAAATTTAATGACGAGCCGCGTTTTTGTGATAGCGTTTGCGCGTACTACTAAATAAACGGTAGTATTTTGCGTCCGGCCAACAGTGGACAAAAAAATCATTAACGGGTTAAAGAGGGCAGCTAAGGTAAAAAGGAAAGCTAACGCGTAAGGAACAGTGGAACCTTAAACGATAATGGCAATATGCGTTAACATAGATGTATCGAAATTGGAGGAAATGCCAATTGTATTTAAGGGGCAGCAGCCCGTAGTAGCGTTGAGATTTCTGTAATGGAAATGGAGCGAAGGGGCATAGTCAACGCTAAGTGCGCTGATGGAACGCCGTATGAGGTGAAAGTCTCACGTACGGTGTGAAGCGGGGGAAAAGGAAGCGCGACCGTGGAAAGACGAGCGTCATCCTTACCTATCGCTATTCATTATTGGGAATCACAATTATGTCAGCTTAAAAGAAAAGGGATATATTACTTAAGCGCGAGAGAAATCTCGTGCTTTTTTGTGCAACTAAATAGCAGTAAAAACGTTCCTATGAACATGGGATTGTAAAATTAATTGACCAACGTACAGAAAGGGGAGAGATGGCACTATAAATTTATGTATTTTTCCGTTATAATAAGTGGTAGTTTTCATAATTACAATCAACTAACTATGTTTCGTTAAAGAAAGGGAGTACTCAATTTGTTCGGATTCGGAAGTAAAGATGTCGGCATTGACCTCGGCACAGCAAATACATTAGTTTTTATTAAAGGAAAAGGTATCGTTTTACGCGAACCTTCAGTAGTAGCACGCAATACAAAAACAGGTGACATCGTTGCAGTAGGTAATGATGCTAAAAATATGATCGGTCGTACACCAGGATCAATCGTAGCAATTCGTCCGATGAAAGACGGTGTAATTGCGGATTTCGATATTACAACAGCGATGATTGAATATTATTTAAAAGAAGCATCAAAAAATTCAGGCGGTAATTGGAAAAAACCAAACGTTATGATTTGTGTACCTTTTGGTATTACTTCTGTAGAGCAACGCGCAGTAATTGATGCATCTCGTCAAGCAGGTGCACGTGAGGCTTTCACAATTGAAGAGCCATTTGCAGCAGCAATCGGTGCAAACTTACCTGTATGGGACCCAACAGGCTCAATGGTAGTTGATATCGGCGGTGGTACGACAGAAGTGGCTGTAATTTCACTTGGCGGTATCGTAACGAGTGAATCAGTACGTGTAGGTGGCGACGCAATGGACCACGCGATTATTGCTTATATCCGTAAAACGTATAACTTAACAATCGGTGAACGTACAGCTGAAGCGATTAAAATGGAAATTGGTTCAGCATTAGCTGATGATAACGAAAAAATGGAAATTCGTGGACGTGACCTCGTAACAGGTTTACCAAAAACATTGGAAGTTTCGAGCGAAGAAGTGTCAGAATCATTACGCGAATCAGTGACAGCGATTGTTGACGGCGTAAAACGCACATTAGAACATACGCCACCAGAGCTATCAGCAGATGTTATGGAGCGCGGTATCGTTTTAACAGGCGGTGGTGCACTGCTTAAAAACTTAGATAAAGTATTGAGCGACGAAACAAATATGCCTGTATTTATTGCGGAAGATCCACTCGACTGCGTAGCAATTGGTACGGGTAAAGCGTTAGATCATATCGATATTATTCGTCAACAACAACTGTAATTGTGAGAGAGGGGTTTACAGATGCCACAGTTTTTTGCTAATAAAAAACTTATTGTGTTATTAGTAGGCATCATTTTCCTTGTCGCTATTATTAGCTATACACTTAGCAATCGTACCAATCCATCTTTTGCTGAGGGCGCTGTGAAAGATACGGTGGGCTTCGGGCAAGGGATTATGGCAAAGCCAGCTAACTTTATTAGTGGCATTTTAGACGATATTGACGCACTGTTAAGTACGTATGAAGAAAATAAACGTTTAAAAGCACAGCTGGATGACTTTGCTCTTGTACGTGTTCAGCTAGACGAAGTTAAAATGGAAAATGAAAGACTTGCAGCACTTATTGATAAAGAGGAAAGTTTATTGCAGTATGATCCGGTATATGCCACGGTAATTGCGCGTAATCCAGATCAATGGGAAGAGAAAATTATTGTCAATAAAGGCGCTCGTCAAGGGATAGAAAAAAATATGGCTGTGATGACGGCAGATGGTTTAATCGGTAAAGTAGTAGTCGTCACCCCGAGCACTGCAGAGATTGAGCTGTTGTTTTCTAACAATCCTAATTATCGTATTTCAGCGAAAGCAAAAGGAGATAAGGATGTTTTTGGTCTTATTGAAGGCTTTGATGCTGAACGAAGTGAAATGTTAATGAAACGCATTGATTCAAGCTTTAAAGTAGAACCCGGGCAAAAGGTAGTATCGTCAGGTTTAGGTGGGATTTTCCCCCAAGGTTTATTAATTGGCGAAATTACGGAAATCGGCACAGACGATTACGGTTTAACGCAAATGGCGTACGTAAAGCCTGCAGCAAATTTTGCTTTGCTTGATCAAGTAGTGATTGCTAAGCGTAAAATGACACAAATCAACGGGTCGGATGGCGATGGTTCAATGAATGACTTAACCCATCCTGAAGAGGCGGAAGGTGAAGCGCAGTGATTCAGCGTATAGCGGTAGTAGCCGTAGCATTGTTGTTATTTTTAATAGAGCCTAACTTTGCTTTTTTATCACCACTGACGTTTGACCAAACACTTTATTATTTTGTTCCACGATTTTTAGTCGTCTTTTTAATCTTTTTAGCGACGTATCAATCCAAAAAGCGAGCGATGTATATCGGCTTGTTTTTTGGTATTTTATACGATATTTTCTATGTAGATGTTATCGGACTATATGCCTTTTTATACCCGGGGGCTATCTTTTTAGCTAGCACAATTATGGGGTATATTAAACCGAATATGATGGTGACAGCTACGATAGCACTCGTTATTGTTACTTTGTTAGAAACAGCCATTTACGGGTTTTATAGCTTTATTTCTATTACAGATATGCCTTGGCAATTATTCGTACAGGAACGTTTATTACCAACGCTTGCTATGAATTTTTTATTTATAATTTTAACAGCTATTATTTTTGTTTACTTAATTAATGCAAAATTGGTACGTAACGAGATGAATACGGTATAATCAAATGAAGTGAAATCGAGGTGAAAAGTTGTATGAAACAACCGTTAGTTCAGATGAAAGGTACAAAAGAAGGGTTTATTGTAAAGTTAGACGAACAAGGTGCGTTTAGCGATTTACTAGCTGAATTAGAACAGCTAGCAAATAACTATACAACAGATCGCCATATTTATGTTCAACTTCATTTAGGATACCGTTATTGTACGAGTGAACAAATTCAACAATTAACACGCGCCCTAGAACAGACGAATAAATTAATCGTCTCTAAGGTGAGTAGTGATGTGATTACAGTAGAAGAACGAAATCGCCAAGTCGCTCGCCATAAAAATGAGTTATATGTTGGTATGGTTCGTTCGGGACAAGTTTTACGTGTGCCAGGAGACATTGTAATTATTGGCAACGTCAATCAAAATGGTCGTGTAGAAGCTGAGGGTAATATTTATATATTAGGTCGCTTAAAAGGAATTGCGCATGCAGGTGTAGAAGGCAATCGTAAAGCAGTCGTAGCGGCATCATTTTTTGAAGCGACACATATTATGATTGCTGATGTCATACAGACGATGTCAAATGAATGTGAAGCCTTGCAAAATAATAATGAGTTACTGTGCGCACATATTAATCAGCAAGGAGATATTGACTACCGATCTGTGCATGAAATAAGAAATATGCCGTCGTTTTTCATGACTGCTAAAGGAGGAAGCTAATGTGGGTGAAGCAATTGTAATTACTTCGGGAAAAGGCGGTGTTGGTAAAACAACAACTACAGCTAATCTCGGTACTGCATTGGCATTGCAAGGAAAAACGGTATGCCTTGTAGATACAGATATAGGCTTGCGTAATTTAGACGTAGTATTAGGGTTAGAAAATCGTATTATTTATGATTTAGTTGATGTGGTAGAAGGGCGTTGTAAAATTCATCAAGCGCTCGTTAAAGATAAGCGTGTAGATGATAAATTATATTTATTGCCGGCTGCACAAACGACAGATAAAACGGCAGTGACAGCTGAGCAAATGAAAGCGCTAATTGGCGAGTTAAAAACACAATATGATTTTGTGTTAATTGATTGTCCTGCTGGTATTGAGCAGGGCTTTCGTAATGCGGTAGCGGGTGCCGATCAAGCTATTGTCGTTGTAACGCCAGAAATCTCTGCCGTGCGTGATGCGGATCGTATTATCGGATTGCTTGAACAAGAAACGCAAATTGCGGCACCGCGCCTTGTTATTAATCGCGTGTGCCAACATTTAATTGAGTCAGGCGATACGCTAGATGTCAGTGAAATTACAGCGCATTTAGCGATTGATTTATTAGGTATTATTATCGATGATGAAGAAGTAATCGCTTCTTCTAATAAAGGTGAGCCAGTTGTGATGGACCCTTCTAATAAAGCAGCGCTTGCTTATCGCAATATAGCGCGCCGTATTTTAGGGGAAAGTGTGCCGCTACAAACGATCACTGAAAACAGAAAAGGCTTTTTCTCTAAAATGTTTTCACTCTTTATAAAGTAACGTTTGACTTATTATACAGCGCATGATAATATTTTACTGTTATTGTTTGTAGCACCCGTGCTACTGCAACCGCACTGACAAGGTTTAAGTACGCAAGTCACCTTGAAGCAGGCGAGTCTGAGTCTAAGGAGGTGCATTGGGAAATGTACGCAATTATCGAAACTGGTGGTAAACAAATCAAAGTAGAAGCTGGCCAAGAAATCTATGTTGAAAAACTAGGTGTTGAAGCTGACGAAGTGGTTACTTTTGATAAAGTTTTATTCGTAGGTGGCGAAAACGTGAAAGTTGGTGCTCCATTCGTGGAAGGTGCTACTGTAACAGCTAAAGCTGTTAAAGAAGGCCGCGCTAAAAAAATCACTGTTTTCAAAATGAAAGCGAAGAAAAACTACCGTCGTAAACAAGGTCACCGTCAACCATATACGAAATTAGTAGTTGAAGCAATCAACGCTTAATTTGAGGTGATACGGTATGATTACCGTTAAGATTTTTCATGATGAAAATAGACACGTGCATGCGTTTGAAATGTCAGGTCATGCAGAATACGATGAGCCAGGTAAAGATTTAGTATGTGCCGGCGCTTCAGCTATCGGTTTCGGTGCTGTAAATGCCATTTTCGCCTTACTACAAATCAAACCAGACATCGAACAAGCAGGAGAAGGTGGCTACTTAAAAGTAACGCTTCCTCAAGATCTTGATAAAGAAATCGATGCTAAATTACAACTTATTGTCCAAACGATGACAGCACAGTTTTACACCATGGTAGAAAGTTATGGGCAATATATTCAAATATCTTACGAACAGTAGGAGGTGGAATGAGCATGTTATTAACATTAGATCTTCAATTCTTCGCTTCTAAAAAAGGGGTAGGTTCTACTAAGAACGGTCGTGACTCTGAGTCAAAACGTCTTGGTGCGAAACGTGCTGATGGTCAGTTCGTAACTGGTGGTTCAATTCTTTACCGTCAACGCGGTACAAAAATTTACCCAGGTACTAACGTAGGTCGCGGTGGCGATGATACTTTATTCGCTAAAGTAGACGGCGTTGTTAAATTCGAACGTCTTGGACGCGACAAGAAAAAAGTATCAGTATACCCAGCGGAAGCTTAATACTTTATAGTAAAGCATGTCCAAAAGTCATTAGGGCTATTGGACATGCTTTTTTGGATGATTAATTATGAGGGTGTCTAACGTGTAAGTGATAGGCATACTTTAAGGGGACCTAGTGATTGGTCGCTTTTTTTCGTTTATTCGTTAGACATCCCCAATATGTGTTAGCGCATGAATTTTTTAAAGTTTTGCGTTATAATAAAGAGCAAACTGTTATAGCGAATGTCAGGAGTGAGTGTCTCAGTGAAACCTAACAAACTAACAGTACCTGAGGCGCTACGTTTAGCGAATCATGATTTTTTAAATCGTTTACAAATGATTATGATGTATAACGAGCTTGGTAAGCAGGAGCAGTGCCAAGCTTATATTGCAAAGACTGTTAATGAAATGCAGGCCGTGTCCGCAGTAAATCGTGCAGGTACACCAGTGCTAGCCGAATGGCTACTCACAGTAGGTTGGCGCTATAATGAATTTGCTGTAGCATTAACAAGTACAGTAACGGGGACGGCTACTGTAGCAGAGTCTGCTGTTGTCGCTTACGTTGAGGCGTGCATAGCAGCTATTGCTAAACAGGTGGATGTTTACTGTGAGCAGTATATTACACTGGATTACACCGTTGAGCCAGCTCATGTGGCGCTGGCAATGCGTGTAACAGGACAGTGGCAGACCCCAATACAATTAACTGAAAAAAATGAACGTTTTACCGTTAACATAAAAGCATCAACTACAACTGTGCTAGATTTATGTATAACGGCTAAACAGGGAGTGAAATAAATGTTTGTCGATCACGTAAAGATTTTTGTTAAAGGTGGTGACGGTGGCGATGGTATGGTCGCTTTCCGTCGCGAGAAATATGTACCAATGGGTGGACCAGCTGGCGGCGATGGCGGTCACGGTGGTAACGTCGTATTTGAAGTAGAAGAAGGTCTGCGTACGTTAATGGATTTCCGTTACAAACGCCATTTTAAAGCTGAGCGCGGTGAGCACGGTATGAGTAAAGGAATGCATGGTAAAAATGCAGAAGACTATATCGTAAAAGTGCCACCAGGTACGGTAGTTATTGATGAAGAAACAGAAGTCGTACTAGCTGACCTTGTTGAACATGGTCAACGTGCAGTGATTGCTCGTGCAGGGCGCGGTGGCCGTGGTAACTGTCGTTTTGCGACGCCAGCAAACCCAGCGCCAGAGCTTGCCGAAAAAGGTGAGCCTGGTCAAGAGTTAAATGTTATTTTAGAACTTAAAGTACTTGCAGACGTTGGTTTAGTAGGTTTCCCAAGTGTGGGTAAATCAACATTACTATCTGTAGTTTCTGCAGCTAAACCTAAAATCGGTGCGTATCACTTTACGACGATTGTACCAAACCTTGGTATGGTAGAAACAGAAGATGGCCGTAGCTTTGCGATGGCTGACTTACCAGGACTAATTGAAGGTGCTCACGAAGGTGTAGGGCTAGGTCACCAATTCCTACGTCATATTGAGCGTACGCGCGTTATCGTGCATATGATTGATATGTCAGGTATGGAAGGTCGCGATCCGTATGAGGATTATACCACCATTAATAATGAGTTAGAGCAGTATAATTTACGTTTAATGGAACGCCCACAACTTATTGTAGCAAATAAAATGGATATGCCAGATGCTGAAGAAAATCTAAAGGCTTTCCGTGAAAAAGTTGGCGAAGACGTTAACGTATTCCCAATTTCAGCAGTTTCTCGTCAAGGCTTAAAAGAATTGCTATTTGCGGTAGCAGATTTATTAGAAGTAACGCCTGAATTTACGCTTCATACAGAAGAGGAAGCGTCAGAAGCTACTGTAATGTATAAACATGAAAATACATCAGAAGACTTTGTCATCACACGTGATGATGACGGTGCCTTTGTATTAAGCGGCTATACCATTGAACGCTTGTTTAAAATGACAGATTTCAGTCGTGAAGATGGGGTACGACGTTTTGCAAGACAATTGCGTGGTATGGGAGTAGACGAAGCGCTTCGTGAACGCGGTGCAGAGCACGGTGACACAGTTCGTTTACTTGAATTTGAATTCGAATTCTTTGAATAATAGTGATGTGAAGTAGGGGGAAAATTATGAAAAGCGTTGCCAATCAACGATATTTTTTAGTGCGTGAAGATGTATTAACAGATGCGATGCAAAAAACTTTAGAGGCGAAGCAGCTATTATCTACCGGAGCGGTGTCTTCTATTTGGGATGCTGTAAAAGAAGTCGATATTTCGCGTAGTGCGTTTTATAAATATCGCGATGCGGTTTTCCCTTTTCACTCCGTCGTACAAGAACGTATCCTTACGATATTTTTACAATTGCAAGATCGTAAAGGCACGCTTGCTCGATTGCTTGAGACCATCACTGTGACACATTGTAATGTTTTAACAATCCACCAAACTATTCCGATTCAAGGACGTGCGAATGTCACTTTATCGCTTGATGTGACGAGCATGACCTGTGAACTAGACGAATTACTACAACAGCTTAAAAAATTGGATTTTGTAGAGTCTGCTGAAGTCATTAGCTCAGGTGCTCTCTAACTTTTCAGCCTAGTGTTTTACTTCGGTAAAATGCTAGGCTTTTTTGTAGTATCAAAACCTTTGTTTTGATTTACTATTCTGTCAAATGAGCGTACACTAGCATACAGGGAGGTTTTATGATGACAGAAACAAAAGATTGGCAACACCGCATCGCATATTTAGGACCTGAGGCGTCCTTTACATATTTAGCAACGAAAGGTTTATTTCCAAATGAATGGCTCGTGCCTCAAGCAACAATACCTGAGTGTATTGAGGCAGTGGCTAAAGGCACAGTAGACTTAGCTGTTGTGCCTTTAGAAAATGCTCTAGAAGGCTCTGTGCCGCTTACACTAGACTATTTGTTCCATGAAGTGGAGTTATTTGTAACAGGTGAAATTTTATTGCCTATCGCTCAGCATTTAATGGTTAATCCTAAACAGAAAGATAACTGGGAAGCTATCGAAGGGGTTTATTCTCATCCCCATGCTTTAGCGCAATGCCATAAATATTTATTTTACCGTTTTAGTGGTGTACCACTTAATCAAACGACGTCTACGGCAGCTGCTGCAAAGTATGTTTCAGAGCACCCTGAGCTATGTATAGCAGCTGTAGGTAATGAGTCCGCTGCGAAAAAATATGGTTTAGAAATTGTGCAACCGTCGATTCATGATTTTCACTTTAACCATACGCGCTTCTTTGTCTTATCGCGCCAAAATTTACGTATGCCGCTTGCACAGTCAAATGAAGAGCCGAAAACGACATTAATGGTAACATTACCTACAGACCGTTCAGGTGCATTGCATCAAGTATTGTCTGTATTTGCTTGGCGCCAATTAAATTTAAGTAAAATTGAATCACGTCCGCTTAAGACGGGACTCGGTGACTACTTCTTTATGGTTGATGTTTTAGCAGATGAAAAAGAGAAGATGATGCAGGGCGCGATGGAAGAGCTAGAAGCGCTTGGTTGCACCGTAAAATCATTAGGTACGTATTACCGTTATATGACGGGGCTTGAGGGCTAATGAATTTCGTGTTGTTTGACGGAGAATGTGGATTTTGTCAGGCAAATATTCAATTTATTTTACGCTTTGAACGCGCCCCGTATTTTCATTTTGCTTCATTGCAAAGCGAAATAGGGCAAGCGTTATGTGAACGTTATAATATTATCGACCGAACGAGTGTTGTAGTCATTGATCAAGGACATGCGTATACCGAGTCAACGGCTGCCTTAAAAATTGCTAAACATTTACGTTATTTTTGGTTATGCCAAATCTTTGTACTCGTGCCACGTTTTTTACGGGATGCGGTATATGAGTTAGTAGCTGCGAATCGTAAACATTTGCCAGGTGCTTGTCTTGTGCTAACTGCATCACAACGTGAACGCTTTCATGATAAAAGGTAGCTGAGATTGTCTCAGCTACCTTTTTACTGTAGTAATTGCATTAATAAATCACGATTTCCCAAAAAGTCTTCAACGGTGTAGCGATCAAGCACTTCGAGATATGCCTGTAAAGCTTCAGCGAGCACGCCTTTTAGCTGGCAAGCTGGTGCAATTTTACACATATTACTTTCAGGATCGAAGCATTCTACTAAATGAAAGTCTTCTTCGGTTTGGCGCACAACTTCGCCGATAGAAATATGGGCAGGCAGTTTTGCTAAACGAATGCCGCCGCCTCGTCCACGAATGGTTTCGATATAGCCGAGCTGTCCTAGCTGATGAGTAACTTTCATTAAGTGATTTTTTGAAATATTATAAGCGTCAGAAATTTCCTGAATCGTTGTAAGTTCATCTTGTTTCTTTGCGCCTAAATAAATAAGTGTACGCAAAGAGTAGTCGGTATATACGGTTAAGCGCATTGATTTCACCACTTTCTCACAATAGTATAGCATTTAATGCTTGTAGTTCGCATACA
Organism: Metalysinibacillus jejuensis; assembly: GCF_003057615.1. Classification (GTDB taxonomy): domain Bacteria; phylum Bacillota; class Bacilli; order Bacillales_A; family Planococcaceae; genus Metalysinibacillus; species Metalysinibacillus jejuensis. The sequence continues at coordinate 52,036 of NZ_QAFW01000012.1, forward strand.
TTAAAAGATACATTTTGTATACATTTAATTTTAAAGATGTATAAAAAATATATGTTTTGTGAACAAAATGTTAAAGATGTATATTTAATATTGCTTTAAGAAAGCTAGCGCGCTATAGTGAGGATAAGAAAAGGAGTGGTTCATATGTTACAACAACAAACAATGGCTATTATTAAAGCAACAGCACCTGTTCTAGAAGTTCATGGTGTCACAATTACTAAAACATTTTATAAAAATATGTTTGATAATCACCCTGAATTACTAAATATTTTTAACCATACAAACCAAGCGCAAGGTCGCCAACAAACGGCTCTAGCTAATACTGTTTACGCAGCCGCGCTACATATTGAAAACCTTGAGGCCATCTTACCGGTTGTCGTTCAAATTGCACATAAGCACGTTAGTCTAGGCGTAATGCCAGAACATTATCCTATCGTAGGAAAGTATTTATTAGCAGCGATTAAAGAAGTATTAGGTGATGCAGCAACACCAGAGATTTTACAAGCCTGGGAACAAGCTTACGGCGTTATTGCAGATATTTTTATTCAAGTAGAAGAAGATTTATATAAACAAACTGAAAATGATGGTGGTTGGCGTCTATTTAAGAAGTTTAAAGTAGTAAATAAAGAAGTCGAAAATGCGATTGTTACTTCATTTTATTTAGCCCCAGCGGATGGCACAGCACTACCTAGCTATTTACCAGGGCAGTACATTACCATTCGCACAGCTATTCCTGGTGATACGTATTTAGCTAACCGTCAATACACGTTGTCACAAGCTGCAGACGGAAAAACATTCCGTATCTCTGTAAAAAAAGAAAGTGACACGACACCAGCAGGTAAAGTGTCGAATTTCTTACATGATACGTTACAAGTAGGCGATACATTAGATGTAAGTGCACCAGCAGGGGTATTTACACTACAAAAATCTACGAAGCCCCTAGCATTTATTAGTGGCGGTATCGGTGTTACACCACTTCATAGCATGGTGCAAGCGTTAGAAGATGCACCGCAAGTGAGCTTTATTCAATGCGCGCGCAATGAAGATGTTATTACATTCCAACAATCTATTGAACAGAAAATTGCTGCGTTACCAAATGCGAGTTATGACGCGCTATATTCTGATCAAGAACAATATATTAATGAAGCAATTATTGCCGAGCGCATTGCAAAGGACGCAGATGTTTATGTGTGTGGACCAGTACCATTTATGGCCGCTACAGTTAAAGCGTTAGAAAATAACGGTTTTGCACCTGAACAAATTCACTATGAATTTTTTGGACCAGCCTTACAATTATAAAAAACAAAGACCATTTCCCGGGAAATGGTCTTCTTTTTTATCTTTTTTGACAATGATAGTTGTCAAAATGACTAACTTCATGTTAATTTTATAGAGGAGGTTATACATATGAAGAGTAGATTAAAAGAGCTTCGAGCACGGCATGGTTATAACCAAACGGAGTTAGCAAAGCGTGCGAATGTGTCACGCCAAACGATTAGCTTAATTGAGCGAGGAGAGTATATGCCGTCTATTTTAATTGCTGTACGCATTGCACGAATTTTTAATGAGCCAGTAGAAGATGTTTTTATTATAGAGGAGGATGAATGAATTGGGGATTATACTTTTACAACTTACCAATAGCGTTGTTGTGTTGTTGCTTGGCGTAGGCTATTTTTATTTTAGGAAAATAACAAAGAGTAGTCAGCTAGTTGTGACGGGTGAGGAGGAAGATCAATTATTAGATAAGCAATATAAGCGTTCGATTACGGTGTCGCAAATGATTAATAGTGCGTGTATTTTAAGTTTAGGTGCTATGGCCATTGGCTTTATTATCGTACGCGAAAGCTCACCTGCTATCCCCTTACTGTCATTTGCTTTGTTAGTGTGTAGTGTTTTATCAACAGGTATAGTAACAAAGAGCGTAACGCTTGCTAATCCAACACGCCCAATACCTAACTGGGCAAAAGAGGACGGCGCATTTGATGCCATGGATGAGGGAGAGCGTCATGTGGCATTAAAAGCGTATTATAAAGTGTACAAAATAGTAATGGGTTTATTGATTATAAGTATTTTATTAGCCATGTACTATAGCGTGCTAACAGGTCAATCGCAAATTATGTCAATTATAGTAATGGTAGTGCTACTGCTGGTGATGGTATTTAGCTACCTTAGTGTAATTAGGAGGGAGCGCTAGTATGATTAGTGTACAAATGAAAGTTGCTGCTATTATTATTACAGTCATTGCGATAGGTTGCGTAATGTTTTTATTGTTAGCAGAGAGTTATTTTAATCATGCTGAACTCAATCAATTAATTGAGGGCTGTAAACAAGTTGGAGGCACAGTTGACCTTACCATTGAAGCATCTGTGACTGGCGACTATGCGTTTTCTTGTAAGTAAATGCTTGTGTTGCGTGCGCAACGGGCGGATGTTGCTATACGATTGACCTGAAACGACATAGTGTAGGAGGTGAGCGTATGACAGCAGGTGATGAGTTGCGTAAGATACGTATAGCATTAGGCAAAACGCAGCAGGAGGTAGCGGATGAAGTTTTTGTAACGCGCCAAACGATTTCTAAATGGGAGCTTGGCAAAAGTGAGCCTGATTTTATCTCCGCTGAATTGTTACGTAAAGCATTACAGCTGCCGACGCCAAAAAAGGAGGCAGTATGGATGAAGCAACCGAAAAATTGGCTAGGCTTAGTAGTGTTTGGGATTGTGTTTTTACCGTTTCGTATGGGGTGGGTGCAAATCAAAAAGTATCAGCAATATAGTGTGGTGCGATTTGTAATTGTGCCTGCCGTAATTGTACTGTATGCGTTGTATATGTATTCGCTAAAAGTGGAAGCATTTTATGTTGTACTTGCGGTAACAATTATAGCTTACATGGGCACGTCTTATTATTTTCAGCAACGTGAAGAATAGCAAGAAGCGGTTCACATTTTGCGTGAACCGCTTTTTTTAATCGAGTAGTATGCCTTTAGCGCGTAAAGCTTGCTCTGCACAATCAAGCATATCTTCCGTTGGTGCTTGGAGTGTGTGTAGGTGGATGCCATCTGTTAAATCAGAGAGGTAGGAAGCATTGGCAGCTTGTACTTTATCAATGAAGCGGCTCACCTCAACGCGGTTGCTCACATGGATAGCGGCAGTAATTTCGCCGTAAACACTATGCTCGACACAAACGTCTTTAACCGTAACACCACAGTCCACAATAGCGAATAACTCTTCTTGTGCTTGTGCAGGTGTATGTTTACAGGCAACGACGCGAGTGGCGTAATTAGGTTGTGCTTGCGTTAAATATACGTAGCCCTGACTAGTCGCAAGGATTGGGGCATTACGCGCCTTTAATAACGTAATATCATTAACGATAACTTGACGTGATACATTAGCGAATTTGGCTAAGTCAGCGCCAGTTAACGGGGTAGTAGCTTGTTGTAGTAGCGATAAAATTTTTGTGCGGCGTTCTTCGCCTAATAGTTTTTTAGTCATAATCGTTCACTCCTTAATTGTTAATATTGTATCATGTTCAATGTTGTTTTTGTGCGTTTAAACGTCGAGCATTCGTTCGCTATTATGCTATAATCTTATATAGATTGTGAGGGGAAGAAAAGATGTATGATTATATGATAGGACAAGTAACGCGTATTACGCCAGAATATATTGTTGTTGAACAAGGATATATTGGCTATCGTTTATTTACGCCAAACTCCTATGCGTTTAAACAAACGACAGAAATGGTACGTGTCTATGTACATCATCATGTACGAGAAGATGCGAGTTTATTATATGGTTTTACGACACTCGATGAACGTGAGCTGTTTCGTAAATTAATTCAAGTGTCGGGTATTGGACCTAAAGGAGCGCTTGCTATTTTAGCTACAGGTGATCCTTCTCAAGTAGTAGCTGCTATTGAGCATGAAGACGAAAGCTACCTTATTAAATTCCCAGGTGTAGGCAAGAAAACCGCGCGTCAAATTATTTTAGATTTAAAAGGCAAGCTCGGTGCGCTACTAGAAGTCATCGACTTTGCGAGCGCGCCTAATGAACTACCACTATTTGAAGATACGAATCATAATGCGGCATTAGAAGATGCTTTATTAGCGCTTGCTACATTAGGTTATTCAGAGCGAGAATTGAAAAAAGTACGACCTAAATTGGAGAGTAATGATGAAATCGTAACGACGGATGATTATATGAAATACGCACTTAAACTAATGTTAACGTAAGGGAGTGAGGCAAATGACAAATCCTATTACGACAAATGAAGCAACTGCTTATGATCAACAGTTTGAATTGTCGCTTCGACCACAGCGTTTATCTCAGTATATTGGACAAGCACAAGTAAAAGAAAATTTACAGATTTTTATTGAGGCAGCGCGTCGTCGTGAGGAGTGCCTTGACCATGTGTTACTGTACGGGCCACCAGGGCTTGGTAAAACGACACTAGCTACAGTTATAGCGAATGAAATGGATGTTAATGTACGCATGACGAGTGGCCCTGCGATTGAGCGCCCAGGAGATTTAGCAGCAATTTTAAATGCACTTGAGCCAGGCGATGTATTATTTATTGATGAGATTCATCGTTTACCACGAGCGATTGAAGAAGTATTATACCCTGCGATGGAAGATTTTTGTTTAGATATTGTAGTAGGCAAAGGACCTGAAGCACGTTCCATTCGTTTAGATTTACCCCCGTTTACATTAATTGGGGCAACAACACGTGCTGGCGCATTATCTGCACCACTTCGTGACCGTTTTGGTGTATTATTACGTTTGGAGTATTATGATGAGGCTGCACTTACTGAAATTGTAAAGCGTAGTGCCGACGTCTTTGAAGTAGCTATTGTAGAAGAAGCAGCGCTTGAAATCGCTAAGCGTTCAAGAGGTACGCCACGTATTGTCAATCGCTTATTAAAGCGTGTACGCGATTTTGCTGAAGTGCTAGGTGATGGTGCGATTACACCAGCCATCGCTGAGCAGGCGTTGTCGCTATTACAAGTAGATGCTAGAGGGCTCGATCATATTGACCGTAAACTAATTGAAGGTATGATTGAGCGTTTCCGTGGTGGACCAGTTGGGCTCGATACAATCTCTGCTTCTATCGGGGAAGAAGCACTAACGATAGAAGACGTGTACGAGCCGTATTTATTACAGATTGGCTTTATTCAACGTACACCACGCGGACGTGTGGCAACTCAGCTCGCGTATTTACATTTTGGCTATGAGCTACCCGACCAAACTTAAATAAAGGAAGTTACAAACATGAGAGTGGAAGATTTTGATTTTGAATTACCTGAGCAATTAATTGCACAAACCCCATTACTTGATCGTACAGCAAGTCGTCTATTAGTCGTAACACCGAATACAACAGAACTGCAACACGAAAAATTTCCTGCGATTATCGATGAGCTTGAAGCGGGTGACTGCTTAGTATTAAATGATACACGCGTATTACCTGCCCGCTTAATGGGCGAAAAGGATACAGGTGCGCATATTGAGGTACTTTTACTTAAACAGCATGAGACAGACGTATGGGAAACACTCGTTAAGCCTGCTAAACGTGTAAAGGTAGGTACAGTGGTGACGTTTGGTAATTTACTAACAGCAACGTGTACAGAAATTTTAGCGCATGGTGGACGTAAGTTTAAATTTAGTTATGACGGTATCTTTTATGAGATTTTAGACCAACTTGGCGAAATGCCGCTACCTCCTTATATTCGTGAGAAGCTAGATGACCAAGACCGTTACCAAACGGTGTTTGCACGTGAACGTGGTTCGGCAGCTGCACCAACTGCTGGTTTGCACTTTACGGACGAAATCCTAGATGCAATTCGTGCTAAAGGTGTAGCAATTACCTTTATTACCTTGCATGTTGGTTTAGGCACTTTCCGACCTGTGAGCGTAGATAGTATTGATGATCACGAGATGCACAGTGAGTTTTATAGTATGAGCGAAGAAACCGCCGCACTAATTAATCAAACGAAAGCAAATGGTGGTAAAGTAATCGCAGTAGGTACAACTTCAACACGTACGCTCGAAACAATTGGCGCAAAATACGATGGTGAGATGCGTGCTGAGCAAGGCTGGACTTCTATTTTTATTTACCCTGGTTATAAATGGACAGTAGTTGATGGTTTGTTAACCAACTTCCATTTACCAAAATCCACATTAGTAATGCTCGTTAGCTCACTCGCTTCAAAAGAAACAATCATGCACGCGTATGAAACAGCCGTGCAACAGCAATATAGATTTTTTAGTTTTGGGGATGCGATGTTTATCCGCCCAAACAGAAAGGACACAAAGTAAATGACAAAACCAGCAGTATGGTATGAACCTATTAAAACATGTAAACAAACAGGCGCACGCCTAGGTATCGTGCATACACCACATGGCTCTTTCGAAACACCAACCTTTATGCCTGTAGGTACACAAGCGACAGTTAAAACAATGTCACCAGAAGAACTTAAAGAAATGAATGCCGGCATTATTTTATCGAATACGTATCATTTATGGCTACGCCCAGGCAGTGATATTGTCAAAGAAGCGGGTGGCCTGCATAAATTTATGAACTGGGATAAGCCGATTTTAACGGATTCGGGCGGTTTCCAAGTATTTTCATTAAGTAAATTCCGTAAAATTGAGGAGGAGGGTGTACACTTCCGCAATCATTTAAACGGTGACAAACTATTTTTAAGTCCTGAAAAAGCGATGGAAATCCAAAATGATTTAGGTTCAGATATTATGATGGCCTTTGACGAGTGCCCACCATTCCCAGCAACGCATGAATATATGCTAAAATCTGTAGACCGTACAACACGCTGGGCAAAGCGCTGTAAAGAAGCGCATAAAAATACAGAGAACCAAGCATTATTTGGTATTGTACAAGGCGGCGAGTACGAAGATTTACGCAAGCGTTCTGCAGAAGCTTTAGTAGCGCTTGACTTCCCAGGTTACGCGATTGGTGGCCTGTCTGTAGGTGAGCCTAAAGATATTATGTATCGTGTGCTTGAGCAAACGACACACTTACTACCTGAGGATAAGCCACGTTATTTAATGGGTGTTGGTTCACCAGACTCACTTATTGAAGGTGCGATTCGCGGGATTGATATGTTTGACTGCGTATTGCCAACACGTATTGCACGTAATGGTACATTAATGACATCACAAGGACGTCTTGTTGTGAAGAATGCGAAGTATGAGCGTGACTTTACACCGATTGATCCTGAGTGCGATTGCTATACATGTAAAAACTATACGCGTGCCTATGTGCGTCATTTAATTCGTACAGACGAAACATTTGGTTTACGTTTAACGTCTTATCATAACTTACGCTTCCTTATTAATTTAATGGAGCAAGTGCGTCAAGCGATTCGCGAAGACCGCTTAGGCGACTTCCGCAATGAATTTTTTGAGAAATATGGCTTTAATAAGGCCAACGCAAAAAATTTCTAACTTTTGTCGCTTTTTGCATATAAATTATACTATACTTACTAAGTGAGCTTTATTCAGAAAGGTGGTTAATTCATGAGTGAACAATTAGTTAGCTTTATTCCGCTAATTTTAATGTTTGTGGCGATGTGGTTTATTTTAATTCGACCAGCGAAAAAGCGTCAGCAACAAACGATGCAAATGCAAAACAATTTACAACGTGGCGACAAAGTCGTAACAGTAGGTGGTATGCACGGTACAATTGAAGCAATCGAAGATACAGTCGTACATTTAACAGTGGCAGATGGCGTGCGCGTTAAATTTGAGCGCCAAGCAATCGGTCGCGTTATTACAGATGACGTGTTTACGAAGTAACAAGAAGCGGGAAGAGTGTTCAAACGGACACTCTTTTTTGTTTGGAGGTAATCAACATGCATTCGAAGCAACAGCTTTTCCAACATCTGTTACCCGCGTTACAAGCGCGTACAGCGGACTTAGCCACATTAGGCGAACAAGTTACAGTAGACCAACTTTTTGAATATTGTATGGAAAATCGTTTCCGCAATCATCCGCTCGATGCTCTACCCGTACATCAAGTCGTAGCGAGTATATTTCGTGTTACGCTAGCAGATTTGCAACCTAGTACGGTATATTGCGACGTGGAAGAAGATGAAATTCGCACGCTATTATACGATGTTGACATATAACTTCATTTGACAGTAAGCGCAACGTGTTTCATAATGTTAGTGTTGCGCTTTTTTAGCGTTAAAGGAACGTAGAAGTTGTTTAAGCTAGTGATGATTTATGCATCACCTGAGGAGGATTTAGCAATGAAATTGAGAGGCCGCATTGTTGCGTTTTTACTAATTGTTGTATTATTCGCAGCAGGTATTGGTACAACTGCACAAGGTGTACTAAAAGACATTCGTTTAGGGCTCGATTTACAAGGGGGCTTCGAAGTATTATATGAAGTCACTACATTAGATGGGAAAGCCGTTACAGTAGATGATTTAACAAATACTACAGATGCGCTTAACCGTCGTGTAAATAAGATGGGGGTAAGTGAGCCAAGCATTCAAGTGGAAGGGAAAGACCGTATTCGTGTGCAATTAGCGGGTGTTGAAGACCCAGAAACAGCACGCGAAATGTTATCAACATCAGCAAACTTAACGTTTCGTGATGTAGATGATAACATTTTACTTGACGGTCATGACCTAAAGGAGAATGGCGCAAAAGCATCATTTGATGGTAATACAAACCAACCAATCGTTACATTGACGATGAAAGATGCGAAGAAATTTGGCGATATTACAAGCAAAATTAGCACTATGGGACCTGGACGCAACTTACTCGTTGTGTGGATGGACTTTGAAGAAGGCGTAGATTCTTATGCAACAGAAGCGGCTAAACCAGAGCCACGTTATGTATCAGCAGCATCGGTTAATCAGCGTTTAAATACAGAGGACGTTCAAATTTCAGGTAACTTCACTGTAGATGAAACACAAAATTTTGCTAATATTTTAAATGCGGGTTCTCTACCTGTAAAAATGGAAGAAATTTATTCTACTTCTGTAGGTGCACAATTTGGTGAACAAGCATTAAGCAGTACAGTATTTGCGAGTGTAATTGGTGTACTAGCTATCTTTATCTTTATGCTACTGTATTACCGCATTCCAGGTTTTGTAGCGATTATTACATTATCGATTTTCACGTATTTAGTGCTCGTTGTCTTTAACGGCATTAATGCAGTGTTAACATTACCAGGTATTGCAGCAGTCGTATTAGGTATCGGTATGGCGGTAGATGCTAATATTTTAACAGCCGAACGTATACGAGAAGAACTTCGCGTAGGGCATAGTGTAAAACACGCCTTCCAATTAGGTTCTAAACAATCACTATCAGCTATTATTGATGCGAACTTAACAACTTTACTTGCAGCAGGTGTACTTTATGCTTTTGGTACAAGTAACGTACGTGGTTTTGCGACAATGTTAATTATTAGTATTTCATTAAGCTTTGTTACAGCAGTATGGGGTTCACGTGTATTAATGGGTCTTCTTGTACAAAGCGGCTATTTCAATAATCCAGCTCTATTTGGTATCGCCAAATCAAGACAGCATAGCTTAGATGAAAATTTAGAAACATTAGATTTAACGACGAAATTTGACCGCATTGATTTTGTGCATAATCGTAAAAAATTCTATACCTTATCCACAATAATATTAATTGCAGGTATTATTATTATCGGCGTTTTCAAGCTTAATCTTGGTATCGATTTCTCAAGTGGTACACGTGTAGAAATTGTCGCAGATCAAGCTGTAACGAAAGAGGAAATTATCGATTACGTAAAAGAAATCGGTCATCCTTCAACGGATGTAGTAATTTCAGGTGATAAGAAAAATATTGGTGTTGTACGTTATAAAGAAGACTTTACGAAACAAGAAGTACTTGACTTCAAAAAAGTTGTCGCTGAAAAATACGGACAAGAACCATCTGTGAGTTCTGTTTCACCAACGGTTGGTAAAGAGTTAGCTAAAAATGCGATTTATGCATTATCTATAGCTGCTTTAGGTATTATTCTTTACGTAGCGGTACGTTTTGAATGGCGTATGGGCGTTGGGGCAATTGCTTCTTTACTGCATGACGTATTTTTAATCATCGCAGTGTTTAGCTTCTTCCGCTTAGAAGTTGATATTACATTTATCGCAGCTGTATTAACGATTGTCGGTTATTCGATTAACGATACGATTGTTACCTTTGACCGTATTCGTGAAAATCTAGGCCGTGTCGATGTGATTAAAGATAAAGAAACGCTAGCTAGTATCGTGAATAAATCGTTGCGCCAAACGATGGGACGTTCAGTAAATACAGTATTGACTGTAATTATCGTCGTGGTCGCATTATTAATATTTGGTGCACCGTCTATTCAAAACTTCTCCATTGCATTGCTCGTTGGTTTAGTAACAGGTATGTACTCTTCAATTTGTATCGCAGCACAAATTTGGTACTCACTTAAAGTACGTGAGATGAAGCATACAGGTGGTAAAATAGAGAAGAAAGAGAAAAAACAATGGGGTTCTGATGAGCCAGTAGTATAAAACGAAAACGTCTTGCGAATAATACTCGCAAGATGTTTTTTTGTACGTTATGATGGAAATAAGTAATAGGGGGGGCGTTGACAATGAAAGTACAGTGGACATTCATTGCAGGTTTAATTTTTGCAATTCTTATTGCTATTTTCGCTATTGCTAATGTAGATAAAGTTGCCGTCAATTATTTATTCGGTACTGCGCAGTGGCCGCTCATTTTAATTATTTTAGGCTCAGCCTTTTTTGGTGCGATTGGCAGTGCGTCATTTGCAATGATGAAAATCTACAGCGGTCGACGTAAGCATAGTCAACTCGAACAAGCTTTACAAGAGCGCGAAACTTTAGTCGGTATGCAACAAGAGAAAATTCAGCACTTGCAAAGTGAGGTAGCCCGTTTAGAAAAGGGGAAGCCTACACAGATTGAAGTCATTAAAGAATAAAAAAATAAAACGAGGGGGCGCTAACTAGCGGCCTCTCGTTTTATTTTGTCTCAAATAACGCATCTACCTCAGCAGGGTCTGCTGTGTAAGCGTCAATAAGTAGTTGGATATCCGCTTCATTGGTACTTGCAGTAACATCTTTACCGTACCAAGACATTAATTGTTCGCGTGTCAGGGTGTAGCTTTGTGTATCAAAAGTAAATTGCAAACTATCTACGTTAGGTACGAGCGTAAAAAGCCATGTGGCGTTTGCAATGCTCACAATTTTAGGATGTGTTACTTCGTCATACATTAAGTGAGCACCATAAGGAGGCTCTGTTGTATGCAACTCTAATTGTAAAAAGTTACGCGCCTCAGGTAAATCGTAAATAATGGCAAGTACCTGACTGTTGTCACCAATGAGTGTATTACGGTAAAGTAAAAGTTCGTTTGTTGGTGCTTGTGTAGGTGTTGCAGGGGGTGACGTGCAACCACTCAACAATAAAACCATAACGAATAAATAACGCATGGACACACCTTCTTTATTTGTAGCGTAGCACAAATAACTAAAGGCTATCAACTACAATAACGTATAATAGGGATGAAAGGGAGCTGATACGAATATGGAAAAAGTATGGTCGATTGAACGACAGGATAAAGCAGTAGTACAAAGCTTACAGGATGAGTTAGGCATTACGGCTATTGCAGCTAAAATTTTAGCCGTGCGTGGTTTTAGTTCTGCCAAACAGGCAACAGCCTTTTTACAAATGGATGAGAGTATTGTGCATGATCCCTTTTTAATGCAGGGGATGGCGGAGGCAGTAGCCCGCATTCACCAAGCATTGGATGAGGGAGAGCACATTCGTATATATGGCGATTATGACGCCGGTGCGACACGTTTCTAAGTGAAAAGCTTAGACACTAGGGAGTCACGTAATTTTCCCTAGGAGAACTGATTTCCTTGATAGGTGGAATGAAAAGGGTAACGCCTTGAAACGCCTGCTCTGATACTCCGACATGCTTTTACTAAGGTTAAATAGCGAAGTATGAAGCTCGGTAAAGTCGGCAGAGAGATACCGTAAGTTTATTTGAATCTTTAACAATAAACACGAAAGCTGTCTAGAGGTAGATGGTGTAACCTATATGCCGGGAGTCTATAAAATATCTATGGTTAGAATGTGCTGCACAAGCACTGACGAATCTCTGAATGTACGGGTCTAGACGTAGACATTGTAGAAATGCAATGGGTGGCAGTGCCATCGTATGTATGGGTGAGTAAAAATCGCGTGTTATGAAAATCCATAACTTGTTACAGGCAAGTTCAAGCATACAGGACTATAGGAGAAACCTAAGGGTATATGAATAGATAAAGGAATTGGAACGTGGAAAGCGGAAGATGTGGAGGTATTAACCTACCGCTGAAGCAGTTCAGTATATAAGGGGGCAACCTATTAAAGCTGATTTACTTTCCGTGAGAGTGGAGTCACAGTACCGTTGAAACCGTGATAATAAGCGGTGGAGGGATAGACTCTAGTCGGAACTTTCAAAGACTTATAAATGCATAACAAATCACAGATTCGAGTACGACTAATAGAATCACCACTTGAGAAAGGGGTTGATGTCTGTGGCAAATTCACGAATCGTAAAACATGTTAAGAAGTCCAAACTAAGGAATGCGGAATACTATAGCATGCAAGCAACGTTTGACATGCTATATGACCAAAGTAGAACTGGTAGCAAATTTAAAAACTTGATGAGTATTATCAGTTCATCTGAAAACATTAAATTAGCGTATCGAAATATCAAGAAAAACACGGGTAGCAAAACAGCAGGCGTAGATGGTCGAACTATCGAACATGTATCAAAGCTTACCGAAGAACAGTTTGTTCGTTATGTTAGAAACAAATTAAGTGATTACAAACCGAAAGCAGTTAGAAGAGTTGAGATACCAAAGCCTAATGGTAAAACTAGACCTCTAGGTATTCCGGCAATTTGGGATAGAATAGTTCAGCAATGTATATTACAAGTTCTTGAGCCTATTGTAGAAGCAAAATTCTCAGGTAGAAGTCATGGATTTAGACCAAACCGTTCTGTAGAAAATGCAATTGCACAAAGTTATCGGCTAATGCAAAATTCTAAAATGTCTTATGTTGTTGATATAGATATTAAAGGGTTCTTCGATAACGTCTCACATGCGAAGTTATTAAAACAAATGTGGACGCTCGGAGTACAGGACAAGAATTTACTTACGATTATTTCAAAAATGCTTAAAGCCAAGATTAAAATGCCGAATGGACAAATTATTGAGAATGAAAAGGGAACACCACAAGGAGGAATCCTTTCTCCTTTATTATCAAATATTGTTCTCAACGAATTGGATAGATGGATTGAAAGCCAGTGGGAAGATATTCCGACAGTTAAAAATTATTTGCAATATCATACTAAGAAAGATGGTCATGTAGATAAGGGCTATAAATATAGAATGTTAAGGAAATCTAAACTAAAAGAATGTTATATCGTTCGATATGCGGATGACTTTAAAATATTCTGTAGTAATCCAAACCATGCGAAAAAGTTATTTATCGCAGTCCAAAAATGGCTAAAAGATAGACTTGGTTTAGAAATTAGCGAAGAAAAATCAAAAATCGTAAATCTCAAAAAGGACTATTCTGAATTTCTAGGAATAAAAATGAAGCTTATACCTAAAGGGAATAAATGGATAGTGAAAAGTCACATGTGCGATAAAGCAATACAACGTACAAAGAATAACCTTAAAGAAATAATTAACGGTATTCGATATGATAGTGGCTCCAACGACCAAGCAAGAAAAATAACGCTGTATAACTCAACTGTAATCGGACTTCATCAATATTTCCGTATAGCAACTATGATAGCTGAAGATATGGGGAACATTGCATACGAAGTTAATGCATGTTTAAAAGACCATCGAATGAAAAGGCGAATCAAGAAAATGGGTGTTATTACATCCGATTTCATCAAGAAAGAATATGGGAAAAGCAAGCAACTTAGATTTATATCAAAAGCACCGTTTCTTCCAATTGGCTACATTAAGCATAAAAGCCCAATGATGAAACGGAATGTAGTGAATGCATATACAAAAGAAGGTAGAGAAGAAATTCATAAAAATCTATCTACTATTGATGTTGGTGCACTTCGATTCTTAATGGAACATCCGATTCCACAACGAAGTGTTGAATACAATGATAACCGTATTGCATTGTACTGTGCACAAAGAGGAAAATGCCAAGTAACAGGATATGAATTGAATCCTATGACGTTACATTGTCATCATAAAGTATCACGATTGCAAGGTGGTACTGACGAATATAAAAACCTCTGTTTAGTTGATAAAGATATACACATTTTGATACATGCTAAAGATGAAGCGGTAATCTCGAAGTACAAAGTATTAATAACGAACACAAGCGCGCTAAACAAGTTAAATACGCTAAGAAAGAAATTAGAACTAGAGCCATTAACAATCTAATTTGGACGATTAGACAAGTAAGAAAAAAAGTGAATTCTGTTAAGTTATGTAGATTACCACACGTGTTGATTAACTAAGTTTTACCAATAAAATGCAATAAAAAAGAGAGATTCCATGTAAAATGTAAGTTACCACACCAACATTTACGAGGAGGAATCTCTCATGGCTAAGAATACCACGATTTTCACGT
>NZ_QAFW01000130.1 GCF_003057615.1 Metalysinibacillus jejuensis
ATCGAACCTGATTTTGAAAACGTAAGCATCGATTCAACAAGCGTTCGCGCTCACCAACATAGTGCGGGGGCAAAAAAAACGCCATCGATACCGAAGTTGCCCAACACATCGGTGTAAGTCGTGGCGGAAAAACAACGAAAATCCATGCCATTGTGGATGCGTTAGGCAACCCATTGTTATTTCAACTAACAGCTGGAAACGTGCATGATAGTCAACCTGCTTGTGACATGTTCGACCAACTTCCAATCGCGGGCAGTAACGTATTAGGTGATAAAGCGTACGGTACAAAGGCGATTCGCGACAAACTGACAAGTAAAGGCGCACATTATACGATTCCACCACGTACGAACGCCAAAGAACCGTGGTCTGTCGATTGGTATCTCTACAAAGAGCGTCACGTAGTCGAATGCTTTTTCAATAAAATCAAACACTTTCGCCGAGTGGCAACCCGTTACGACAAATTAGCCACTTCTTTTTTGGCATTCGTTTATATCGCTGCGATTTTCAAATTGACGCAATAAGGTAGAGTTTTTAGACACGTCCTAATCTTTTTGGTCATACTTTGTTTAATTGGGCTATTAAATATGTAAGCACGAATGTTATTTCGATTGCTATTTTGTTTGAGCCAGTAGGAGCAGCAGCCTTAGCCTATATAATATTTAATGAAAAACTTATAGCTACTCAACTCATTGGAGGAGCTATTATATTAGTAGGTATTATTTTATTCGTCATTGATGATAAAGTTTTTTTGAAAAAAGTATTGCAAAAAAGTTGAGGACGAGTTATAGTATTACTTGTCCTTAACGAGACGCATTAAAAACAAACATTAAAAACTTTGTTGACAATGCTTAAGAGTTTTGTTAAGATAATAAATGTCGCTGAAACAAGCGGCGCAAACATGAACCTTGAAAACTGAACAAGCAAAACGTTAATCAATAAATCGTTTCATTAAATTGAAACAAAATTTTGGACATCAAAATTGATGCCAGCAATATGAGCTTAATCGCTCTCTTATGGAGAGTTTGATCCTGGCTCAGGACGAACGCTGGCGGCGTGCCTAATACATGCAAGTCGAGCGAATGAAAGAGAAGCTTGCTTCTCTGGATTTAGCGGCGGACGG
>NZ_QAFW01000131.1 GCF_003057615.1 Metalysinibacillus jejuensis
GAATCGTTCTTTCGTTGGATCAAACAGAACTTAAATGTGCCTGTTTTATTTGGCACGACTGAAAATGCGGTGTATAGCCAACTATTTGCGGCGTTAATTGCCTACGTATTATTGAAATTTTTACAAACGGAAGGACACAAGAAAAAGCACTGTAAACGCCTGTCTTTCGCTGGTTTCACACGCCAGCTTCTTTGTGATACCCTGCCGATTGAATGGCGAATTGGATTGAAAGAAATAGTCGAATTCCACCGTGAACTTTATCAAATAGATATTGGGTGATTTTGGTTAATCAACACGTGTGTAAAAATCCCCTTTTTACTCACTATTAGCAAAAAGGTGTCGGTTTGGAATAAAGTTTGATCAAAGATACCTCACAAAACCCATATTTCTCCTAAAATTAAAAGAAACCGTTTTGAAAAAAGTTTGATCAAAACGGTTTCTTTCTTTGTGAACCATTGTACAATTTTTATAAAAAAGATTGATCATAATCTGTGATTCAATCTTCAGCAAAATCGCTTAATTTTTTTAAGAATATATGTAAGTTATTCTGCCATGAAAACACCCTTATATGGAGTTCTCATAACATTAACCCATTGTTTTAGTGTTTCCCTATTTGCTTGAGGAATAGGATAATTTCTTGCTGTACATACCTTTTCAGCACCCGGAGACAGGGAACTTATTGTAACGATAAGTCCAGATTCTGCACCGTACTCTTGAATATCCGCCCAAAGAGATTTTACCACCATCTTTTCAATTTTTGTTTTATACCTCTTACATTGAATAAGAATAGTTGGTGGTCCAGACTATTCATTCTCTTTCAACCAAACTCTTGCATCAATTCCGTCATCAATTTCAATATAATATCCTTGTTTTTCAAAGAATTCACATGTGAAAGCTTCAAATTTCCTCCAATTAATATCTCTAACTGAAAAATTCAGTCAGCCGGCCATTCGTCGTGCGTACCGTGAAAGTTCGCCATTTTTTCACACGTGTTGATTAGCCAAAATCACGTAACACTTTTTTGATAAATCATCCGAGCTGATGATAAGATTTCTTCGACGTACGTTCGCCATTTCACCGGAAGCGCATGCCAAAGAAACAGGCGTGTAAAACCT
>NZ_QAFW01000132.1 GCF_003057615.1 Metalysinibacillus jejuensis
GTAAGCCCCCAATCAAATAACGCATATAAACACCCTGGCACCTCCGGTACGATAAACGTATCAATTTAAGGAGGTGCTTTTTTATGCCAACGAATCAACCGACAATTGTGCCAGTTTATCTAGATCCCCTGCCAACCGAACAATCTTCGATGTCTTCTTTCCCACATGCAGCTGGGCCAAGCTGTGTGATTAAAACCGCTGCGGCCGAAATTTCCTTTTTCAATGGTGTAGAGGAGCGCATCATTCAAGCTGTGATAAAGGAGCTGATTCAAAAATGAAGCACGATTTTACGCGTGTGCAAAATATTTATATTGTCTGTGGGAAAACAGACATGCGTAAAGGGATTGATGGTCTAGCGACCCTCGTTCAAGATTCGTTTGAACTCGATCCTTTTAGTGACTCAATTTTTTTATTTTCTGGTACAAGTAAAGACCGCTATAAGTGTCTTTATTTTGATGAGGACGGCTTTGCGTTGCTTTATAAAAGGCTAGACAGTGGCCGATTACAATGGCCGAAAAATGAAAAAGAAGTGCGCAATCTCTCTCAACAGGAATTGCGTTGGTTATTAGAAGGCTTATCTCTTCAACAACCAAAAGCAATTTTAAAATCTGCAAAAGGTGTCTTTTAATACTAACCTTTTCAATGGTATAATTAACCACATATTATTCGAACGGAAATGTGGTGAATCAGGTGAGTGCAGAAGCAACGGAAAAATTAATTCAATTATTAGAAGAACAACTCGCTTTTATGAAGCAACAAAATCAAGAGCTTTCGAAAAAATTAGATGCATCGCTCGCCCAAAATAAATACTTATCTGAACAAGTTCGCCAATTAACAAAAATGATTTATGGTTCACGCTCAGAGAAGTCAAAATACCAAGCACCCGATGGGCAAGTCTCGCTATTTGAGGATGACCCACCTTTTAATGATTCTGAGCAAACAGAAGAACAAAGCACGGAAACTATAACCTATACAGTGACCCGTTTAAATAAAAAGAAAAAGCGCAACGATTCATTCATAGAAGGTGTGGAAGTAGAAGAAATTCACCATCACCCAACCAATCTCGAATGTGACTGTTGCCAAAATCAACTACATGAAATTGGC
>NZ_QAFW01000133.1 GCF_003057615.1 Metalysinibacillus jejuensis
GTTAATGAATCACAAGCAGAAAGCCTACGTTTGACAAGTAAAACCTATCAAAAAGCGTGTAATTGGCTTTCAGAGAAAGTATTTGTATCAAAAAATCTGAATCAACTACAATTAAACAACTTGTATTACAAAGAACTTCGCCAACGCTTTGGTTTGAAAAGTCAAATGGCGCAATCCGTCATGAAAACGGTCATTGCCAGCTACAAATCAGCACAATCAAACGGACATGAATGGTCGCTTGTTCACTACAAGCACCCTAGCTATGATGTAGTATGGAATCGTGACTATTCTTTAAACGAGCGACTTTTTAGTGTCAACACGTTAGCTGGTCGTATTAAATTGCCCTTTGAATTAAAAGGGATGCAAAAATACTTCAATGACGATTGGAAATTTGGCACAGCGAAACTGGTGTACAAGTGCAATAAGTGGTTTTTACATATCCCCATGACAAAAGAAATCCCTCTATTAAAGGAGCAAGATGTTACTAACATTGTTGGTATTGATTTAGGGATTAATTTTCTAGCCACTAGCTATGATAGTAAAGGCAAAACAACATTCTTTAATGGTCGCCCTATAAAACATAAGCGTGGTCGATTGAAAGCGACACGTAAAGCTTTACAAAAACGTCAAACAGCTTCCGCACGTAAGCGTATTCGTGCAATAGGGCAACGAGAAAACCGTTACGTACGCGATGTCAACCATCAAGTCACAAAGGCACTCGTTGAACGTTATCCAAAAGGTACGTTATTTGTAGTAGAGGATTTAACAGGTGTACGTCAAGCAACCGAGAAAGTCCATGTCAAAAACCGTTATGTTAGCATTTCGTGGGCGTTCTATCAATTTAGACAATTCCTTGAATATAAGGCACAACTATACGGACATAAGGTGATTATTGTTTCCCCGAAATATACAAGCCAAACGTGTCCGAAATGCGGTCATGTAGCTAAGCGAAATCGCAATAAAAAAACACATACATTTACGTGTGTCAACTGCTCTTATCAATCGAATGACGACCGCATCGGGGCAATGAATCTGTATCGAAAAGGAATGGCATACATTTCAGATACAGTTACGGTT
>NZ_QAFW01000134.1 GCF_003057615.1 Metalysinibacillus jejuensis
TATGCTGCTTTGATCTTGGCGCATGTTGCTTGAATTTTGGCCGACCAAGGCATGTACTCTTGTAATAATTCAGGTTGCTGGTGAATTGGTAAATTCGGCAGTTCCATTAAAAGCTTTACCAGGTATTGATAGAAATCAATTCCATTTGCTTTTGCTGTTTCTGCTAAACTCAAACAAATCGCATTCGCTTTGGCACCTGCTTCACTAACAGAGAAGAGCCAATTTTTCCGGCCGATGACCGTTGGACGAATCGCATTTTCTGCTGGGTTATTATCAATTTCAATTTGCCCATTATACAGAAATGCTTTCAGCTCTTTTCTTCTATTCAACGTATACTCAGTTGCCGTAGCTAATGCATTTTTACCAAAGAACTGTGATTTTTCAAGCCATCCAAAAAACTTACGAATAATCTTTCTTGCATATCGCCATCGCATTTTTTGTCGTTGCTTCGGTGGTAGTCCTTTGAATTTTTGTTCTAATGCATAGAGTTTGTTGCAGTAAGCCAAGCCAATACGCCCGTTCTTACTTTCAACCTTTCCCCAATAACGTCGAACGTGCGCCCAACAGTTAGCGAACGTAATGTTGGATAACTTATCATAGGCAGCGTAACCATCACAAATAACCGTGCCTTTAAAGTCAGCCAAATAGTTCTCCAATACCGTTCGACTTCTCGTTAATGCATGCTCAAATAGAATAACCACTGGCCCCTCTGTTGGGACGGATCGGAATACCCAGTTATACGCATTTGATTGTGGACGTTTTCCATCGGAACGATTTAATACTTTGGCAACCGTTTCATCAATATGAAGCAGTGTTTTGGCCGAAAGGACATGTTTCATTTCCTCGTAAATTGGCAATAGCCAATCTTCCGCTACACGAATGACCCAATTCGAAAGATTTTTATCATTCGTGATTAATCCTGCACGTGTCCACTCTTTCACTTGACGATAAAGCGGTAGATAAAGCGAGAATTTATCATAAATTACTTTTGCCAACACCGTTGGCCCCGCAATGCTACGAGGAATCGCCGCCGTCGGCGCTTTTCCGCGTTGAATAAACGAACTTTGCTCGT
>NZ_QAFW01000135.1 GCF_003057615.1 Metalysinibacillus jejuensis
ATTTAAAAAAGGAATTCGGCTATTCAAGTCGAATTTCTTTCACTATGGTAAAAATCGAACAAACACCCACACGTACAATTGAAGAACTCGCAAAAAAGAATGCGGCGTTGGAAAAACAAAATGAAGCCCTACTGGCTAAACTCAACTGGTGGGAGGCACAGTTCCGCCTGAGCCAACAAAAGAAGTTTGGTGCTTCAAGTGAAAAAACCAACCAAGATCAACTTGCGCTGACGCTATTCAATGAAATGGAAATCACGTCAGATAACACGGTCGAAGAACCGACGCCTGAAACAGTTACGTATAAACGTAAGAAGCGTTCGGGTCAAATCGAAGCGATGTTAGAAAACTTGCCTGTCGAAACGATTCACTATCGTTTAAGCGAAGAAGAGCAGGTTTGTTTGTGTTGCGGTGAAAAAACACATGAAATGAGTACACAAATTCGTCGTGAATTAAAAATCATTCCAGCACAAGTCGAAGTAGTTGAACATGTACAACACATCTACAGCTGCCGTCAGTGTGAAAAAGAAGGAACGGAGACACCAATCGTCACAGCGAAAATGCCAGCGCCTATGTATCCAGGTAGCTTAGCTTCGCCATCAGCGATGGCTTATTTGATGAGCCAAAAATATTGTGAAGGTCTTCCGCTTTATCGACAAGAAAAACAATTAGAGCGAATGGGCATTTCACTCTCACGTCAAACGATGGCGAATTGGATGATGTACGGTGCCAACACATGGCTCATTCATTTATATAATCACCCACACGTGTTGATTAACCAAAATCACCCAATATCTATTTGATAAAGTTCACGGTGGAATTCGACTATTTCTTTCAATCCAATTCGCCATTCAATCGGCAGGGTATCACAAAGAAGCTGGCGTGTGAAACCAGCGAAAGACAGGCGTTTACAGTGCTTTTTCTTGTGTCCTTCCGTTTGTAAAAATTTCAATAATACGTAGGCAATTAACGCCGCAAATAGTTGGCTATACACCGCATTTTCAGTCGTGCCAAATAAAACAGGCACATTTAAGTTCTGTTTGATCCAACGAAAGAACGATTC
>NZ_QAFW01000136.1 GCF_003057615.1 Metalysinibacillus jejuensis
TGTTGATTAACTAAGTTTTACCAATAAAATGCAATAAAAAAGAGAGATTCCATGTAAAATGTAAGTTACCACACCAACATTTACGAGGAGGAATCTCTCATGGCTAAGAATACCACGATTTTCACGTTACTTCAAAACTTTATTTCACAGGAAGAAATCAAAGAGATTCTTGCTGAATATGGCTTTGAAGATACAGCTCGTAAATGCGATGTACCGACACTTTTAGCTTATTTAGTTGGCGCTGCTGCTTTCGAATGGAAAAGCTTACGTCACGCAGCAGATGTTGCTTCAGCACAAGGCTTGAAATCTGTGGATTATTCCACGCTTTCTAAACGCTTAGGCGAGCTGAATTACCACATTGTGAAACGCATTTTTAACGTCATTGTTGGCCGTCTAAACCGAGCAGCACGTCGTAAATTAAAGCTAAAAAAAGACTTACTGGCAATTGATTCGACAACGATTACAGTTGGGAAAACACGTTTACCATGGGCTTTATATCACGGTGAGCGTTCAGGTATTAAACTGCACGTTAGCTTTACAAATTCAACAGAGATGCCCCTGAAAGTCGTGGAAACAACAGGTTTGAAAAACGATGGTCCAATTGGTGTAAAGTTAGAGGACAAGCGTTTTATCTTAGTAGCGGACCGTGCTTATTTTTCAATCGATAAAGCGGATCGTTACGCGCGAACAGGGCAAGATTTCGTCATTCGTTTGAAAGAGAATATTCACCTAAGCCGCAAGAAATCATTGAAAAGAACCGTTGTCACAGGTTCCAACGTGACAGCTGATTTTACGTGCATCATCGGTACGGCGCAAAAACAAACAAAGAAACGTCATCGTGTCGTTGAATTTGTCGATTACGAAGGTGAACTTGTACGCGTTGTAACGAACCTTTTGGATGTAACCGCTGAAGAAATCGCTGGCATGTACAAAGAACGCTGGGCAATTGAATCCTTTTTTCGTTGGATCAAGCAGAACTTAAATGTGCCTGTTTTATTTGGCACAACTGAAAACGCCGTGTTTAACCAATTGTTCGCGGCTTTAATTGCCTACGTATTA
>NZ_QAFW01000137.1 GCF_003057615.1 Metalysinibacillus jejuensis
ATTTAAAAAAGGAATTCGGCTATTCAAGTCGAATTTCTTTCACTATGGTAAAAATCGAACAAACACCCACACGTACAATTGAAGAACTCGCAAAAAAGAATGCGGCGTTGGAAAAACAAAATGAAGCGCTAATGGCTAAAATTAACTGGTTGGAAGCACAGTTCCGCCTCAGCCAACAAAAGAAATTTGGAACTTCAAGTGAAAAAACCAACCCGGATCAACTTGCGCTGACATTATTCAATGAAATGGAAATGATGTCAGATAACACGGTCGAAGAACCGACGCTTGAAACGGTTACCTATAAACGTAAAAAGCGTTCGGGACAAATCGAGGCGATGTTAGAAAACTTGTCTACTGAAACGATTCACTATCGTTTAAGCGAAGAAGAGCAGGTTTGTTTGTGTTGCGGTGAAAAGACACACGAAATGAGCACACAAATTCGTCGTGAATTAAAAATTATTCCGGCACAAGTCGAAGTGGTCGAACACGTCCAACACATTTATAGTTGCCGTCATTGCGAAAAAGAAGGAACTGAAACGCCAATCGTTACGGCGAAAATGTCAGCTCCTATGTATCCAGGTAGTCTCGCTTCGCCATCGGCGATGGCCTATTTGATGAGTCAAAAATATTGTGAAGGTCTCCCACTGTATCGACAAGAAAAGCAGTTAGAACGAATGGGCATTTCGCTTTCACGTCAAACGATGGCGAATTGGATGATGTACGGTGCCAACACATGGCTCATTCATTTATATCATCACCTTCATAAAAAACTACTGCGAGAAGAAATTGCCCATGCGGATGAAACGGGGTTACAGGTATTAAACGAGCCAGATCGCGCTGCAACGAGTAAATCCTTTATGTGGATGTATCGAACAGGTCGTGCATCATTGCCGATCGTGCTTTATGATTACCAAACAACACGTGCTAGTAAACATCCAAAGGCCTTTTTACAAGGATTTTCGGGTTATCTACATGTCGATGGCTATGCAGGTTATCATGACTTACCGAGGGTAGAGTTGG
>NZ_QAFW01000138.1 GCF_003057615.1 Metalysinibacillus jejuensis
TTTACGAGGAGGAATCTCTCATGGCTAAGAATACCACGATTTTCATGTTACTTCAAAACTTTATTTCACAGGAAGAAATCAACGAAATTCTTGTTGAATATGGTTTTGAAGATACAGCTCGTAAATGCGATGTACCTACACTTTTAGCTTATTTAGTTGGTGCAGCGGCTTTCGAATGGAAAAGTTTACGTCACGCAGCGGATGTGGCTTCAGCACAGGGTTTGAAATCTGTGGATTATTCTACGCTTTCGAAACGCTTAGGCGAGCTGAATCACCATATTGTGAAGCGTATTTTTGACGTCATTGTTAGACGTTTAAACCGAGCGACACGACGAAAATTAAAGCTTAAAAAAGACTTACTAGCGATTGATTCGACAACGATTACCGTTGGAAAAACGCGTTTACCATGGGCGTTATATCATGGTGAGCGCTCAGGCATCAAGTTGCACGTTAGCTTCACAAATACGACTGAGATGCCCTTGAAAGTCGTGGAAACAACGGGCTTAAAACATGATGGTCCGATTGGCGTGAGCTTAGAGGACAAGCGTTTTATTCTCGTGGCAGATCGTGCTTATTTTTCAATGGATAAGGTCGATCGTTACGCGCAAACCGGACAAGATTTCGTCATTCGTTTGAAGGAAAATATTCAGGTAAGTCGAAAGAAATCGTTAAAAAGAGCCATTGTCGCAGGTTCCAATGTAGTCGCTGATTTTACATGTATCCTTGGTACAACGCAAAAACAAACCGTCGCACGCCATCGTATCGTAGAATTTACAGATTACGAAGGAGATGTTGTGCGTGTTGTGACAAATCTTCGCGATGTAACGGCAGAAGAAATCGCTGGCATGTATAAAGAGCGCTGGGCAATTGAATCGTTCTTTCGTTGGATCAAACAGAACTTAAATGTGCCTGTTTTATTTGGCACGACTGAAAATGCGGTGTATAGCCAACTATTTGCGGCGTTAATTGCCTACGTATTATTGAAATTTTTACAAA
>NZ_QAFW01000139.1 GCF_003057615.1 Metalysinibacillus jejuensis
CCCTACGGTTAGAAGTCTTATCGCTTCATTTTTAATATTTTGTCCTGCGTTAATATCTCTATCGTGATGTATTCCACAAGATGGGCAATCCCATTCACGAAGATTTAGATGCTTAACGTCTTTGTTTTTGTATCCGCAACACGAACACAATTGAGAACTTGCAAACGTTTTAGATACCGCAACAACTTGTTTGCCGTACCATTTCGCTTTGTATTCAAGCATCGTTCTGAATTGATACCAAGATACTTCACTAATAGATTTGGCTAACTTATGATTCTTTAGCATATTACTTACTTGCAAATCCTCAATACCGATTACATCGTGGTTTTTGATGATTTCAGTAGAGATTTTTTGCAAGTAATCTGTTCTTGCATTGGTGATTTTTTCGTGAATACGCGCAACTTTAATTCGTTGTTTATTCCAATTAGAACCGCCTTTTGTGCGTCTGGAAAGGATACGTTGTGCGTTTGCTAATTTTTCTTCAAGTTTACGAAACCACTTTGGATTTTCGTATGGTGTTCCATCTGAAAGAGTTGCGAAGGTTTTTAATCCAACATCTATACCAATAGAAGAACCTGTTTTTTCTAATGGTTGCACCTCTGTTTCTACAAGAATGGAAACAAAATATTTACCACTCGGATTACGTCTAACCGTAGCGTTAAGAATACGACCATGTACTTCACGACTTTTTGCAAAGCGAACAAGACCAAGTTTCGGCAATTTAATTTTGTTGCCTACAATGGCAATGTTTCCATTCGTGTGTTTTGTTGTATAAGATTGAACCTTATTCTTTTTGGACTTGAAGCGAGGTGCATCGTTTTGCTTCTTAAAGAAGCGAGAATAAGCATCAGCGAGGTTTTTGAGTGAAGATTGAATCGCAATGCTGTCCACCTCTTTTAACCAAACTAATTCTTTCTTTAATTGGG
>NZ_QAFW01000013.1 GCF_003057615.1 Metalysinibacillus jejuensis
GCAATGAGATGCCCTTATCTTGAGGATTGTTCAAAGCAGAAATGAATTGCGAACGGTACATCACTCAAGAATCCCACCCGTACATCGCAAGGTGAAGGGCTTGCGGCTTTAGCCGTGGGAGTCTCAACTATTTTATTTATGATTAACCCTTCCAACAAAAAAAGTGCCAAAACCGTAGTTTTAGCACTTTTTCTTATTCTGCAAAATAAACAAAGCCTATTGCTCCAGGACCTGTATGGGTAGATACAATTGGTGAAGTAAATTGCACTCGCACATTATCATAACCTGTTGCCTCAATTTTTTCCTTTAATGGTGTGCCCATTGTTTTCATGCCATGGGCGTGCGAAATTGAAGCCATTTTTACCGTTTTACCTTCTGTATCTTCAACAAATTGTTTAAACAGATGGTTAACGACTTGTTTATGACTGCGTACTTTTCCGACAGGGTTATAAGCACCGCCTTCTAAGTTGGCAATTACTTTTATGTTAAGTAATGAGCCAATAAAGCCGCGGCCTTTACCTATACGTCCACCTTTTACAAGATTATCTAGCGTGTCTACAATAACATATAAATACGTATTATCACGCACAACTTCAAGACGCTTAATCATTTCATCAAGCGTTGCACCTGCATCACGTAAGCGCGCTGCTTCAAGCAACTGAATACCTAAGCCGCTTGCAATAAAACGTGAGTCAATGACAGTAACGTCTGCTTCTGACATTTGAGCAGCTTGGCGCGCTGACTCAACGGTACCACTCATACCACCTGTCATGTGGATTGAAATAATTTGGTCTCCGTCTTTACCTAGCGCATCATACACCTCTTTAAATTTGCCCGGTGCTGGCTGTGAGCTTTTTGGTAGCTCTTTCGATACCGCCATTTTTTCCATAAATTCTTCTGGCTGAATATCAACGCCGTCCGTATACGTCTGGTTATCAATTTGAATCGATAGCGGTACGACGTGAATGTTATTATCGGCGATTTCTTGTGGCGTTAAGTCGCTCGTAGAATCCGTCACGATATGAATTTGTCCCATTTTCGACACATCCTTTTCCTTACCATTATACCATTTGCCTAGCTAAATGAAATCATGACAATCGTAACTTTTTTTTACGTATCTGTCGATGATATGCTCTAAGTGGAGGTGGTTAGATGTTTAATCCATATCAAGATGGTGATCAACATGAAGAATACTGGAATGCGCTAACACATGGCTTAGGCTTTATTAGTAGTATTCCTGCGCTCGTAGT
This sequence comes from Metalysinibacillus jejuensis, assembly GCF_003057615.1. Classification (GTDB taxonomy): domain Bacteria; phylum Bacillota; class Bacilli; order Bacillales_A; family Planococcaceae; genus Metalysinibacillus; species Metalysinibacillus jejuensis. The sequence continues at coordinate 1,251 of NZ_QAFW01000013.1, forward strand.
TTTAATAATAAAAAGCACAACGCTCTTACAAATGACCACAACTATAATTTTCGGTGTCTCTCTCATATTATTATTTTTAGCTTCGACTTTGCTACACAGTATGCCTTTTCGTTATAAATACCTTTTTGCTAAATTTGATCATGCTGCGATTTATATTTTAATTGCAGGCACGTATACGCCGTTTCTCTTACTTGCAGTAGGTGGTAAACTTGGGCTTATCCTACTCGTTACGATTTGGACACTCGCCGTACTGGGCGTCTTTATAAAATTCTTCTTTTTTACTAAGTTCGAAAAACTCTCAACTTTCGCTTATATCGCAATGGGCTGGTTAATTATTTTTGCGGCAAAGCCTGTTTATAGCCATTTAGGTTTTGAAGGCTTTGTGATTCTTGTAAGCGGAGGGCTATGGTTTACAGTAGGTACTATTTTTTACGCTTGGCGTTCGCTACCTTACAATCATGCGATTTGGCATCTGTTTGTTATTATGGGATGTGTGACGATGTATTACTGTGTGCTTGTCTATTTATTATAGGGCTTACTTCACAAATGCCGCGTGAAAACGTATACTACTAACAGAAGGAGGTGAATCATTTGTTGCTGTCATTTTTTACAGACGCACTCTTTACCACAACGGACTTTTATATGTCCATGATGCTGTTATTTATTGTGCTTACGTTAACACTTATATTAACTTCGCATGCCACACAGCTTGTGTATACCCAGCATATCGCTGTGCACAACACGACTACACAACAAGTAGCAAGCAATAGCACCCCGCTGATTTACAATGCTGATGTAAAAAGCTGGCTGGTGTTAACCTTTAAACGTAGTGCACAGCCTGATGATGAAGCCGACAGCTCTTACTCTTAATCCATAATTAAGAGGAGGCTACATCATTGACGAACAAATTATTCACTAAACAAACGGTACTTATGCTGTTATTGCTAAGTACGACGGTAGTATTATCAGGTTGCGGAGAGGCTGGGGTCTTTCATGATTATTTTGTGCACCCCTTCTCTTTTTTAATTGTTAAACTGGCGACCTTTTTTGGCGGTAGCTACGGCTATGCCATCATCGCCATTACACTAGGCGTACGCTTTATTTTATTGCCGCTTGTGATTAAACAAACACGCAGTAATAAAACGATGCAACAAAAAATGAAAGTGCTTAAACCTGAAATGGACGAGGTAATGGCAAAATATAAAGGTGATAAAACGCCTGAATCTCAAATGGCTATGCAAAAGGAATTAAGCGCCCTTTACCAAAAACACGGCACTAGCCCGTTTGCCGCAGTGAGTGGCTGTCTGCCGCTACTCATTCAAATGCCTATTTTTATTGCGCTATTTTATGCCATCCGTCAAACGCCAGAAATTGCGACACACTCATTTTTATGGTTTGAGCTAGGCAGTCGTGACACGCCGCTTGCGGTTATTACGATTATGATGTACTTCATTCAAGCACGTATTAGTCTTATTAATATTGCGCCTGAACAACAAAAACAAATGAAAATGTTAATGTATATTACACCGATTATGATGGGCATGATTGCCTTTACTGCGCCGTCTGCTCTAGCTCTTTATTGGTGTGTAGGTGCTATGTTCCTTGTTATCCAAACACTTATTATTAAACGCTTAACATAAATGGCTGCTCACTGAGGTGAGCGGCTTTTTTTATCAAAAGGAGGTGGCAGCTATGCCATTTTTACAAACTGCCGCGATTGGCACACTCGGCGGCATACTCTTTACCGTACTCCACTTGCCTATCCCGTGGTTGCTCGGCCCTATGCTTGCCGTCATGGTAAGCGCGCGGTTATTGCCGTTTAACTTGCAGTGGGATAAGCGCATACGTAACGCAGGGCTAATTGTTATTGGCTATGTCATTGGGCGCTCGCTTACACCTACCGCCCTAGCCGAAATCTTTAGCCAATTTTGGCTCATGCTCGTCTTTACCGCTTCACTTGTAGCGTTGTGCATTGGTATTGCGTATATGATTACTAAACTCTCAGGACTAGATTTTAAAACGGCACTACTTGGTACGATTCCAGGTGGTATGACGCAAGCGCTTGTCATGGCAGAAGAAACAGAAGGTGTAGACGTTGCCATTGTGACAATGACACAAACCGTGCGCTTACTTATTATTATTTGCAGTGTGCCTATTATTGTAACCGTTATGCCACGTGAGCCACTCACAGTAACAGAAGAAGTATTTCATTTTACACCAAGCTTTGTAGGCTATATGCTAACGGCTACCATTGCGGCACTACTCGCTGCACACTTTCGCTTTCCTACGGCGTACCTCATTGGGCCTGCACTTATTACCGTTATCCTGCAACTCATCTTGCCAAGTGAGCCGATGCCAGCTGCTATCATCCACGTAGCGCAGCTCGCAATGGGCGTAAATGTTGGGCTTATGCTAAAGCCCAGCGACGGCAAACAAAAAGGAGCGCTCCTTTATGCGCTCCTTAGTGGCAGTATTTTATTTGTGGCGGCAAGCTTGCTCGCATTACTGTTTTACCAATTAACCGATGTCTCAGCCGCCACTAGCTTACTTGCCCTTGTCCCAGGTGGGCTTGATCAGATCGGCATGGTAGCACACGCTGTAGGCGCAGACTTACCGCTCGTATCGGGCTACCAAATTTTTCGGTTATTTTTTGTGTTACTTATTGTACCTTTTATTATGCGGGCCATTTTTACCCATATTGATAACAACCACACCTCAACTTGAGATGTGGTTGTATATTTTTCGGGCAAACACTGCAAGCAATACTAACAGTGTAACAAGTTGTAACGCACGAAACAGCCCGCCAACATTTGCTGTCGTTAACACAAACGCTTTGCCGAACACTTGTTGACGTTGAATAGGACCAAAATTGCGTGAATCAATGGAAACGCTACGGTTATCCCCGAGCACGAACCATTCATCACGCTCAACGACATAAGGCAACGCCGTTAACATCGTCTTATCAACATTTCTTTTTTCAGGCAATCCGTCTACATATAGTATACCGTGTTCAAAAGCAACCGCTTGCCCTGTCGTCGCCACTACCCGTTTTAAAAGTGATTCACCACCGAGACAGGCCCCCGTAAAAGTTACACCGTCGTGACAAAAAGCAACTAAATCATCCCGCTCAATCGACGTAAATGGCATGACCCAAATTAAAGAGCCTGACGGAACAGTCGGCAACATCGAATCACCTTTAGTTGGCGTAACGCCCCATGCACTAATGAGCCAAAGTAGCGCGACTACGTATAAAACCTTATTTTTCATATACCGTATACATAAACGTATAGCCTTCTTTTGTGTCAATTGGTGCTTGTTGTGCCACTTGTGTAAATTCATCATAACTCGGGAAGTAGGTGTCGCCTTCAAAGGCATAATCAATTTTAGTAATATAGAGGCGGTCAGCTAGTGGTAAACTCGCAGTGAAAATTTGCTCGCCTCCAATAATCATTACTTCTTCGACGTTCCCTGCTAAGCGCAGTGCTTCTTCAAGTGTAGAAGCTAGCTCAATACCTTCCGCTTCGTATGCTTTGTTGCGTGAAATGACAATATTTCGGCGACCAGGTAGCGCTCGACCAATAGACTCAAACGTTTTACGTCCCATAATCATCGGCTTACCCATTGTTGTTTCTTTAAAATATTGTAAATCTCCTGGTAAATGCCACGGCATTTTGTTATCATTACCTATTACACGATTTTTATCATGTGCCACAATTAACGAAATCATCACGTCACCCCTTAATTTGTTGTACAATGAATATCATACTATAAGAAGGACTGACGAGACATGCATACACTACAAATCCCACAAAAATTTATGGATACCCTTCCGCTGATCACACGCGAAATGGTGAACGGTGAACTACCAACAAAAGAAGGTACACTATTTAAACTCGTAGATAGCCAAGGCAAGTACGTTGCTACAGCTTACTACGGCTTACAAAACAAAGGTGTTGGCTGGGTACTTTCTGAAGAAAACGAAGCAATTGACGAAGACTTCTTTACGCGTAAGTTCCGCGCTGCATTTGCTGAGCGCAGTGAGTTTTACGACAGCTTTGACACAACAGCATTCCGCGTCTTTAATGGCGAGGGCGATGGTATTGGTGGCTTAACGATTGAGTTTTTTGACGGCTACTATGTCATTAACTTTTACAGCGAGGGCATTTACGCTTTCCGCCATTTCATTTATGAGGCCATCGAAAATGTAGCGGACGTTCGTGCCATTTACGAGAAAAAACGTTTCGACACAAACGGGCAGTATATTGAGCAAGACGACTTTGTGCGCGGTGAGCCAGGCGACTTCCCTATTATTATTAAAGAAAACGGCATGAACTTTGCGGTTGATTTAAATGACGGTGCGATGACGGGTATTTTCCTTGACCAACGTAATGTACGCCGTGCGATTCGTGACAACTATGCAGAAGGTAAAGAAGTGCTGAACACGTTTTCTTACACAGGGGCATTTTCCGTAGCTGCAGCACTTGGCGGCGCTGTTAAAACAACGAGTGTCGACGTAGCTAAGCGTAGCCTACCTAAAACGATCGAGCAATTTAGCGTAAACGGCATTGACTACGAAGCACAAGATATTAAAGTGATGGACGTCTTCAGCTACTTTAACTACGCGAAGCGCCATAACTTATTATTTGATTTAGTTATTTTAGACCCACCAAGCTTTGCCCGCACAAAAAAGGTAACCTTCTCATCGGCGAAGGACTACCCTAAGCTACTGGCTGAGGCAATTGCGATTACAGCTAAAAACGGTGTAATTGTCGCATCAACAAATAACGCAAGCTTTGATATGAAAAAATTTAAACAAATGATTGCCAAAGCCTTTGACGGCAAAAAATACCGCATTTTAGAAGAACATCAACTGCCAGAAGACTTCTCGACACTACCTGAGTTTAATTATCTTAAAGTTGTGTTTTTACAAAAGTTAAAGTAAGGAGAGGTAGTTGTGAAAGACAATAAACTAGACATTGACATTATGAAAAGCGTGTGGTTTCATCCCACATTAACGACTCGCCAATTTTTAGATAAAAACTCTTGGTGGACAGCAGCCTTTATTGTAGCGCTTAGTAGCCTATCACAAATGTTTATGACATATTTTAATTCAGCAGATGACCCTAACGTCAAATCAATCTATGAACTCGGCTGGTTTAGCTTTTTGATAGGCCCATTACTCGCACCAATTGCATTTTGGCTATCATCATTTACCATTTGGCTAATTTCTCGTCTATTTCGCGGTAAAGCAACCATTCGTCAAACGTATTTAGCAATGGCTGTCCCTGCGCTACTCTCCATCCCTTTATTACCTATACTCGCTGGATGGTTTGTCGCATCACCTGAGTCCTTCGTTGATCCGTATCATTATGGCAACTTCGACTTATTTGCTAGCATTGTCGCCCTCTTATTAATTACTATTAATATGTGGTCATTTTTCACTAGCATTGCGGCAATTGCAGAAGCTAATAAAATTGGTAAATGGGCCGCATTTTTCGTACTTATTATTCCGATTTCATTATTAATCGTAGTGATTTTAGTCATTTTATCGCTATTTTTTGTAGCAGTTATATAATACACAACAACACCACTGAAAAATCAGTGGTGTTGTTTTTTATGTTATCCGTTTTTTTAGTGAAGGAAAATCGCTAAGCACAGCTTGCGCACCCGCCCACTCCTCTTGGCTACCATAGCCATAACTTGCCGCATAAGCCGTTAAACCATTAACTAAAGCACCTTCAATATCTGAGCGGCGGTCACCCACAACACTCGCCTCTGTAATGCCTTGCTCTGTAAGTAATAAACGCATCAGCTCCCCCTTATCACCAGAAGCCACACGATCAATACTATAAATCGCAGTTATATATGGCGTTAGCTCAAAATGCGTCACAATTTTATCGAGATACGGCGCATTACCATTGCTGACGATATAGAGCGCATGGTGCTCGGCAAGCGTCGCTAAAGTGTCACGCACCCCTGGATACAATGCACCTTGCGTCGTAATCATTTCATGTAAGTGTTGTTGAAACAATGTGTTACTTGCTACATGTTGCGCTGTCGTATGCGCTGGGCATAGCGTTTGCCACACTACCGGAAGCGGTACGCCCATAATTTTAGTGTAGGTATCAAATGGTGTTGCCCCTTGCCAAAGACCCGCCGCACGCAGTTCACTGAATGTTGCGTCTAATGCTGGCGCAAGAACTGTGTTTGTATCAAATAATGTGCCGTCCATATCAAATAAAATTGCCATCATATCCTCCTAAATTAGACGAGGGGCACGCCCTCTGATGTGAGAACGTACCCCTCTAGTATTTTATAGGTGCTACCTGATCTATTATTTGGATTTACTCGTATCAACTCAATCATCTGAGGAAAATAATAACCTAACCGCGGTAATGTTTCACTGTGCCTTCTCGACTTAAGCAACGCAAACCCTACCTGCTTTTGCGTCCTTGCAGCCCCAAAGCTACGCCAGTGTGAATAAGTGTCGTCAAAGACATATGAAAATGCCAATTGATAGCACCTAAAATAGCAATACTCTTAGTATACCACAATTTCGCCAAAATGAAACTTAGAAGTCTCACGAATATGTGGAATAAAACCAAATTGCTCAAAATAAGGTGAGCGGAAGTGCGCCTTTAACACAACGCGCTTGCGTGCCACCCGCTTGGCCTCATCCACCCAGTCTTGCGTCAGCGCTGTATGCTCCCCTGCTTCGCGCAGTGCGCTAAAATTAGTAGACTCCGCAATTAGCCCATCAAACATTGGGTCAAGGTACACCACATCAAAACACTTATTAGGCTGTGTACGTAAATACGCAAGCGCCTCACTCGCCACAACCTTAATATCGCGCATACAAGCAAGAAGTGGGGCATCTTGATAATCATAGTGCTGCATACCTTCACGCACCACAAAAGCAATCGCCGCATTCGCTTCAAGCCCTGTAACGTGTGCACCTGCAAACTGCATTACGAGCGCATCTGCCCCAAGCCCAAGTGTACAATCAAGCACTGTATCCCCTGGCGTTATTTTAGTCGCTTCAAGCAATGTTTCTGTTTCGCCCCGTGCTAGGCGCTTAACTCGAAACGCTGCCGTATTGGGATGAAAGAACAGCGGCTCTGTCGCCCCAAGTGCAAAATACTCATAACGCGCCTTACCCGCTACAAGCACCGCACAGCCATACTCACGTTGTAAACGTGCCACCGAACGCTTTTTTCGCACAACAAAACGCACAGCAAGGGCATTAGCCGCATACTGTGCGTAAGCTGTCGTGACGTCATCAGGACGCCCCGCCGTTGTAACAATTAGTTGCATGTTTGTTCAAGCACGCCAACCAAATGCCCTGTAATTTGCGCTGGGTCAAAGCCCTCAATTTGCTCACGCGGAATAAAGTACGCTAACTGCCCATCTTTTAATACTGCCATAGATGGTGAGCTTGGCGGTACTTCTTCAAAGTAGCTACGCATTGCTGCTGTTGCTTCGCGGTCTTGCCCCGCAAATACGGTAACTAAGTGGTCTGGCTTCACTTGTTCCACTGCCGCGCGTGCTGACGGACGTGCTAAACCTGCCGCACAGCCACAAACGGAGTTAATCACAACAAGCGTTACACCTTTTGCTTCTGGTAAAAATTCGTGTACTTCTTCAGCTGTTGTTAGCTCTGTAAACCCTGCATCCACTAGCTCTTGACGCATTGGCTTTACAACTTCTTTCATATATTCATCGTACGCATTCATGTTTTCGCCTTCTTTCTTTTTCATTCACAAAGCCTAGTATAACAAGGATTACAGGCGATATCTAGTAAGGCGACTTTCGCATTCTTTCATCCTTTTTCGGGCTTTTTGTGACTTTCCCGTGACTTTTTGTGACTTTTATGTGATTTTTCCGCCCAAAAAGTCACATCCAGTTATTTACTTATTTCAGAAATAACAAAAAATACCTTTACTAAATTTCTGCTATTTTTAGGGTAACAAAAAGTTTTGCTTCTACCGTACCATTGACAGGTTATTACTATTCCCCCCAAACTAAAGATGGTAAATTTAAACAACATAGAGAGGAAGTTGAATGATGACCTTAGTACTTTTAGTAATGTGCCCGTTTCTTTTTATTTACCAAAAGGAAACCTTTTATCGCACAAAAAATGTGATAGATTATGCGTTACTGCTTAGCTATTTAGTACTGTTAGCGCTTTATACCATTAACACAGCCTTTTACCACGTGCTATCTGACACTGTAGTTTTTAGCCTAGTACCGCTCCTTACTATGTTAATTTTTAGTCGGTATTTACCGCAAAAAAATAATGCGAGATGAAATTAATCACCTCGCATTACATTTACTTTGTTGGACGGCTTGTATAAAAAGAGAGTAGCGCCACTAAACAAAGTGCTGCTAACAATGTCCAGACATTAAAAAATAAATCATTGGTATAAGGATTAAGATAACCGATTTTTTGTTCAAAATAAGGTTGTGCCATCTTATTAAAGGTACTAATTTTATAGCAAGTGTACCCTAGTAACACAAGAAATAAAGTCGTATACCCCGCAATAAAGCGCTGGCGGTTGACATGATATTTCGTATGCAACTTTTCAAAGACTACTACCATCGCAAATAAAAAATATAAAATAATAGGCATCGCAAATACGATGAAAAATAAAGCGGGATTGCCATTGCTCCACATTTCATTTGTACCTGCAGCGTCAAAAGTTGACGTGAAATGTTGGGTAACCCAAATTGCACCTACTGTGATAATCCCTGATAAAACGACACTAATGGTAAAAAGTAGGCGCATGATTTCCCCCTTTATGGCGTCTTCGTTAGTTGTAAAAACGCCTCAACATCTTTTACGGCTAAGTCTACACCTTTTTGCCAAAACGCAGGCTGTGTAATATCTTCTCCTAAATGCTTCATCACAAGGTCCTCTACGTTCATTTTACCTGTATCACGAAGGAGTGCCATATACTGCTCCTCAAACGCTGGGCCTACTTGTTTTGCTTTCGCATAAATGCTTAAAGAGAATAAATAGCCAAACGTATACGGGAAGTTATAAAACGGTACGCCTGAAATATAAAAGTGCAGTTTTGACGCCCAGAAATGTGGGTGCGTCGTTGCTAGTGCGCCTCCGTATGCTTCTTGCTGGGCTTCGGTCATTAATTCATTTAAACGTTTAGCGGATACAATGCCGTCTTTGCGTTCTTCATAGAAGCGTGTTTCAAATAAAAAGCGTGATTGGATATTCATAAATAAAGCAACTGAACGCTGTACTTTATCTTCAAGCAATGCGATTTTTTCGTCGCCTTGTGCAGCTTCAACTGCGGCATCCGCAATAATCATTTCGGCAAAGGTTGATGCTGTTTCTGCCACATTCATCGCATAGCTCGCATTTAACGGATGCACAGGGCGCAGCGCGTATGAATGAAAAGCATGCCCTAATTCGTGCGCTAGTGTGGATACATTACTCATCGTACCCGCATAGGTCATAAAAATACGTGATTGTTGGTCAAGTGGTGAGGTGGTACAAAAACCTCCAGGACGTTTATTTGGGCGGTCAGCCGCTTCAATCCAAGATTTTTCAAAGGCTTGGCGCGCAAACCCTTCAAGCTCAGGTCCAAATGCGCGGAAGTGTTGTAAAATAAAATCCGCCCCTTGTTGAAAATCAATTTGTGTCGTGGTATCTGCAATAGGTGCTTCTAAATCGGCCCATGTCATTTTTTCTTTACCTAGTAATTGTGCTTTATGCTGTAAAAACTTAACGAACGGTGCACGTGTGTTAGAAATAGCACCCCACATCGCATCAAGTGTAGCACGCTTCATACGGTTAATGCGGAGCGGCTCGGCTAGTACATCATCCCAGCCACGTTTTTTGTATGCGGTTAAACGGAAACCTGCTAAATGATTTAGTGTATGGGCAAAAAATTGCTCCTTGTCCGCAAACGCTTGCTCAATCACTGCGTCTACTTCTGCACGTACTGCCGCATCAGGATGGTTACGTAAATTACTTACTTGACCAAAAGACAGCGACTGCTCTTTACCATCCACTGTCACACAAAATGTCATGTCAGCAATAAGTAAATCATACATTTGACTCCACGCTTGATCCCCATTCGCGCGTAAACTTGTAATAAGGTCTTCCTCTTCTGCAGATAATAATAATTTCGTTTGCGTACGTTTTTCCGTTAAAATAAAGGCAAAGTCAGCTAAAGCAGGTGCTTTACAGTATGCTTCAAATGTCGCATCATCAAGTGTTTCAATCACTTTATCAAAACGGTACGTTAACTTTGCCATTTGCGCGTATAACGGCGCCATGTTGCCATAAGTAATCTTTGCTTGCTCATCTGTCGTATCTTGTGCCGTTAAACAAGATAGCATCACGCTAATTTTACGCATATTCACCATTACTTCTGTAATCGCAGCTAAGCCCTCAGCAATTGTTTCTACCGTTGGCTGTTGCTCTACAGCCTCTACAGCTTGTTGTAATTGCGTAATAAATGTCGGGATTTGCGCAATATGCTCATGAAAAGCAGGCGAATCACTCGTACCTCCCGCATAAAGCGTAGTTAAATCCCAAATGTCTGAATACGTTGTCATGTTATTACCTCCTAATGATGTATCTGTATGTAGTGTACCGCTTCGGCAAATTATTTCATAGTTCTAAATATTCCTCAAAAAATAATACCTTACAAAAAGACTTATTCTCGCTCGCTGGCACCCCAAACGAAAGTAGTAAGATTCTTGTCGCATATAGCGCAAAACAAAAAGACGCTGATTCAAAATAGAGCCAGCGCCTTGTTATCGTAAATCAAGTAGAGATCAATATTTCCGAAGTTAACTACATTTTTGAGAGAAATTTTTCTTTGGCTTACCATCTTTTCAGCATCTCACATTTGGAAAGTTTGCTCGACTAATGCACAGTACTCTTGGTAAGGTTTAGTTTCACTTAATTGTGTAAGTGACGTGGCAATCGCGCTATAATACCAGTGCTGTGATGCCTTATCTGCATTAAATCTGTCCCATAATGCCTCGCCTTGTTGTTCATAATCACTGGCGATAGCTCGCATATTAGATAATTTATCTGCTAATGTCGCAATCTCTACGGATTTGTTTGTATTAGCTTGTAAAAAATCGATGGTCGCTTGTTTGCGTTCACGCCAATTTTTTGTTTTATCCTCACTTTGACTCTGCACTAAATCTGCAATGGTTTCATTGAATACTTCTTTTAATGTGGCGTAGGATACATAGGCATCCTCCATTGTATCGTGCAGTATGGCAGCACATACGACATCACTGTTAACGCGCCCGTCTTCAGTCGCCAAACTTGCGGCAATTACGCCCGCTTCTAGACAGTGTAAAATATAGGGGATGTTTGTCCCCTTCCTTGTTTGGTTGGCATGGCTTACTGTCGCAAAAGTAATGGCTCTATTGATCATAGTGTTCAACTCCCTTTCGCATCATTTAATTCTTTGATGGCCTGCATAATATGCGCTTCCATCATGTCATCGAATGCTAGTGTCGCACCTTCTTTAGTGCCATATGATTTGCTGTGGAAGATGATGTAGCGATTTTAAACGATACAATAGTTACTCATGACTATTTTTTTAGACAGCTACTTCGTCAGATTTACCGAGGATAGCCAGGTGCACTTCCTGCTATTGTAAACGACAATGTATAGTACAATTTTAATAGCTCTTACAGCAAGGTGGGAAAAACAGACGGTAGAAACATTCGGCAATCCTTTCCTCTATACATTTAAAAAACCAGCCTCAGTGCTAGTCATCACTACTTTCGACACATTTTCGAATTAGGTAGCGACTAACTCTCCGATTACTAGGCCTAACAACTTTATCTTAGTAACAGAAAAATCCATGCGCTTGCTCACACAGTTATAGCAGTACGCATGGTCAACTAGCCCTTTCTATGCAGTTAACAACTCCCTTCTTATTAACCATTTATTGTGAATTGCTTTATGTATATACTAGAGAGAGGATAAGAAGGAGGTTGAATAATGTTAGCTCAACGAGTAGGACTACTACTAACTGTCTTAGTATTTCTTGTCGCCTGCCAACCTCAAATGCAACCGATGGTTAAAGAAGAAGAGCCGCTTCCTACACTTCATTTAGAGCGTGAACATTTCGAAAAACGATTAGCGTCTCACACAGAGGCAACGCTTTTAGCATTAACATGTGAGGATCACGTAGACGTTGCATCATACCGTATCGCTGATGATGCATCACTTTCGGTACATTTACAAAAAGGCACGCCAACCATCAAACATATTACACTTTTCACCAACGGTAGTGACCGTAGCTTACATCATGTCGCACTCGCCGTTGACCCTGAACTTACGCTTGTAGCAGCCGCTTCGATTTTACAACAAGCTGCCCTTGCAAGTACCCAACATAATGGCATTACATATCAGTTGCACCGAAGTGAGGAAGGGCTCACACTTACAGTCAACTGAACGAGCAATTTTATACTTATACTTCTCGAAACCTTTCTTCTTCCTACTGCGTATGGTTAAGTAAGGAGGGATTTGATGAAGACATTAACGAAAAAACGAGCGAAAGCATTTGCGATTGATATGGCAATTGCTACAGCTGTTACAGGCGTAGTAGAAGTACTATTACGCAAAAAAGTTAAAAATGAGTTTATTCATGTCGTTGTTACACCTAGCTTAGTAACATATGGGCTTGAATATTTACAACTCAAAAACAGCGGTCAAACAATTGGCTACAAACAGCAAGGACTTAAACTTGTTAGTGAGGACGCCGCACCACTCAAAAGCTGTAATATTATAAAGCGTATGCTGTACCGAGATTATGTAAGTGGCTTTCATTTTTTAGGGGCTGCGCAAAATTTTGCGCAATATGACGGTGCTGTATTACCTCATGACGCTAAAACACACTGCTATGTGCAACAAAAAAACGACTAAACATTTAGTCGTTTTTCCAATGCGTATTAATAAATTCATCTCGCCCTGATTGTGCGCGGTCTGCTTCATAAGCAGCCGCTTCTTTTTTATAAAAATCTTGATGGTAATCTTCTGCGGGATAAAATTTTTCGGCCGCTCGAACCGTTGTCACAATTGGTTTTGTAAAGCGCCCACTTGCAGCAATTTGCTCCTTAGATGCTAAAGCGAGTGCCGCTTGTTCATCGGTGTGTACAAAAATCGCCGTTGTGTATTGTTCACCGCGATCTTGAAACTGCCCACCGGCATCTGTTGGATCTACTTGTGCCCAGTAAATGTCTAATAACGTAGTATACGAAAATATTGTGGGATCAAATTCAATCTGCACAACTTCTAAATGCCCCGTATCGCCACGCTTTACTTGCTCATACGTAGGATTTTTAAGCTCGCCACCCATATAGCCTGACGTTACGCTAAAAATACCTTCATAGCTATCAAATGGCTTTACCATACACCAAAAACAGCCGCCCGCAAATGTTGCTTTTTCTCTCATTTTTTCACACTCCCTTTGTATAACCTGCTCTTTTATTTTACACTTAACGTTGGAGGTGGCGCTATGCCTTATTTACTTGTTGGTACTGGTGGTATGATTGGTGCTGTATTACGTTACGGTATAAGTTTTATCTTATTACCACCATACGCCACAATTGTTGTTAATCTACTCGGTGCTTTTTTACTCGCTTTACTTTTAACACGTACAAAGCGCTCATTATTTTTTGGTACAGGCGTACTCGGTAGCTTCACAACATTTTCTACGTTTAGCTATGAAGTAACACAGTTATCATATATCGGTGCGATAAGCTATATTATGACGACACTCATTGGTGGTCTACTTGCGGCAACGTTAGGACAGAAAGTAGGTGCGCGCCGTGCTTAGTGTAGCAATCGGTGCTTTTTTTGGCGCCATCACTCGTTTTTGGCTAAGCGAACACCTTACTAAAGGTACGTGGCTCGTTAATAGTAGCGGCTCTTTTTTATTAGGTGTGTCATTACTACTTCGCCCAATTTGCTCGCTATCGGCTTTTGTGGGAGTTTCACTACTTTTTCTACGTTTAGTGTGGAAGTCATAACACTTTGGCAACAAAATAAAAAGCAAGCACTATGCTACGTTGCCTTTACGACAATACTCAGCATAATTGCTTGCCTAGTTGGGTTATTGATCAAACCATAAAGGCGTTGTGTCTTCTTCATCGCCATTGTAATTAATCGTAATTTCCTCGCCTGCTATAATATCTTTGCGGGCAAAGAAGTCAAACGAATGGTTGTCAAAATTAATATCATAGCGTGCATTGGCATCATACGCATGATTAAATAACATACCGTAGCCAAGTAGCATCGCTGTATGATTTTGTCCATATTCAAAAGCGTAATCTGCAAGCAAGGTTTTTTCAATATGCTCATGCTCGGCATTAGGGTAAGCAATTACAGGTGCTTGATGTAGCATTGTACCTTTTTTAATAAATTGCGTCGCAAATACACCACGGTTAAATTCGCCATCACTTAGTGTTGATGTTTTAATTTCTATCATTATAGTCTCCATTCGACAGTAAAATAACGTACAGTGTATTGTCTCATGTTTTTTACAAATTGTATAGCAAACAAGCAACCCCGGCACGCGGAGTTGCTTGCGTATTAAATATCTTGAATGTTATCGAAGTTCACCTTTTTCATATCTAGCTCCGGCTCTTCTTCCTCTTCAGGTACATCTTCTTTTGCAATATACTCGATAGCTACCTCACCATAATCACTTACGTCAAGGCCATGCGCAGACAAGTCTTCTGTCACTTCGTCGTCGTCAATACCATCTCCGAACGACTGCGCTTCAATATCCACAATACAATTCGGATCAATTTGACTTAAATCTATCATTGGCTCTTCCTCAGCAATAGCAGGTACATCTTCTTTCGTTAAATATTCAATCGGTACTTCCGTGTAATCACTGACATCTAAACCATGTGCTGATAAATCTTTTGTTGCAACTTCATGAGCTACCCCATCACCAAATGACTTAGCTTCGATATCTGTGAAATCATCACTTTCATACTTTGTATACGTACCGTGATAATCATGCTCTTCTACCGTTTGCATCATATCAGCTGCGAAACTATCATCTGCAAAGTCAGCATAGTTATCCGTGTGGTAAAGATCTTGCTCTAATGATGTAAATAAAATCGTACGCTTGCGTAACACCTTACCATTATCCGTTAACTGAATAACGCATTTACCACCACTCGGTAAAACGGCCAACTTATCAAAGCGCTGTTCAGCTTTATATAATAAATGTGCGCGTGGTACGATAGGTAACATCGCATCAAAATTCAGTTTTGGCGTTTGACGTAACGCTGATGACCAAACTAACTCTTGATCTTTAATCACTTCAAGTACAGCATTGCTTAGTTGCTCACCTGTACGAATGACGAATACAATATTCGCATGATTTGCCTCATCCCCTGGTTGGATGCGATGTAGTAGTAGTTCTTCTTCTTGAATTACGTCACACATATAAATAAATGTAGCCATAATTCTCCCCTCCTCAAAACACTGTCATAAATTTTTTTAATTTTCTACTCAATTCAAGTATAGTGCTTTTATGGCAAAAAATGAAGTAACATCGCCTAGAGCATAAAAAGAACCGTCTGAAGTCCCTAATAATAGGCACAACAGACAGCATTTTTTAACGTAAAGCATCAATGCGCGCTCGGTCAAAACTCCCAGAACGCAACATATCAATTTCAATTTTATACGGTGCTTGCTTTGATTTTGGATTATCAGTAAGGGCAACATAAGGCGTTTCTAGGATTTTAGGTACCGATTCGAAAGCATTATGATGCACAATTTGGTGCAGTGTGTCAAAGCCAATATAACCAAAACCAATATTTTCGTGACGGTCTTTACGTGCACCACGCTCATTTTTAGAGTCGTTAATGTGTAATACTTTAATGCGCGCTAACCCTACTGTTTTATCAAACTCAGTCAAGACACCGTCTAAGTCACCAACTAAATCATAACCTGCATCATGCGTATGACACGTATCAAAACATACCGACAAACGCTCATTATGCGTAACGCCATCAATGATTTTAGCTAGCTCATCAAATGAACGACCACACTCTGTTCCTTTACCTGCCATTGTTTCTAGCGCAATTTGTACAGGAAAATCTTGTGAGAGCACTTCGTTTAAGCCCTCAATAATTTTAGCAATCCCCGCTTCCGCACCAGCACCTACGTGCGCACCTGGGTGCAACACAATTTGGTCGATGCCTAGTGCTGCGGTACGTTCGATTTCGCTTTGTAAAAAATCAACGCCTAAGCGAAACGTTGCAGGCTTTGTTGTATTGGCAATATTAATAATATACGGGGCATGCACGACAGCTTTTTGCATGCCATGCTCTTGCATATGAAGCAGCCCTGCTGGGATATTAAGCTCCTCAATCGGCTTGCGTCGTGTGTTTTGAGGCGCACCTGTATAAATCATAAATGTGTTAGCACCGTAAGAAAGAGCTTCCTCACTTGCACCTAACAACATCTCTTTACCACTCATCGAAACATGAGAACCTATTAACAATTCACTCGCTCCTTATTTACCGCGCGCACGTTTGCGGCGTTCCTTACGTTTAATTTCATCCATTTTCCAGCCCATTTTCTTTTTATACGCTGGCTTCACCTTTTTCGGTTTGCGCACTTTTGCTTTAGCAATTTGGTCAATTTCATTCACTTGACGCACACGGTTTTTACGTGCATGACGGTCCTTAAGCTCCACAAATTCACCGTTAACGATATCTTTGTGTTGAAGCGGAATACCCATTTTATCTAAGCGTGCTACTGCATCCTCATCTGATGGCTCAAACAATGTAATGGCTGTACCTTTGTTACCAGCACGCGCCGTACGACCAACGCGGTGAACAAAGAACTCTAAGTCGTCTGGAATTTCGTAGTTAATGACATGTGAAATCCCTTGAATATCAATACCACGTGCAGCAAGGTCTGTCGCTACAATATATTGGAATTCAAGATCACGAATTTGCTTCATTACTTTACGACGATCACGCGGGCTTAAATCACCATGAATTTGGCCTGCGCGTATCCCGTTTGAATTTAAGAAGTGTGCTACACTCTCTGCCGTTTTACGCGTATTTGTAAAAATAACGGCTAAATACGGATTAATCGTTTGTGCAACTTCTAATAAACGTGCATTCCGTGATTTTGAGCGTGTTGGCACAAGATAAAAATCGATATTTTCAGCGACAGGGCGCTTGTCCTTCATATTAATATGTGTTGGTGCTTCCATATATTTTTTAAGGAAAGGTTGTAATTTCTCAGGGATTGTTGCTGAGAATACATACATTTCAAGATTTTCTGGCATGCTTGACGCAAAGCCGTCAATTTCTTCGATGAAGCCCATATCAAACGCAAGGTCTGCTTCATCTACAACTAAAATATTCGCGGTATGCACATGAAGTGCGTCTTCTTTTACTAAATCGCGAATACGACCTGGTGTCCCTACAACGATTTGAGGTTGCACTGTTAATTTTTCGATATCACGTTTTTTGTCCGTACCACCGATATATAGTTTAGTACGAATGTCCGTGTGCGCTACTAATTGGTTAAGCGCCTCGTAAATTTGTTGAGCTAACTCACGGGTTGGCGATGTGATAACCGCTTGTACCGTTTGCTCATCTTCGTTAATACGCTGCACAATAGGTAATAGGAAACTATGCGTTTTACCTGTACCTGTATGTGCTTGTCCGATTGCACTCTTACCTTTTAAGATAAGCGGGATAATTTCCTTTTGAATTGGTGTTGGCTCTGTAAAGCCTAACTCAGCGATAGCCTCTTGTAAAAAAGGCTTGAACTGGTAATCTGTGTATTTTGACATTGTAATGCCTCCTGACTGTTTCATTATTGTAACACGTTTATACGCATTCGCCTATTATACATCATATGTCAAGCATTGCTTTCTTTGTACTATTAACTAGGGTCCGTTATAATAAGGGCATGTAACTATGAAAGGGGCACCATCATGCAAGTAATTAAAATTAATCCTCGTGGCTATTGCTACGGTGTTGTTGATGCAATGGTTATTGCACGCAACGCAGCACTCGACAAAAGCTTACCTCGTCCAATTTATATTTTAGGGATGATCGTCCACAACAAACATGTTACGGATGCATTTGAGGCGGATGGCATTATTACGCTAGACGGCGAAAATCGCTTAGATATTATTCGTCAAGTAGATAAAGGCACTGTTATTTATACAGCACACGGTGTTTCACCTGAAATTCGTAAAATCGCGAAAGAAAAAGGCTTAGTAGCTATCGACGCTACGTGCCCGGATGTAACGGTAACACATGACTTAATTGCCGAAAAATCAGCAGAAGGTTATGACATTATTTACATCGGCAAAAAAAATCATCCTGAGCCAGAAGGTGCAATTGGCGTAGCGCCTGAACATGTTCACCTTGTACAAAATCCGGAAGATGTAGCCGCACTTCAACTTGCGAACGATAAATTGCTCGTAACGAATCAAACGACAATGAGTCAATGGGACGTGGCCCACATTATGGAACTCCTAAAAGAAAAATATCCGCATATTGAAGTACACCAAGAAATTTGCTTAGCGACACAAGTACGTCAAGAAGCGGTAGCTAATCAAGCAGGGGTTGCTGACCTTTTAATCGTCGTAGGTGATCCGATGTCTAATAACTCGAATCGTTTAACTCAAGTATCAGAAGAAATCGCACATACTAAATCGTACCGCATTGCAGATGTAGGTGAGTTAAAGTTAGAATGGTTACAAGGTGTAAATACAATTGCTGTCACAGCAGGTGCTTCTACACCAACACCTATTGTTAAAGAAGTGATTACTTTCCTAGAACAATATGACCCAACAAATCCAGCAACACATAACATTGAACGTACGGTTGCACTTGACCGCATTTTACCAAAAATTAAAACGCCAAAACCGGTTGAAAAAATCTTACCAACCGACTAATACCAACTAGGTGAGCCCCTGCGCTCACCTCTTTTTTTATTTTTATCGCTCTTCTACTGCTAGGCCTTGTACTTAATTCCATGTTTTCACCACACCTAAATAATGGATACGATTCTAAAAATTTTAGTATAAATTATTATTACTTCCCCATTATAGGAAATTACACTACACAAAAAGTAGTAGCTTATGTAGGTCAACGAGATATTAACTATCATTTCAAATCGGATAGAAAGTTTATAGCATTTAAGCAAAGTGGTAGCACTAATTCCGCCTATAATTTTTCATATTTAACAATTAAAGAGCTCATTCCTGCTCTTTGGGCATGCGTATTATCTGTATTTATTGCCGTTAAAAATATTTTCTTTTGGTAAGCAAAAGCCGCTACGGTCATTTCCGTAACGGCTTTTGTGTTATTTATTTTTGACGCCATAACTTGCTTGGCCAATAAGCAATTTTTCCAAACGCTGCTAACAGCGCCGGTACAAGTAATGGACGTACAATAAATGTATCAAGCAAAATACCGAGTGCCGTTACAATACCAAACTGCACGAGCAATTGAATTGGCAATGAAGCTAATACTAAGAAAGTACCCGCTAAAATAATACCTGCCGATGTAATGACAGCTCCTGTAGAAGCTACACCATTTTCTATCGCTTGATTATGACTAACGCCGCTATGACGATTTTTCCAAACTTCAGAAATCATAAATATATTGTAGTCATTACCTAAAGCTACGATAAATACAAAGCTATAAAGCGGGATAGCACTCGCCATCGCTGACTGTCCAAGTACATAGTGAATAATTAACCAACCTGCGCCAAGTGCAGCGAAGAAAGATACCACAACAGTCGCCATTAAACTTACCGCAGTAATTGGTGCACGTAAATATACAATGAGTAATACTAAAATAATGATAATCATCGTTGGTTGAATAAGCTTTTCATCTGCTTCTTGTACATTTTTAGTGTCCACTTGCTCACTCGTTTCGCCGCCTAACCAAAAAGCTTCTCCTACAAGTTGTTTCATATCTTCTTTCATTTGTACAATATCTTCCATCGCTTTTACAGCGTACGGATTCTCTTTTAAGTCAACGCTGTATAATTGATAGCCTTCAGCAACTTGTGGCTTCGCTACTTTTCCAACGTAAGGTAGTGCCTCTAACTGCTGTGTTAAATCTTTATCTGACTTGACAATTACACTTACCGGAGCAAGCTCACCAGCCGTGAAGTGCTCTTCAATAATACTAAACCCTTCACGCGACGGCATATCTTCTGGGAAGGAAGAGATTAAGTCATAACTGAACTCAATTTTAGGCGACATTGCTGCAAGCCCTGCTAAAATCAACACAGTTACCGCCATTACGAGCCAGTGACGTTTTACAGTAAAACGCCCAATTTTACGCATAATACGATGAGGTGGCGCAAGCGGTTTATAAGGTTTACCTTTTTTCGCTGCGTGTGCACGTGCCATCTCTTCGGTACGAGGGATAAATGGCCAAAACGCATAACGACCTAATAGCCCTAAAATTGCAGGTAGTAAAGTTAATACAGCAATTGCAGTAATTAAAATACCAAAGCTAAACGGGATAGCAAAACGATGAAATGCACCGTAATTTGCTAAAATTAAGGTTAACAAACCAATTACTACAGTTGCTGCACTCATAATAATGGCTCCACCTGCCGAGCGTAATGCGATAGATAAAGCTTTTAATTTATTAGGCTCTTCTAGCAATGTATCACGGTATTTTGTAATTAAAAATAAACAGTAATCCGTACCAGCACCGAATAATAATACAATCATAATGGATACAGCTTGCGCGTCTTTCGTAAGCCAACCCGCTTCGGTCATCGCGCCCAGCAATGGACTTACGACTAAAAAGGCAATACTTACTACTAAAATCGGGATAATAGCGAGTAAGGGTGAACGATAAATCACGAGTAATATGACTAAAATGATAATAACAGTTGCTGCCATTAGCTGAAAGTCTGCTGATTTAAACAAGTCCGTCGCATCAATCGAAATACCAACAGGCCCTGAATGACGCGCGTGTAACCCCTCATCTGTTAATGGCGTATCAAAAGGATTAACGTCTAATGTATCACTAACTTGTTTAGTAATTGCACTAACACTTTCTTTTAAGTTAGCTGTACTCGTATTTTCATCAAAAAATATAGGTGTTACGAGCGCTTTACCATCTTCAGAGACCGAACCCATCAATGCTTGTGGTGGAATGGTACCAAGTGGTGGAATAAATTTTTGACCTGCTACAGGATTTTCGTCTAACGTATTGTATAAGGTTTGGATAATTTGAATATCTTCTAGCGTCAAACCTTCCTCACGTTGCCACGTAATTAATAACGGAATACCTGTATTGCTTGAAAAATACGTGTCTTTTAAAGCCGCTGCTTGCATGGACATTTCTTCTTCTGGTAAATTTACCAACGCTACATCTTCTATACTATTAATTTGTGGAAAAAGTTTACCGAGTAATAAAGCTAATGCGATCCATAGACCGAGTAAAACAATACGCATCGGTTTACGTTCAAATAATTTTGTCACAGGCGGTGCCTCCTTTTTTCTATCTATCAACATTGTACAAAAGTTATACAACGTTTGACAAGTAAAGATTTTTTTTGTTGAATAGAGAGACAGATCTATAAAGGTGAGGAGATACGATGCACAAAGAAGTCACATATACAATACAACAAGTAGCACAAAAAACGGGACTCTCTAAGCAAGTAATACGCAAATGGGAGACACGCTACAACGTTATACAACCCGCACGTCTTGCCAATGGTTACCGCACTTATACCGAAGCAGAGCTGACAATTTTACAACGTACCCAACAATTTGTGAAAGATGGCTATACGATTGCAGAAGCAGCTGAGCGTGCTAAACAGACGATGTTAAGTGCTTCTCAACCGTTTTCCACACTTACTGCACATGATTTTTTGCAAGCGCTTGAGAGCGTCGGCGCGCGCGCAGATGAGCAACAACTTATGCAACTTTTGCATAAAGCACACCATACGCTCGGTTTGCTAACGATGATTGACACAGTAATCGTTCCCTTTTTATTACGCGTCGGTCAACTTTGGTGTGACAGAACATGGACAGAATACCAAGAAGCGATTAGCAGCCAAACCATTCGTGATTTTTTAGCGAATGCTCGTAGGCAAATTTTTGTAGCTGAAGATGCACCACTTATTATCGGTAGTTGCTTACCGGAAGAGCGCCATGAAATTCCTATGCAACTTTTGCTTTTACGCTGTGCACTTACCGGTTATAAAACATTAATGCTCGGACCTGCCCCTGCGCCGCGCGCGATTGAACAAGCTGTACAACAAAAACTACCTATAGCTATACTACTTAGCGTGTCTACACCTACTAGCGAGGCGATACTCGCACCACTTGAACGCTTTGCACGCACAACGGATGTCCCTTTCTTTTTAGGTGGACATGGCACCGATCACTTACCTATATCGTTAACGCATATTCACGTTAATAACCATCTACACTCTATTCTTAGTAAAATAGCAACGGTATCGTGAACTACTCGTCACTTAGCTAAACCTAACGATTATTAACGCTTGAAGTGGAAGCTTCTTGGGAATAGAGCATGCGTATGAGCGTATTTTTTCACTCATAGCCGTGTCTTTTATGGTTTTTTAACATATCTTTAGGGTTCACGTCTTCGATACAGATACTATCGTGATTTTTGATAAGTGCTGTACTTATTCAGAAAGTCCGTACGCTGATTGGCCACTTTAGGTTTTTGTTTTTGATAATTTTTCGCTTCAAACAGCTTCATTATCAATTACTGGTCTTCTATATTTTGTAACCAGTACAAGATGATAATAAAGGAGGCGTACTGAATGGTTATTTGCCTCTAGCGCCATGTTATATCAGCTCTTTTCTTATATAAACTGATTATAAATAAAACAGCACTTTGCTTTAATTTTCGGCTTTCGAATTGCCAAAGATAACCCTCATACGAACCGGCATTCATCACCACCTGTAGAGGATGGGCGACTTCTGCCTAAATCAGTTAAAAAAAGTTGGGGCGACCGTAACAATCGCCCCAACTTTTTATGTTAAATCGTTTCATGGTAAGGATTAAGGTGGATAATAGCATCATGTACATCTGGATGCGCTTCAATTAATGCATGCTTCACTTCTTTTGTAATTGTATGCCCTTGTTCTACTGTTAAATTTGCATCTACACTCAAACGCACATCAAGCACGACGTAACGACCATGTGTACGCGCATAAATTCTATCAACTTTACGTACATTAGGATTTTGATAAATCGTCGCCTCAAACTGTGCTACATGCGTTGGGTCTAGCACTTGCTCCATCATTACGACTGATGATTCCTTCGCTAGTGAGTAACCCATCTTAATCACAATAAACGCTACAGCGATACTAGCGATGGCATCTGAATATACCAAAAAGCCAATATCAAAGCGATTACCAATAATCGAAGCTGCGATACCAATTAATGCTGCAATGGAAGAAAAAGCATCTGAACGATGGTGCCATGCTTCACTAACCAACGCAATACTATTAACACGTTTACCAAGACGATATTTGTATTGGAATAGCGCCTCCTTTATTACAATCGAAATAACAATAATAACGAGTGCAGTAGGTTTAGGAATAACAACCTCTCCTGAAATAATTGACTTCACTGCCGAAATCGAAATTTCGACACCTACTAAAATTAATAGGAATGCCACAATAATCGAAGCAATTGTTTCAGCCTTACCGTGACCGTATGGGTGCTCCTCATCTGGTGGCTTTACAGCAACTTTTACGCCAAATAAAATTACGATAGAGCCGACAATATCCGAAGCAGAGTGCAAAGCATCCGCTAACAGCGCCTTACTATTTGCTAAAAAACCAAAAACACCTTTTAGTACGGTTAAAAAGATATTTGCAATAATACCGATCCACGTTGCGCGTACAATTTGTTTATTTACGTCCATATGCTCGCCCTCTTTCTTTTGGTGAATGTATCGTAACAAATGACACCCGTGTAGGTACATAGAAAAAATGTTTCCCTCAGACCAAGAAATTTACACATTCACATATAGATGTAAAAAAAGCCTTTTATACACTACTTAAAACTTAACCTAGTAGTTATAAAAGACTAATTAAAGAAACCTTTTTTTTCCTTAAAATTAAGGCTATTCACTTATTTTTGTTGCTACATTAACGACTTTAAAAAATGAAGGTGCTTCAGGACTGCCTTCTACATAGTCATAAAACAGCGAATACGTGCGTTCATACGTAATATTTTGCACTTTCCCGTCCTTAACATGTTCTACGCGTTCTACCGCATGTGCCTCATAGTCTGTATCGCCAATCTTTTTCATTAGGGAAACTTCTAAAGATACAGGATTTTCCGCAATACCTTGTCCGTGTAAAGCTAGTACATCTTGCTCTACTTGAATGTTATAATCTGTACCATGCATAATAATACCATTCATCAACGGCTGAATCGTACCCGTATTAACAGACTCAGCATAAGCAGTAGAAAAATTATTGACCGTCTCTACAATCAAAGTCTGTTCCCTTTCTTCGACACCTTCTATTGTGGTATCTACTTGTTGCTGTGATGTTTCATTGTCTGCAGGTTGTTCAGTTGTTGGTGTTTCTGACGTTTCTGGTGTTGCAGGCTCCTCAATAGGTGTTTCGGGCTCCTCTTGCTCTGGCGCTACAGGTGTAGCTTGGTCATTACATGCTGCTAGCAAGAGTGCTAAACTAGATAATGCGATTAATTTTTTCATTTTTTATCACCTCACGCCTAGTATAACATGCGAAACTTTTTTCGTATTGTGACGTATACCTATTAAAGGAAGTGACATATTATGTACCATATTTACAAACATCAAATCACTGACGCACAAGGCGCTACAGTTGGCTTTATTAAGCCTATACCTTTCACTAAACTGCAATTGCTTGGTAATGTTGCCTCGCTTATTAGTACACAACTATTGCTACCACGTAGCTATGCAAGCTATGATGCTACTGGCAATGAAGTAAGTCGTACGGTTGCACCTGCTAACTTTTGGTCATCCAAACGCACACTTATTGTACAAGATACCCTATTACCCATCACTAGTGAGGTAGATACACTCGGACGTGTAACGCATCACTTTATGCTGCAAGGTGTTAATTGCCATATTGACAGCAATTACAAGGAGGAGTACCACCTCTATATAGGTGAACAATGCGTGGTACAATTTAAAAAAGCGAGCAGCGGGCTCGATGTCACATGTTACACAGAAGACGAGACGTTACTTCTATTATTTGCGAGCCTGTACTTCACCATTTATCAAGGAGGAATTCAATGACAACGTTTACTGCACCTTATAGCACTACGAATCCCGCAAGACAGCTATACGACGACCAAGGGCAATGTGTTGTACATATTAAGCCTACACCGCTCCCTTTGTCTAAACAAATTGTCAGTATCGCCGCATCATTACTACAAATGCCCTTACTAACATCCTTTACAAGCTATGATGCTGAGGCAAACCCTATTTTTACGTTGCGTCATAAGTTACTATCTTATGAATTATTTGTGCATGCGACAAATGAGTTAGTCGTCGTTACCGATTATCAAATACAACTCATGGAGTCAGGGCGTAAATTTACGATGGCAGACGTGCCATTTAAGGTAGAGCTTGATCTTGCCTATAACGCAACTCTATATTGCCGCGATAGTGCGCTCGTACGCTTGCAGACGTTTGATAACGGCTGGCAACGCGAGCGTGATACGTATACGCTTGAACCTGAAGCGGATATGGTATTTGTTCATCTTTTAGCACTACTTGCTACAACTTTTAAAAGATAAAAAGGGAAACCGCAAACGATGCGATTTCCCTGTAGTTTATTTTTTACATTGGATATCATAACTACGTGTAAAATAGTTACCCTTTTCTTTAACGATCAGCTCGCCACCCTCACCGGCACAACGCTCTTTCATTTGTTCGATTTGTTTTTCATAATTACTATTACGATAAATGGTCATGACTAAACCTACAATAATAAATATTGCACCGATTACCATCCAACCTTTACCTACGTTTGGATTTCTTTTCATTATCCTACCCCTCACACAAATTGAAACGGCTCAGTGTTTACTGCCGATTCAATAAATTGTACGTCGAGCTTTTTGGCTTCAACTAACGTGGTCATTTTTTGTGCCACACCTTTAATCATAACTTTCTCTACATGATGCCCTGGGTCAATAATATTTAAGCCAATCGCTTCGGCATCTTGTGCGGTATGGAAGTACATATCCCCCGTCATAAAGACATCCGCTCCTGCAAATTTCGCTGCGTTAATATATTTATTACCGTCACCGCCAACAAGTGCCACCTTGTGCACTTGCACCTCTGCGTCACCTACCATACGAACACACGGCACATCAAGTGACTGTTTAACATGCTCCGCAAAGTCACGCAAGGTCATCGGTGCTTCGAGTTTACCTACACGTCCGATACCTTGTACGTTCATTTCACGTGCCATTTCAAATAAATCATAAACCGGTTCTTCATAAGGGTGAGCATTTAACATCGCCTTTACTACACGATTTGTCATACTTTTAGGAAACACTACTTCAATGCGTTGTTCCGCTTCAGTATGTAGCTCACCAACCTCACCGACATGGGGGTTAGCCCCTGCTAATGCACGGTAGCGCCCCTCACCTTGTGTCGTATAGCTACACGAGTCGTAATCGCCTAATTGCCCTGCTCCTACCTTTGCTAACACCTCACGTAAGTCAGCTGCTTGTGCAAAAGGAATGAAAACGGCAAGTTTCATCATTGGCTCGCTATACGTTTTTTCGAGGAATGTAGTATCCGTTAAACCGAGCGCCTCCGCTAATAAATCATTAACGCCACCTGCTGCCACATCTAAATTAGTATGCGCCGCATAAACGGCAATATCATTTTTAATCAATTTTTCGTAAAGCTTACCTGCTGGTGTATCTGTGCGAATGTGTGCAAGCTTACGGAAAATTGGTGGGTGATGCGCAATAATAAGCTCACAGCCTTCTGCAATGGCTTCGTTAACAACAGCGTCATTAACATCTAGCGTCACTAAAACACGCGATACTGGTTTATTTAAAGTACCAATAGCTAAACCTATCGGATCATTATCCATACACGCTAATTTTTTAGGTGCCCACTGTTCAAATAATTGAATAACTTCATGTCCATTTGTTGCCTTCATTGTAAAACCTCCTCAGCTAATGCTATTTTTTGCTGAATGTCAGCTCTCTTAGCAACAATCATTGGCGTTTGTTCTACATTAGCCGTACTTTGTAAAATTTTTTGCCATTGTGCAAGTTCACGTAGCCACTTTTTTCGGAATGGCGCTTCTTTTGCTTGCAATAAATGCGGCCCGAACAATAATTCAGCTTCATTCAGTTGCATATCTCCACGCTGCAATACTAACACTTCATAAATTTTACTATCCTCTTCTAAAATGGCTTCTTCTAAAAGCGCGAAGCCATTTTTAATTGCCCATTGACGCACCGCTTTAGCGTGAATATTCGGCTGTAAAATCAAGCGTGTTACACGCGTTAAACTCTCAGGATTTTTTGTTAAAATATCAGCAATTAAAGGTCCACCCATACCAGCAATCGTTACAGTATCTACACCATCTGTCGGTTGCACAGCCGCTAGCCCGTCCGCTAACCGAACCGTAACTTTGTCCGTTAACCCTTCTTGACGCACTTGTTTAACAGCTGATTCATAAGGCCCTTTTACTACTTCTCCTGCCACTGCTCGCTTCGCAATCCCCTCATGCACTAAATAGCATGGTAGGTACGCATGGTCACTGCCAATATCGGCAACTACTGCGCCTGTTGGTACATAAGAAGCGACTTTCGCTAGACGCTCTGATAGTTTTTGTGCATTCATTTTTTTACCCTCACTTACATTGTTATGCCTCTACTTTACCATAAAAAAAGCGTTGCCTCACGAGGAGACAACGCTTTTTGTTAATTATTTAAGTGAAGATACGTATTCAGCTACAGCTTCAATTTCAGCTGGATCTTGTAAAAGACCTGCTGGCATTGCGCCTTGACCGTTTTTAACAACGTCTTGAATGTGCTCAGCATCTAAACCTGCAATTTTAGGGTTTGTGCCTTGACCAGCTAAGTCACCACCGTGACAGCCGATACAGCTTTGCTTAGCAAGTGCTTCGCCGTCCACTTCAGTTGTTTCTGCGCCGCCCTCATCACCTTTAGCAGCTTCTTGTTTTTTACCAGCGCCATCTAAAGATAAGAAGAAAATAATTGCGATACCCATAGCCATAATTAATAAATAAGGTACGATTGGACTGTTTTTCATTGTGTTAACCTCCCTCTATCAGTTCATAAAGATATCTATAAAAATTATAGAATCATTCAACACTTCATATTGTACTTCATTCATAGGAAAACGAAAAGCCCTATTCGTGAAGTTTTGTTGATACTGTAACAAAGTTGTCATTAATTGCGAATAATTTGTGAAGTTTTATAGTACTAAATATACCCAATATCCTATTACAATAATCCCCGCAAGTGCACCAGATAATGTGAAATAAAGTAATTTGCGCTGAATACCCGCTAGTAACCATAGCGCACAGTTAAATAATAGGGCGATAAATAACAACGTATCGTTTTTAGGAAAATACGTTACACTTAAATAAATCGTAATCGCAAAGATGAGCAAGGCTGCCATAATATGATAAACAACCGCTAACGAAGGATGCTTTAACGCAATAACGCTAGCTCGAATAAATAAAAAGGCCGTAATAGCGGCCGCTATAATCGCGTATATCGCTGTATATGTAGTTAATGCAAACATTGCTATAATGGAGAAGATAGAAAGAATGGCTAAAAAGAAAGTCATAATACCATTGGTGCGCTTTTCTTTAGCGAGAATCGCTTGTTTTGCTTTCTTTTCTTTCTCCGTCTCTTCATGTTCTCCTTCTGTATAAAGCGTTGCTAAAAAATCACAGTAATGCTCAGGCAGTAGTTTATTTTGTTTCCAAAATAAAATTTCATTTAAAATAATTTGTTTTCTCGGCTTTGACATACTATCAATCTCCAAACGTCCTACACTCTTTTTCTATACTATTACTATTTTATGCGATTTCACATCTTCTATCATGTTCCAAAAGCATTATATAAACATGAGCATTAAGTCCCTCTCTTTACAATTGGTTAGAAGCGGTGTACTGTGTGGAAGAGATTGTTTAAAGGTAGGTTTTTTTGTGAAACAAATAGTATTTTGGCGTATCGGCTTCTTTTTACTCGGTATCATCATTTTAGCACTAGGCGTGACCTTAACGATACGTGGGCAAACTTTCGGTGTTGGCTCTTGGGATGTGCTACATATCGGATTGTTTAAAACGGTGGGGCTAACGATTGGTTCATGGTCAATTATTTTAGGCATTGCGATTTTAATTAGTATTGGCATAATCACTAAACGTTTTCCTAAGATTGGCACGTGGGTAGATATGGTGCTAACAGGCGTTTTTATCGACATCTTTAACTGGTTACTACCTGTCGCTACGACAACGGCGATACAACTCCTCGCCTTTATTCTTGGGTTAATAGCAATCGGCTTCGGCGCTGGCATGTATATTGCAGCTGATCTTGGTGTCGGCCCTCGAGACGCGCTTATGATGCTGCTTACAGAGTATACACCGCTAAGTGTAAGTACGGCGCGCACCATTATGGAAGTAAGCGTTGCCCTTATTGGCGTAATGCTTGGCGGTCCACTCGGCATCGGCACAGTTATTATGGCCTTTGGGCTTGGACCTATCGTGCAATGGGCACTAAAATTTAATGAACGTCTTTTCGAACGTATTACAGGCCAACCTGCATTGCAAAAAAAAGGAGTCGCATCATAGCGGCTCCTTTTACTTATTCTAGGAAATCTTTCAAACGTTTGCTGCGAGACGGGTGGCGTAATTTACGAAGCGCTTTTGCTTCGATTTGACGAATACGCTCACGTGTTACACCAAATACCTTGCCTACTTCTTCAAGCGTACGTGTACGGCCATCATCTAATCCAAAACGTAAGCGTAATACGTTTTCTTCACGGTCTGTTAATGTATCAAGCACATCTTCTAACTGCTCTTTTAACAGCTCATACGCTGCATGATCTGATGGCGATTGTGCTTCAGAGTCCTCAATGAAGTCGCCTAAGTGCGAGTCATCTTCTTCACCAATCGGTGTTTCAAGTGATACAGGCTCCTGTGCGATTTTTAGGATCTCACGTACTTTTTCAGGCGTGATGTCCATTTCTTCACCGATTTCTTCTGGTGTTGGTTCGCGTCCTAAATCTTGTAGTAATTGACGTTGCACACGAATTAATTTATTAATCGTTTCGACCATGTGTACAGGGATACGAATCGTACGCGCTTGGTCAGCAATCGCTCGTGTAATCGCTTGACGAATCCACCATGTAGCATACGTTGAAAACTTAAACCCTTTACTGTGGTCAAATTTTTCCACCGCTTTAATTAAGCCCATATTACCTTCTTGAATTAAGTCAAGGAAGAGCATACCGCGACCAACGTAACGCTTGGCGATAGAAACGACAAGTCGTAAGTTTGCTTCTGCTAAACGTTTACGTGCCTCATCATCACCTTGTTCAATACGTTCAGCAAGCGCTACTTCTTCCTCTGCAGAAAGTAAGTCAACGCGCCCAATTTCTTTTAAATACATACGAACAGGGTCATTAATTTTGACGCCTGGGGGCACACTTAAATCGTTTAAGTCAAACTTTTCTTCACTAGATTCTTCTTTTTGCAAGCTTTCTTCTTCAAATTTCTCTTTCCCGATAATTTGAATGTCTTGGTTTTTTTCTAAATCCTCCGCAAAATGAAAAATATCCTCGTTTTCCAATTCATAAGGCGCTAAACCTTTAGCTAACTCATTCATTGAAATTTCGCCGATTGATTTTGCCTTTTTTGCGATAATTTTCTTCGCTTCATCTAATGAAATTTCTACTTCTACCTCTTTTGAACGTTCAGACTTGTTCGCCATAAACCTTCCTCCTTCTAAAAATCGCTCCGCCTACAGCTCACGGAGTTGTTTTTGCAATGCTACATACTGCTTAGCCAGCTCAATGGTTTGCGCGAAATCTTGCATTCTTTCCGCTTCTACAGATGCTTGCTTTACTTCCTCAAGCTCCCATTTTATGCGCTCTTTACGCAAGCAACGCAAACTGTCAGCCACCTCTTCTTGCCTGCGATCTTCGTTTGTATCAAACGTCGCTGCTTCTACTACAATCTTACGTAATTCACCTTCATCAAGTTGCATTAAAAAACGTTGGTAATCGGGCGCGTTTTTTTCATAAAAGGCGAGTAAATGAACAAATACCGCATTATACGCATCGCGTAAAAAAGGCGCATTTGTATTTTCACCTGTCCGCACATCATAAACCACCGTAGCATCTGCTAACATATGTGCTAAAATAATACGCTCTGCTACATCGCCGCTCGAAGTAATCTTCGTGGCTGGCGGTGTGAAGTTTGGCACTGCTTTCACTTCTGTAGCAGTTTGCTCTGCATCACGTGCTAACTTTTGATAGTCTGCATAAATTGCTTCTTGTGAAATATTCGTCTCTTGCGCTAATTGCCGAATATATAAATCTCGTTCCATAGGCGACGAACCTTTCGCTAACACAGCTAGCACTTCGTGAATATACTGTAAGATGTCGTTTTCATAAGCGAAATTTTTACCTTTACGTGCAGCGTACTTAACAAAGGCTAGGTATGCTTGCGGTCGCTCAATGATTTGTTCTACAAAGGCCGCAGTACCATACTTTGTAATATAATCATCTGGATCTAAACTATCAGGTAAAATCGCAACTTCTACTGCTAATTTTTTTTGTTGTAAAAGCACCGCCGCGCGCTTCGTTGCTTCTAAACCAGCTTGGTCACCATCATAACAAATCGTGATTTGTTCAGCTAACCGCTTCAATTTGTGACAATGCTGATCTGTTAGCGACGTGCCCATCGTAGCTACTGCATTTGTAACGCCTGCCTTAGCTGCCGCGAGAACGTCCATAAAGCCTTCCATTAAAATAACACGACGCGCCTTACGAATACTAGGTCGTGCACGGTCTAAATTGTACAAAACCTCACTTTTATAGAAAATGGGTGAGTCTGGACTATTTAAATACTTTGCTTCTTCATCACTCGTAGGTAACACACGACCTGAGAAACCGACAACTTTACCTGTGTCGTTACGAAGCGGAAACATAATCCGCTCACGAAAACGGTCGAAATAGCTACCGTCATCACGCGCAATTACTAACCCACCTACTGCCATTTCTGCTAAATCAAAACCTTGTCGTTCCAGTAAAATGACTAACGCTTCCCAGTTAGGTAATGCATAGCCAATTTGGTACTCTTTAATCATCTCATCGGAAAAGCCGCGTTCATGTAAATAATGTAATGCCGCTTCGCCGTCTTCTGTATTGATTAATAAGTGATGGAAAAAAGAAGCCGCAAATTCATGCGCCTCTAACATGCGCGTTTCTTCAGCTGAAACTTGCTTAACTGGCGTAATGCTTAGTTCGCTACTATCAATCGCAATGCCCGCACGTTCTCCAAGCTTTACTACTGCTTCAGGAAACGTAATGCCTTCAATATCCATCACGAAGGTAATCGCGTTACCCCCTGCACCGCAACCGAAACAACGGTAAATTTGCTTATCTACAGAAACAGAAAAAGACGGCGTTTGCTCCCCGTGGAATGGACATAAGCCAAACCAGTTACGACCACGTTTTGTTAGCTGCATATACTCGCTAATCACATCGACAATATCCGATTGATTGCGTACATCTTCAATCACATGTTCTGGTATTTTTGCCACAGCACTCACCTTCATATTTACTAATTTCGCGATAAATTTAAAAAAACCTTTATTTTTTCAAAAAAATAAGGAGAAATTTTAACTTATCTATTATACGAGATAACCACTTTTTACGCCACTAAAAAAAACGACCTAGCCTTGGCTAAGTACGTTTAATCGTTTGCAAATGACGTATAATGCGATTGGCAGTTTCCTCTACTGCTTTATTGGTAACATCAATGACATGACAGCCAATGCGTGCTGTTATTTTTTCGAAAAAAGCGAGCTCTTGTTCAATGCGCGAATGTTTGGCATACATGGCGTCATTATTTAAACCGAGCGCCATCAATCTTTCTTGTCGAATATAGTTTAATTTCTCCGGAGAGATGACAAGTCCTACACATTTGGCAGGGTCAATTTCAAACAGCTCTTTCGGCGGCTCTACTTCAGGTACAAGTGGTACGTTCGCCACTTTATACCGCTGATGCGCCAAATACTGTGAGAGCGGCGTTTTAGACGTGCGCGATACACCAATTAATACGATGTCGGCTTGTAATAATCCGCGTGGATCACGACCATCATCATACTTTACCGCAAATTCAATCGCTTCAATTTTTTTAAAGTAATCATCATCTAATTGATGTAAAATACCAGGTTTTTCAAGGGGAGCCTCGTCAACTACAATGTCCATTGCATCGATAACAGGACCGAGGACATCTACAGCTGTTACACCTTGCGCTTCACATAGTTGTGTAGCAAGCAAGCGCATATTGGCATGTACGAGTGTAAAAATAACGAGTGCACCTTTTAAACTGGCAAAATGAACAATTTTGCGCAATCCTTCCTCTGTACGTGTATAAGGAAAACGACGAATTACGGCATCTTCATAATTTGGACGAAATTGCGTAACGACAGCTTTTGCTACTTGTTCTCCGGTTTCCCCGACAGAATCTGAAATAATAAACACTTGTAATTGCTTCATACGACTACCTCCTACTCCGCTGGTTCAATTAATGAAATAAATGCGCGCGTAATCGTCGTTTTAGTTAAACGTCCAATTACTTCTAAACCACCTTTACGTTCAATGACTACAGGTAGCGAGTCCACTTCACGCTCAATTAATTTTTGCGCTGCTACCATCAACGTATCATTTTTACTACAGTGCGAAATGTTTGGCATGCGCGTCATAATGATGTGTAGGGGGATATTGTTTAAATCTTGCGAGCCAATACTTGTACGGAGTAAATCTTTACGTGATAATACACCTGTTAAAAAACCTTGCTCATCTACTACAAACAACGTGCCTACATCTTCCGCAAACATATGACAAATGGCATCATATACCGTCATATTTTCTTGTACTTTTACAGGTGTAGAATAAAAGTCTTTTACTTTTAATTTCGTTACTGTTTCATAAACAGATGCTGATGTTTTTTTCCCTGAATAAAAATACCCAACTCGCGGACGTGCATCTAAAAAACCTGACATGGTCAGTATAGCTAAGTCAGGTCGCAGCGTCGCTCTCGTTAAATTAAGTTGGTCGGCAATATGTTCGCCTGTAATTGGACCGTTTTCTTTGACAATCCGCAAAATCTCTTCCTGACGTTGATTGAGTTCGATTACACTCACCGCCTCAAATAGTGTTATACTTATTGCGTAATTATTATATACTATTTTATGTTTGATTGCTAAGAAAAGAATTAATAGTTGACACACCTACTAAATTTTGATAATATTCATCGCATATAGTAGGCAATGACAAGCATATAAGTAGTTTTTTATTTGATTAGCGAGTAGAGATAGTGAAAGTCTACACTAAAAAACGAAACGGCAGCTTCGAGCCATGTTTTCTTAAAGAGGTTTACATTTGTAAACAATCAGGGTGGAACCGCGGGTAATGCACTCGTCCCTGGGCAGATTTTGTGCCCGGAGACGGGTGCTTTTATTATTTTAGAGGAGGTCATTTATATGACAAAGTCAATGGAAACAATCGTTAGCCTAGCGAAACATCGTGGTTTCGTCTTCCCAGGCTCAGAAATTTATGGTGGTTTAGCTAACACTTGGGATTACGGTCCCCTTGGTGTGGAGCTAAAAAACAACGTAAAAAAAGCATGGTGGCAAAAATTCGTTCAAGAGTCAGCGTATAACGTAGGTCTTGACGCAGCGATTTTAATGAACCCAAAAACATGGGAAGCTTCTGGTCATATCGGTAACTTTAACGACCCAATGATTGACTGTAAAGCATGTAAAGCGCGTCACCGTGCAGATAAATTAATCGAAGATGCATCACTTACGAAAACAGGCAAGGAAATCATCGTTGATGGTATGAGCTTTGACCAAATGAAAGAAAAAATGGACGAGCTAGACGTTGTGTGCCCTGACTGCGGTAAGCAAGACTTTACAGACATCCGTCAATTTAACCTTATGTTTAAAACATTCCAAGGTGTAACAGAGTCTTCTCGTAATGAGATTTTCCTACGCCCTGAAACAGCACAAGGTATTTTCGTTAACTTTAAAAACGTACAACGCTCAATGCGTAAACGCGTACCATTTGGTATCGCACAAGTAGGTAAAAGTTTCCGTAACGAAATCACACCAGGTAACTTCACATTCCGTACGCGTGAATTTGAACAATTAGAGCTTGAGTTCTTCTGTAAACCAGGTGAAGATTTAGAGTGGCATAAATACTGGAAAGACTTCTGTGAAAAATGGCTATTAGACTTAGGTGTTAATGCTGAAAACATGCGTCTACGTGACCATGAAGATGACGAGCTTTCTCACTACTCTAACGCTACAACGGACATCGAGTACTTATTCCCATTCGGTTGGGGCGAGCTTTGGGGTATTGCTGACCGTACAGACTATGATTTAAAACAACATATGGAGCACTCAGGTGAAGACTTTACGTATATTGATCCAGTCTCAAATGAACGCTATGTACCTTACTGCATCGAGCCTTCATTAGGTGCTGACCGCGTAACACTTGCTTTCTTATGTGAGGCATATGACGAGGAGCAGTTAGAAGGCGATGACAAACGTACCGTTATGCGTTTCCACCCTGCGCTTGCACCATTTAAAGCAGCGGTATTACCACTATCTAAAAAATTATCAGACGAAGCAAGCGATGTTTGGGCAGAGCTACGTAAACATTTCCCAGTAGACTTTGATGAATCACAATCTATCGGTAAACGTTACCGTCGTCAAGACGAAATCGGTACACCATTCTGTATCACTTATGACTTCGATACAAAAGAAGACAACCAAGTTACTGTGCGCCACCGCGACACAATGGAACAAAAACGTATGCCGATTTCAGAAGTTAAAGACTATATTCAATCATTTTTAACTTTCTAAGCTTCTACCCTTACTTTAGGCTATATTCAGGCATACGTTTTCTGTGAGGAGCCTCCCGGGCGACGAAACAAAGGGTTTTTCTCTTTCTTCTGTGAGGAGCCTCCCGGGCGACGAAACAAAGGGTTTTTCTCTTTCTTCTGCGAGGAGCCTCTCGGGCGACGAAACAAAGGGTTTTTCTCTTTCTTCTGTGAGGAGCCTCCCGGGCGACGAAATTTTGCCACTCTATTATTTATCTATTAAGATTAAACGCACATGGCTAGCAGTCATGTGCGTTTTTTTAGTATACTGAAAAAGCGAGGTGTTAGTATGGTTTTTCATTCCAAAATTGATAATGCTTATCGGGCTATTTTAGGTTGTGTATGCGTCATTATGGCACTCTCTTTCTTGTTACCTATGACGTTAGATGATAGCTTTACGAAGCAAGACGGCATTCTGTTAGGTAGTATTTTACTACTTACTACGCTATTCATTGTTTGGGTGATGGTTGATATTCGCTACGAGTTGCGGGAAGATGAACTCTATGTGCGCGGTGGACCCATTTTTGCCCGCATCCCATATACTACTATCCGAGAAGTACGAAAGTTTGATGGATTCACCGGTGGCTTTACCATTGCCTCTTCAAAGAAGGGGGTAGAAATTATCTACCAAAAAGGACTGGGCTATATGGTTATTTCACCAACAGAACGTGAACATTTTATAGTAGCATTAGAAGCAAAAATAACAAAAGCACGAGCCCATTAGCTCGTGCTTACCTTTACTTATCATTATACGTATTTTCTGGCTTCGGATCGATATCGTTTGTGCCGCCTTTAACATTCGTAGCTTTTTTCATAAATAGTAGTACGGGTCCTACAACAAATACGACACAAATTATAACACCAAGCGTTATGTATAACATATTAAAACTCCTAACGGCATATGACATTACCCTTATTCTACGCCTATTTCATATACCCTACTAGGCAAATTTTTGTGAACTTTTATCATCCTTTCCGATAGAAGACGCCCTCTTCAATTGTGTGGAGGGAAAAGCTCAGGATACGAGGGAGATGAATGGCGGTTGGCGAGAGCCAAAAAGTTTTTATGATCAAATTCAGAACTTAGTGGTAATATTAATCTAACCAGATAAAAACGTTTGTTCCTGTTTCTTGCTAGTACAGTTTCCAATTAAAAGAAAATGTGGTTCAGTATAGATGAGAAACGCCATTTGCCCGTCTCCCAAGTAAAAAAGCTCCGGCCAACTAACGTCGTAAAAATCAGCAGGTGGTTGCTATCTAGTCAATCAGGGTCATCAAGGTGGCAAGAAATCACTTGCAATAAGGGATTGGATTTGCCCTGTTTGCCACCAACATCACGATAGAAATAGCAATGCGAGTAAAACATTCTAGCCGAAGAATTAAGGATACTAGCTTCGGCTTAACAGTAAGAAAGAACCGTAAGAACTACAGGGATAGCTCGGTTAATAAGAGACGCCGCTGACGGTAAAGAAATACACCGATAAGTATGCTCTGTTCCCAAAAATCTCCCACTTTCCACCACCTGAAAGAGTGTTAAGTAGCAAGTAGTTCAAAAGGAGGAATAGCATGACTAAAACGTATTGGATGATTATTAATTTGATTATTTGGGCTACAATTTTAGGTTGGTTTGGCGAAAAAATCGCCTTACTCACGCCACTTCCCACGTATATTTTAGCTTTTTGTACCATTTTAAGTGTTGTTTTCTTTTTAGCTAGCTGGCTATGGTTAGTTGCACGCATTAGTAAAAATGCGAATAGCCTCGAACGTATTACAGCAGTAGCCATCATACCGCTTGGTGTAATTACTTCGTTATATGCTATTTTTGTTACAGCAATGTATTTCGGTTAACGAAGGAGCGCAGTTCGCGCTTCTTTTATTTTTGCTTGACGCGCTAATAACACGTCCTCCATACTAGCTAACTTAGTTTTAATCACATTAACTTCCCCTAGTACTCGCTGAAGTTGTGCCTTAGCGTTCGTAATCTTACTATGCACAGACAACGCCGAAAAGAAATCATCAAATACATAATCAGCAAAATGTACAAAGCCGTCTATACTTACTTGAATAGCATCCGTCTGCATTTCTTTAATGTCAATCAATTCATTATGTAACAAATTTAATGCGTACTGTGCTTCACTTAATGCTTGTTTTGAAGCGTCGAGCTTACTATGCTTTACATACGTTACAAACATACCACCACCAAATAAATCCCACGTACTCCATCCATGTGCTGCGTCTAATGCTTTCGCAACAGCATGTAACGCTTGTTCTGCGCGATAGCTTGCGTCCAACGCCTCCCCAACTTCAATTTTTAGCGCGATAACTTGGTACGCTTCATCTTCTAGCACATCAAACTGTTTAGCTTTATTTGGATCATGTTGCATAAGCCATAAGCGCTGTTTAGCTACAAGCGCCGTACTATGTTCAAGCAGTACATCTGTATTTTTCGTAGCTTCACGTTCCGCTACAATCGTCGCTAACTGCATAGCTAATTTTTCATGTTGTTGCTCCGCTTCATGTATCTTTACTAGTAAGGTAGCTAACTGCTCTTCACTACGCAGTAGCTTAGCATCACTTGTCATTAAACGCTTTATAAATGACGGCGCTACTACCTTCTCTAGCTTTTGACGAGCGCTACGTTGTTCCTGCAAGGTTTGTTGTAACGCTTGAAGTTGTTGTTCAATATAGGTTTGTTGCTGAAATAAGTGATCACGACGTAGCAACAAATGTTGCAGACGTTCTTGTTCCTCAACGAGTTGGTTCCATTCCATAAAAAAATCACCTCTCTACTACTACGTGTGAGAGGTGAAGAAGTTACGATTTTTTATGACGATTGCCAAAGCCCGCTTTGTGCTGTAAATAGTAAATACCTAGCACAAAAAATAGCAAGCCAGCTAAACGCAATAACACAACTTGTATTACTATTCCTTCAATGGTCGTCGTCATTAATATGGCACCCACCGCAATTATACTGATGCCAATTAACGTTTGAAGTCGTTTACCCACTGCAAGCTCCTTAATGACATTGTGGACATTTGCCGTAAATTTCAAATTTGTGATTTTCAACTTGATAATCTTGTAAATTAGGCCCTAGCATATCCATCGGACAAATTTCTAACGCCTTGACATTGCCACAATCCATACATATAAAGTGATGGTGGTGCTCTGTTGCGTCACATTGCATGCGGAAATGACGTTCGCCTGAAAGCTCGGTTTCATCTAAAATACCTAACGCTACAAATGTTGATAAATTACGATAAATCGTATCATAGCTCATCCCTGGATACTCTACGGTTAAGACGTCTAATAATTGACGTGCTGTCACATATTTATCATTCGCCTCAAACATTTGAAGCAAGCGCTCTCGTTTATTGGTACGCTTATACCCATTATTTTTTAAAATTTCCCACGCTTTTACACTATTCATTACACTTCAACTCCTGTACGTTGCAACGTATAATACAACTTTTTTAGCCAAATTACGAGTAATAAAATAACGATAGACGTTACAACAATTGTACCGCCTGGTGCTAAGTCTAAATAAAAAGCACTTACTAACCCTATTATAACTGCGCCTTCGCCAAATAGTATCGCATAAATCATCGTTTGTTTAAAGCCTTTTGCAATACGCATAGCAGCAGCTACAGGGAGCGTCATTAACGAAGATACGAGCAAAATACCAACGATACGCATACTCGCGGCAATAACGAGTGCTGTAACAATCATAAATAAAATATGAATAGCTTTTGAAGGCAAGCCGCTCGCTTTACTATATTCTTCGTCAAAAGATAGTACGAACAATTCCTTATAAAAAATACGTAAAAATACTAACACCACAAAGGCAATAGCGATGACAACATATAAGTCAGCGCGTGATACCGCAGAAACAGAACCAAATAAGTAGCTCATTAAATCCGTCGTAAAGCCATGAGCTAAAGAAATGAATATTGCACTAATCCCAATGCCACCTGACATAATAATAGGAATTGCGAGCTCTTCATAATGTTTATAAACACGGCGCAAGCGCTCGATAAATAAAGAGCCTGTGACAGAAGCTACAATACCTAAATAAATCGGATTAAGTAAAGCTAATGCAGGCACCATTTGGCTAATATATAAACTCCCTGCAATCCCCGCTAATGTAACATGTGATAAAGCATCAGCAATGAGTGATAATCGCCTCACCACAATAAAGACACCGAGTAGTGGTGCAATAATACCGATGATAAGACCTGCTACTACAGCATTTTGTAAAAATTCATATTGAAAAATAGCTTCGATCATAGTGCCGCTCCTTTAATGTACTTTGCGTACAGCATGTCCATACCACGCATCCCGCGCTTCTTGAGTCATGTCGTCAAATTCATTTTTATAGCCATGGAAATGAATGGTTTTATTTAAGCAAGCTACATGTGTAATATGATTAGATACGACATCCACATCATGCGTGACGAGCAACATCGTAATACCACGTTCGCGATTTAATGTAGCTAATAAATCATAAAACGCTTGTACATTTTCATGGTCAATACCAACTGTAGGTTCATCAAGTACGAGCACTTCAGGATCACTAATTAAAGCGCGTGCAATGAAGACGCGCTGTTGTTGCCCCCCTGATAATGCACCGATAGTACGATTGCTAAACCCTTGCATGCCGACCGCTTCAAGTGCAGCCTCAATACGACGGTTTGTATCTTTTGGTAATCGTTTAAACAAGCCTACTCTTTTAGTGAGGCCACTACGTACAACTTCATAAACTGTCGCAGGAAATCCTGAATTAAACGCATTGGATTTTTGTGACACATATCCGATACGCTCTCTCTCTTTAAACTGCTTCGCGGGTGTATCAAATAAAATCACTTCGCCACTATCCGGCTTTAATAAACCTAAGATGATTTTTAATAAGGTCGATTTCCCCGAGCCATTTGGCCCAAGTAACGCCACAAACTCTCCTTCATGGATGGAGAGCGAAATATCTTGTAACACTTGTGTATGCTCGTAAGCAAACGAAATATGTTGGAGTTCAATGAGTGTTTTGGTCATCAGCTTCGCTTCTTTCTAATCCATAATCGTTACGATTTATAACAATTAATTATACCGTACTCTATTTTGTTTGTAAATATTAAAAGCAGAGGCAAGCTCGCCTCTGCTCTGTTATTTTACCGTCCCACTCATAAAGCGGTGTTCAGGATAATACATATTCTTCACTAAAATATTTGGTCCTAAACATTTCGCTGCTGGGCAGTGACAGTTAATACTTTCTGAAATATGCGTCTCTAACCAATCCTCATAAATTTTAGGCAATGACTGCGTTAAAATATTACCAAGTGCTGCGCCGTCATCCGCGAAGTCAGATACAGACACATCGCCTGTAAAAATATTAACGTTCATTCGTGAGCGCCCGTCCACATCATTACGAATTGTTGTGTTATGAGCTGCCTTAATACGCGCAAGTACCGCTCGGTCACGTTCATCCGTACTACATGGGTAAAATGGTAACGTACCAAACAGCATCCACACTTCCTCATTGCGAATATCCAATAAATGATTGACGACATCACGATACTCATCTAGCGTAATCGTCGATAAATCACTTGCAAAATCACTCGGATACATCGGGTGAATTTCATGGCGACGACATAGCATTTCGTTCGCCACTTCATTATGGATTTTAGCTAAATGTGGAACAGTATTACGATTTAACATCGTCTCTGCCGATACAAACATCCCGCCATTTGCTAAAGCACGCGCATTGTCTAAAATGTTGCGATACAATGTTGCGCGCTGTGCCACACTCGGCTTTTTATCC
Organism: Metalysinibacillus jejuensis; assembly: GCF_003057615.1. Taxonomy (GTDB): domain Bacteria; phylum Bacillota; class Bacilli; order Bacillales_A; family Planococcaceae; genus Metalysinibacillus; species Metalysinibacillus jejuensis. Next base: position 43,251 of record NZ_QAFW01000013.1, read on the forward strand.
ATCATCGCAAAGCCTGTCTCTACAAACTCGCGTTCATCGCTCCAGTTATGTGAAATATGCATCACATCTAAATACGGTGCAACAATTTCATAATGGTCCATTGGTAGCGTCAAATTCGAATTAATTTGTGTTCGAATACCACGAGACTTTGCATATTGTAATAGCGGTAAAATATTAGTGCGAATGCCTCGTTTAGTCATGAGTGGCTCTCCGCCTGTAAAACTCATCACACGTAAGGTTTCAACCTCATCAAGCGCTTTAATAATTTGATCCATCGGTAGCGCTGGGTCCTCTTTCGTTTGAAGGGTGTACCCCACCGCACAGTGCGCACAGCGCATATTACATAAATTTGTTGTGGTAAATTCAATATTAGATAGCGTTAACTTACCGTATTTTGTAATATCCTCATACGGCTCCCACGCATCTATTGGTCTTACTACAGTTTGCATAAAACGATACTTCCTTTCTACTGCTATCCATTTTCGCATAACTACGCTCATTTTGAAAGCAAAAAAACAGGAGTACCCTAGTGGATACTCCCCCCTCTTATTAATACGGCTTTGGTCGATTTTCGTATGCACTAATTGCATCTTCATATTGAATCGTTAAACCGATTTCGTCTAAACCTTCTAACAGCATATTACGTGAGTACTCATCAATTGTGAAGTTAACAATTGCTCCATCGCTGTCTGTTATCGTTTGGCTTACTAAATCAACAGCTAATGTCAAGCCGTCTTTACCACGCGTTAAATAGTCGTTAATCACGTCTTGTGGCAATTTAATCGGTAAAATACCATTTTTAAAGCAGTTATTATAAAAAATATCCGCAAATGATGGGGCCATTACTACACGGAATCCGTAGTCTAAAATTGCCCATGGTGCGTGTTCACGTGAAGAACCGCAACCGAAATTTTCATCTGACACTAAAATGCTAGCGCCCGCAAATTTCGGGTCATTTAATACGAAGTCTTCATTTAACGTACCGTCCTCATTATAGCGCCAGTGGTAAAATAAATATTGCCCAAAACCTGTACGCTCAATGCGCTTTAAAAATTCTTTCGAAATAATTTGGTCCGTATCAACGTTTTTGTTATCAAGCGGCACGATAATACTTTCTACATGTTTAATTGGCTCCATTATTGTACCTCCTGCTTTACAAATTGACGTACATCTACAAAATGACCTGCAATTGCTGCTGCAGCGGCCATTGGAGGGCTTACTAAGTGCGTGCGTGAACCTGTACCTTGACGCCCTTCAAAGTTACGGTTAGATGTAGAAGCACAGCGCTCGCCTGTAGGCACCACATCATCATTCATTGCTAAACACATCGAACAACCCGCTTCACGCCACTCAAATCCAGCGGCTTTAAAAATTTGATCTAAGCCTTCTTCTTCGGCTTGACGCTTTGTTGAAACCGATCCCGGTACGACGATAGCAGTTACGTTATCATGTACTTTGCGACCTTCAATTACTTTAGCAGCTGCACGTAAATCACTTAAACGTGAATTTGTACATGAACCGATAAAGACGTGTTGAATGGCAATATCCGTTAACGCTTGCCCTTCCTCTAAGCCCATATAAGTTAGCGCTTTTTCTAACGCCGCTTTATCTGCTTCTGTTGAGTAGTCTGCTTTTGTTGGTACATTTTGTGAAATACCAGCCCCCATCGCTGGGTTTGTACCCCATGTTACAACAGGTTCAATTGCAGTACCGTCAATTTCTAACACGGCATCATATGTTGCGCCTTCATCTGACGCTAAGCTTAGCCAATAAGCGGCTGCACGTTCAAATGCTTCGCCTTGTGGTGCATAACGACGACCTCGTAAGTAAGCAACTGTCGTTTCGTCTGGTGCAATTAATCCAGCCTTTGCCCCTGCTTCAATTGACATATTACAAATTGTCATACGCTCTTCCATAGATAGCTTTTTAATTGCGTCACCCGTAAACTCAATGATGTGGCCTGTACCTACATCAATACCGAATTTCGCAATAATAGCTAAAATAATATCTTTAGCTTCCACACCTGCACCAAGTTCACCCGACACATTTACCTTCATTGTACGTGGTTTGCTTTGCCAAAGTGTTTGCGTAGATAGTACGTGCTCTACTTCAGAAGTCCCGATACCAAAGGCAATTGCCCCAAAAGCACCGTGCGTAGACGTATGTGAGTCACCGCATACAATAGTTTTACCAGGCTGCGTTAAGCCAAGCTCTGGCCCAATAACGTGAACAATTCCTTGGTCAGGATGTCCCATATCCGCTAACTCAATACCAAACTCTTTTGCATTCTCAGCAAGTGTTTCGATTTGTTTGCGTGCAATTGGGTCATTGATTGTTGGTAAATTTTTCGTAGGGACGTTATGGTCCATCGTCGCATAGCACAGATCAGGACGTCGCACCTTGCGATTAGCAAGGCGCAGTCCTTCAAAGGCTTGTGGTGACGTTACTTCATGAATTAAATGAAGGTCAATATATAATAAGTCAGGCTTTCCGTCCTCTTGATATACGACGTGATTATCCCAAACTTTTTCAATAATATTTTTCGCCATCCTACACACCCTCTTCTTAAATATATGAAGTCATAATGCTATCTGATACAAAGCTTGTATCAATCTCATTAATTACTTTATTTGTCCATTCCGTTGTCGTTAATACACGGTCACCATCTTTAGCAAGGTCTGCTGTAAAGTAACCATCTTCAAATACGGCATTTACCGCACGCTCTACTTCTGCAGCTTCTTCTTTTAAGCCGAAAGAATATTTGAGTAACATCGCTACAGATAAAATGGTTGCTGCTGGGTTAGCTACACCTTGTCCTGCAATTTCTGGCGCGGACCCGTGTACTGGCTCGTACAACCCGAAACTATCGCCACGAATGGATGCTGATGGTAATACACCAAGTGAACCTGTAATAACAGAAGCTTCGTCACTTAAAATGTCACCAAACATATTTTCTGTTACGACAACATCAAAATGTCCTGGATTTGTAATCAGTTTCATCGCGACAGAATCTACTAAATGATGTTCTACTTCAACATCTGGGAAATCTTTTTTCTTTTCTTCTACTACTTCACGCCATAAGCGACTTGTCTCTAATACGTTTGCCTTGTCTACTGAACATAATTTACCACTGCGTAAACGAGCGAGATGGAAAGCATTTTCTACAATGCGCTCTACTTCCATTTTTGAATAGACCGTCGTATCAATCGCGCCGTCTGCTGTGCGCATACGTGGTTCGCCAAAGTATACGCCGCCTGTTAACTCGCGCACAATCATTAAGTCAACATTTTCGGCTACTTCGCGTTTTAATGGCGAAGCGTCAAGAAGGCTTGAGATAGCTGTTACAGGACGTAAGTTTGCAAATAAATCAAAGTGCTTACGAATGCGTAATAAACCTTTTTCTGGGCGTAGCTCTGGTGGGTTTTGATCCCACTTTGGACCGCCTACTGCCCCTAATAAAATTGCATCACTTTCTTCACATAGCGCAATCGTTTCATCTGGTAATGGATTGTTATATTGATCAATTGCTGCGCCTCCAATGGCACCATAAGCTAAATGAAATGTATGATTAAAACGTTTTGCAATCACTTGTAAAATCTCCACTGCTGACGCAATTACTTCTGGACCAATGCCGTCCCCTGGTAGGACCGTAATTTTCTTTTCCATCGTTACACCCTTCTTTCTTTATTGTGTCACTTGTGCACGCATACTCGCTTGAATTAATTGGCGATTCATCGCATTTAAGTACGCTTTTGCACTTGCTTCTAACACGTCTTGTGCTGCATCGCGACCTGTCGTCGTCATATCTTTATAACGTAGGTTAATTACCGCTTCACCTAAAGCGTCACGTCCTTTACCTACAGAAGATACACGATAGTCTAAAATATTAATTTCACCGTCAAAAAATTGCTCTAACGTATTAAAAATAGCTTCTACCGATCCTGAGCCTGTCGATGCTAATGTTTTTAGCTCGCCCTGTGGTGTAATAGCTGATACGGTAGCTGTTGGAATATTTTCCGTACCGTACTGTACTTGTACACTCTTTAACTCAAATAACGGCACATCATCAATTAACACTTGCTGTTCTGTTAATAACGTGATTAAATCCGCTTCTGTAATTTCTTTTTTGCGATCGGCTAATTTTTTAAATTCGTCAAACGCTTTATTTAAGCGCTCGTCAGATAAATCAAAGCCCATTTTTTCAGCACGGTCACGGAAAGCTGCACGGCCTGAGTGCTTACCAAGTACAAGTGGTACTTCTCCTTCACCAATAAGTGATGGCGACATAATTTCATACGTCTCTGGATGCTTTAACATACCATCTTGGTGAATACCTGACTCATGTGCAAAAGCATTTTTACCTACAATTGCTTTATTAGGTTGAATGACAACGTTCGTTAATTTACTTACCATTTGCGACGTGCGTTTAATTTCACTTAAATTTATCGTTGTCTCATAAGGGTAAAAGTCACCACGCACTTTTAATGCGACTGCCACTTCTTCTAGCGCAACATTTCCTGCACGTTCGCCGATACCATTAATCGTACCTTCTACTTGTAGCGCACCATTTTCAATTGCTGCAATCGTATTCGCTGTTGCCATACCTAAGTCGTTGTGACAGTGTGCAGAGAATTTTACTTTTTCCGCACCTTTCACGTTTTCTAGTAAAAACTTAAATAAAGCACCGTATTCTGCTGGAGTTGCATACCCTACTGTGTCTGGCACGTTAATTGTCGTTGCACCTGCGGCAATGACCTCATTCATAATTTTTACTAAAAACTCACGGTCCGAACGGAAAGCATCTTCTGCTGACCATTGCACGAGTGAGAAGCGAGACTTTGCATACTTTACAGCTTCTACTGCCTGCTCGACGACTTGCTCTGGTGATTTTTTTAGTTTGTATTCCATATGAATTGGAGATGTCGCAAGGAACACGTGAATATGGGGTTGTGCTGCGCCTTTAATCGCTTCCCACGTTACATCAATATCTTTTTGTACACAGCGCGCAAGGCCTGTTACAATAGAGCCCTTTACTGTGTTTGCGATGCGTTGTACAGCATCAAAGTCACCAGGTGACGAAGCGGGAAAACCCGCTTCAATAATTGTGACACCTAGTCGTTCTAATTGCTTTGCAATTTCGATTTTTTCGCCTGTGTTTAAGTTAATGCCGGCTGATTGTTCACCGTCACGTAATGTTGTATCAAAGATGTCAATTTTTTGCACTAGCGCTCACTTCCCTAACGACTGTTTTTTTATTTTCATTGATGAATGGCATCATCGCACGTAGCTTTTTACCAACCTCTTCAATTTGGTGGTTAGCTCCCGCTTCTTTATATTTCGTGTAATTTGGACGACCTGTTTCGTTTTCATTGATCCAGTCTTTCGCAAATTTACCTGATTGAATGTCTGTTAATACATCTTTCATGCGTGCTTTTACTGAAGCATCGATAATACGAGGACCCGCTACATAGTCGCCCCACTCTGCTGTATCTGATACTGAGTAGCGCATTGTTTCCATACCGCCTTCAAACATTAAGTCAACGATTAATTTAAGCTCGTGTAATGTTTCAAAGTAAGCAAGTTCTGGTTGGTAGCCCGCTTCTACTAGTGTTTCGAAACCAGCTTGTACTAATGCTGTAGCGCCACCACAAAGCACCGCTTGCTCACCGAATAAATCTGTTTCTGTTTCTTCTTTAAATGTTGTTTCTAGTAAACCACCGCGTGCAGAACCGATACCTTTACCGTAAGCAAGTGCTAACTCTTTTGCTTGACCTGTCGCATCTTGATGGATAGCGAATAAACCTGGTACGCCAGCACCTTGTTCGAATTGACGACGCACTAAGTGACCTGGGCCTTTAGGTGCCACTAAAAATACATCAACATCAGCTGGTGGTGTAATTTGACCGAAATGAATATTGAAACCGTGTGCGAACATTAATGCATCGCCCGCTTTTAAGTTTGGTGCAATTTCTGCTTCATAAACTGCTTTTTGACGCTCATCCGGTAATAAAATTTGGATGATATCAGCTTCAGCTGCTGCTTCTGCTACAGTTTTTACGTCTACACCGTCAGCTTTAGCTGCGTCGAATGAACCGCCTGGGCGTACGCCTACTACTACATCAAAACCTGAATCTTTTAAGTTAAGCGCATGTGCATGACCTTGTGAGCCATACCCGATGATTGCGATTTTTTTACCTTTTAAAATTTCGTCGTTAATATTTTGTTCATAATACATTGTTGCCATGATTAAATTCCTCCTAATATGTGTGGTTTATATAGTTAAGGCGTTAGCCGTCACTTCAAAATAGATAATTGTGGTGCTTGTGTCTTTTGCGTTTCACGTACCGAAGCTGTAACACCTGTACGTGTGAGCTCTTTAATACCATAAGGGCGAATGAGCTCAATAAATGCATCGATTTTATCAGGATCCCCTACCACTTGGTAAGTTACCATACTTTTTGATGTATCAACGATTTGTGGTCGGAAAGGCTCTACAATGCTGTTCATTTCCAAGCGCATCGCTGGTGGCGAAATTACTTTCACTAATGCGAGCTCTCTTAGCACGATTGAATTATCCGTAATATCATTTACTTTTAACACATCAATTTGCTTAGAAAGCTGTTTGATAAGTTGCTCGATTTTTTGAGCATCATCGACATTTACAATAAACGTCATTTTAGAAATCGTTGGTTGATCAGTATGACCTACTGTAATGCTTTCTATATTGAACTGGCGCTTCATGAGCAAGCCAGTTACACGGTTTAATACACCGCTTTGGTTGATAACTGTAATCGTAATTACGCGTCTCATTGTGGCTTCACTCCAATCATTTCATGTAATCCCGCACCTGGTGCTACCATCGGTGTTACATTTTCAATTTGTTTTACGCGGCAATCAATTAACGCTGGCTCGTCTGAACGCAGTGCTTCTTCAAATATAGCGTCCATTTCTTGTAGCGTATCAATACGGTAACCTTTAATGCCATAAGCTTCAGCAAGCTTTACAAAGTCAGGCTGTACAGGCATTAATGATGATGAATAACGCTTTTCATAGAAGGCTTGTTGCCACTGACGTACCATACCTAAACAACTATTATTTAAAATAACGATTTTTACAGGTAGGTTAAATTCTTTTAGTAGCGCAAGCTCCTGTGCTGTCATTTGGAAGCCAGCATCGCCGCAAACTGCCACAACACGACGATCAGGCTCTGCAAACTGTGCCCCAATAGCTGCTGGGAAACCGAACCCCATCGTTCCTAAACCGCCTGATGTTACCCAACTATGGTCATTGTTAAGTGGGTAATACTGCGCTGTCCACATTTGATGTTGACCAACGTCAGTCGTAACAATTGCTTCACCTTCTGTTACACGGTGAATTGTTTGTAGCGCTTGCTGCGGTAAAATTTCTTGCTCATTTTCTGGCAATGTATACCATAAAGGGTATTCTTGTTGCATCGCTTGTAAACGTTCGTGCCAAGCGCCTACTTCAGGTTTATCAAACGGCTTCTTTAATAATGCTTGTAGCGCTTGCTTAGCATCACCAACAATTGGAACTTCTGTCGGCACATTCTTGCCAATTTCAGCTGGGTCAATATCGATATGAATCACTGTAGCGTTTGGTGCGAATGTTGCTAAATTACCCGTTAGGCGGTCATCAAAGCGAGCGCCGATATTCAGTAGTACATCGCATTCCGTAATAGCATAGTTAGCCGTTGCTGTACCGTGCATACCTGCCATACCTAGATTAAGTTCATGTTCGCCGTGCACCGAGCCTAACCCTAATAGCGTTGTAGTAATTGGCAATTCATAACGTTCGATAAATTCAGTTAATTCTTTTTTGGCATCTGCGAATAATACGCCAGCTCCTGCTAAAACGATTGGTTTTTTTGCTTGGCTTAACGCTTTAATTGCCTTTTGAATTTGTAAGTAATTTGGCTTATACGTTGGTTGGTAGCCTGGTAAATCGATTGGCGCATCCGGACTTGGCAGATCTTCGACATTGAATAAGTCCATCGATACGTTTTTAGGGAAATCGACTACTACTGGTCCTTTACGGCCTGTATTGGCAATATGAAACGCCTCTTTTACGATGCGTGGGATATCTTTTGGGTCTTGCACTTGATAGTTATGTTTAGTAATCGGTGTAGTAATCCCCATAATATCTGCCTCTTGGAAAGCATCTGTTCCAATAACGGCTGTTGATACTTGACCGGTAAACACAACGAGTGGGATAGAGTCAATCATCGCATCTGCAATGCCTGTCACAAGGTTTGTTGCTCCTGGACCGCTCGTCGCAATTACGACACCTGGCTTATTCGATACACGTGCATATCCCTCTGCAGCATGGATTGCACCTTGCTCATGCCTTGCTAAAATATGGCGGATTGGGTTGCGATACATCGCATCATAAATTTGTAACACGGCCCCACCTGGATAACCAAAAATAATTTCAACACCTTGATCGTGTAGCGCTTTGACTAGTAAATCGGCTCCGTCCTTAGGTTGTTGTTGTTCGCTTTGTTGCATCATCGGTTGTTTTTCGTCCACTGAAGTATTTGCACACATATCAATTACTCCTCCCTCATAATTCCAATTTTTTTATAAAATAAAAAAGACTCTTTTTCTCCACACACAAAGAAACCTTTGTGCGAGGGATGAAAAAAGCCTTTTCATGGTACCACCCTTGTTCATAGCAATTTAATGCTATCTCAGGAATAAATACGGCAAGCGCATTTATTCATTTGTAACAGGCACTCTGTTGTGCCCGAAGCTATCTAATGGCTGACGCGTTTAATAGCTCACTCCGAGGGGATGTCGGATATAGTTGTATTACTGGCTTTCAGCACGACCAGCTCTCTGTGAATACAATTATCTATACCCTTTAACCTCATCAACGTTTTAAATATTAAATTTTCATCACGCCGCCTGTAGATGCACTTGTTACTAACGCTGAGTAACGTGCTAACCAGCCACGCTTAATTTTAGGTTCAAATGGTTGTAGCTTTGTACGACGCTCTGCTAAAACTTCTTCAGCCACTTCTAATTCAATCGTACGGTTTGGTAAATCAATCGTTATGATATCACCATCTTCAACGAGTGCGATAGGCCCGCCTTCTGCAGCTTCTGGGGAAATATGCCCAATTGAAATACCACGTGAAGCACCAGAGAAACGACCATCTGTGATGAGCGCTACCTTTGTACCTAGCCCACGTCCTTGAATGGCTGACGTCGGCGCAAGCATTTCTGGCATCCCCGGACCACCTTTAGGTCCCTCGTAACGAATGACGACTACGTGGCCTTCACGCACCGTGCCATTATCAATATTTTCTTGCGCGGCCTCTTGCGAATCAAAAACAATAGCTTCGCCTTTAAACACTTTAATTGATGGGTCAACTGCGCCTACTTTAATAACGCCGCCTTGTGGTGCGATATTGCCAAATAGTACAGATAAACCACCTACAGGGCTATACGGATTATCTTTTGTACGAATGACTTGGTCATTTGTAATATGGAAATCCTTAACGTCTTCGCCAATCGTTTTACCTGTAACTGTAATGCGATTCGGGTGAATACTACCCGGAATTTTAGTTAACTCATTAATGATAGAGCTAACTCCACCTGCTTTTTCAATGTCATCCATTGAAATATCAGAAGCTGGCATAATTTTTGCTAAGTAAGGCACGCGTTCTGCTACCTTATTAATATCTTCTACGTTATAGTCAATTTCAGCTTCGTTAGCAATCGCTAATGTGTGAAGTACAGTATTTGTCGATCCACCCATCGCCATATCTAATGCGAATGCATCATCAATCGCTTCTTTTGTAATAATGTCACGCGGTTTGATGTCTTCTTTAATCATACGCACTAATTGCTTTGCAGCTTCTTTAATTAATTTATGTCGTTCATTAGATGTCGCTACAATCGTACCATTACCCGGTAGTGTAACGCCTAGCATTTCCATTAGGCAGTTCATCGAGTTTGCTGTAAACATACCTGAACATGAGCCACACGTCGGACATGCATTGTTTTCAATGTCCAGTAGCTCTGCTTCACTCATCTTACCTGACTTTAATGCACCTACACCTTCGAAAACAGAAGTTAATGAAAGTTGCTTACCTGTAGAAGATACGCCTGCTTCCATCGGGCCCCCTGAAACAAAAATAGAAGGTACATTTGTACGAACAGCTGCCATTAACATACCTGGCGTGATTTTATCACAGTTAGGAATGTAAAACACACCGTCGAACCAGTGAGCATTAATTACGGTTTCTGCTGAGTCGGCAATTAACTCTCGGCTCGGTAGCGAATAGCGCATACCAATATGCCCCATTGCAATACCGTCGTCAACACCGATTGTATTAAACTCAAACGGAATGCCGCCTGCTTCGATAATTGCTTCTTTTACAACGTCTGCGAACTGTCGTAAATGTACGTGACCAGGAATAATATCGATGTACGAGTTACATACGCCAATAAACGGCTTATCTAAATCCTTTGCCTTCACCTTACCAGTTGCATATAGCAAGCTACGGTGTGGTGCACGGTCAATACCTTTTTTAATCATGTCACTTCTCATTTACAACGACTCCTACTCTTTAAACATTTCTTGTTGCAATGCATTTGCATTACGTAATTGAAATTGTTGTTATCATAGTACGAAATGTAACACCTCGTCAACAGTATTTTTTGAATTGTTTAGACAATTCACTTAATTATGACAAAATGAAATCGTTTTCTTGCTTGATACACTCACTTTCTTGTCGCTAAGACTATATTTTCAATTATTTTAAAAATTAACTGAATATTTTACAAATAGACAAAAAACTGATGCTTATCGCTAGTTATGTATGTCGGCTACATTATTGGTCTAGCCTTTAGTATGCTATTTAAAAAGCAACTAGTCACCATTCCACTAGTTGCTTCACTTCATCTTATTCATTATTTTTCTCCTTTACTTAATCAACCAGAAATCAAGTGCTAAGTTAACAAAAACTAACGTATGCACACCTGCAAACCATAAACCATACTTATCAAGCTTCTTCATCATTACTAGATCCATATCACTCACCCTTTCTGTCGTTTCGATAATTATATATTCGCAAAGTACAGAAATCAAGTTTTTTCGACAGAAAACAGACGTAAAGACAGATGTGTACTTTTTACGTATAATAGAAAGAAAGGAGTGGTTATAATGAAGAAAGCGTTACTCGTGGTTGATTATACCGTAGATTTTGTAGCAGAAGATGGTTTATTAACTTGCGGATTGCCTGGACAAAAGCTTGAACAAGCAATCACTGCATTAACGAAGCAATTTTTAGCACAGGGCGATGCCGTATTTTTCATTAATGATTTGCATGAAAAAGATGATACGTTACACCCAGAAAGCAAACTTTTCCCCCCACATAATATTCGTGGAACGAAAGGGCGCAATATGTATGGTGAATTGCACTCACTATATGAAGCAAATCCTGAAATTATTTGGTTAGATAAAACACGCTACAGCGCTTTTGCTGGTACTAACTTATTTTTATTGCTGCGTGAGCGCGGGATTGAAGAATTGCACATTGTAGGCGTTTGTACAGACATTTGCATCCTGCATACATGTGTAGATGCCTATAATTTAGGCTACCCTACGATTGTGCATAAAGCGGGGGTGGCAAGCTTTAACGAGCAGGCGCATGAGTTTGCGCTCGCTCACATTCAAAACTCACTCGGTTTCACAATTATTTAATTTTTTTGTTTAACTCTTTGTGAAGTAGGAAATATAGTTACTAAGCAAGCAGAACAATAAACTTTCTACACAAAGAGGAGATGAAGTATTATGTTTAGCTTTTTATGGTTTTTAATTATCGGTGGTATTTTAGGATGGTTAGCAGGTCTTATTTTAGGTAAAGATATCCCAGGTGGCATTATTGGTAATATTATAGCTGGTATTGTTGGTTCTTGGTTAGGTGGCACTTTGCTTGGTGCATGGGGTCCAAAAGTAAGTGATTTCTATATCGTACCTGCTTTAATCGGTGCCATCGTCTTAATCTTTATTGTAAGCTTAGTATTAAAAGCATTGAGCGGCAATCGTGCTTAATATCACAAAAGAGGAGGGACTAGCCCTCCTCTTTTGCTGTGTGAATTAAACTAACTAACGCATCCTTATGCTCACTGTATAATTGGTAAAAATGCATAACGTCGCGTACGTATTTATCACTATGATTATAGTTGAAAACGGCTTTTTCGATTTCACCGCTCGCTGCCCCAGCGTGTGCTAAATAATTGGCAGCGCTAAAAATAGCGTCTTCTATATCATAAGGATCTGCAATACCGTCGCCATTCGCATCAACACCGTAGCCGCCATATTGTGCAATGACAGCTAAACTTGTCAACTCATTTGTTGGTATTTTACCTTTACCGAGCCCTTCACATGTGGGGTGTTGCCAACCTACAAAAGTACAGGGCATAAATTGCATATGTCCTACAGCGCCTGCAGGTGATACAAGTGTACTCATAGTAGAAAAGCGTGTTTCAATACGATGATGGGCTGCAAGCAATGTCCATGGCACATGATAAGCTTCTTCGGCAGCCATATAAATCGGAATGTACTCTTCTGGTATCGGGATATCAAATAACGCTTGAACGGTCGATGTCTCTTCTTGCGTAAATTGCTGGACGATAGGCAATTCTTTTAGCCCTTGCCATACAAAAAAGAGCATTGTATAAACCGCTATAGCAGTCGGTATAAGTAAAAAAATAAGACCTAATTTAATTTTTTGCATTCATTATCAACTCCATCCCTAAAACTAGCATAATTCTTCATTCTTTTCCATTGAAAAAAAGCTATTGTACTATTGTCATATCAAATATTTACTAGTAAAATTATAACTTATCATCACGAGGAGGTTACATATTATGTGGAAAGACTGTGAACTACCCACCACTTATTGACCTTGCGGTCTAATTGAAGTGGGGGCTTCTCGACTTATCGTTGCTTTTACTAGCCAACGAAAACTGACCGAGCTAACCCTCTTGTTCCAAGAGTTTTTGTTTCTATGCTAATGCCAATAGGCGAATGCCTTCATTT
>NZ_QAFW01000140.1 GCF_003057615.1 Metalysinibacillus jejuensis
GATTCCATTCCACTAAAGAAATGTTGTATTTACTTCCAATCTTAATGAACATTTCTTTTGCAAAATCAGATAATTCATTGTCAAAAACTTGTATCCGATATTTCACAACCAGTACAAGATGATAATGCATTAAGAATACTGAATGATTATTACTATCTAATTTCATTGTGATATCAATCCTTTGTTACATCTAAGACTGATTATATTATAAGCTTTGGCTAAAGCCAACCGAAATTCATCTCCCGCCTACTCATTGGTGCTATTCGCACCTTCTCATTCCTTGAGGATGGGAGACTTCTTTGGGAAAGACGTTAAATTATACATCTGTGGCTAGCTCAACTGTACTCGTAACCTTGCAACCTTTATTCGCTTTTGTCGGTACCTATTTGTTCTTTAAAGAATCGATTTCCTTAAAAACAATTCTATCGGGTACAATAGCCATTATAGGAAGTGTGTTAATAGGTTGGGGAGATTTTCAAGTAAGTGGCACGGCCCTGTATGGTGATGCATTAGCATTGATTGCTTGTGCCCTCATAACAATTTATTTATTATTTGGTCAAGACGTTAGGAAGCGGCTGTCATTAGTAACGTATACGATGGTCGTCTATGTTGCGAGTACAATAGCTTTGTTTTTTTATGTAATAGCCAAAGGAGAGTCATTTGGTCCTTACCCTATGATGGAGTGGTTATGGTTTCTTTTGCTAGCTATTATTCCTAGGTTCTGTCTAAAAACTATTTCCACCCCACGATACAATGGTGTAAATCAGAAAATGGGGGGGATGAAATGGCGCCAAGTCGTTACGAATTAACAGATGAACAGTGGAAACAAATTGAAGGGTTCTTCCCACCGTACACAACCGGTCGTCCTTCGAAACGAAGTAACCGTGAGATGTTCAATGCGATG
>NZ_QAFW01000141.1 GCF_003057615.1 Metalysinibacillus jejuensis
GGTGAGAAAGCCAATTACCCACGTTTTTATCGACAATCATTAGACAAATTAGCAAAAGAACAACGCATCCTATCTCGTAGAAAGAAAGGTTCTGCACGTTGGGAAAAACAACGTTTGAAAGTGGCTGAACTACAAGAAAAAACAGCCAATCAACGTAAGAACTTTCTACACCATCAATCAAAAGAATTAGCAACAACCTATGACGCTGTTATCATCGAGGACTTGGACATGAAAGGAATGTCTCAAGCCCTTCACTTTGGTAAAAGCGTTCACGACAATGGTTGGGGCATGTTCACTACATTCTTATCGTACAAGCTAAAAGAACAAGGGAAACAGCTTGTGAAAATTGATAAATGGTTCCCTTCGACTAAAAAATGTTCTTGCTGTGGTGCAGAAAAACCTATGAAGCTATCTGAACGTACTTACCGTTGTTCATGTGGGTATGTGGCATATCGTGACTATAATTCAGCCATCAATATCAAAAATGAAGGCATTCGCCTATTGGCATTAACATAGAAACAAAAACTCTTGGAACAAGAGGGTTAGCTCGGTCAGTTTTCGTTGGCTAGTAAAAGCAACGATAAGTCGAGAAGCCCCCACTTCAATTAGACCGCAAGGTCAATAAGTGGTGGGTAGTTCACTATCTTTCAAAATTATCACCTCTCACTTGATTGTACGGTATTTCTACGATACAATCAATATATACGATATTATTCCGTATAAAGCGAGGTGAATTGATATGACTAAACAAAACAAAGCTTTCAAATTCCGTTTACTACCAAACAGAGAACAGGCAGTATTATTAGCCAAAACATTTGGTTGTGTTCGTCTTGTCTACAATAAGATGCTTGCG
>NZ_QAFW01000142.1 GCF_003057615.1 Metalysinibacillus jejuensis
AGGCGTGTAAAACCTGCGAATGACAAGGAGTCTACGTCTGATTTCAATTGAATGCGGCTGTGTAAAAACTTTAATAAAACATAGGCAATTAACGCGGCGAAAAGCTGACTAAATACCGCATTTTTAGTCGTGCCAAATAATACTGGCACATTTAAATTTTGTTTAATCCAGCGAAAGAAGGATTCGATTGCCCAACGTTCCTTATACATGCCTGCGATTTCTTCTGCGGATACATCGCGAAGATTCGTGACGACACGTACAATCGCACCTTCATAATCGGTAAACTCGACAATACGATGGCGTTTTTCGGTTTGTTTTTGTGCCGTACCTAGCGTACAAGTAAAGTCTGCGACGATATTTGAACCTTCCACAGCTGCTCGTTGTAACGATTTTTTACGGTTTAACTGAATATTCTCTTTTAAACGAATGACAAAATCCTGCTGCGTTTTTGCATATCGATCGACTTTATCAATTGAAAAATAAGCACGATCCGCCACTAAAATAAAACGCTTATCTTCTAATTGAACACCGATTGGACCATCATGCTTCAGCCCAGTTGTTTCAACGATTTGAAGAGGCATACCTGTTTCATTTGTAAAGCTGACGTGCAGTTTGATCCCTGAACGATTCCCGTGATAAAGCGCCCATGGTAAACGAGTTTTTCCGACCGTAATCGTTGTCGAATCAATTGCCAGAAGTTCTTTTTTTAACTTGAGAGAACGCCTTGCAGCTCGGTTTAATCGGCCGACAATTAATTCGAAAATACGCTTCACGATGAGGTAATTCAGTTCACCTAAACGTTTTGAAAGTGTCGAATAG
>NZ_QAFW01000143.1 GCF_003057615.1 Metalysinibacillus jejuensis
CAGCCACTTTCAAACGTTGTTTTTCCCAACGTGCAGAACCTTTCTTTCTACGAGATAGGATGCGTTGTTCTTTTGCTAATTTGTCTAATGATTGTCGATAAAAACGTGGGTAATTGGCTTTCTCACCCTGTTCACTTTCGACATACAGACCGTCCATAGCGAAATCTAGCCCAACAACTTTCTGAATGGACACTGGTTTAATTTCTTTCTCGTATTCTGTCAAAATCGAAATATAGTATTTACCTGATTTTGTTTTAGAAATCGTACAAGATTTTAATTTATAATCCGTAGGGATTTCCCGATGTTGCTTGATTTTTACTAATTTCAGTTTAGGTAATTTGATATGACCATCTTGCAATTCGATATTTCCGTTCACTCGATTGGTTGTATAAGACTGTTTTGACTTACGGTTTTTGAACTTTGGAAATTCCGCATTGCCTTCAAAAAAATTCTTATAAGCCTTTTGTAAGTTCATTTGTGCATTTGCTAAAGCTAAAGAATCCACTTCTTTTAGGAATGGAAATTCGTCTTTATATTTAGCTGGTGTAGGGAACTTTTGCTTTTTAAGCATTTCCTTGTCGTCTTTGTATTTTGCATAAGTCGCTTGTCTTTCCGCAAGCATCTTATTGTAGACAAGACGAACACAGCCAAATGTTTTGGCTAATAATACTGCCTGTTCTCTGTTTGGTAGTAAACGGAATTTGAAAGCTTTGTTTTGTTTAGTCATATCAATTCACCTCGCTTTGTACTGAATAATATCGTGTATATTGATTG
>NZ_QAFW01000144.1 GCF_003057615.1 Metalysinibacillus jejuensis
ATCGAACCTGATTTTGAAAACGTAAGCATCGATTCAACAAGCGTTCGCGCTCACCAACATAGTGCGGGGGCAAAAAAAACGCCATCGATACCGAAGTTGCCCAACACATCGGTGTAAGTCGTGGCGGAAAAACAACGAAAATCCATGCCATTGTGGATGCGTTAGGCAACCCATTGTTATTTCAACTAACAGCTGGAAACGTGCATGATAGTCAACCTGCTTGTGACATGTTCGACCAACTTCCAATCGCGGGCAGTAACGTATTAGGTGATAAAGCGTACGGTACAAAGGCGATTCGCGACAAACTGACAAGTAAAGGCGCACATTATACGATTCCACCACGTACGAACGCCAAAGAACCGTGGTCTGTCGATTGGTATCTCTACAAAGAGCGTCACGTAGTCGAATGCTTTTTCAATAAAATCAAACACTTTCGCCGAGTGGCAACCCGTTACGACAAATTAGCCACTTCTTTTTTGGCATTCGTTTATATCGCTGCGATTTTCAAATTGACGCAATAAGGTAGAGTTTTTAGACACGTCCTAGTATACTTGCGAATCCAACGAGATAAAACGGAACGACTACTAATTTCATATTTTAAAACTATTGCTCCTTTTGAAAGTCCATGATTTAGATAGTCTAGCACGGCTGCCTCCATCAATTCTTTTGAATAAGCTTTCCAATAACTAGATTCTTTTAATCCTTCTAAACCAGATGTTTCATACTTCCTTTGCCACTGATAAAGCGTATCCGTAGATATTTGATAGATTT
>NZ_QAFW01000145.1 GCF_003057615.1 Metalysinibacillus jejuensis
ATCTGAACGCCAGTTGATGTGGCAATCTCGTATTCAAGCATTTCACACAAGCGGCGAAGCAAGCGTTGCTGCTTGGTGCGCAAAAGAAAATGTACCGGTGCAAAGTATGTATCAGTGGTTGCGTAAATCACGCACACAACCAAAAATTCAACCTGCTCAATGGTTAGTCGTACAAGAAACGGCCTTACCTGAAGTAATTCCCATCGCAATTAAACTTAATGGCATCACGATTGATTGTTCGCCTGGTTTTGATGAAGATACTTTAATGAAAATCCTTCAGGTTGTGCAACATCATGTTCACTAATTTACGAATGGATCAAGTGTTCATTGCTTGTGGTCCCACTGATTTACGGAAATCAGTAGATGGACTCGCTGCGATTGTGCAAGAAAGCTTTCAGCTTGATCCCTTTTCGTCACATCTCTTTGTATTCTGTAATCGGAAAAAGGATAAATTAAAAATTCTTCACTGGGATCATAATGGATTTTGGCTCTTTTATCGTCGTTTAGAAGAAGGCTTGTTTGACTGGCCTGATGAAGCGACTACCCCCTTAAAAATTTCAGGACGCCAATGTAAATGGTTACTCGAAGGGTTACCGATGAATCAAAAATCCTCACATATGAAGGTTTCTGCTAAAGTTGTCATTTAAAAAAGGAATTCGGCTATTCAAGTCGAATTTCTTTCACTATGGTAAAAATCGAACAAACACCCACACGTACAATTGAAGAACTCGCAAAAAAGAATGCGGCGTTGGAAAAACAAAATGAAGC
>NZ_QAFW01000146.1 GCF_003057615.1 Metalysinibacillus jejuensis
ATTTCCAAAGTTCAAAAACCGTAAGTCAAAACAGTCTTATACAACCAATCGAGTGAACGGAAATATCGAATTGCAAGATGGTCATATCAAATTACCTAAACTGAAATTAGTAAAAATCAAGCAACATCGGGAAATCCCTACGGATTATAAATTAAAATCTTGTACGATTTCTAAAACAAAATCAGGTAAATACTATATTTCGATTTTGACAGAATACGAGAAAGAAATTAAACCAGTGTCCATTCAGAAAGTTGTTGGGCTAGATTTCGCTATGGACGGTCTGTATGTCGAAAGTGAACAGGGTGAGAAAGCCAATTACCCGCGTTTTTATCGACAATCATTAGAGAAATTAACAAAAGAACAACGCATCCTATCTCGTAGAAAGAAAGGTTCTGCACGTTGGGAAAAACAACGTTTGAAAGTGGCTGAACTACAAGAAAAAACAGCCAATCAACGTAAGAACTTTCTACACCATCAATCAAAAGAATTGGCATCAACCTATGACGCTGTTATCATCGAGGACTTGGACATGAAAGGAATGTCTCAAGCCCTTCACTTTGGTAAAAGCGTTCACGACAATGGTTGGGGCATGTTCACTACATTCTTATCGTACAAGCTAAAAGAACAAGGGAAACAGCTTGTGAAAATTGATAAATGGTTCCCTTCGACTAAAAAATGTTCTTGTTGTGGTGCAGAAAAACCTATGAAGCTATCTGAACGTACTTACCGTTGTTCATGTGGGTATGTGGC
>NZ_QAFW01000147.1 GCF_003057615.1 Metalysinibacillus jejuensis
CATCGCATTGAACATCTCACGGTTACTTCGTTTCGAAGGACGACCGGTTGTGTACGGTGGGAAGAACCCTTCAATTTGTTTCCACTGTTCATCTGTTAATTCGTAACGACTTGGCGCCATTTCATCCACCCCATTTTCTGATTTACACCATTATATCATGGGGTGGAAATAGTTTTTAGACAGAACCTAATAAGATTGCCACTTGAAAAAGTGATAGGCTCCCCATTAGGTCAACAGATTAAAAAAGTCTGTTTACTAGATGGGGAGTTTTTTTATGCGTAATTAACAAAGGCATTACTACATAACACTACATAGAGAATTGAACTACTCGCCACTCACAAGGTTTTTTAGTGGGGATTAGCGCGCAATGCTGACCATGCTACTTCCTTTTTTAACGTCTTTCGGAAAGAAGTCTCCCATCCTCAAGGAATGTGAAGGTGCGAATAGCACCAATGAGTAGGTGGGAGATGAATTTCGGTTGGCTTTAGCCAAAGCTTATAATATAATCAGTCTTAGATGTAACAAAGGATTGATATCACAATGAAATTAGATAGTAATAATCATTCAGTATTCTTAATGCATTATCATCTTGTACTGGTTGTGAAATATCGGATACAAGTTTTTGACAATGAATTATCTGATTTTGCAAAAGAAATGTTCATTAAGATTGGAAGTAAATACAACATTTCTTTAGTGGAATGGAATC
>NZ_QAFW01000148.1 GCF_003057615.1 Metalysinibacillus jejuensis
CTACAACTTCAGTGACATGCATGTTACCCACTTGCACAAGCCCCTTTTTACAGGCTTTCTCATACTGTTTAAACACATCAGGGAAAGCTTGTTTAAACTGAAGGGCAATTCCTTTTCCCATTACACCTACTGTATTTACTGTATTTACATATGCTTCAGCTGAATCTTCAAGCAAATTACCTTTGACAGATTGAATCATTATACTCACCTCTTTAGAAATAAAATTGTTTCCGTACAGCAACGGGTAATGAAATACCGTTTTGTTGTAAAAGTTGTTCTACCCTATGCTTTATTTGCTCGTTGTATACTGCAAAACCTAAACAAGCCTTAAGTGGGACCTCATTGTGTACTAAAAACTCGGCTTGTCTTCGGGCCTTTCTATTGGGATCCTCATCAGTATCTGTCCATATTGTCGCTTTCATAATTGGCCAATCAATTTTATCCAAATCGGTTAATTCCTCATAAAAATTCGTTAGTCTTCTTATAGCATGAGCATCTGTAAAAACAAAAGCAGGACAATGTTGTTGTATCATGGCTGTATTGGTCATGAAATATACCATGTTTTGCTGTGGGGGAT
>NZ_QAFW01000149.1 GCF_003057615.1 Metalysinibacillus jejuensis
CTACAACTTCAGTGACATGCATGTTACCCACTTGCACAAGCCCCTTTTTACAGGCTTTCTCATACTGTTTAAACACATCAGGGAAAGCTTGTTTAAACTGAAGGGCAATTCCTTTTCCCATTACACCCACTGTATTTACTGTATTTACATACGCTTCAGCTGAATCTTCAAGCAAATTACCTTTGACAGATTGAATCATTATACTCACCTCTTTAGAAATAAAATGGTCTTCGTACAGCAACGGGTAATGAAATACCGTTTTGTTGTAAAAGTTGTTCTACCCTATGCTTTATTTGCTCATCGTATACTGCAAAACCTAAACAAGCCTTAAGTGGGACCTCATTGTGTACTAAAAACTCGGCTTGTCTTCGGGCCTTTCTATTGGGATCCTCATCAGTATCCGTCCATATTGTCGCTTTCATAATTGGCCAATCAATTTTATCCAAATCAGTTAATTCCTCATAAAAATTCGTTAGTCTTCTTATAGCATGAGCATCTGTAAAAACAAAAGCAGGACAATGTTGTTGTATCATGGCTGTATTGGTCATGAAATATACCATGTTTTGCTGTGGGGGAT
>NZ_QAFW01000014.1 GCF_003057615.1 Metalysinibacillus jejuensis
AAATGAAGGCATTCGCCTATTGGCATTAGCATAGAAACAAAAACTCTTGGAACAAGAGGGTTAGCTCGGTCAGTTTTCGTTGGCTAGTAAAAGCAACGATAAGTCGAGAAGCCCCCACTTCAATTAGACCGCAAGGTCAATAAGTGGTGGGTAGTTCACTAAATCGTGATCCCCTTCAACGCAGTTGGAAAGCAGCCACAGAAAGTGCTCTTTACTTTCCGTTGATTGACAGAAACAGCCTTTATACTTCTAAAAAAAGCGAACGCCATGTTTTTCTTGGCCTTCGCTTTTTAGTTGCGCCTTAACGGTAAAGTACATACTGCCCCTCTTCCGCCCTTCCTAAATAATACGGCAGCTGTGGCACGCGGTGACGAAAATCGTAAGGACTAATAGTTTCGCCTGTTGCGGCGAGCGTAAATGACGTATACAGCAAGCGCTTCGCATTAATAATTGTTGTAGTGTCGTGAAATCTGCTGCTATGTAGGTGCTTGACACTTAACGCGTCATGCGCCAAATAAAAGGCGTAACCCGCTTCGCTCTTTACAGCGTACAACTGCACGGGGCGGATGGCGAGCACGTCACTTGCCATTAACGCGGCTACTTCTGGATGATCAAGCGCTACGCTTGCCTCGAAAAACGGCGCATCAGGGTGCAAGGTGCCGCACTGCAGCTCGCGGTAGATGGCGTACACTACGCGGTAAAAGCCGTCGTTTGTATCGGTGATGGCTTCGACTAATAACCTAAAGGCTTCGCTCACGTTAATCACCGCGAATCACCCCAGTCGCGCGTTGGTAGTGCACTTCTACTTTACCCGTCGGACCATTGCGATGCTTGGCAATGTGAAGCTCTAGCGTTTCGTCTTTCGTTTGTTCGTAATAGCTGTCGCGGTATAAAAACACCACCACATCGGCATCTTGTTCGAGGTTGCCTGAATCACGCAAATCACTGAGCACGGGGCGTTTGTCCTGGCGCTGTTCGACGCTGCGTGATAGCTGAGACAGCACAACAACAGGGCAATCGAGCTCTTTCGCTAATTGCTTTAACCCCCAGCTAATGGCGCCCATCGTTTGCGCTGTGGTCGCAAAAGCTTCCGGAGTACGAATGAGCTGAATGTAGTCAATAAAAATAATCGGGCGCTTTGTACTGCGGCGAATAATATGACGCGCTTGCGCTTGAATTTCGGCGACTGTTAGCCCAGCGCGGTCGTTAATGTATAAATCATACGCCATCATCTTGTTGAGCGTATCGCCCCAACTCGCCTTTTGCCCTTCTGTAAAATAGCGGTACGGATCACGCATTTTTAAGCGGTTATAATTGCCTTCTGCCGCAATTTGGCGCTCGATGATCGTCTCACGTGCCATTTCAAGCGAAAACACAAGCACCGTGTGCCCGCGCTGAGCGGCTGTGAGGGCAAAATGGTTCATGACGTCAGTTTTCCCCATCGAAGGACGCGCCGCAATGAGCGTTAACTCTTTCGGCTGAAAACCGTTAAGCGCACGGTCAAAACCTGCAAGCCCCGTCATCACACCACGCGACACACGCGGCTCAAACGGTAAGTTTTTCAGCGCTTCAAGGTCAGGTTGAATGGGTAAACACATCGGCTCTTGGTGCAAACTAATCGCTTCAAGCGCTTGAAAAATTGCCTCCACTTCCCAGTCCATCGTTTGCGCTTGTTGTAAAATTTTATGCTTTTGCCCGTAGCGCCAGTGTGCTAATAATGCTTTTTGGTAATGGGCAAATTTTTCGGGATTGGCGCAGTATGTCAGCTCTTGCAAATAATTAGCGCCACCAAGTGCTTGCGGCTCTGCGGTCGTCAACAATGTAATATAGTCCACGTGTTGCCCGTTTTTTTGTAAGTGCTGCATTTGCGTGAAAATGAAGCGGTGTTGGTGCGTCGCAAAATGCGCTGGTCGAAGCAATGTGTCGGCAATATACGTGTTATCCGCCAGCATCGTGCCAAGTAAACTTTTCTCCGCAAGTACGACTTGTTCCATCAGCCTTCTCCTTCTTCAAAATCAAGTACGACCTCGTGCACCGCAACTTTTTTTGCAGGCTTCGCTTTTTTTAAATAACTTTCAAAGCGCAAGCCAAATAACGTACTTGGACGTAAATAGCGCGCATACGGCGTATTTTGCCACGTCTTGACTTTGGCTTCAATGACCGCAATAAAGTCATCATACGTGTAACCCTGCATCGCCACTTCTGTCACGAGGCGCTGGCTTTTCCTGCTCTCGGGGTTGAAGGTTTTATCCGCTTTATCATTCAAAAAAAGAATCACATCTCGCGTTAGCGCGATATAATATTTCTTTATATCTTTTATATCTTTACTTATTGTTCCGTCCAACTTGACCAAGCCCTTGTGCTCAATATGGTCGTAACGTAACATCCATTTTGAACCGGTCACTTTGACTAGCTCTGTGTAGCACAATGTGTACCACTTGGTGTGGTCATTGCGTGAGCGATTGAACGCTTGTGTCGCCTGAATATACCCCTTATCTTCAAGTTTCATTAACGTGCGCCGCACCGTAGTGAGTGACCAAAACGGAAACTCCTGTTGCCACACTTCATACGATCCTTTCACCCAGCGCCTGCCGCTCCGCTCTTCTACGCCGAGACGCGAACGATAATGCAGCTGCTGCAACACAATCGCTTCGTTGAGCCCCACCCTCTCTGCTAATTGCGGCAAAACTAATAGTGGTGCTTCTTCGGTTAATAATTTCATACTATCTCCCCCTTCACTATTCAATACGTAAAGAACCTACTAAAAAGCGACAAGCGGAGCTAAAATTTTTTAGCACGACATTTATTTTATTCGCAAAGAGCGACGTTTTTAGGGTGACAATGAAAGGAGCGACAATGACGATGCAATTAAACGCAACGACACGCAAAATTTCAATCCACGCTCCTAATGAAAGGAGCGACGCGATCGACTCGCTTTGCTGTGTGATAAGCTGCATTTCAATCCACGCTCCTAATGAAAGGAGCGACTACTCCCTTCTACTGTCAGCACAGCAGCGCCCAAATTTCAATCCACGCTCCTAATGAAAGGAGCGACATTCTCAAACACTCCTTTTCACGCATCTTCCACCATTTCAATCCACGCTCCTAATGAAAGGAGCGACCTAACGGCAATCACGATGGAGGTAAGGCGTAATGATTTCAATCCACGCTCCTAATGAAAGGAGCGACTCTCCCGCTCGTACCACTTTGCGAAGAGTTTAATATTTCAATCCACGCTCCTAATTAAAGGAGCGACCTTCGTCTTTTGTCATGTTTGTGAACGGCATATCCTTATCATTTCAATCCACGCTCCTAATGAAAGGAGCGACAGAGATACTATACTGGGTAAGTATGGTAACGGTATTTCAATCCACGCTCCTAATGAAAGGAGCGACATCTTCGTACGCCACATCTTGCTCTCTCGTTAACTCATTTCAATCCACGCTCCTAATGAAAGGAGCGACAACGGCATCTACACTACTTGTGACAATTGTACGATTTCAATCCACGCTCCTAATGAAAGGAGCGACGTGTAATTACTAGCGATCAATAACCATACCTTCATATTTCAATCCACGCTCCTAATGAAAGGAGCGACAGGCATTAATGCTGTATGAGGTATTTGTTATAGGTATTTCAATCCACGCTCCTAATGAAAGGAGCGACTTGTGGGGCTGTTTAACCGCAGCTACACCGTACCAATTTCAATCCACGCTCCTAATGAAAGGAGCGACCTTAATGACTACCACAAAAATAAGTACGCATCCCTATTTCAATCCACGCTCCTAATGAAAGGAGCGACATTTTTGGTAGGAGGTGAAACGATGACACTTGTAATTTCAATCCACGCTCCTAATGAAAGGAGCGACCTAATCTTTTACGATTATTTATGGACTTAGCCCTTATTTCAATCCACGCTCCTAATGAAAGGAGCGACATTAGGTTGCTTACCTGAGGCCATCCAATCGATTATTTCAATCCACGCTCCTAATGAAAGGAGCGACATTAGGTTGCTTACCTGAGGCCATCCAATCGATTATTTCAATCCACGCTCCTAATGAAAGGAGCGACCTAATCTTTTACGATTATTTATGGACTTAGCCCTTATTTCAATCCACGCTCCTAATGAAAGGAGCGACTACTCCCTTCTACTGTCAGCACAGCAGCGCCCAAATTTCAATCCACGCTCCTAATGAAAGGAGCGACAGTGCAAGCGTGCCACGCACACGAATAGTTAAAATTTCAATCCACGCTCCTAATGAAAGGAGCGACGCTACAGTGTTAGGCGTTGAAAGACCTGCAGCATTAATTTCAATCCACGCTCCTAATGAAAGGAGCGACACTGTCAATGTTAAAAAAATCAGCCAAACGCTTAATTTCAATCCACGCTCCTAATGA
This sequence comes from Metalysinibacillus jejuensis, assembly GCF_003057615.1. Lineage (GTDB taxonomy): Bacteria > Bacillota > Bacilli > Bacillales_A > Planococcaceae > Metalysinibacillus > Metalysinibacillus jejuensis. The sequence continues at coordinate 4,399 of NZ_QAFW01000014.1, forward strand.
AAGGAGCGACGCTAACGCATTAGATATAACCATCTGTATAAACGGATTTCAATCCACGCTCCTAATGAAAGGAGCGACGCTAACGCATTAGATATAACCATCTGTATAAACGGATTTCAATCCACGCTCCTAATGAAAGGAGCGACGCTAGAGAGTGTTAAGTTTGCTATGCAATTCATCATTTCAATCCACGCTCCTAATGAAAGGAGCGACGACAGACGGTAAAACATATAAGCGTGAAGCGATTATTTCAATCCACGCTCCTAATGAAAGGAGCGACCAAATACGTACCTGCTACTGGTTGGTACGTTTGATTTCAATCCACGCTCCTAATGAAAGGAGCGACGACCACGATGTTGTAGCGCTGATGACTTCTCCGTTATTTCAATCCACGCTCCTAATGAAAGGAGCGACCCACCTTTTAATAAACCACTGACACCCATATTACATTTCAATCCACGCTCCTAATGAAAGGAGCGACGGTTTTTCAAAATTTCAATTGCGGCAGCATCAGCTATTTCAATCCACGCTCCTAATGAAAGGAGCGACATTCTTCGATGTTTGATTTTAGTTTTAAGTTGGAATTTCAATCCACGCTCCTAATGAAAGGAGCGACGCTAACGCATTAGATATAACCATCTGTATAAACGGATTTCAATCCACGCTCCTAATGAAAGGAGCGACTAGAGTTTTCTCGAAAATAAAATCTGTTCATGTATTTCAATCCACGCTCCTAATGAAAGGAGCGACTTTGTTGCGCTTGCAACTCTTTTAATTGATCCATATTTCAATCCACGCTCCTAATGGAAGGAGCGACGTCAAGACATTTTCTTCCCAAGCTTGTTCGATATATTTCAATCCACGCTCCTAATGGAAGGAGCGACCGTCATATTGGAGCAAAGGAAGCGATTGAAGTAGAATTTCAATCCACGCTCCTAATGGAAGGAGCGACCGCAAAATATAGTATTTTGCTAAGGTGTAACACTAGATATTGTGCTTGGAGCTACATGTTTAGAAGCGCGTTGAGAGAAATGTCTAGAAAAAGAGCGTAATAACTGTGCGAACCTCCCGGGAAAAACATGGGCGCTTGGGGTTCGCCGCTTCTAAAAAATCAACGGCTTCTCTACTTCAACCTTTTCGTAATGATTGCCTAGGCGGTAAAACGTAACGAGTTTGTATCAGAATGAATAATTGATCTGTCTACCTCGCTTCTCACCTACAAACGGATTCTCTGTCAATTTATGCAGCGTACTCCCTTCAGCAGCGCCCAAGAAAGCAAAGTGTTGTAAGCCTGACAACCGTAAGTAATCGTCTTCCTTATAATCCGTCATAAACTTGTACCGCTAAATTATCAAGCGGTGCTACGGTAATTTCATAATTTTCGATTGATGGTGGGAAGTCATCTTTCACACGCGTTACGTTAACTGTTCGGTGCACTTTAGCTGATGAATATTGACCTAATTTGCTATTATGTTCCCACCAAATGAGTTTATTAACTTCCATACTGCCGTCAGGACGTGCTGATGAGGCATCGTTCGCAAATAATGTGCGTAGCGCTTCTTTAATAGCCTCCGCATCTTCTTTACTAAAGCCCGTACGTTCTGCGAGTTGTGGGTTGATGCTGCCATAAAATACATACACACCAAAATCAACACGATGTTTCATACCCATGGTGTCTGACGTTTTTTGACTAGGGTCTTTCGCATTTGTTGTTGAGTTAACACTTTTTGTAATTTGCATACTTGTAATATCAACAGGCTCAACACTTGTGGCAGAGTGGATAGATACAGGACCACGCACACCAAGACTTAATTTATCACCTTTAAAGGCAAAAACTTGACCAAATGCACGTACATCAAACCACGTATCACAAGCGATTTTTTCAGCTAAAGCTACATCGCCTTTCGCATTTTTTAAGATTTTTTCGAGTTCGGGTACACTCGCTACACGGTCACGCACACTACGAAAGGCATCGTTGCGACGCTCATCTGACTGCACTAAAATGGCTTGATTATCATCTTGCAGGCGATTACGCAACTTACGTTTGATCGCAACATCCGAAATTTCACCGTGCCCGTTAAAGTCTTGACGCGGGCGATTGCCATTGAGTGGATCACCATTAGGGTTAGCTTTATCTACGGTTACGACTACCGCAAAATCAATTTTATTCGTTAGTGTTGTCATTTGTTACTTCCTCCTTTTTCGTATACATCGCTTGCACTTGACTACTATAGCCGAGTAAAAATACGGGACCTAACGGCGCATCTGTCATTTGCTCTATTGTGAGACGCGCCTCTAGCTCTTGAATAATCTTCGCATAACGCGTAGCTTTAGCTCCTTGACGCTCAAAATACGGGTTGAGTTGTTTACGAATCACATGCCATGTACGTGCAGGGCGCTGGCTAAATGCGTTAAAATAGCGTGTCGCATTGGTCGAGCGATTTTCGCCTCGCTCCTTGAGCGCACTACGTTCCATTACTTCCGCTACACCGAGTAGACGACCAAATAAATAGTCACGGTTATTATTGTCTTCTTGAATTGCCACAGTATATCCCTCACTCTCATATTGTTTGGTAATTAAGGCGCAGGCGATGTTGACCGTTGCCTCCCAAGACTCCATTAAGCCTTTAAAGCTTGATGGGTTTTTTACGCGATTAAAAATTAGGCGCACAACATCTTTTGGTATCGGCTTTTTTTCGATAATACATGGCAAAAGCCTTGTATATAGTTCCTTTTTTATACGAGGGTCTGCCTTACTACCATAAACCGCTTCCACAATACGATACGTTGAAGGTGTATAAATCCCCCGCTTCATTTGCTTTGTTTCTTTATCTTGTGTAACTTGTAGCCAGCGGCACGTGGTATACCAATGACTAAGCGCCGCTACATATTGCTTAGGGTTCGTTTGTTGATAATACACAATGGCTAATCGTCCTGATGTGGCTGCATCCACTGCCATAATAATAATTTGCTCTTGCTTATCTTCTGGTAAAAGAGGGCCAATGCCGTGTAAATTTGCAGCTAGCGTTTTAGCTATCACTTCTTTCGTTTGTGCAGGTTGTAGTGTTGTCGTTTCAAAGTCACTCATACCAAATTCACCCGAGGCAAACGGATCAATCGTTGATGGTTGCTCTACGCCAAAAGCGACAAAGTAGCGACTATCCACATACGTACCTTGGCGTTGAATAAGCCAGCGCAAGGCGTGATGTGATTTTTGTGACACCTCATAACCAATTTGCACCGCTTCATCGGCTTCTTTAAAACGTCCGCGATACGTAAAACCTTTATCATCATTTGATGAAATAAGCTTAGATAAATCACCTGCATTACGTATGCGCGAACCATGTTGCGTCGTTAAAATGGCATCTGTTTGCGCGGTTACATAGCACGTACCTCGTTCACTCTCTGCTACCTCATTAAAATATGCGATATAATTGTCATACAGTGCTGTGTTTTCCCACACTGCTTGGTAATGCGGCATTTGCACATTAAACCTTATAAAACTATCAAGAATATTACCTGCTGCTACTTTATAAATCGCTGGTTTATCGTCACCCGTCCATTTAGTTAGCACCATACCATCTGTATCAACAGGGAAAACTCCCGCTTCTACTAAATCTTGCACAACTTGCGCTTTGGCAATATACGTATAAATCGCTTGCACTTCTTGTGGTGCATGATGCGCTGTTGCCCAGCCCTTGAGCTGTTCACGGTACGTTTTGAAGTAGTCTGCTCGCTTTTCCTCACCGCCATAAGCCAAATAATCGCCTGCGACATAAAATACTTTGTCATGTAAATAATGCGGACGTATGGCTGCACCTGAACGGTTAGCAGAACCTAGCGTCATCGGCACAATGGTGCGTGCTTGGTCTTTTTCTAACACTTTAGCCGCAATAAATTCACCACTTGGCGAAAGTACGATTTCGATTTGGGCGCTTTGTGTCATATGAGCAACAGGTAGTAACGTAAAGCGCTGTTTACGCACTTCTTCAAACTGTCCAACACGATGTGCATTGTTGTCATACACTTGCGCAAGTTGCGACATCCAACTCATAACTCCGCCTCCCCAAACAGTTCTTCATATTCTTCGTCTACGGTTTTAAAATTTTGCCCTTTTACAAAAGATTTTGCGTTACCTTTACCAAGCGGGCGCACCACTTCGCACGCTTCAGGACGCACAAACGTAATGACGCCATCCTTCATAGTTGGCGACCAAATTCTTGCTTGCCACTCGCTGTTTTCGGCTTCATCTGGGTAAGTAAAACCATGAAACATCGGGCCAAAAGCAATGTCGCCATAGCCATCATAAAAGCTTTGACCGCTACCAAAAACACACGCTTCTACATAGCCTTGGCACTCACGTGTACCTAAATAAATGTCACGGCGTCCCCCGCGCTCCACTGAACGCTTTGCAATATTATGATGCTTATGTTCATTGCGGTCATACGCAAGATCAGGTCGTTGTTCGTTAAATTCAAAATGCGCGCGTACTTGATACTTCGGCGCGCGCAAATACGTATAGTACGCCAAGTCATTTGAGGCATCCTGGTATTTTGCAGGGCGCATACCTTTTACCTCTGTTTGAATCGGCTCCATCACGCGCACCTCATCAATAATCCATGTGATAGTCGGCTTCCAGTAAATCGATTCTACAATACCTTTTAGCGCTTCATACGTAGGGATTTGGTAGGTGAATTTTTCGCCACCAATCCGTGTTACAGGGTCTGTAAATAACGCGTATTTTCCGTATACAACAAATTCAATTTGATTACGCAATGGTACACCTCCTAAAATTGATAATTACTAAAACTACCTTCCCCACTTATACTTAAACCATATTTGTCGTTATAACCATTTTCATGTATGGCAACTATATGATCTTGATACAGCGGTTGCAGTAAACCTTCTTTTATGAGTGCATCCAACTCATACCGATAAATCGTAATCGCATACTGTTGTGCTTTTTTAAGCACTTCATTTAATTGTTCAAGCGGCATATCTTCGTTTAATTGTGCAATTAACTGCTTACCTTCTTTGTAAGGCACTAACACAGATGTGGTCGGTGACGAAATGGCTTCAAAATGTTGTTCAAGCGTTTTAAAACTATTGACCATATAGGTGCTGCGCTCATTTTTTATACTGCCATCAATTAACTGAATTAATGGTGTATCCAAATTACGTGGCGTTTGCGAAATTTCACGCTTAGCTTGTGCATCAAAAGCCGTAAAATACCTAGCAATCGTGTCAGGATGTAAAAAATCTGTCGTATGCGGCAAAATATATTCAGCCATTACTTCTGCCCCAATGCGAATTTCTGGTAAGCGGCTGAGGTTTTCTGCTTTGGCTTTAACGATATACACATCGCCTCGTTCACGTTCGGCATTGCGGTTACATCGCCCTGCCGCCTGTGCAATGGCATCTAACCCCGCTAATGAACGCATGACTGCTTCAAAACTAATATCTACACCCGCTTCAATAAGTTGCGAACTCACACAAATCATACGCTCCTTACCTAATTTGTCGTTAATTTCTTCTAAAATTTTGCTGCGATGTGCAGGGCACATGGCAGTACTCAAATGATAAACTTTTGCGATTTGCCTCTTATCGAGCGCTTCAAAAAGTTGGCGCACCGCTGTTTTGGTATTTAAAATAATGAGTAATGATTGACGATCTGCCATAATAGCCTCCGCCTTATCCGCAAGTTGCTCTGCGTCCATCCCTTGTGTAGTTACTTCATTATGAAGTGTCACACGTTCGAAAGCCTTAGCAATTTGCGCAAGGTTTGGTACCATCTCTGCCCCTGGTTTTAGCGTAATGCCGTAAGCCATCTCACCGACGGTCGGTTGCGTTGCGGTACAAAGTACAATGCTGCTATTGCCAATATGATGTAAAAAGTTTACGGCACTATTAAACAGCGCAAAATGGAAATACGGCACAGACTGCACCTCATCAAAAATGATAACGGCATCCGTTAAATTATGTAGACGACGCGTTTTACGTGTACCTTTTTGAAAAAATGCATCCAAAAACTGTACCATTGTTGTAAAAATAATCGGATAATCCCAATTATCGCGCCCCAACTGCAATTTTTTATGTAGCGCACTGTCATAATAGTCTTCTTCACCATCAGGTGCATCAACAACATTAGCATGGTGCTCTAGTACCGCTTCTGGCGCCGCTATAATAGCAGCAACAGCTTTAGCATTTTGCTCAAGTATGGTCGTATAAGGTACGACGTAAATGATGCGTTTTTTGCCATAAAGGCTTGCATGTTTAAGCGCATAGCGTAAACTCGCAAATGTTTTACCACCACCCGTTGGAATGGACAAGGTATATATTGCAGAAGGTTGCTCCGCTAAACGGTCGCAATTTTCGGACATTTCTGTGCGTAATTGATTAATCGGCGTTGTACTTTTTTGCCATCCGTTTACGGTTTCCATCAAGTTAGCGTAATACGGTTCAAATGCAGGTTGTTGTTGATTTGGCGTGGTCTGTTCTTCAAAACAACGTGTATTAGTACGGTCCGCATCCAATAAAAAACTAAAAATAAGTTTTTGGGCATAATTTAAGCCCACCACTCGTTGGTTTACAGGCATCGTCTGCACTATTTTTTCCTGCAATCGTTTAAATTCTTCAACGGCTTCCGAAAATAGCGCATCAACACGTGCGATATTGCCTGCTACTGCTTCAAAGTTCGATTTTACCTCAGCATAATACGGCAGTTCTTTCGTTACGACACGTCGGATGTAGTCTGACGGTGCTAAATCAAGTTGAATAAAGTTTTGTAAGCCCGCATGATGTGATAAAACAGCCATGCCGATAATTTCTGCAACGTAAGGATGTGTCTTATAATGACGCTCATATAAATATTTTGCACCAGCCGTAGAGTGATCAATTTTTGTAGCACTTACCTTTTGATGATAAACAGCTTGCTCAATATAATCTGTGAATGCTTGTGTATATTTACCCATATCATGTAGGAGCCCTGCTAATTCAGCGTGCGCACCTAAGCCTGTAGCTGTTCCGTATTGCCTTGCTAATGCCGCTACTTCATTAAGGTGCGTCTGTACATCTTGTATCTCATGGTCACTCGACCGAATATGTGCAATAAACATATCATCCCTCCATCATAATACCTTTATTTTACTTTTAAAACAATATTTAATCAAATTATATCTAAGTGCGCATGTTTTACTCACTTACCTGCATAGAACTAGTCTTTTGCGCACCTCTTGCACATTTACCTGCATAGAACTACTCTTGGGCGCATTTCTCACTCGCTTACCTGCATAGAGCTAATCTAATGCGCACTTCTTGCACATTTACCTGCATAGAACTACTCTTGGGCGCACTTCTCACTCACTTACCTGCATAGAACTAGTCTTTTGCGCACCTCTTGCACATTTACCTGCATAGAACTACTCTTGGGCGCACTTCTCACTCGCTTACCTGCATAGAGCTAATCTAATGCGCACTTCTTGCACATTTACCTGCCCGAACACTAAATAGGAAAAACAAACCTAGATGCTTTTTTGAGCCAATCCACGTATAATAGAACTACAATGTTAAATGAGGTGAGCAAGTGAATTTAGACGGCTGGTTTATGTGGTTCATACTGTTTTGGGTGTTTGTGCTCATTACGTTTATGGGCATTGGCGGCTTCTTTATGTTCCGCAAGTTTTTAAAATCATTGCCAAAAGGTGACGGCAAATCAACGCTCGATTGGCAAGATCATTATATCGAAAAATCGCTTCACTTATGGGACGATCAATCGAAAGCGTTATTATATGAGCTCGTTAGCCCGGTGCCTGAGCTGTTTCGTCAAGTAGCGAAGGAAAAAATCGCAGGGAAAATTGGTGAGCTCGCGCTAACCGAAAAGGCTAAGCGCATCGATGAGGATTTAATTATTCGCGGCTATATTCAAGCAACGCCCAAGCGCGACCATAAATTTTTGCGTAAAAAACTTGAGGAAATGCAAATTGATATCGCGCCGTATGAGCATTTATTTTAGTACGTAGCCTACGCGGCTGCGTATTTTTTTTGCACAAAAAAAGTGCTGCCCTTAAGAGGCAACACCATTTGTTTTTACTACTTTTTCGAGACGCTTATACTGCACGAGCATCGCCACGCGCCACGGTAAAATCATAAAGAATGCTAAAATCCAAAACATGCCGCCGAGTTCGCCGACATCAATCGTTGAACTGAGCACACTTTTCGCCACTAAACGAATGAGTAGTAGCGCCACTAAAATAAAGAAAAAAGCTTTTGAGCGCTTCATAAAAATATCGTTGCCGCGCACTTCAAACTTCGATGTGGCAATTAACACGATCGAAAACAAAGCGCCGACAATGGCCGCTTCAAGAATTTGTGGCAGTGGCACGCGAAAATACGGCGAGATAAACATCAGTGCACCGCTCGACATCGCGATTGGCGGAATAATAATTTTTTTTGCACTAACTGGTCGATTTGCGGCGCGCAACCGCATCACCGTCACAAATATCCCCATCACTACCGCCATCACCGTTGAGCCGATAATGAGGTATTGCGAAGGGATTTGTTGTAAAAATGCTGGCATGTTGCTTCCTACCCTTCTATATCTTCTACCAGTTTATCGGCAACCATGCGCAAAAATTCGGGCTCAAATGGCTTTGTAATAAAGTCTTTTGCGCCGTGCTCAATCGCTTCACGAATTAAACGCTGCTGCCCGAGCGCCGTCACCATAATAATGCGCGCCTCATCATCAATTTGAATAATTTCTTTGACCGCATCAATGCCGCTCATGACAGGCATCGTTACGTCCATCGTTACAAGGTCAGGCATAAGTTTGTCATATTGCTCGACGGCTTCTTTGCCATTCGACGCTTGACCAATCACTTCATAACCCCACTCTTTAAACATGTTAGCGATGGTAACGCGCATAAATAATGCGTCATCTACTACCAAAACTGTTGGCATAACCCTTCAACCCTTTCACTCACTTCTTTCTCTATTCTAACAGATTAGAAGCCAGTAAAGTCATTAAAAATTGGTTGCAGTAAACGCGTGATGTACGCAAGGCCATCAAAGAACAATAACACGCCGACAACAATCATAATATAACCGCCAATTTTAACGATTTTTTGACTATGTTGACGAATCCAATTCATGCGTGTAATAAAGAATGATAGTAAGAAGAACGGCACCGCAAAACCTAAGAAATAAGCAATCATGTAAAACATGCCCGAATCAGGGTTGCTGCCCGCAAGTAAAATAATCGACATTAAAATCGGCCCTGTACAAGGCGTCCACCCTGCCGCAAACGCGACACCAATTAAAGTTGAGCCTAAAAAACCAGCGGGGCGATTTTTAAATTGAATTTTATGGTCCTTCATTAGGAAATCAATTTGTAATAATCCGACGATCATTAAGCCGAATACCACGATTAAAATTGCGCCTACTTGACGTAAAATTTCTTGATAATTGACTAAAAAGTCGCGTGCGAACGATGTACCAAAACCAATCGCAATAAAAATAAGCGAAAATCCTAATAAGAAGAAAAGCGTATGTAAAATTGCATTTTTTTGCAACATACCACGTTCTGACTTCAAATCGTCAAAGGACATGCCTGTAATGTACGACAAAAATGCCGGATACAGCGGCAATGTACATGGCGAAATAAAGCTTAAAAAGCCTGCGCCAAATGCTAAAAAAACGTTCAAATCCGTACTCATAGCGTGACATCTTCTCCTATCTACCTAAGTTATCGTCTCTAAGTTTAGCAAAATTCCGCTAAGTTTGCTGTTATTCTGCTTGTGAACAATTTTAGGCAAATTGGAGAAGTATGTGTGAAGTATTATTTTTCGTCTGGTACGTACTCTAAAATATCCCCTGGCTGACAGTCGAGTTCGCGGCAAATGGCTTCTAATGTGGAGAAGCGCACGGCACGCACTTTACCTGTTTTTAATTTAGATAAATTGACAATCGACACGTCTACGCGCTTAGAAAGCTCCGTCAACTGCATTTTACGTTCAGCTAATACTCGGTCTAATCGGATAATGATTCCCATAACTCTCTACCTCTTTCAATTACATTTGTACTATCTATACCCATATTGTTGAAAAAGATAACATTTTACTAAAAAACGTCGCATCCTTAAAGGACACGACGTTTTTTCACTTCGCTATAGACGCTAAATAAAAACAGCGCAATCGCAAGCCATACAAGGCTAAACGCCGCAAGTTGTGCGTTCGCAAATGGCTCGTTGTATAAAAAGATGCCAAGTAGTAAGGTAATGGTCGGTGATACATATTGGATAAAACCAATCGTATAAAGGGGGATGCGTTGGGCCCCTGCCGCAAATAAAATGAGCGGAATGGCCGTTAAAATACCACCCAACATGAGTAAAACGTCCGTCTTAGCATCATAATGTAAAAACACCGCTTCCTGTTGGCTAAATAAGTAGGCGTAATACCCTACAGCGAGCGGCACGATAAAAAAGGTTTCAATGACTAAGCCGCGCGTCGCATCGAGTTTGATGCCCTTTTTTAACACGCCGTAAATGCCAAAACTAAACGCTAGTACGAGCGCAATCCACGGCATTTCGCGGTAATACAGCGCCAGCAAGACCACCGCTAAAAAAGCGATACCCGTCGCCACTTTTTGCAGCGGCGCGAGCTTTTCTTTAAAGAAAATGACGCCGAATAAAATCGACAAAATCGGATTAATGTAATAGCCGAGGCTCGTCTGGACGATTTGGTTATTGTTCACCGCCCAAATATACGTAAACCAATTGGCTGAAATAAATACCGATGCCGCACATAATTGCCAAAATGCGCGCTGGTTCTGCCACAGCGCCACCACATCTTGCCATAGCTGCTTGCTTTGCCCGCGCACCACGATAAATAGCGTCGTAAAAATAAAGGCAAATACAATACGTGCCGCTAAAATTTCGGTGCTTGGCACATGCGTCAGCATTTTCCAAAACAGTGGGAATGAACCCCAAAATAAGTACGCGAATAGCGCAAAGATGATGCCTTTTTTCATTTCGCTCATTAGCGTTCCTCCCGAAAAAAACTTCTATGGCAAAAACGCCATAGAAGTTATTATACCTTATTTATGATTGAGTTTTTCATATTGTAACTGCAATTCTTCGATGCGTTTACGACCATCTTCTCTCGCACGTGCGGTATCTTGTTGAATGCGCTTCGTTTCTTCGATGCCATTCATAATTGTTTGCCACGTTTGTTCGATCGTTTCGATTTTAATGCTTGATGTGCCTGCCATCTCAGCAATGCGCACGCTATTGGCGCTAATGTTTTCGGCATTTTTCAGCAGCATTTCGTTCGTGCGCTTATCGAGCTCTTGCATCGAGTCTGCGACGATTTTTTGGCGGCGCAACATAATTGCGTGGATAAGCCCTTGTTTGAAAATCGGAATCGTCGTGACGAAAGCCGAGTTCATTTTGGCAATCAGCTGGTTGTTGCCTTGCTGCATCATGCGAATTTGCGGCGCTGATTGGAAGGATACTTGCTGTGCCATTTCTAAGTCGAAGCGGCGCTGTTCTAGCAATTGAATGGCATTGTTTAGCGACTGCAACTCAAAGTCTGCTTGTTGCTCGCCTTGCTGCATGCGCGCTTCAAGCGCTGGGCGACGCGCCATTAATTCTTCTGATTTTAATTCAATCGCCACGATATTGCGACCGAGCGCTTCGAAATAGCTTAAGTTTTCGTCATACATCGTTTCAAGCTCAATCGTATTGCGCTTCATTTCGACTTCGTATTTTTGAATTTCTTTATAAATCACGTCGACTTCGCGGTTCATCGTATCGTATTTTGATAAGAAGCGCTCAATTTGCTCCTTACCTTTATTAAATAAGCGCTTTAGTAAGCCGCCTGGTTTTTCTTCAAAATCTTTTGGATCAAATTTATCCATAATTTTATTTAAGTTGTTCAGTAGCGCCGTCGATTCTTCTAAATTAGTCGCGCGCATTTTACTTAACATGCGGTCTGAAAATTGCGAGATGCTGTCGGCTGTTTCGCGCCCTACTTCAAGCAGTGCTACTTGATTTGTCTCATCAATTTTTGACGCGATGGCATGCACCGCTGGGTCGTTGCGCAGCTCTAATTTATGGCGGGCAATGACCGACTGTTGCGGCGCTTCAGGCTCTGTGTATTGCGGCGCAGGTTGTTGCTGATACTGCGGCATTGGCGGCTGTGCTTGCTGCTGTACGGGTTGTTGGTACTGCGGCTGCGGTTGTACAGGCTGCTCGTACTGCGGTTGCGGTTGTACAGGTTGCTGATACTGTGGCTGCGGTTGTACAGGCTGCTGATACTGCGGCTGCGGCGGAATAGGATTGCCCATCGCATCGTATTTTGGTGGGACCGGGTTACCCATGCTATCGTATTGTGTCATTTCATTTGGCCTCCTAAAAATGTGTGTTACTGTAAGTATATATGATAGGGCAAATTATGCCATATTTTTCTTCTCTATTACTATACGCACAAAAGCCCTTTGAGGTTTCACAAAAAAACCCACAGCCGTTTTAAGGCCGTGGGTGGAAGTACGCCAAGGTGGCGAGCTCACAAAATTGTTCGTACGTTAAGGTGCGCGTTTGCCACACCGGTAAAAAGGCGCCTGCTTCACTCCCCGCTGTCACTAAGCGGCGGCGCAACGCCTCGTTTTGATACAGAGCGTACGCTTTTTCAGTTAAGGCGGGCATGGGCGCTAACACCCGCGCAATCGCACGGCAGATCGCCGCAAAGTTTTGGCGGTAGCGCATAACATCTTCCTTTGAGTTAACGAAGCACACTTCAATTAAAATCGCGGGGCGCGTCGTATGGCGTAAAAAATATAGCTCTTGACGTTGCTTGGCGCCGCGGTCAATTAACCCTCCCGCTTCACTAATGGCGGCACTCATTTTCCGCGCGAGCGCTTGGTCGCTATAATACAGCACCTCTACACCGATCGGACGTGTCGTCGTGACGCTCGACGCATTAAAGTGAATGCTGACATCATAGGCGCGCGTCGTTCGATTATGCGCATTAACCACATATACTAAATTGTCGTTTGCTGTTGTCGTCACATCGTCTACGACACGGTGCGCCCCGGTTAGCCGCACCACTTCATCGCGCACGCGACACGCTTCTTCCCACTCATCAATAAGCCCGACAGCACCGCGACTCACCCGCGTATGCCCTGCACTAATAGTACATTTCATTGTATCCCCTCCTACTTATTAATACGCACGCTAGGCGCGAATTGCGACAAGAGAATGAAACTGATAAGATAATGAGTAGGATATGCGCGGGAAGGTGACAAGTCGTTGGGAAAGAAAATTTTAGGGAAAATTATTAGTGGTATGATTGCGGGCATTTTACTCAGTGCGCTCGTTTCGCTCGTCACATTATTAAATGGCGACGGCGAACTCGGCTTTTCAGCATTATTTACGTTAAATGTGCTGCTCATTGTACCCATTTTTTTAGTGGCAGGCATTGCGCTGTCATTTATTATCGAACATTTTGCGGTAACGTTTAAAAGCATGATGTGGAGCTACGGCATTGTAGGTGCGGTCATTGCGATGATTCTCTATGCCCTCATCGTCAAACAAGGTTGGCAAGGGCTCGTTTATTACGCGGCCACTGGTGTGACAGCAGCGCTCGTCTTTTATTTAGTGCAACAAGGCATTATGCCGATGCTTGACCGCCTAGGGGTGGCAAGTGCGCTACAAGACGAAGCACGCGAAGAATACGCACGCAATAATCCCGATAAAAAAAGCAGATTTCGTAAATGAAATCTGCTTATTTTTTATAGAAAAAGGATTTCCCGAGGCGCTCTACTACGCTCGGACATAGCGCATATAGCTTACTCGTCAGCCCCATAATGCGCGGTAAATTCACTTCGCGCGTAGGTTTGCCGAGCGTTTTTACGACTTCTCGTGCCACGCGCTCTGGCGACAATAACACCCGGCGCACCGACTGGCGATAGCTATTCGTATCATCTGCCTTCGTTAAAAACGGCGTATCAATCGGCCCTGGGTGAATGGCGGTAACCGTAATGCCAAGCGGCGCAAGCTCAAGGCGCAGCCCGTTCGCAAGCCCTACGATGGCATGTTTAGTTGCGGCATAAACGACCGCTTTTGGCGTAGCCACTTTCCCTGCTTGTGAGCCGATAAAAATAAGCTGCTTCGTTTGTTGTTTGGCAAAATGACGCGCGAGTTGCGCCGTCGCTGTGACATTGACGTTAATCATCTCAGCAATGGTGTCGTCGCTCTGGTCGACAAACGCTTCAAAGCGCCCGACACCCGCACAAAAAATCGCGACGTCAACAGCGGGTAACGCCGCATACAGTCGTTCGCGCGCTGCGGCTTCGGTAAGATCAGCTGCTAACACATGCGCCCCTTGTGCTTCAAGCGAACGCAGTGCCACGCCGCTTCGCCCTGTCGCGTAAAGCGTATGCTGTGCAGCGAGTAGTTGCTGCGCGAGCGCCATACCGACGCCACTCGTTGCCCCTGTTAAAAAAATTTTCATTTACTTCACCCTTTTATAATAATAAATGCCTGCACGCTTCGTACTTTCGATCATGCCTTGGCTTTCTAAGTAGTCGAGCGCACCGATCGTTTTAGATAGCGTTAGCCCAAACTGTTTTTGATACACGCGCGGATAAAAGCGGCTCGTCGCCTCAAGCGGCGTGATGTCGTCTTGCCCCATTAGCTCATACAGTGTGAGCGCTTGGTCGTGCTGGCGTTTTTTGCGAGCATCAATGAGCGGCACAATGTCCGTTAAATCAGCCCCGTGCCCGGTATACATCGTCGCAACAGGCAAGGCACGCAACAGGTCGAGTGATGCGTTATATTCGAGCTGCGACTTCGCACGCGGCTCCCCTTCAATTAACGGCGGTTCGATTAACGGATTTGGCGTAATGCGCTCAAGCAATAAGTCGCCGCCAATGACGTCATGCGAGCGCTCGTCCCAAAAAATAAGATGACTGCGCGCGTGGCCTAATGTTTCGATTGCTTTTAACCCAGGGTGCCCGGGTACTTCGTCGCCGTCTGCTAAAATTTTAGTGAGCGGCAACTCTCCGACCCACTCCATTTCGCGGCGCACTTGCACGTTTTTTTCGATGACCGCACCAGGCACACCGCTCTCAAATAAATTATGGCGATAAAATGCCTCGTGGTAATTTAAAAAATCCTCGTCATGGCGCAACCATAAATCATTGTACACATGCCCCATAATTTCGGCGTGCGGGAAAGCATCCGTCCAGCCCGCGTGGTCAGGGTGATGATGCGTCAGCACCACTTGTTCGACATCTTTCATCGTATAGCCCGCAGCGCGAATGCCCCACTGCAATGCCTCGTAGGCCTCTGTTGTTTTAGGCCCGACATCAAAAATGGTGAGCGCGTCCCCTTTTACTAAAAAGGCGTTCACATCGCCAATTTTATACGGTGTCGGTATTGCAATTTTGTGTACATCCATCCTGCTCACTCCCCTTTGAATATGTATTCATTTTACGATTTGTATCGACACTTGTCGAGCTCGTTCACTTCTTCTATACTTGAAAGAGGAGGTTTTGCTTAATGATTAATCAAAAAATTGTCTTTTTAGGTGCAGGTGCGATGGCAGAAGCGATCGTGCGTGGTTTAGTCGATAAGGCGGTCATTGCGCCAACGCAGCTTTACATGAAAAACCACAGCGACCACGTACGCCTACAGACGCTACATGAGCGCTACGGGGTACAAATTGCTAGCGATGCCGACATCGTAAGCGCAGACATCGTCGTGCTCGCGATGAAGCCAAAAGACGTAGCTACTGTGCTACAAACCCATACCTTATCACCACACACCGCCGTATTATCGGTACTCGCTGGCGTTAGCATGGCGACAATCGAAAAATATGCAGGTGAGCGTCCGATTGCTCGTCTTATGCCCAACACCTCAGCTACGATCGGACTTTCTGCAAGTGGCGCAACGTTTAATCGCGCTGTTTCTCCTTCGCTTCAACAAGATTTCATCCAACTTTTCGAAGCCATTGGCACTGTCGAAATCGTTACCGAACAACAAATGCATGCGGTTACCGCGCTTTCTGGCAGTGGTCCTGCCTATTTTTATTACTTTTTAGAGTGTTACGAAAAAGCAGGCGTGGCGCTCGGTTTAGACGCCGAAACAGCGCGTCGCCTCATGCTGTCTACAATGGCAGGGGCAGCCGAAATGTTAAAGCGCACAGGCGAAGACCCTGCCGTCTTGCGCGAAAATATTACAAGCCCTCAAGGCACTACCTTTGAAGCGCTTGAAGTGCTGCGTAAATACGATGTGGCGCGCATTATCGAAGAGAGCACACAAGCGAACGCTGACCGCTCCAAAACTTTCGAAAAACTATATGATTAAGAGGAGTAATAGCACTTTACAAATTTTTTGAAAGTATGATTGATCGCCTACTAGCACATAAGGCCTGACACTCCCACCCATAAATGAGTGGGGTTCTAAAGTACAAAAGATTTCTTCTTTACTCTCCCATCAACCGATGTTGCTGGTTGGGTACAACACAAAGACACTATCTTATTTCCTTTAGACTTTAACGAACAAGACGACCATTGCCATCATTAGCGTTCGCATCGGCTCATGCCAAAACCGTTTTTTTATCATTTATCTTATCCCCATGCTTTTGAGTGTATGGGGTTCTTTTCTTAGTTTACTGATTAATTCATCATGAAGTTTAAGGAATACATCGAATGTTTTAAAACATAAATCTCTGTCTATTTTGTCTAAATCCTTATCGTGAACCATGTTCATTAAAAGGAAAGATGAATATAAATCTCGTTGGATTAGGATACCGCCAAAGTCATTCCAGCGTTTACTCAATGATTTTTTCGTATATGTATCATCGAAATGATTGTACTGACTCGCTCTTACTTTCGTTGTATTTACTTTGTTTAATTTCAAACCATTGTATTCCAATTTCCGTTCTAGGCAACTTAAAAGCATAGAAGGGGCGCGGTTGGATAGTGTTCTTCCAAACCGTTTTTTCTTTTTAAAACGACCTTTTTTATTTTTCTCTGTCTTGTTACTTCGTTTTTGAAGTCCTTTAAAGGACATTTTCTCCACAAAAAAAGTATCTCCCATTAATAACAACTGATTAGATAAGCTTTCATGGTCTTGTTTTCTTACCATTCTGTTTTTACGGTGCAATTCTCGGTATTGATTACGCAGTTTAACATAGCGGTTGGCATACACCCATTTTTCCCGATTACTACGGTTTATTGTACCGTCCTCATTATATTTAAAAGGATTAGTTGCTCGTTTACTTCTATCCATTTTACGCTGTATGCGTTGGATAACTGGCTCGTAAGTCTGTACGTTAGGTGCTAACACCTTTAGCATGGCTTGTTTTTCGGAACAAACCGCAACCGTAGAAGTACCAATATCAATCCCTACTCGCCCGATACCGACTTGTTGCTTTAAACCTTCGGAATTATACGATTGTGGGGGAATACCTTCTAATACAAGTTGAGCGTAATACACGTATTTTCCCTTTAGAAATGCTCGTTTAATGCGAACGTACTTTACCTTATCTTGAAGTGCTAAATGGGCGTACACATCTTGTTTACGGACAATAACAGGGATAGAAAGACCTTTCCAAATCAACGTATTGTTTACGAAACGAATACCTGTCTTATTGGATTTGCCTTCAACGGATTGCATTTCACCGTAGCGTTTAAAATAGACTTTCTTCGCTTCACCGAACATCATCTTTTGAAAGGCATTAAAAACCCTTGTTCCGATTTTTTGCCCCGCTTGTGAATCTATATTTCCTTTAAATCGTTGATTCATCGGTGTTAAAAATGCGTGAATAGCATACTCGGTCAACCCAAACTGTATATTCAATTCCCGAAAAATAGCATTTCTTTCTTTGCCTTTTTTCATCTTTTTCGCTTTTTGAAAGGCTTTTGATTGCTGCATGGTGCGATAACGCTTGTATAACTCATTCAAACAAGCGTTATACATCTTACGTGAGATTTCAAATCGCTTATTTAAAATATCTTCTTGGAAAGATGCTGTTTTTAATCGTAATGTCAATACATAGCTTGGCGTTGCCATTCTGTTTCACCCTCTCAAAAACGAACAAACAATAGGAAGTATAGTTTTCATATCCTTCCTATTGTTTTTACCTGTTATTATTGGTGTCATTATTATCCACCCAATCTCTAAGCAATCTGGCTTTTTTTAGGCTTCTGTACTCGTCTAAAGATGCTTCTCTAACTATTGACCATGAACCGAGCCACAGCATCTCTCTGACATATCCATTAGGAATTTTAATATGTGTAGTATCACATACATTTCTTCCACATAAGATTAATCTAGCTTTTTCGTAGTCCTTCCTATATTCCTTATTGAATTTGTGGTCTTTAACGAATTGTTCAAACCCACAATTACTACATTTAATTTGCAAAGTAGTCATTACCCCCTCGTTTTTTGATTTTCTACATATTGTCTAATGGTTTCGCTTGATACATTTCTAGCAGTTGAAACGAAATAAGAACGTGTCCATAAACTAGGCAAATGTTGAAGATAATGAAATTCCTCTCTCAACTTTTTAGAAGTCACTCCTTTTATTTTTGCCATAATGTTAGTTGGACTAAAGGTTGGTAGTGCATTTAAAAATAAATGCACATGGTCTTTATCGCATTTCATTGCGAGAATTTCAATTTCTAATTCTTCGCAAACCTCTTGAACCAACATTTTGAAACGTTCTTCCAATTTACTGTCGAGAAAAATTTTTCTCCTATATCGTGGACAAAACACAAAATGATAATTAATTAATGATACCGTTGTTTTAGTTCTTCTATATTCATTTAACATGCTACTAATTGTATCAGTTAATCACTCTAGCTACAACAAAAAGACATAGAAAAATTCAGATAATTAGAACACCATAGTAGGCGTTCCTTATCTAACCTCACTTTCATCCCAAGCCTAAAAGCAAGGGCTTTCTCGTTCGGGAAATCTGTAACTTTGCCTTTTGGCTACACTTTTGTTACCATCATGAGTAAGGAAATAACCATTTTGGTTGTAGGGGTAATGGGGAAACTTATTGCGCTGAGTTGAAATTTAAGCCCGGCTAACATCTCGTTGTTAGTCGGGTTTTTTGTATCGTTCACAGTTTTAATCACTGTTAAACCTAGACAAATCCTCTATTGCCAATACTTCAAGCTTGTAAAATCCCGTAAAAAAGAGAACGCATGCACCAAGCGGCATGAGTTCTCTTCATCTGACACGCTTAACGCATGTACCAAGCGACATGAGTTAAGCGTATCCTATTACTGTTTCGCTATTGTAACAAAAAATTAAGCTTTTTGTCTATAAGCCTTGTTGCAAATTATTCGCAGCGTACTTTACCGCTTCTGCAACCGCTGATGTTATAGGAAACGCCTGTTTATTTCTTCATTGTATCGTAATGCGGTAACTTTGTGCCGCCAGCGCGTTGCCGTTTACGCTCGTTACGTCGGCAGCCACGAGGTATAACGTGCCGCTCGGATACGTCGCCGCTGGGGCTATCGTGACACGCGTGCCTTCGATTGACGTTGCGACAGGCACTGCTTCACCGTAGGCGGTCATCGCATAAATATTGGCGTGCGCTACCGCTTCCGTAAACGTAAAGTCATACGCAGCGGTATTAGGTACGTTGTAGTATGTACCTTGTGACGCAATGCCTTTTAGCGGATAGTATAGACGTTTTTTAAGCGGTGCTACCGTTACTGTTATCGGTGTCGTTGCGCCGCGAAACTGCGCTTGTAGCATCGCATCGCCCGCTCCTTTGACGAGCAAGCGGCCGTCTTGTACCGTAATATGCGGCGACTGTGACGTCACAAAGGCATCGTGCGTCACATCAAACTGTTGCCCGTTCGTCATAAGCGCCGTCACTGCATAGCGCGGGCTATCGCCAGCTGTCAGCGGTGGCGTCGTAAGGAGCAGTTCACGTAGCGTGTCGGTATACGCCACTTCAAGCGACACCGTCTGTTGCCCACGCGTACGCGGTTGTTCGGTGATACCGTAACGCGGCGCGGAAGCAACACTTGCACTCGCTAAAGCGCGCTGTAAAGCAGGTGCAACGTCACTAGCCTGACCGTTATACGTTACCGTAATATGCGGCTCAAAGCGTGCGAGTTGCGCTTCTACTTCACGCTGTAAAGCTTGTGGTGTAGCTACGCTCGCTGTGGCGATAGCTACGGACTGCGCAAAACTGATGCGCCCTTGTTTTAGTAATACCTCTTGGTAGTTACTCACCGCTTTTGGGTACGGTGCATCGTGCGCGTTTAAACCACCTTGTGTGAAGTGGTGATCAGGCGCAATCATCGCATCGCTTAGTAAATAATAGTCATAGCTCACTTGCCCTTTATCAGGCAGCGGATCATCCCACGTCGTATCTAAATGATACCACTGGCCATCGAGTTGGACTAAGTTCCATACATGGCCAATGCCGTCTGCTTTACCGCTAATTAAGCGCACAGGAATGCCCGCTTCTTTTAGCAGTTGGTACGTCAGCATCGCATAGCCATTACATAATGTTTTACCTGTCGTTAGCGCATAATACGGCGAATTGATCGCCTGATTGAGCGACGTATCATACGTTAGCGTGCGCACGACATAATCGTGAATCGCCTTCACTTTCGCATGGGCATCAGGCGCACCCGCGATAATACTAGGCAGGCGCTTTTTGACTTCTTGTGTGACATAAGCGGCTTGTGCTGCCGTTTGTGAGTAGCGTAAATAAAGTGTCACTTGTACATTACCATCACGCCCGCGCCACTCGGCAGAATAACCGCGGTAATCATAGGCAAGGTATTCGTCAGTGCGCAGTGCGGCTTCGACAGCATCACGCAAATGACCGCGCACATTGCCAAGCTTGCCGTAATACGTATACGTGACGGTCGTTTGACGTTTTTGTAGCGCTTGTGTGAGCGTTTGTTGCATCGTTTGCGCCTGCATATTATAGCTTGTCGGCGGGCTATAACGCGTCGCCGACGTATCTTTATAACTTGCGGCTTCAGTGTGGAGCGGCATCATTAACAATGCGCCCACGAGTAACCATCGTTTCACTTACATCGCTCCCGCTTTAATTTTTTGACGAATGCGGTACGTCGTAAATAAGGCAGCTGGCGCTAAAATCGCAATAATCGCAAGCCACATCGCGAGCGCACCGCTCTGTTGTAAAATGGCGTAATTGCTCGTTACAAAAATCACGAGCCCAATTAATAAAACGTAGCTTAAAATATTAGGAAAAATAACAAACAAGCGAAGCAAAGCTGGGTGAATTTTTCTTTCCATACAACAAACCCCCTTTTTACTTCATTATACGCATTTTAGCTCGTTATTGTATAGCGTAAATTGTTTGAAGTCATGCGCCATCGCAATGGCAGGAAAAACGCTTGCGCCTTCTGCGAGCAACGCCGCTTCATCATGCTCCGTAAAACGGCTGCTTATATGGCTAATAATTAAGTGCTGTGCCCCCGCTTCTTGCGCTACACGCGCCGCATCGCTAACCGTCGAATGACCAAACTGTGCCGCAAGCGACTGCATCGTCTGATCAAACGTCGCTTCATGGACGACAATGTCGGCGCCGCGGCTTAAGTTAACCGCCGCTTCGCAGTAACGCGTATCGCCAAGGAGCGTCACGACAAAACCTTTTTTAGGTTCGCCTACGACAGCAGCACTCGTAATGACACGCCCGTCAATGTGAACGTCTTCGCCTCGCTTTAGTTGCCCAAGCATCGGGCCGTTCGGTACGCCGAGCGCGCGCGCTTTGTTAATATCAAGTTCACCTGGCAACGCCTTTTGCGTCACGCGGTAGCCGTAGCTCGTCACGACGTGCGCTAATTCGTCTGCTTCAACGATAAAGTGATCGTCTTCATAAATGACACCAGGTGCTACTTCCACAAAGGTCATCGGGTACGTAATATGCGTGCTCGTTAAGCGCATCGTCTGCTCTACCCACGTAGCTAACCCTTTAGGTCCATAGAGCGTTACGCCTTCCTCGCCCCCTTGAAACGAGCGCGAACTTAAAAAACCAGGCAAGCCAAAAATATGGTCGCCGTGCAAATGTGTAATAAAAATTTTAGTGACGCGTCGTGGCTTTAATGACGTATGCAAAATTTGGTGCTGTGTCGCCTCGCCGCAATCAAACAGCCACATCTCACCAATTTCGTCGAGTAATTTCAGCATAATAGCGCTCGTATTACGCGCTTTTGAAGGCATGCCTGCACCTGTTCCTAAAAATTGTAATTCCACTCGCTTCACTCCTTTAAATCTTCTAAAAAATCTTTTGAAAAGCTCGTCGTGACATCGCCCACTTCACGCGGCAACCGAATGCCACGCACGATGCTTCCTTCGCCAAACTTCTGTTCAATCTCCGTTAACACTTGTTGTAGCGGTTCTTCTTTTTCGTATTGGTGGTACGTAAACAAGCTAAGTTGCTCTACGACGTGTTGCTCATCGATGACGTGGTTCATCGTCACGCCGAGTAAACGCACCGGCTCCCCGCTCCAACCTGCGTCAAATAAAGCAATCGCCGCTTCTGTAATCGCGCGTGCGTCCGCTGTCGCATTGTGTAACGTCTTGCTTTTTGTCGTCGTGCGCCACTGGTGATCACGGATGTGCACAACGATCGTTGTACCTGCTAAACGCTTAGCGTACAACCGCTCCGCCACTTGCGTACTTAACGTTTGAAGTAGCGCGTGCAACACCGCTACGTCGTCTTCATCCCGTGGCAATGTTTTAGAGTTGCCGACGCTTTTCGTATCATAAATGGCCATCGGGTCTACCGTGCGAGGGTCAATGCCGTTCGCGCGTTCATGTAAGCGCACGCCGTTTTTACCGAGCAAGCCCCGCACTTGTGCAAGCGGCGCATTCGCAAGCTCCCCGATCGTCGTAATGCCGAGCGTTTGCAGTTTAGCGGCGGTACTTTTGCCGATGCCGTGCATCTCCCTCACCGCAAGCGGCCATAACACTTCAGGCACTTGTCGCTTACGTAGGACGGTAATGCCGAGCGGTTTTTTCATATCGGAAGCGGTTTTCGCTAAAAATTTATTCGGTGCAATGCCAATCGAACACGGCAGCTGTAATTCTTTATAGAGGCGCTGCTGAATGTGCTTAGCCACGTCAAGCGGATGTTGTGCTAAGGCTGTAATATCCATATACCCTTCATCAATCGACACAGGCTCTACTTGCGGCGTAATGTCACGCAGCACCGTAAACATCGCCTTAGACGCCGCGCGGTACATCGTAAAATTAGGCGGCAAGACGATAAGTTCGCGGCATAGCTTGCGCGCTTCAAACAGCGGCATCGTCGTATAAATACCGTGTGCTCGCGCCTCGTACGAACAGGTGACGATAATGCCTTTGCGCTCTTTCGGGTTGCCCGCAATCGCTAGTGGCTTACCACGCAAAGCGGGATTTTTGGCCTGTTCGACAGAAGCATAAAAACTATTCATATCCACATGTAAAATCACTGCCATACGCTCACCTCGAAAAAAACGTTTGTTCTTAGTATACAACCTTTACACACACTTAACAAAATGCGACTTTTAGCTTAATAACCGCTTCGTATAGTGAAGGTAGCATGTAACGGACACATGCTAGGCATGATTCACTCACACAGCATTATATGTTTCGCACATACTATAATAGAGGAGGTTTTTTAGATGAAGAAAAAGGTAATTTTCTTTGAAGTACAAGGCGGTAGCGATAAAGGAAGCGATGGCCACCGTAAAGATACGATGCCAATGGTCAACGCCTTAATTGATAAAGGTTACCCTGCAGAAGTCGTATTTTTTGATGTGGCACGTCTCGACGAAATTTATCACTACGTTAAAGACAACGCAGTGGCGTACGTGTCGCGCATTAACCCTGGTAACTTGCACGGTGAAGCGCAGTATTTCAGCATGTTGCGTGCCCTTTGTGAAGACGGCGTCATCGGCATGCCCCACCCTGATGCGATGACGGGTTACGGTGCTAAAGATGCGCTCGTTAAATTAACGGATACTTCGCTCGTACCTACAGATACATACGCTTACTACACGATGAGCGAATTTTTCTACCAATTTCCAAAAGCGTTGCTATTAAATGAACGCGTACTTAAACAAAATCGCGGCTCGACAGGCGAAGGCATTTGGCGCGTTCAACTTGCCGAAAACGTACCACCTGGCGTAACAGAAGTGCCGCTATCTACTAAAATCAAATGTACAGAAGCTACCGATAATCACGTAGAGTATTGGAAGCTCGGCGAATTTATGCTATTTTGCGAACAATATATTATTGGAGACGGCGGCATGCTCGTTGATATGCCATTTTTACCGCGCATTAAAGAAGGCGAAATCCGTCTGTTTATGCTGCGTGATACGCCGATCAACGTCGTGCACAAAAAACCTGCAGCGGATGCCGATGCGTTTAGCGCCACGCTATTTTCAGGTGCACAGTACCGCTACGACCCACCAATTTTATGGGAAGGTTTAATTAACGACTTTTTATCGCAGCTGCATACCGTAAAAGAAAAGCTCGGCAACTACGACCTACCGCTTATTTGGACAGCAGACTTTATTTTAAGCGATGCGCCAGATGGCAGTGACGATTACGTGCTTGGCGAAATGAACTGCTCTTGCGTCGGCTTCACATCTGAGTTAAGTTTAGCCCCTCGCGTCGCAGACGAAATTATCGCCTGCATTAAAGAGCGCGAGCAATTAAAAGCGTAAAACCTGCTTTAAAAACGACAAAAACGAACGATACGGAAGCTTCGTCTTGAAGTTTCAACGATCGTTCGTTTTTTTGTTATTGCACTTGTTGTTGTACTTTGACAGGAATTGTAATTTCGCTTCCTACTATATCTTCTTGGTCGAGCGAAATACGAGCTTCCGCTTCAAATTCGTATAACCCTTTAGCAAGCGATACATCGTCAAATACTACCGTATGCGGCTCGTCTTTTTTAAGCGTTGTCGACAGGAGCGGTAAACCGATAACATAGTTTTTCATGCCAATTATCCTCCTTTGTTGGTATATAGAGGAAACGTCTTTTGGCGCATAAAGTTGCCGCTTACGCTAAAATACCGTCATAATGCTCAAGCACAAGCTCCGCAAACGCTTCTGGTGCGGGCTGACGATTGATCATCAGTAACTTATCTTTTTGTTTCGTTTTCGCTAAATGACTGCGCACGCGCTTAAACTGCCCGTGGTTATTATAGCTCGTAATAAAGGCAATGACGTCCTGCTTATCGAGCTGCGCGGTATTCGTATTTTTATAATCGCGTGACTGCCAAATTGTTACATGCGGAAATTCATCTAAAATGCGGCGGTGGAAGTTAGGGTGACCGCCCACGATGCAAATGTTAAGTTCGTTAAGGCGCGCCGTATCTACCGCTTTAGCCTCGACTTCAACCTCGACCTCAACTTCTTTTACAACAGGCACCTCTTTTACGACAGGCACTTCGACTTCTTTTACCACTTCTTTAACGACCGGTTTTGCCGCTTCAACGCGCAATGTTTTTATCTGTTTCTCGAGTGAAGCGACTAACGCCTCTGCCTCTTGCAGTTTATGTTGCGCCATCGCGCCTACGCTACGCGATTTAGCAAGCTGCAGCTCGAGCGCATTAATTTTGTCCTCAAAATGCGTCGTATCTAGCGCTTCAGGCTCCGCTTGAAACTCCAGTGCTTCACACGCGCTATAGCTCGTACGCTGTGCGCTATAGCACGCAAAGTCCATCACCGCACGCTGCAAATGTTTCGGTTTCACTTTGCGGTGCAATGCTTTGGTCGCATGCATGATATACGTTAAATCTGCAAGTGACAGGCGCACGCTATAGAGCACACCGCGAATGGCATTGCCAAAAATCGTGAGCTGAATCGGCGTCTTTTTCGTTTTGAGCCACTCGCAAACCGTACTCGCGGGAATGGCGTCGTAACGCTCAAAATGGTCAAATAATAATAACCCTTCCTCCCCCATGCGCTTACCGAAATAATAAAGCGTCGCATCGGTAGCTTTTGGGTAGTCGGGCACGATCATATCGCGCACGAATAAATCCGCCGCTATTTTTTCTTCAGCAATTTGTTTGCGCGCTAAAAAGTACGCTTCAATATTACCTTTATAACGTTTTTGTACGAGTTTTAAATCGACTGCATCGTAAAAATAGCCTTTCGTGCTCGCTACGTATAAATATAAGCACGTGTATAAATCAAAGGCGAACGCGTCCGTCGTAGGCTCTAGCTTTTGCATATACTCCTCAAACTTCGCTTCAAAGCGGTTTTGGGCGAGTAAAAATTTATACGGCGAACGGTAGCCTTTTTTGAGCGCTTGGTCAAATAATTTTTGTACGCGCTCATGCCAAACGCTCGCTTCTGCGTCATACAATGTAGACACGACATACACCAGCTCTTTAAAATAATGACGCTGTAAAAAAGGCAAAGCGGTGAAATTCGTAAAGAAATCGGTATGTAGCTGTTTTTTCGTTAAGCGCTGCGTCGCACGTGCTTCTTCGTAACGTTTATGGATCACCTTCATCGCATCTTCGCTAAAAATCGTCGCTAGCGCCGCATAGTCATACAGCACTGTTTCATGTAGTTCTGTTAAGTTTTCTGTCATCGTAAACCTCCTCAAATATTCTGACTACTTCTAGTATCGCACAAAGCGCGCAAAAAGAATATTTTAACGCAAAAAAAGCGCCATCTGACGAAATCCAGATGGCGTTTTGGGTTAGGCATTCACTGTTTTTTCGAGCTTCGCATAGATCGCTTTCCACGTATCGAGGCGCGTGCCTTCGTTTAGTAACGCGCGCTCTGCCTCAATTTGTGCATGGGCTTGTGTCACGATTTGCGTGCGCAATTTTTCGGCTTGCGTGGCAATATACGCATTGCCCCACGCCAGTAAGCGCTGTTGTTGCTCTTGCATAAAGGCTTCAGCCACAGGTTTTGTTTGTTCTTCGAGCGCCGCTTCAAGCTTCACTTTTTCGTTTTTCTCAAAGAAGGCTTTAGCATTGCGGAAGTGCGATTTCACGCCAACAAACGGCTCATGTGAAGGGAAAGGTCCTTCAAACTCAAGCATCTCTGCATCGTCGGCTTCAAAGCCTAAAAAGGCAAATGTCGGGTTTAATTGCTTTAAGTTTTGCGCATAGTCTTTCGCTGCTTTTTGCAGTTGTTTTTCGATAAACTGCCCTAAGCGGAAGTTTGTCACGCGCAGTTCTTGTTCAAGGTCAAAACGCAAGCTCTGCAACACGTCTTTTAACGCTGTTTCGAGCGCTTGTTGCGTGCCGAGATTCGCAAAGGTTGACGGGTTATAGCCCTCTTTAAAGAAGTCAGGGTAGCGGTAGTACACGCGCTGTAACACGTAGTACAGCAATTCGTCTAACTCTTGCTTCGTATCACTTTCTAAAATGGCTGTCGGTGCTGTCGCATACGTTTTGTCAATATGCGTCTCTAGCGTCGCAAGCTCTTCAAGACGCGCATCTTTACGCGATAAGTTGTCTTCCGTTTGTTTGATCATATCGCCGAGACGCTGCGTCGTCTTCTCGACTTCTTCGGCCAGTGCCTTCACCGCAAGTGCGCTTAGCTCTTCATGTAAGAAGGTTTGGAATGCTTCTTCAAACGCTGGCATACCTGATGCAAGATCGGTATTTTCGACCTTCTCTTTTAATGCCATTAAGCTTGAAACGCCGTGCAAGCGCGGGTGGCGAATACCAAAGCGTTGCAGTTCAGTACGCACATACGTTTTTACGTCTTCTTGTTCGTCCGTTGTTGACGCAAGGTCAATGGCGTTAACGATAAAGAACATTTTATCGAGCTCAAACGCATCTTTGACACGCCCTAATTGAATTAAAAACTCGCGGTCTGCACGCGCAAACGCATGGTTAAAGTACGTAATAAATAAAATGGCATCCGCATTACGAATATACTCAAACGCTACGCCAGTATGACGCGCGTTAATAGAGTCAGCCCCTGGTGTGTCAACGAGCGTCACACCCATGCGCGTAATCGGGCTATCATAGTAAAAGTCGATATGGTCAACGAAGCATGAGCGGCTTTCTTCCGCAACAAAAGCTTCGAACTCCTCGCGCTCTACACGCAGTACATTACCTAGCTCATTTTTATAGAGCGGGTAACCAATTTGGTAGGCACGAATAAATGATTTGTGTAAGTTTAAACGCTCATCTTCAAGCGGCACTTTAATGCCTTCATCCGCACGCGTAAACGCTTCTTCAAGCGAGTTGACCGTTAAGCCAATCGCCGCATACGACGCCTGAATGTCCTCTAGCATTTGTTCGCTATTTTTTAACGCAACGTCGGCTGTTTCGTGCGGGTGCTCAGGCGTTACCGGACGAATTTTATTAATGGCTGCCGTCGTTGGGTTTGGTGATACTGGCAGTACGCGCGCGCCCATTAAAGCGTTAGAGAACGATGATTTCCCTGCACTAAACGCACCGAATAACGCGATCGTAAAGTCTTTTTTCTTTAAGCGCTCGACTTTTGTGCGCAAGTAATTGGCGGTTTCTTCAAAGCCGTCAATGTGCTCGATGGCATCGGCTGTTTCGGTCGCTTGTAAAATAACTTTATCCGCTGGCAACATATCGAGCACTTGTTGCGCTGCGCCTTGTTCTTCGATAACGTCGGCTTCTTTCGTTTGTAGCATCGACGGCTCAAACGGGCGAATTTCGCTTAAATCACGCGCATAGCTTTCTTCCCAGCGCTGTTGTTGCTCCGCCATTTTTTTACGCATGTCATTTGATGTGTAATGGTACTCTTTTTGGCTGTACGCGGCGTTTGCTTCAATCGCTAAAATCGCACGGATGGCATCGACACGCGCCTGCATATTTTGCATGCGCAGTTTAACAGGTGCAGCGTTTTGTTCCGCCACTTGCGCTAAACGCGGCAGTTGCGCATCACGCCATTTATCCGTTTCGCGGATGAAATAACGCTTCGTTGCTTCAGCGACGCGATTTGAGAAGTTAAGCACCGCTTCACCCGTTACGAGCGCACCTTTTTGCACTTGGTCTTCAATCGTGCTAAACGGAATGTCGAACGCCATCGCATCGATATTGCGCGTCTCTTCTTCTGTTAGCGCACCTGTATCACGCAGCACTTGTTTCAGCACTTGCTTCATTAAGCCCGTCACTTGTGAGCTTACATTTTGCTGGTAAATGGCATACAGCTCATTTTTACGCGTTTCGCGCGCCTCTGCTGTTTTCTTTTTCGCGGTAAATAAGCCGCCTACTTTAAAGTCATCTTGCGTACTTTCTAAATAAAGGCGCAGCTTATCGCGCAAGTCTGATGGCATAAAGGAAGCGTTATCTAATAAGTCTTTACGGCGCTCATCTAACGTTTCGCTAAACGCATCGGTTGAAAATAGCGTCAATTGTTGCTCAAGTTTTGCGTACTGCTCTAGCGTATCTTCACGCTCTTGCCAGTCGTCTTGTGATAAAACGTCCGCAAATTCTTCAAACGCTTCGGCTTTTTCGTTTTGTAAATACGCGTCGTGCTCATGTTGCAATAGCGTTAATGTCCCTTGTGCCGTTTGCAGTAGCTGGTCTTGCCAGTTGTTCATGCTGGCCATTACGATGTTTTTCACTTTTTCGTAATCATTATGCGGATGGTCGAGCTCGCGTAACGATGTGAAAAATACGCCTTTAGGTTCAACACCCCATGCCCCGAATGAGTTGTATACCGTTTCTTTAAACGCCTCAAAGCTCAGCTCCGACTCGCGGTGCTTGTCGATCATATTGACGATTAAGTATACGTTAGGGTTGTACTTCATCAATTGCTTTGTAAATTGGAAGTTTAGCTCAGATTGCACGTGGTTGTAGTCCATCGTGTAAAACACCATGTCAGCAATATGCAAAGCGGAGTCTGTCGACATGCGGTGCGCATCGTCCGTTGAGTCAACGCCTGGCGTGTCCATTACCGTAACGCCTTCAGGTAGCGTAGAAGCCGCGTGCCCAATTTCAATTTGCGAAACTAAATCGCCATCTTTTCCTAATTCTTTTACAGTTTTATAGTCATAGCCCGCGCCAAATTTGACAGGCTTATCATGATGCATATACACAATCGCAAAGTCTTCGTCTGATTTATGTACTTTGACGATGTTCGCGCTCGTTGGGATGGGGCTAGATGCTAATAAATCTTCGCCAGATAAGGCGTTAATCATGCTCGATTTCCCGGCGCTAAAATGCCCCGCAAAAGCAATCACAAATTCTTTTTGCTGAAGCTTGCGCGCAAATAAAGACGTTTTATTCATGCGTTCTGTATCGTCGTTTTGTTCGTAAATTCGGTATTGCAGCGCTGCTTGCTTTAACAGCTGCGCAATCTGCTCATCAAAATCCTTTACCACTTCGAAAAAACCCCTTTTCAGTTGAACTATAGTTATAGCTTGTATTCTATCACGTTTTGGCACATTTTCGACACAAAAAATAAGGCGAGGGAAATTCCCTGCGCCTTTTTTTAGATGATGCGTGCTTACATGAGCGGAAACGAATTGATATAAAATAAAATATGCCCCGCAATGCTCAGAAGCGTGGCGAGATAAAAGGTGCGGCGCATGCCGATGAGCCGAAAGCTAATGGCCACCGCATACATGCCAAGCATGCCGCCTGTAAAATTTAAAATAATATCGTCAATATCCGTCGCGCCGATGTTCAGCACATATTGCATGCTTTCGATAAAACAGGTCGTCGCTACTACGAGCAGTGCCGTAATGCGTTTACGTTTAACTAAAATATGTACATACACACCGAGGGGTATAAATAGTACGATATTCCCAAACACATTGAGCCAAGCGTCCCACAGCGTCACTTGGTACGCCCCTTGCAAATAATTTGTAATCGTTTGAAAAGGTACATAGTTAACATCGCGCGTCGCTAGTGTTAACTCATAAAGGTGCTCAGGAGTAATCGGATAGCGAATAAATACTACCGTAAATAGCAACCAGCCGTAATAAATGAATGATGCATAAAATGTAAGGGTTGCTATGCGAAACATTACCCCACCTCCTGCACACATCATAACAAAAAAAAGCCGCCCAATAAAATGGGCGACATTAACTATTATCGAATATGAGCCGTCGTATGATCCAGCACGTATTTACCTACGCCAGCACAAGCCACAATCGTAGCGCCTATAAATAGAGATAGCATGTGAATCACTCCTTTTCATGAATTTGAAAATCATTATCAATTACAATATACCAAATGACAGACCATTTCGTCAATATTGCATTTCATTTTATCCGAGAGTCATGGTAATATGTAATAAAGTCTAAAAAGGATGTGTTACAGTGAGCACTTCGATGCATATTCAAACTATTTTAAACGGGACTATCCAATCCCTAAAGACCATTTTACCTGTGGAAATCAGTGTGAAACCTCCCTCGGTAACATCTGAGCCGTTCCAACAAGAGGAAATGGGTGTACTAATCGGACTCGTAGGAGACCTAAAAGGACGCGTTATTATTGACGGTCTGCCCGACACATTTAGCGCGATTGCTGCTACTATGTTTGGCATGGAAATCGGCGGCGAAATGTTAGAGTCGTTCGCAGGCGAATTTGGCAACATGATCACAGGTAATTTATGTACGTTTGTAGGGCAACACAATTTAGCTTTAGACATTACCCCACCTACTGTAATGGTTGGTAAAACAAAACTTTACGGCTTCCAGAAAGCCTTCCAATTACCAGCTACCATTGAAGGCGCTGGCGATATTACTATCCTATTGACAATCGATGACGATGACTAATAAAAAAAGTGAAGGCGAACGCTCAACGCCGTATCCTTTGGAGGTTATGACAACGAAAGCGCTCTTTGCTTTCTGTTGGCATAATCGAAAAGGCAAGGCGTTGTGAGCCGTAACTGGATTAAAGAAATGTAAAAACGACCGACTAGACCCGAGAACTTTGGAGCACATGGCGAGGAAAGCGCTCTTTGCTTTCATTCGACGTGGGCGAAAAGTGCGTGGGGGCTGGGCGTTTTTACTGGACAACACGAAATGTAAAACAAGCTGTTCACCTCCGAGTGGCTTTGGAAGACATACCGGGGTCCCGGCAGAAAAACGCGGAAAATATACGCTAAGCAAATTTCGACATGAAAAAAGCCGATTTTCTTTACTCTAAAGAACTTGTTGAGTTTTTTAAAAGCTATGTATTTATTAAAAATAACAGAACAGTAACATTGTTGTAATAATCCATTACATTTATACCAATATTTTACTACTTTCCTCCAATTAATTATAGTAGGTTTCTCTCATTCTGTTAGAATATTATTAAAATATTGTAAACTCCATTGAGGTTACTTCTAATTTTTACTAAACTAGAGATGTAATGCTCACAGTACAATAGTACAAGTGGTACAGAGCATCAAAATTTTAAAAGGATGGTGACTCTTGATGAAGAAGAAGAAGAACAGGTTAGCAGTTTTAGGTCTGACTGTCGGTTTGTTAGCTTTTGGTGGAGCAGTACAAGCAGGTACATCTTATTCTGGATATAACACGACTGTTGGTGCATTTAATGGAAGTGGTTACACAGGATATCAAACGAAAGCAAACTCTGGTGCGTATGGTAATTTAAGTTCAGGTACTGTTGGTGGCTCTTATACTGTTGATGCGAGAATGCAAGCAAGCTCTGGTACTGGTTCATGGGTAAGAAGTGTCACTGACAATGATTTCCGGAATCTACCAAACTCTGTTCCGAGTGGAACAAGTGCACGAGTTCAATTTAGTAATGATGTTACAACCCCAGTTAATGTTCAAGTATCAGGATCTTGGAGAAGTAATTAATAGATTTTTAAATCGCTAGTGTCAGTGAATTTAATAATTTTTTCGCTTTTGGCCTTTTAACAAAAATGTTGTAATTACATTTTTCAAAAAGGGTGTGAATTAAAATTGAAGAAGAAAAGGTTCGCTGCTCTTGGTCTAGCCGTCGGTTTAATGGCATTTGGTGGAACAGTACAAGCTGGTACTACTTATTCCAGTTATGATTTCGTCGTTCCTGAGTTTAACGGAAGTCACTATACAGGTTACCAAGTTAAAACCTATTCAGGAACATCTGGTGACTTGAGGTCATCCTCTGTTGGCGGTGCTTACACTGTTGATGTAAGAATGGAGAACAGTTCAGGTAGTACTGGAACATGGGTAAGAAGTGTTACCGATAATGATAATCGAAAACTCCCAAGCACTGCTCCAAGTGGATCAAGTGTACGACTCCATATTAGTAATGATCTTACAACACCAGTTAATGTTCGAGTAGCAGGAAGTTGGAGAAGTAACTAAAGAATATATATAACTAAAAAATCTGATGTTCTAAGGAAAACATCAGATTTTTTGGTTGCTCACTTTTAGAAGTTAGTTACTACTTCCAATTGAGTATCGTTAATGCGATATACATTGTCACAAAGAACTCGAATATCCTCCTGATTATGACTAGTAATTAAAATCGTACGCCCCTCGTCCTTAAATGATAGTAATAACCTTCGAATCCGATCAACGCTCCCTGCATCTAAAGCATTAAACGGTTCATCCAGTATAAGTACTTGTTGATCCTCCATAAATGCTTGGGCAATAGCTAGTTTCTGCTTCATCCCAAGAGAATAGTTCTTAACTTTTTGCTTAGCATTTGGTTGTAATCCAACGATCTCCATAGCTTCGGAAATTCGCTCGTCACTAATTTTCCCTTTGATTAAAGCCAATTCCTTTAAATTTTGAAAACCGGTTTTATTCGGAATATATCCTGGTCGATCAATGATAATTCCAAAATTGTCTGGAAACCTTTTTCTTTTCCCGATTTCAGTTCCTTCAACAAAAATATTGCCTTCATCAGGGAAAACAAAACCACATATCATCTTGAATAAAACGGATTTGCCGGAACCATTCGGCCCGACAATTCCATATATTTTTCCTTTATCAATGTTTAAATCAACATTTGAAAAGAGTGTTAATCCTTTGTAAGTTTTACTCACGTTTTTTAGTGTAATAATAGACATCCTTTAATCACCCCATGAATTATATTTTTAGACTTTGTTTGAATAGATAATTAACGATTCCTAAAGCAATACCGTTCGCCAGTATCAAAATCAATGTCAAAGAGTACGGTGAGTAATCCATTAAGTAGACTATGCTATTTAACCCTACTGGAATGAAACCTGTTTCGTTTATGCCCGGCAGCAGCAGCACCATAAATACACTAATTAAAAGTACCCCATATATAGACTCTTTGCTCACCCAAGAAACAATAAATACAGCAATTATATAAAACATAATCTGTAAGAAGCCATTAACGAAAAAGTGGTAGAGTACTTCGTATAATTGATTCGAAAAGATTGTTACATGAAAGTCTGGCTTCATTCCAAATAAAACGGCTATAATCAGAGAAAGACCCATTAGTATAAAGAAAAATAAGGCTGCTACTGTCAATAGCTTTTTCATCCAATTCCAAAACCATTTATTTAGATTTCTGTATCGAATGATTTTATAGTAACCTAGCATTTCAACTTCAGTACTTAAAAATAGTTGGACTAAATAAGTAAACCCAAAAAACACAATGGCATAATAGAAAAAAGGTATATACGAAAAACTTTCAGCATTAACACCAACAAAAGACGCTACCCATACATCCAAAATAGTTGTACCAGAAGATTCTTTTAATGAGTTAGCTGAGTAGATGATACCAATTGTACATAGGAAAATATAACACCCAATAGGAATATAAGACTTTATTGAATTAATATATGTTTTTTTATCTAAATCCAAAATCTGTAAAAATAATATACTTAATGTACCGATCCCTAAAATTACGAGATAGATTACAATTGGGGAACCGAAAGTATTAACTCCTGCTGTTAGTGAAAAAAAAGTAGGCGGAGATAAAAAAGCAATTTTCTTTGGTAATAACTTAAATCCTAAAACTCCTCCCAAAAAAACAAGTCCACTGATCGACAGTAAAAAGTGTTTACTTTTAGTTAGTACATATACAATTGCTAACATTATGTGTAATAACGAAATGGTTAAAATTAATAAAACACATTGAGATAAGAAAGCCGATAGTGGAGTAAAAAAATTTATTAGCTCATAAAGAGGAGTAGCTGAATGCTTTATTCCACTAACTTGACTCCAATTCCATGAATAAGGAAAACCGATTGTCATAAACAAGGACATAAAAATCCATACGAACAATAAAGGAGTTCCCTTTTTCCAAAATTGCTTAAGGGAATTATATACCCAATTTTTAAATGAACCTAAACGAATCAGAATTTGGTAATCAAAATCCACTAAAATAGTCTTTGTTGAAAAAAACAATACAACCGGAATAATAAAAAATACAATCAGATACATATCATTTAACATTCGTAAAGTAATATCCCAATTATTGAAGGATATACTCATTTCATAGGCATCTCTGACAACTTCGTTTTTCAACAAAACACCATAAAAGTAAAAAACTACTCCTACCAATATCCATTTAATACTAAGCACATCTTGAATGTATTCTTTCAAACGAATATTTCTTTGTCTCATGTTACATCAACCATTCTTTTTGCTTGCGCATAGTGAATACAAAGAGACCTATGAAAATGATTAATAAGAATAAAAATGGCACTAGTATAGTCCACAAAGGCTGCTGTACAATATTAAATGGAAAAATTGTGCTTAGTGGCGAAAACATCGGCGCATTGAGTATGCCCGTTACAAAATTGAAAATATGGTAAAAAAGAAAAGGAACCGACAAAGCTACAAAAGGATTGGTTAAAACCAACATTAAGAGTAAGGCGATAGAAGAGTAAATTACCGCATTTATAGAAACCCACAATGAAAAAGTCAATCCATATGCCAAATTACCGTACTCTAAAAGTTGAGAAAAAGTAAACATTGGTATAACAGAATTTGCATCTTTTGGAGAGTAAAATATAATTCCTAGATGTGGTTCTAAATATACCACAAAAATAAATGGAAGAAATATTAATAGAAAAACAATACCTCCTGTTAAAAATGCATTTACTATAATTTTGCTTAATAAATAAGTATTTAATGGGATTCTTGGTCGAGTGTACAAAACAAAATTATTTCTTAATTCTTGTAAAAAAAGAGGTAAATAGATAATGATAATAATAGCAGGGAAAAGCAATGGAATAATGGTGGATACCATCTCTTGGAAAACTTCGATAGGCTCAAAAAACTGGTATCCTTCTTTTATCGTATAGAATCTTATAGCTGGTAAGAGAATAATAATCCCCATCCAAATCAATAAATTCCTTATTGTGAATGCTCTCTTCATTTCAACTAGTAACTGATTGCCTAACAATCTAATCCACCTCTTTCAATTCTTCTGATTCATAACTTTTTTAAGAATAGTGACTATTTCTTCATAATGAATATTTAAAACTTCCATTTCCAAGATAAAACTATTCACTAACTCATTAATAAAATTTCCACGAACTTTACTAATTAATGAAATATCCCTTTGTATATAACTTGATTTTCCCATTTCAGTAATAATTAAATTTTCCCTTTCTAATTCCTTGAAGGCTTTTTGAACAGTATTAAGATTTACCCCCAACATTTCAGCAAGTTCCCTACGAGAAGGTAGTTTTTCTCCAGAGGCAAGATTGCCATTTATTATTTGGTATTTTAAATATTCGAAAATTTGTATATACAAAGGGGACTTTTTGTTAAAAACAATGTTCATATTCCCCACCTACCTAATCATTTTTCCGAAGCTGCCACCTTATTCTAAGGAGAAAAAACATATAACCAAACACGTTAAACAACATTAAAGCTATGACCCAAAACGCTTTTAATCGATTTCGATAATATAGTTGAATTGAACCCCAAATAGTAAATAAAACATAATAAATAGTGAACCCAATGATAAATAGCAAAAGACCGATCTTACGGACATCTAGAACTTCCAATGAAACAGAAAAATCGTCTGTGCCGTAATATATATCCCTTTTCAATAGGTCGGGTAACCAAAGTTTTTTCCCCTTGTAAGTATAATCAGGATTTTCAGGATTAAATGTTGGACCCGAATCATATAAAGAAGCCTTTAAAATAAGGGGCTCTTCATTAAACAAAAAGTCTATTTCATTTGAATTCATTTTTTCAAAAGAATCACCGACTTTATATCCTATATCTGCAAAATGTGTATCTTGTACATTCCCTAAGTACAATAAAAACACAAAAGCAAAACTAACTATAATTAAACTGGAAACCCCGATTTTTAGTAATACATTTGCAAAGTTTTTCTGTCGGATTTCCATTAACGAAATTATTTTTTCTGCTTGCTCAAACCCTCCAAATCGTTCTACGGCCATTTTAAAGGCATTTTTTTCAGTATATCCTTCCATCATCAGTTCTTTAATTGATTCATTCAGATGAGTTCGGGTCTCTTCCTTTAATTCTTTTGTCTCCGGATGTTTTGGATTGGCATGTTTATATAATTTATCAACATATTCATCAACAATTCTCATTTTTATCCTCCTGAGCCAAAAACGATTCTATCAGTTTTTTTACAAATTCCCATTCCTTGATTTTTAGTTCAAAACCATTGCGGCCCTCGTCCGTCATTAAGTAATATTTCCTTCGGCCTCCTGCCCCTTGCTCATCACTCCAATAAGAAGAAATCCATGATTTTTTTTCCAATCTCTTTAAAGAAAGATATAGGGTCCCTTCCTTCAATTCGAATGATCCATTGCTTTTCTCTCTAACTATTTTGGCAATTTCATATCCATACATATCTTGTTTACTTAGGAGAGATAGTATAAGAGTGTCAATATGCCCCTTTAGTAATTCTTTATCAATTTCCAATTATGTTTCCCCTCCGAGCGTCAAACACATAAACAACTTATAATCACCTTAAAATATATTACCTAATAATGCAATGTATTTTTATTTAAAGAAATTGTAAATATTATTTTTAATCAAGACATAAAAAGAAGGTTCGTATTGTTTATCAATACTAATCAAAATACAGTCTCAAAAACGAATGTTTTTGAGATTATTTATATATAAAAATTTACGCTCTGGAAATCTAGTAAAATGAGTCTCATAACTTATCTTAAAATCAAAATCTCAATATTTCTATTTTTATTGACTTATGAGAAAATAATAGAGAATTTATTGTTTGAGGTGATGGAATGTTAGTAGGATATGCACGAGTTTCTACTCAGGATCAGAATCTTGATCTACAAAAGGATGTTTTACTACAAATCGGATGTGAACGAATTTTCACTGACATTGCGAGTGGAGCAAAATCTTCAAGAACGGGATTAGATGATGCTCTTGGTTTTTTAAGAGAGGGAGACACGCTGGTTGTTTGGAGACTAGACAGGCTGGGGCGTTCATTAAAACATTTGATAGAAGTAGTTAATTCCTTAAATGAAAAAAACATCAGCTTTAAGAGTTTACAAGAGAATATTGATACTTCTACAAGTGGGGGAAAGCTTATTTTTCATGTTTTTGGTGCACTTGCCGAATTTGAACGTGAAATTATACGGGAAAGAACGCAAGCTGGATTATCTGCAGCACGTTCACGAGGACGGCTCGGAGGCAGACCAAGAGCTATGGACAATAAAAAAGTATTGTTAGCAAAATCATTAATGGGAAATCCAAACTATTCAATACCAGATATCTGTGAAATGCTTTCAGTTTCAAGAGCCACGCTGTATCGATATGTAAAAGCATAAAAAATATAAGGAAGGGATTTCGTATGTCTTTAAGGGGTCGAGAGTTACTTACAGCTGATCAACGGGAAGAGTTTGTTAAAATCCCTGTAGATATTAGTGAACATGAATTAGGTGCATTTTATACCCTTTCTCAATTCGACCATGAGATTATTAAACGTCATAGAAGAGATCATAATCGTTTAGGATTTGCTGTTCAATTATGTGTACTCCGTTATCCGGGTTGGTCCTTAACGGATGTTGAACCGATTCCAAGGACTGTTTTACAATACATAGCCAGACAAATTAATGTTGATCCAAATGCTTTTGATTTGTATGCACAACGAATACCAACAAAATATGAACATTTAGAAGAAATCAAACAGGTATATGGTTACAAAAGTTTTTCTTTATCCGAATATCGTAAAGCAGCAAAATTACTTTTACAAACTGCCTTAAAAAATGGAAATATCATGTATCTTCTTACAACTCTTAAAGATGAATTGTGCAAACAAAAAATTATTCTCCCCAGTATTACAACGATGGAAAGGCTTGTATGGGAAACAAGAAAACGTGCTGAAGAAAAAGTATTTAATAATTTAACTAGCTTTTTATCGGAATGGCAAAAACTAAAACTAAATGAACTAATTACTCCGTCTAGTGAACTACCCACCACTTATTGACCTTGCGGTCTAATTGAAGTGGGGGCTTCTCGATAAGCTTTTAAAGCCGATTCCTCTTAGCGTAAAGAAAATCGGCTTTTTTCATGTCGAAATTTGCTTAGCGTATATTTTCCGCGTTTTTCTGCCGGGACCCCTACCACAAAAGCGCTCTTTGCTTTTGATGGTGTGGCTGAAAAGAGCGAGGATGTAGCCCTGTGCGCACATTTCAACCAAATAGCCGCATTGCATAACATCAAGTGCGCACATTCCAATAAACTAGCTGCATCGCGCAACATCAAGTGCGCACATTCCAATAAACTAGCTGCATCGCGCAACATCAAGTGCGCATATTCCAATAAACTAGCTGCATCGCGCAACATCAAGTGCGCACATTCCAATAAACTAGCTGCATCGCGCAACATCAAGTGCGCACGCATGCACTTTCTCCTAAAAAATACGTAGCCCCCACGTGAGGGCTACGTATTTTGTTTATTTCGTCGTATTTTTCATTAGCTCTGCACCCGCGATGCCTGGGTGTGTCATTTCGTATGGATCGAGGATAACGTCAAGCTCTTCTTTTGTTAAAATGCCGCGTGCGATGCATAGCTCACGCACAGAAGTGCCTGTCGCAATCGCTTCTTTCGCAAGCGTTGCAGCCGCTTCGTACCCCACGTGCGGGTTAACCGCTGTAATGATACCAACGCTCTTTTCCACGTATTCTTTCATGCGGTCTTCGTTCGCAGTAATGCCTTTTAAGCAGTTTTCTGTAAACGTTGTGAAGACGTTGCGCATAATCGTTAACGATTGCAGTAAGTTAAACACCATAACCGGCTCCATTACATTTAGCTCAAACTGCCCTGCTTCTGAAGCAAGCGTAATCGTTTGGTCGTTACCCATTACTTGGAATGCCACTTGGTTGACAACTTCTGGCATAACCGGGTTCACTTTACCTGGCATAATCGAAGAACCTGGTTGGCGTGCAGGTAAGCTAATTTCGGCAAGACCTGCGCGTGGGCCTGATGCCATTAAGCGTAAGTCGTTCGCAATTTTTGACATATTCGTCATCGAAATTTTTAACGAAGCCGAAACCTCTGTGTAGGCATCGGTATTTTGCGTCGCATCAACTAAATGGCTTGCGCTGACCAGTGGCATGCCTGTAAATGCTTTTAGTTGTTCGCTTACTTTTTTAATGTAAGACGGGAAGGCGTTTAGCCCTGTGCCGACAGCTGTCGCGCCCATATTTACTTCGTAAAGGTTCGCTTTCGTACGGCTAATGCGTAAAATATCGCGGCGAATGACGCGCGCAAATGCTTCAAACTCTTGCCCTAAACGGATTGGCACAGCGTCTTGTAAGTGCGTGCGTCCCATTTTGATAACGCTTGCAAATTGTTCCGCTTTAGCGTGCATCGTACCTTCCATTAACTCCATCGCTACGAGTAGCTCATCAATTTGACGTAGAATTGCGATATGAATCGCCGTCGGGAAAGCATCGTTTGTCGATTGTGACATATTGACGTGCGAGTTCGGGCTAATGATCGTGTACGCGCCTTTTTCTTCTCCTAATAACTCAAGTGCGCGGTTGGCGATAACTTCGTTGGCATTCATGTTAATTGACGTGCCAGCGCCACCTTGGATAGGGTCAACGATAAATGCGTCGTCCCATACGCCTTGTTCTACTTCAGTTGCCGCTTGAATAATAACTTCAGCGATATGCGGCTGTAGTAAACCGACGTCGCGGTTAGCGATAGCCGCTGCCTTTTTCACGACACCCATTGCACGAATTAGTGAAGTGTGAATGTGATAGCCCGTAATTGGGAAGTTTTCTGTTGCACGTAACGTTTGAATTCCGTAATAAGCATCAATTGGTAGTTCACGCTCGCCTAAGAAATCGCGTTCGATACGAATAGTTGGTAACATTTATATTATCTCCTCTGAATAAGTGATTGCACTTCATTATAACAAAAGAAATGCGGCTGTAAACCTACTTTTACTGGGTCTTTTGATACAATTCAATTCCGCTGTCTCACTGACAAAAAACGCTGTACATCTGAGCGAGAATTTGCGTTACACCTCGGGCATTTCGCGTACAAAATCAAGCACTTCCATATAGATAACTAGCTCTTGGTAAATGGCACCATCTTCAACATAATGATCGAGCGTATGGTAATCATAAACGAAACGGCCGCGCGGAAACGTGATGCTTTCGCCTTTAGCGGCCGCAAGCAAGCCTGCGACGTCGGTGCATTGCATCGTCAGCAGCTCCTCACCTGACTGATTATGAACAAATGCCACATTCATTTGTAATTCTCTCCTTTTTTGCGTGCATATTAGTTTGTGGGTCGCGCCCTTTCCCTTATAGTAAAGGTAAGGAAGTGATAGTAAGTGAAAACGCACAGCATACTTTTAGGCAGCTTAGGACTAGCGGTAATACTCGGCCTTTTTGGGCAACATATCGCGCAGTCCTTGTCCTTTTTATCAATGTATCACATACGCCTCGTTTTAACAGCTCTGACCCTACTGAGCATTGCACTTTTTATTTTTGCGCCGTATTACGCGATTAAAGCGCGCGCGCAACTGAAAAGCGTAGGCGTCACCTTGTACATTGTACTCGCCATCTTTTTATGTATTGGCACCTCGTTTTGGTCGATTTTTGTGCTATCAATCTGGTGGGCCTAACCTAAAGGTGCTACGTGCGCCTTTAGGTTTTTTGTAAATACGTCGCCACGAGCGCATCGCTATCATACGTATACTGTGCACCGAGCTGTTCGGTCGTCGCATTGGTGCGGCTACCAATCCACGCAATGAGCTGCAAACGTCGCAGTAAAATAAACGTCGAAAGCATAGCTTCATCCTCTGTTGATAACGCGCGAAAACGCCGATACCCTTTCAGCCACCCCGCTTGTAAATCCGCCACATACGGCTGGTGTTCGATAAAACTAATCGCTGCCGCAAAATCATACAGTAACCAACTAAAGCCGCAATCATCAAAATCAATAATTTTGAGTTCGCCCGCTTCCATCAGTAAATTAGCTTGACGTAAATCCGCATGAATTAAGCCGTAACGCGTTTTACTTTTACCGTACTGTGCAAGGCGCGCGCGCATTAGGGCCACCGCTCGTTCGTAGTAGGCGATGCGCTGTGGCGTCATACCTCTCCCGTCCTGCCAGCGTCCCCATTTGGCTTGTTCGCCTAAAATGGTCGCTTCATTCCAGTGCGGGCGGTTGTAACTCGCGTAACGCGCATGATGAGCGACGCTATGGGCGTGAAACTGTGCGGTAATTTCGCCGAGCTGCTCAAATACCGCCACACTTGCTTTTGCAGGCGCTTGCCCCGCTACAAACGTAAATAACGTGCTATGGTAGGTGATGCCGTTTAGCGTATGCTTGCCGATATAGCCGCCGTCCGCTTTAGGAATAGGTCGTGATACCGCAAACGGTAACGCGCGGTGTAAATCATGCAACCAGTGAATTTCGGCTTCGATTTGCGCAGCGCTATGGTACGTCGGGCGATTAATGCGTAGCACATACGGCGGTGTCGTGTCGACGATAAACGTGGCATTTTCGGAATATTCGAGTAAACGAATAGGCGCCTGCAACCGGTAGTCGCTAAGCGCCTGGCGTGCCGCTTCGTAAAAGGGCGCCATAATTGGGTCATCTCTCATTAACGATTGCTCCTTTTTGTCTCTTTTCCTATTATAGCGCGCGCACTACGAAAAATAAACGTTTACTTCTCTATAAGTAAACGTTTATTGCGCCCATTGTAAATGTGATAATGGGTAGATCGTTGCGAGTGATTTGCCGACGACAATATCGCTATCAATAAAGCCAAAGTGCCGGCTATCTTTACTTTTTATACGATTATCCCCAAGCACAAAATATTTGTTTTCTGGCACCGTAACAGGCGCAAAGTCTTCGGTCGTACGCAAATATAACTGTTTATCTGCACGTTTGACATACGGTTCATCGTACGCCTGGCCATTAATATATAGCACGTCATCGCGCATTTCGATTACGTCGCCTGGCAAGCCGATAAGGCGTTTAATATACCATTCATCCGCGGTGTAAGGCGATTTAAACACCACGTGCTGAAAACGGCCATAGCCTGTCGAAATACGGTCGACTAAAATGACATCGCGGTCCGTATACGTAGGCTCCATCGACATCCCTTTGACATTAATAGGCGTCAGCACAAATTGCTTCACGAGTAGTACAATGAGCGCTGTTATAACAACCGTGGCGATTAAGCTAAAGAACGGATTT
Source organism: Metalysinibacillus jejuensis (assembly GCF_003057615.1). GTDB lineage: Bacteria > Bacillota > Bacilli > Bacillales_A > Planococcaceae > Metalysinibacillus > Metalysinibacillus jejuensis. The sequence goes on from NZ_QAFW01000014.1 coordinate 47,964, forward strand.
TTTTCAGGTAGCGGTTGATCCACGAGCGCATAGCCTCCATCTTTTTTACTGTATTCGTATTGTAGCATCCTAGACCTTGTCGTTTCAACCAATTGACTTGAAGCGCTCACCGGTATTAACGTAAATTACGACAAACAGTGTGCCCCCTAATATAACCCCAATGCTGACGTAGGTAACCCATGCAATATGTAGCGCAAGGAGCGCACAACAAAGCGCCACCACGAGCATAAATTTGCCCATAAATTGCGTCAGCTTTTTTTCGTCGTACTGCGCTCGTTCGGCCTCGCTCATCGTATTATAGCCTGCGATTAAAAAAGCACCTTTACCGCGCAGTAATACGACGGCGAACGCTACAAATACTAAGGCTACTAGTAGTTCTATCATTTTAATCACCCCTATTAATAGTAACATGAAACAAATTGCGTTAAACTATAGCCCGAGGTGATTTTTATGAAAAACTATATTTTTGATTTTGACGGCACGTTAGGCGATTCTAAAAAATGCAGCGTGCTCGCTACCCAAGCCGCATACCAAGCGCTCGATTTAGTCGTACCAAGCGACGATCAAATTGCGCACTATATGGGCATCCCCATCGAGATTTCCTTTATGGAAATGGCCAGTGAGCCGCTCGATGCTACTACATTTGAGACGCTACTAACGACGTTTCGTAGCTATTATAAACAGTTTGAACAAGGTTCACTGACGTTATTCCCTGAGGTCGTCAACGTTCTACAAACGCTTTATACTAGCGGCAAGCCATTGTTTGTCGTTTCTAGTAAAAGCACGCACGTTTTACTGCGCAACTTACAAGCGCTAAATATCGCACACTTTTTTACCGCGATTACAGGCGCTGACGATGTGAGCCACTACAAGCCACATCCTGAAGGCATTTTACAATTAGTCGAGCGCTTTAACTTAACAAAAGCCGAAACGATAATGATTGGCGATGCGACATTTGATATTCAAATGGCTCACGCAGCTGGCGTTGCCTCATGTGGTGTTAGCTGGGGTAGTCACGGCGCAGAAAAGCTCGCTGCCGAAAAACCGACACACCTCATCGCTTCGATGAAAGAATTATTAACGATTGCCTAAACGAAAAAAGTATCAGTCCGCGCGAAGCAGGCTGATACTTTTGCGTTTATAATGCTTTTTTAATATCTTCTTCAAAGCTCATCGGCTTATCCTTCGAGCCGTAGCGCGCAATAATTTCGCCGTCACGTCCGACTAAAAACTTCGTAAAGTTCCATTTAATACTGCTGCCTAAAAAGCCTTTCGTATGTTCCGTTAAATACTGAAACAGCGGGTGTGCGTCGCTGCCATTGACCTTCACGAGCTCATGCATCGGAAACGTCACGCCGTAATCTAAACGGCATGCGGCTGCCGCTTCACTGCCTGTCGCAAGCTCTTGTTTAAACTGATCAGACGGAAAACCTAGCACTACAAACCCTTGATCTTGATACGTTTCATACAGCGCTTCTAGCTCTTTAAACTGCGGGGTAAACCCACATTTTGTTGCTGTATTAACAATAAGCAGCACCTTGCCTTTATAGTCTGCCATTGTATGTGCTGTACCATCTTCACGTGTTACAGTAATATCATAAATACTCATTTTATCACCTCCTCCTTATCATTACCCGCTAACGCTGCTCCGAAAACACCGTGCGGTACCAACCGAGCGTCATTGCCATACAAAGTAAACTCGTCATTAAGACAAAAGCATTGCCACTCACATTCATCGACATACTAACTGAAACGAGCGCAAAAGCAGATAACATATGTATACCAAATAATACGACGAGCGTATATTTCGCCAACACTTGCCCGCGCTGATAACCGTATAATAATAAACCATTAATCGCCACTGTACTTAAAATGGTATAGGACACATTATCACGCGCTACACCGATCACTTCACTAAGGGATGAAGTTTGCGCCGCAAGTAGCACAGCACAAAAACTTACTACGGCGAGAAGCCCGTCACGCACGCCTTCTTCCACTTTGCGCACCTCCTCCCTGATGTTTGTTTTTATACTACCACACAACAAGCGTAGGCGGGTTGCCTACGCTTGTTCATCACCTTATAAAAGAACATTTTCTCCGTAGACAAGGTGATTTCCATAAATTTGATAGATGCCATAATCCGTTTCATAGTTGTTTAGTGCCCTTAAATCTTCGATAGGAAAAGGACTTTCCCACTTTAATTGAATAACTTCCACTCTAATCATCCCGCTTTTTATGAAACATGGACCACTTTAACTCTAAATTAACAATTTGATATTTAAGCATAATTATCAGGTGTTTGTGACCTTAACCACTTGTATAAATCTTTTGCAATAAATGAATAAATCGTATTGTAGTATGATTGGTCAGCATCAAATAATTTTCCATATGCAGATTGATTTTCGGTATATTGTTCAATAATAAAGTCTTGAAACTGTTCTTTAAACAAATTATTTTCAAACATTTCTACACTATTATTCCTTGCCATATTTACTAATTTTGCATCTGCACTTTTTCTAAGGGTACGGTGCATTGTTTCTACTAAGACTCGGTCACCCTCCGTAAAATCTTCTGGAAAACGTTCGTTGATTCTTTGGATAATTTCCTCCAATGTATCGTGTTCATCTGTCGGTTTAACAGTCGCATCTACAGTACCTGGATGTTCTAACATACCGCTTCCATCATCTTCTGCTATAAGCGATATTTCTCCCTGAAAGTCTTCTTGTAATTTGTAATATTCTAATTTTACTTTATCATCAATACTTATCTTTTCACGCTTTTCCTTGGGGATAAACTTAAGTAAGAAACCTGTAAAGATACTTTCCTCTAGTAAATCTTTATCAAAAGTTCGGTCAATTTGTGCAATGTAGTTATACCACTTATTAAAATTACGTAATGTCACCCTAAAATCATATTGCACATCTTCTTCTAGTTCCTCATAACGACCCAGTATTGGTTTGAATAAGCTGGATAATCTGCCAAGTAATCGTTCGTCTTGTTTATTACCTGCTTGTTCATTGATTTTCATTACTTGTTTAATGTCGTCATCATTATAAACATAAAACTTTCTTAATTTACTTTGTGTATCATAAATAAGGTTAATATTAATCTCTTCTTTTAATGTTGTCGCTTCATAGAAAGGCTGGAAAGCTTCAAATATTTCTTCTTCTGTATTGACAAAGTCTAAAACAAATGTATCTTTTTTACCTGGCATGGTTCGATTTAAGCGTGATAAAGTTTGTACTGCTTTCACACCACGTAATTTCTTATCGACAAACATCGTGTGAAGTAATGGTTCATCAAAGCCTGTTTGATATTTCTCTGCAACGATCAGTAAATTAAAATCATCGCTATGGAAAGTTTCTTTCAATTGATTTTCTTGAATTCGTTCTCCAGACTTTGTGATATTTAGTTTAGGTTCCGTATATTCTTCGCCATCATCATTAACTGTCCCTGAAAAAGCAACGAGGACATCTAAATCTTCATAACTCTTTTCTTCAATATATTGCTTAAATTCCTTCATATAGCGGACAGCATGTAATCTGGATGATGTGACTATCATTGCTTTTGCTCGTCCGTTTATCGCCTTTTTCGTTACTTCTCTAAACTGTTCAATGATAATTTCTGTTTTCTGCCTTAATACCCACGGATGGAAGGACTGATATCTAGCAATCGCTCGCACAGCTTCCGTTTTTGGTAATTCAGGATTTTCTTCTATTTCCTTTGCTATACGATATGAAGCCTTATAGGTCATATAGTTGTTTAAGACATCTAAAATAAACCCTTCTTCTATCGCTTGACGCATGGAGTAAATATGAAATGGTCGATAGCTGCCATCTTTTTGTTTTGTACCGAACATTTCAACTGTTTTTTCTTTCGGTGTAGCTGTAAAGGCAAAGAAGCTCAAATTGTTATGCTGACCTTGCGAAAGTAGTGTTTGCACTAATTTGTCTTGATCATCTAAAGATTGGTTTTCAATTGCTTCTTCGATTTCTTGGTATTCCTTTAAAGATGCTTCTTTATCTGCTAAGGCTTGCTTTAACTTTTGTGCACTTGATCCTGTTTGAGAGGAATGTGCTTCATCCACAATGATGGCAAAATTTCGTCCAGCCACACTTTCTATCTCATCGTAAATGACAGGAAATTTTTGCAAGGTTGTAATGATAATCTTCTTTCTATCATTTATAGCATCTTTTAAATGTTGGGACGTTTTATTATCTCCGATTGTTTCAACTTGACCAGTCGTATGTTCAAAACTGAGTAATGTATCTTGTAACTGCCTATCTAAAACAGTTCGGTCTGTCACGATAATGATAGAGCTATAGATTGGCTCATTCTCTTGATTATGTAAAGAAGCCAAATGATAAGCTAGCCAAGCGATACTATTCGATTTTCCTGACCCTGCTGAATGTTGAATTAAATAATTTTTTCCAGAGCCATATTCTTTCGTATCTGCAACTAACTTTTTCACGACATCTAGCTGATGGTAACGTGGGAAAATAAGAATGTTTTTCTTTACTTCCAGATTCATAAACCGTTCGATAATATCCATGAGTTGATTGCGCTTTAACACTTCTTCCCATAAATAGGCAGTTGGATAACCTTCAGGATTAGCTGGGTTCCCTGCACCACCCACATTTCCTGGACCATGGGAGCCTTGATTAAATGGCAGAAAATACGTCTTGTTTCTAGCTAATTTCGTTGTCATAAAGACATCATAATGATCTACTGCAAAATATACGAGAAAACGAGTATTAAACTGGAAAACAAGTTCTCTAGGGTCACGATTTTGTTCAAATTGCAGTTTTGCATGTTGGACATTTTGACCTGTATATTGGTTTTTAAGCTCTAGGGCAACAAGTGGTATCCCATTTACAGCGAGTACCATGTCAATCGAGTTACGATTGTTTGCACTATAATAAAATTGACGAATGCAGTGAAAGCGATTCGCTTCATATAATTTCAAGTTATCGTAACTGATGGAAGAAACGGGACGGAAATAAATGACACGGAAATGAACACCACGGTCACGAATTCCCTTGCGCAGCACATGTAGTAAACCATGTGTGGTTACTTCTTCATTAAAACGCCTTACAAAACGGTCTTCCGCAGCTTCGTTATAAATAGAAACATACCGCTTCCAAGCACGTGGTTGGGTTTCTTGAATGAAATCAATTAAGACACTAGCATCCATTCCAATAGAAGGATTATAGTTGGTATCTGCAAACCGAACAGACTGCCAACCACCTTCACTTGTTAGCACAGTTTCAATATCTTGCTCAAAGCGAATTTCCTTTTTCTCCAACATAAAGCTTACCCCCTTTACACTTCTTTTTTTCCTGTTACATATTCATAGATTAAAGACTTTTTATAGCTTTCAAGTTCTTCAATTACTTTTGTTTTATCAGCGTTCAGCTTGTCGATACGAGATGTTTGTTCGTCTAAGTAGGAGACGATTTGTTCTTGTTCTTGTTCAGTAGGAATAATTAATGTTAAAGGCTTCAATATTCCTTGCGTAATACTAAACACTTTTATTCCTTGTACTTTTTCTTGTATCTGTGCTCTAAATGCTAGTGATTCAAACAAGTATGAAAAATATAAATGGTTTATATTTTTTCTTGGTTTTAATATGACCGTATGTGAACCAGCAAAACACTGAGTATCTCCTATGTAACAAGTAAAGTTCCCCGAGCCATCCAAATCTTCAGATGTATCAGCAAAAATAAAATCACCTTTCTTTATTAGTGAGTTCTCATTTTTGATTAAATATTCTTCATCTACATTTTTTACCGGATGTATTTTGGTATCAAATCTGAATCCATACCTTGAATGTATTTCACCATAATTAATTACAGGAATGCCTTTATCTTTTAAATCACTTTTTGTAATCGTTAATCCTTTATTCAAAGTAAATTTATTTTTAATACGATTAATTGACCAATGTTTTGGTATTTTTCCAATCCACTCAATCCCACTATCTTTCATTTCCACATTCGGATCTAAGCCTTTTGTCACCGCTTCTGTGATGAGTGATTGTTTGTATTTTTTTAGTTCCTCGATGGATTGTTGGGTTGATGATATTAGCTTATCGATTTTTCGAGTTTTTTTATTCAATATTTCTACAATGTTTTTTTGAAGTGTTTTATTTACATAAGGAATTTTAAAATTCCTTAATTTATTACTATTTATACTTGGTATTGTGCCATTATTATCAAACCAAAACATATCTATTGTGGTTAAAAGATAATAACTGAATAATTCATTTTCTTTGGGGACTAATGCCATCATATTATTATCTATCATACATTCTGATAAATTAATCTTTCTGTGATTCCTTTTTAATGCCTCACCTATTTTACCTATTAATATTGATTTTGATGGGATAACTGTAAATTTATTTATAGTAGCAGTATTTTTAGAAATATAATTATTTGATTTATTAATATATATACCTAATTTCACTAGCGTCGCATTAAAATAATTCAACGCATCATATTAAACTGAATTTTCTGTCATATAATCCAGGCACAAAAAATCCTTTATACTGGTTGGGCGGTAGTAAACCATCCAAATCCAATACAAAGGA
>NZ_QAFW01000150.1 GCF_003057615.1 Metalysinibacillus jejuensis
AAATAATAAAATAAAGCTCATCAAAAGACGTGGGTTTGGCTACCGAAATGATGACCGTCTTTTCCTACGTTTACGCTTGGAAACCGGTCATTGAATTTGTCATCCCCGGGATTTGGTGATGAGCCAAAAATAGGTAGTTTTATCATAGTGTAGCTGATAATACGATTCTTTCTTGGAATAAGTAGCGTATGCCTCTTTAAGTCTGGCTCTAATGGTATAGGTGATATACCTAATTGTGTGAGTGCCAGGCACCCGATATTTTCCACCATGTTTTCAAAAGCGATAGCCATGAATTTTTAAACTATTGCTCAAAGATTCAATTTGAACGAAAAAAAGAAATGAAGCGACGTTGGACAGAATGGATCCGATTAAGGCAATAATACCAAATCGCTCCTTGATAATAAAATAAAAACGCACGTCTGTTGATTAACTAGTTTTTACCAATAAAATTCAATAAAAAAGAGAGATTCCATGTAAAATGTAAGTTACGACACCAACTTTTACGAGGAGAATCTCTCATGGCTAAGAATACCACGGTTTTTACTTTACTTCAAAACTTTATTTCACAGGACG
>NZ_QAFW01000151.1 GCF_003057615.1 Metalysinibacillus jejuensis
TTGCATGTATTAGGCACGCCGCCAGCGTTCGTCCTGAGCCAGGATCAAACTCTCCATAAGAGAGCGATTAAGCTCATGTTGCTGGCATCAATTTTGATGTCCAAAATTTTGTTTCAATTTAATGAAATGATTTATTGATTAACGTTTTGCTTGTTCAGTTTTCAAGGTTCATGTGAATTTAATGGTGGAGCCTAGCGGGATCGAACCGCTGACCTCCTGCGTGCAAGGCAGGCGCTCTCCCAGCTGAGCTAAGGCCCCATTAATAAAGTGGTCGGGAAGACAGGATTCGAACCTGCGACCCCTTGGTCCCAAACCAAGTGCTCTACCAAGCTGAGCTACTTCCCGTCTAAAAATGGCGCGCCCGAGAGGAGTCGAACCCCTAACCTTCTGATCCGTAGTCAGACACTCTATCCAATTGAGCTACGGGCGCTAAAAATATTAAATTAAAATGGTGCCGAGAACCGGAATCGAACCGGTACGGTAGTCACCTACCGCAGGATTTTAAGTCCTGTGCGTCTGCCAGTTCCGCCACCCCGGCACATGTTGGAGCGGAAGACGAGGTTCGAACTCGC
>NZ_QAFW01000152.1 GCF_003057615.1 Metalysinibacillus jejuensis
AGCCATCAATATCAAAAATGAAGGCATTCGCCTATTGGCATTAGCATAGAAACAAAAACTCTTGGAACAAGAGGGTTAGCTCGGTCAGTTTTCGTTGGCTAGTAAAAGCAACGATAAGTCGAGAAGCTCCCACTTCAATTAGACCGCAAGGTCAATAAGTGGCGGGTATTTCACGTGTGTTGATTGCTGCGTACAACAATCCAAATGCCTGTGTCGTTGTGGATGAAATTGATGCGGGTGTATTTGAATTTTTACTGGGTGAGCTTTTAGAGGTTATTAAAGAAGGCGGCCAAGGTCAGCTCATTTTCACTTCGCATAATCTCCGTATTTTAGAAGTATTAACACCGAAGGATTTATGGTTTACTACCGCAAATGAGAGTAATCGCTACATCCAATTAAAAGGCATTAAAAAAATGAATAATATGCGAGACGTTTATTTACAGATTTCCCGAACGAGAAAGCCCTTGCCTTTAGGCTTGGGATGAAAGTGAGGTCAGATAAGGAACACCTACTAGGGTGTTCTAATTATCTGAATTTTTCTATGTCTTTTTATTGTAGTTAGAG
>NZ_QAFW01000153.1 GCF_003057615.1 Metalysinibacillus jejuensis
AAAATGGTGCCGAGAACCGGAATCGAACCGGTACGGTAGTCACCTACCGCAGGATTTTAAGTCCTGTGCGTCTGCCAGTTCCGCCACCCCGGCACATGTTGGAGCGGAAGACGAGGTTCGAACTCGCGACCCCCACCTTGGCAAGGTGGTGTTCTACCACTGAACTACTTCCGCATGTGCAAAAATTAATCTGACAGTTATGAAATTTATGATGCGGGTGAAGGGAGTCGAACCCCCACGCCTTGCGGCACTAGATCCTAAGTCTAGCGTGTCTGCCAGTTCCACCACACCCGCATATAAAACTGGTGAGCCATGCAGGATTCGAACCTGCGACCCCCTGATTAAAAGTCAGGTGCTCTACCAACTGAGCTAATGGCTCTAAAAAATGGTGCCGGCGAAAGGAGTCGAACCCTCGACCTACTGATTACAAGTCAGTTGCTCTACCAACTGAGCTACACCGGCATAATATGGAGAATGACGGGCTCGAACCGCCGACCCTCTGCTTGTAAGGCAGATGCTCTCCCAGCTGAGCTAATTCTCCACGTTGCCTAGCGA
>NZ_QAFW01000154.1 GCF_003057615.1 Metalysinibacillus jejuensis
TCACTTACAGCTCCCCGAAGCATATCGGTGTTAGTACCGTCTTTCATCGGCTCCTAGTGCCAAGGCATCCACCGTGCGCCCTTAATAACTTAACCGAAGTTAGTTACTGCTTTCTCGTTAGAGAAAGACTTAAGAACTTACGATAAATCACTTGACGTGATTTGTATTACTTTACTTATTTCAATGTCGTTTTATCCAGTTTTCAAAGAACAAATTTGGTGGAGCCTAGCGGGATCGAACCGCTGACCTCCTGCGTGCAAGGCAGGCGCTCTCCCAGCTGAGCTAAGGCCCCGAAATATAATGAAGGAATAAAAATGGTGGGCCTAAATGGACTCGAACCATCGACCTCACGCTTATCAGGCGTGCGCTCTAACCAGCTGAGCTATAGGCCCTCATTATATTATAGGTATATGAATTTCATAAACCTTCAAAACTGAACGCAAAACGTTAATCGTATAGCACCCTTGGTGCTATATTCCGTTAATGTCCGAAGACATATCCTTAGAAAGGAGGTGATCCAGCCGCACCTTCCGATACGGCTACCTT
>NZ_QAFW01000155.1 GCF_003057615.1 Metalysinibacillus jejuensis
ATGTTGCTTGATTTTTACTAATTTCAGTTTAGGTAATTTGATATGACCATCTTGCAATTCGATATTTCCGTTCACTCGATTGGTTGTATAAGACTGTTTTGACTTACGGTTTTTGAACTTTGGAAATTCCGCATTGCCTTCAAAAAAATTCTTATAAGCCTTTTGTAAGTTCATTTGTGCATTTGCTAAAGCTAAAGAATCTACTTCTTTTAGAAATGGAAATTCGTCTTTATATTTAGCTGGTGTCGGGAACTTTTGCTTTTTAAGTGCTTCTTTATCATCTTTGAACTTTTCATACGTTTCTTTGCGTTCAGCTAACATCTTATTGTAGACAAAACGAACACAGCCGAATGTTTTAGCTAATAGTACAGCTTGCTCTTTGTTTGGTAAAAAACGAAATTTGAAAGCTTTATTTTGTTTAGTCATATCAATTCACCTCACTTTTTACCTTGATTTTCAATATATTTTTTGATGGTATCTATTGGCGCACCGCCTGCTGTAAGTAGGCAGAAGCTTCTTGACCAGAACATTTCTTTCCA
>NZ_QAFW01000156.1 GCF_003057615.1 Metalysinibacillus jejuensis
ATGTTGCTTGATTTTTACTAATTTCAGTTTAGGTAATTTGATATGACCATCTTGCAATTCGATATTTCCGTTCACTCGATTGGTTGTATAAGACTGTTTTGACTTACGGTTTTTGAACTTTGGAAATTTCGCATTGCCTTCAAAAAAATTCTTATAAGCCTTTTGTAAGTTCATTTGTGCATTTGCTAAAGCTAAAGAATCCACTTCTTTTAGGAATGGAAATTCGTCTTTATATTTAGCTGGTGTAGGGAACTTTTGCTTTTTAAGTGCTTCTTTATCATCTTTGAACTTTTCATACGTTTCTTTGCGTTCAGCTAACATCTTATTGTAGACAAAACGAACACAGCCGAATGTTTTAGCTAATAGTACAGCTTGCTCTTTGTTTGGTAAAAAACGAAATTTGAAAGCTTTATTTTGTTTAGTCATATCAATTCACCTCACTTTTTACCTTGATTTTCAATATATTTTTTGATGGTATCTATTGGCGCACCGCCTGCTGTAAGTAGGCAGAAGCTTCTTGACCAGAACATTTCTTTCCA
>NZ_QAFW01000157.1 GCF_003057615.1 Metalysinibacillus jejuensis
CTTAAAAAGCAAAAGTTCCCTACACCAGCTAAATATAAAGACGAATTTCCATTTCTAAAAGAAGTAGATTCTTTAGCTTTGGCAAATGCACAAATGAACTTACAAAAGGCTTATAAGAATTTTTTTGAAGGCAATGCGGAATTTCCAAAGTTCAAAAACCGTAAGTCAAAACAGTCTTATACAACCAATCGAGTGAACGGAAATATCGAATTGCAAGATGGTCATATCAAATTACCTAAACTGAAATTAGTAAAAATCAAGCAACATCGGGAAATCCCTACGGATTATAAATTAAAATCTCACGCCTGTTGATTAGCTAATTTTCACCGTAAAAAACTAATAAAAAAGAGAGATTCCATGTAAAATGTAAGTTACCACACAAACTTTTTACGAGGAGGAATCTCTCATGGCTAAGAATACCACGATTTTCACACTACTTCAAAACTTTATTTCACAGGAAGAACTCGCGGGTATTCTTACCGAATTCGGCTTTGAAGATACGGCTCGTAAATGCGATGTCCCTACGCTTTTACGTT
>NZ_QAFW01000158.1 GCF_003057615.1 Metalysinibacillus jejuensis
CTATTCGACACTTTCAAAACGTTTAGGTGAACTGAATTACCTCATCGTGAAGCGTATTTTCGAATTAATTGTCGGCCGATTAAACCGAGCTGCAAGGCGTTCTCTCAAGTTAAAAAAAGAACTTCTGACAATTGATTCGACAACGATTACGGTCGGAAAAACTCGTTTACCATGGGCGCTTTATCACGGGAATCGTTCAGGGATTAAACTGCACGTCCACACGTGTTGATTAACCAAAATCACCCAATATCTATTTGATAAAGTTCACGGTGGCATTCGACTATTTCTTTCAATCCAATTCGCCATTCAATCGGCAGGGTATCACAAAGAAGCTGGCGTGTGAAACCAGCGAAAGACAGGCGTTTACAGTGCTTTTTCTTGTGTCCTTCCGTTTGTAAAAATTTCAATAATACGTAGGCAATTAAAGCCGCGAACAATTGGTTAAACACGGCGTTTTCAGTTGTGCCAAATAAAACAGGCACATTTAAGTTCTGCTTGATCCAACGAAAAAAGGATTCAATTGCCCAGCGTTCT
>NZ_QAFW01000159.1 GCF_003057615.1 Metalysinibacillus jejuensis
CTAAAAGAAGTGGATTCTTTAGCTTTAGCAAATGCACAAATGAACTTACAAAAGGCTTATAAGAATTTTTTTGAAGGCAATGGGGCATTTCCAAAGTTCAAAAACCGTAAGTCAAAACAGTCTTATACAGCTAATCAAGTGAACGGAAATATCGAATTGCAAGATGGTCATATCAAATTACCTAAACTGAAATTAGTAAAAATCAAGCAACATCGGGAAATCCCTGTGGATTATAAATTAAAATCTTGTACAATTTCTAAAACAAAATCAGGTAAATACTATATTTCGATTTTGACAGAATACGTGAAAGAAATTAAACCTGTGTCCATTCAGAAAGTTGTTGGGCTAGATTTTGCTATGAATGGTCTATATGTCGAAAGTGAACAAGGTAAGAAAGCCAATTATCCACGTTTTTATCGACAATCATTAGACAAATTAGCAAAAGAACAACGCATCCTATCTCGTAGAAAGAAAGGTTCTGCACGTTGGGAAAAACAACGTTTGAAAGTGGCTGCACTACAAGAAAA
>NZ_QAFW01000015.1 GCF_003057615.1 Metalysinibacillus jejuensis
CCGTTGTTCATGTGGGTATGTGGCATATCGTGACTATAATTCAGCCATCAATATCAAAAATGAAGGCATTCGCCTATTGGCATTAGCATAGAAACAAAAACTCTTGGAACAAGAGGGTTAGCTCGGTTAGTTTTCGTTGGCTAGTAAAAGCAACGATAAGTCGAGAAGCCCCCACTTCAATTAGACCGCAAGGTCAATAAGTGGTGGGTAGTTCACTCGTTTACACTTCACTCATAAAATCAGTCTTATCTTATATGGTGCAGGATATAAATAGGATGGAATGATATAATGACACTAGACAGTACTTATAGTACGAACTGTGAAATTTTTGAGGACACTATCCTAACGCTACATGATAAAATTACTAAAAGTGCTAGTTCAAGGTGAATGCAAATTAATGTGCACGAAGGAGAGCTTATGGACATAACAAAAATCCAGCCCGATGAAGTGAACTGTTTTATTGAAGGTGATTATAGTGTATATGAATTAACGAGTACGATTGCTTCAGCTCCTGCTATATTTAATGAGCTAATACAGCGCTATTTTACTTACCCCTTTTATATTACATTTGAGGGGTATGATGATGTGCGTAGCGCGATTTTAACAGATGACACTATTGAGTGGATTAGCGACATCGGCTCTGTGTTAACGATGCAAGGTAATGCTGTGTATCATAAAGGTGTACCGAGTTTTCGCGCTACGATTAATAGCGCGAATGACTTGATGCATTTTTTACGTCATAATTATCGCTATGCAGTAGAAAATAACTTCTTTGCAGCTACCCAATACAAATACGTAACTTATAAACCTGTTATTCAAGATCGCCGTACGCAAAGCTTTGCTTATTTACATGCCTGTATGCACCCTCATTTTGTGATGTTTGGAGAAAATGCACAGAGTGTAATTATCGGAACGAGTACAGAGCGAACAGAAGAAGCCTTATATGATAAATTACAAATTGCCCTAAAGTGAAATCACGTTCCTAAAAAGAGCGTGATTTTTTGACTTATACGGATAGGGGTATTAAGATTAATGTACAAGATGAAATGGGGGACGAAACATGGCGTACGATACAAAAGCATTAAACCGCGTAAAACGTATGGAAGGCCAGCTTAGAGGTGTACTGCGCATGATGGAAGAAGAGCAAGATTGTAAAGACGTAATTATGCAACTATCAGCAGTTCGTTCAGCAGTTGACCGTGCGATTGGCGTTATTGTTAGCGATAATTTACTAGAATGTGTGCGAAATGCAGAAGGTGATCAAGCCAAAATGGACGGAGCGGTTCAAGAGGCGATGGATTTAGTCGTTAAAAGTCGATGAAAAATGGTATAGTTAAGTTCAAACTTAACAGTTAGGGAGATTTTATCGATGTATGAAATGACAACAGAGCAAGTTGCGAGCGCTTTAGCAGCGGGCGAAGAATTAGTGGTAATTGATGTGCGTGAACAGCACGAAATCGAAACCGGCCATATTGAAGGCATCGTGCATATTCCGATGGGGCAAATTCCTTATGCTGTAGATAGCTTAAAAGAACATGATAAGAAGTATATTATCGTTTGCCGTAGCGGAAGCCGCAGTTATAATGTGACAATGTATTTGCGTCAGTTTGATATAGACGCCTATAATATGACTGGTGGTATGCTTGATTGGCATGATGAAATTATTTTTTAAAAAGGGCGATATGCCCTCTTTTTTTACACGAATAGATACCCTGTATAGTATAGGAGGAAAAGGTATGAAAATCGAAATGTTTACGGATTTTGTATGTCCGTTTTGTTATATTGGTAAAGTGCAATTAGAGAAAGCGATTCGACAAGCTGGCTATGAAGGGCAAGTAGAAATTGAATATAAAGCGTATCAGTTAGATCCTAATGCGCCAAAGCATAACGCACCAAGTTATTTGGATAGTCTTCGCGCGAAATTTGATGGGAATGAAACAAAGATGGCGTCATTAATGGATAGTATTCAAGGACGCGCAAGCGAGGTAGGTCTTACGTACAATTTTGAAGAGATGAAAGTAGCTAACACTGAAAAACTTCATCGTTTAGTAAAATGGGCGCAAGACTTTAAAAAGGGTAATGAATTATTTGATTTACTAACAGATGGCTACTTTACAAAAGGCTTAGACTTAAATGATGAAAATCAAGTGATGCAACGAGTAGCACAACTTGGTTTAGACGTGACACAAGCAAAAGAAGTGTACGAAACAGAAGCATATCAATCACAAATTGATGTCGACCGTTATGATGCGATGCAAATTGGTGTGCAAAGTGTACCTTTCTTTGTTTTTGAAAATCGTTATGGAATTATTGGGGCAGAACCTGATGAAGTTTTTATTAAAACGTTACATCAAGCAGCTGAAATTGCGGGTGACAAACCCACGCTCAATATGATGGGTACGAGTGGGGCTGCCTGTGATATGGATGGCAATTGTAATTAATAGTTTAGTTAGCTCTTAAGCAACCTCTTTGCTTAAGAGCTTTTATTGTGGCAAAATGATGAAAAGTTAAACAATACATAGGAGGGTACTACGTGGAAAAGAAAAAAAATCCTGTGCAGTATCTCGTTATCGCATTATTAGTCATTGCTGTAGCTTGGGTAGGTTACACAGCATATGACAATAATCAAACGAAGAAGGCACAACAAGAAGCGCAAGAAAAAGCACAACAAGAACGCGTTAATAAACAGCAGGAGCAGACAACGACAGCAGACGAGACAACAGCACAACAACCTGATGTCGTATATGCGCCCGATTTCGAAGCGGCAAATTTAGGCGGACAAAAAGAGACATTGTCATCTTATCAAGGCAAAAAAGTAGTATTGAACTTTTGGGCTTCTTGGTGTCCACCGTGTAAAGCAGAGATGCCACATATGGTAGATTTTCAAAATCAACATGCCGCTGACTTAAATACAGAAATCGTAGCAGTAAACTTAACTCAACAAGAAAAAAGCGGCATTGGTGGGATTAAAAAGTTTGTCGATGAATATGGCTTAAACTTCCCCGTGTTGTTAGATGAAACAGGTGCAATTGCAACACAGTATGGCATAATTACAATTCCAACGACATTTATTTTAAATGAAGATGGTGCGATTGAGCGCCAAATCACAGGTCCAGTGACAGATGATTTGTTAATCAAATTATTAGGTGAAATGGACGAGTAGTACTTACTTCTCAATTTTATGAAAAAAGTATGAAGTGTGAGAAATCTCACAGCCTCTTTTCATGTTATCTCGTATCATGAAGATAACACATACAAGGAGGGGTATATTATGAGAATGGTTTTAGGGATAGGTGCAGGTCTAGCGTTAATTGGAGCAATGTTAATCGGGGCAATTTATGGTGATAAAATGTTAAATAGCAACGATAACGCAGCTTCGACTGTAGCTACAGCACCATCAACCACTGTCGAATATGCACCGCCAAGTATTGAAGAGGTTCCGGACGGTCCAATGAAGGAAGCCATCCTTTATGGCTATGATTTAGTAAACGAAACAAATGTAGTCGCAGCAGACTTCGTAGGTAATCAATTATCTTGTACAAGCTGTCACGCAGGTGCGGGTTATGATCGAGATTCTTCTTCTTTAGTTGGTGTAACAGGCGCATATCCACAGTATATTGGCCGCTCAGGCGGTATTGTAACAATTGAAGAACGTATTAATGGCTGTATGGTTCGTAGTATGAACGGTAAGAAATTTGCCGTAGATAGCGATGAGATGGAAGCAATGGTAGCATATTTTGCTTACATTTCAGAAGGTATTCCAGTAGGTGCCGATCGCGATTGGGCAATGAAAAACACAATGGATGATATTCCTGTACCGAGCGTAGAAGACGGTGAAAAAGTTTACCAACAATCTTGTATCGCATGTCACGGTGCAGATGGTCAAGGTATTGGTGCTAATACAGGTCCAGCACTTTGGGGTCCAGACTCATTCAATGATGGCGCGGGTTTATCACGTATTGGTAAGATGGCGGGCTATGTGAAAAATAATATGCCAGTAGGCGCAGCAGGTACATTAACAGACCAAGAAGCAGCAGACTTAGCAGCATTTATTTTATCGCAAGATCGTCCAGAGTGGAAAAACCACGATAAAGATTTCCCAGGTATGGAACGTCCAACGGATATTATGGACAAAGAAAAACGTCAACAAGTAAAAGACGGTACGATTGACTGGGCAAAGGTAGTAGGCAAGTAATAAATAACAAGTAACCGGTATCGCGTAACAACGTGATGCCGGTTTTTTTGGTATAAAGATAATTAGTAGGTATGTGAACAGACAATTTGTATAATAGAAAGTGAGGTGACGTGATGATTTATGTGAAATTTGCAATAGAAGTACTCGTTGTAGGTTTTTTTATTTATATTGTAACAGGACGTTTAATCGGTACAAAGCTATCATTTGCTAAACGTATCACATCTGTATTGTTAAGCTTAGCGTTAACAACTTTTGTATATTGGTACTCGTATTTACAACATACGACTATTTTGCAAGGCACATTGCTCGACGCCATATTTGAAGTGAGCACACTCGTTTGGGTAGGCAGCATGCTATTAATTGCAATGCTGTTGTATTTAGTGTTTGAGCTTTTTGATCCTATAGGGATTAGCGTGCAAGAGACGCGCGGTCAGCGCTCTTTACTAGCTAGAGTGAGATTGTACTGGCGCCAACAGAAGCGCTTGCGCCAAGTGCTACGCATCGCTGTTACTAATGGTGTGGTGCAAACGATAAAATATGCAAGACAACGAGAAAATGAGCGGGAGTTAGCGATTGCTCTTCGTCGTACATTAGAGCAATGTGGCGGTATTTTTATTAAATTTGGGCAAGTATTATCAACGCGTAAAGAATTATTCTCTCCTATTTTTATTGAAGAATTAGAAAAGTTACAGCAAGGTGTACCCCCCTTAAGTGAAGCTGAGTCCCTTCGCGTATTAGCTGATGCTTTGCCTGTCAGCATTGACGAAGCATTTGCCGTTTTTGAAGCTAAGCCAATTGCTTCTGCTTCAATTGGACAAGTACACCGTGCTCAATTAACAACGACACGTGAACAAGTCGTCGTTAAATTATTGCGCCCTGAAGTAAAAGAAATCATGCTAAATGATGTTACCATTTTGGTGGAATTTGCAAGTTGGTTTGCTAGCAAGTCAGCATGGGCAGAAAATATGGGCTTTAAAGAGCTCGCTATCGGCTTTGCGGATGGCTTAAGCGAGGAAATTCACTTTGATATTGAAGTGCGTAACACTTTGCAAGTGCGTAATGTATTAAAAAAGAGCGCTTATCCTGTGCGCATACCTAAAATGTATACACAGTATTGTAGCGATTCGGTTATTGTAATGGAATACATTGAAGGCGCAAGTATAGCAGAAGCAGATTTTCATTTTAGAAGGTTAGCGATTGACCGTACACAATTTGCTCGAACTGTATTGTTTTCATTTTTTGAGCAGATGCTGTATTCAGGGATTTTCCATGCAGACCCACATCCAGGTAATATTTTTATTGATGAAAAAACAGGGCATCCTGTGTTAATTGATTTTGGCGCTGTAGGGCGATTAGGCGCTGCACAGCAAGAAGGGCTAAAGTTATTTTTAATGGGGATACGCCAAGCAGATGCAGGTGTACTCTACGATGGTTTAACGTTATTAGTAGAGGAAAATGACCCTACACAACGAGCGCGAATGGAGCAAGCGATTAATCAGCTATTACTGAAAGTCTCGTTCGTTGATCGCATACCGACGGAGGAGTTAATTTATTCCCTCTTTAAAGTTGTACGCGATTTTGAATTAGCCTTCTACCCATCTGTAGCGTTAGCGCTAAGGTCTTTTGTGACACTAGACGGTACGTTACGTGTCATTGATAAAGACTTTGATATTTTTACAGAGGCGAAAGCTTTTTCGGCAAGCTATATGCGCGATTTACTCGTCAAGCCGTTTACAGAGCCAAAAGAAACACGTGATAAATTAGAGGAAGAATTAGTACAATTACTGCCGAATATTAGAAAGTTACCGCGCCGCGTCGATCAGCTCATTCAGCGAGTAGAGAGTGGAAAAATTATTTTACATCACGACATCTTTTCTGATGAGCATAATGCTAAATTTATTACGCATTTATTTTCGCAAATGGTGCTGTTATTTGTAGGGATTACGTTCGGTATTATTTCAGTAGCTTTATTAGCTATCTCTCAATTTATTCATGCTTCTTACGCTGTATATTTAAATACGACCGCTTATTTGGGCTTATTTCTATGTGCTATTTTGCTCGTTCGATTATCGATACAAGCGCTACGGCATACAAAAGGCGGTTGAATAAAAGAGATGAGAATAAAGAGAAAAATGTTAAACCAACATATGTTGGTTTGGCATTTTTTTGTTATGTAGAAGGGATTTATTACAAATTTGGCTAGTGAACATTCAATATTACAATCGTGTTTCAGTATTACTTTTAGATTAAATAACAGTTGAGTAACTAGGCTTGCTATGTGAAAAGTGCTAGAATGAATATCGTTGAGTGTAAAAATGCATTTAAGTGAAGGAACATATACATAGATTGAAGGAAAGGAAATGAGGAAACGTGATTTCGAAGTATACAAAACGAACATGGCTAGCTTTAACGCTAGCAGGTGGTATTGCTTTTAGTACGCTACCTATTGAGGTACAAGCGGAGGAGTCATCACAAGAAATGATGGCCCAAAAGCAAAAAATCGATGAAGAAGTGAAAGCGCTAGCAACAGAATTAGCAAAATTACAAAAAGAACGCGACGCTAAAGTTAAAGTTTTTGAACAAGTAGCTAAAGAAATTAAAGAAGTCGATGCAGATATCGCTGAGACAACAGCACGTATTGAAAAACGTAGTGCTTTATTAGCCGATCGTATGCGCGCTTACCAAGCGAAAGACTCGGGTGTTAATTTATATGTAGACGCTGTATTCAGCGCTTCAAGTATTACGGATATGATGGACCGTGTCGTAGCTGTAAAAACATTTTTAACTGCTGACCAAACCTTAATTGATGAGCAGACGGCAGATAACAATGCGTTAAAGGCACAAAAGAAAGTGTTAGCTGAAAAAAAGGCAGAACTTGAAAAGCAATTCCAAGCTTTACAAGAACAAGAAGGCGAAATTGAAGTTAAAAAAGCAGAAAACGAGGCTAAATCGTTAAAGCTAAAAGAAAAAATTGCGACAAAGCAAGAAGAAGAACGTTTAGAACGTGAGCGTAAAGAAGCGGAAGAACGTGCCGCACAACTACGTGCGTTGCAACAACAACAATTTAACAACGTTGAGGCACCACAAGCTGATGTATCTACGCCTAAAGCGGCGGCAGTACCTGCTGGACCTGTAAAACCTGTTGGTGGCGGTGTAGGTACAGCTATTGCAGAAGCACATAAATATGTCGGTATGCCGTATAGCTGGGGCGGTGCTTCACCAGCAACGAGCTTTGACTGCTCAGGCTTAACGCAATATTCTTATGCTAAAGCAGGTATTTCATTACCACGTACAGCAGCTCAGCAATATCTTGCTACCTCACGTGTATCAGCAAGTGCCGCACAACCAGGTGACTTAGTGTTCTTTAGCTATGGCTCAGGTATTGCACACGTAGGGATTTATTTAGGAAATAATATGATGATTAACTCGCAAAATAGCGGTGTTACGGTGGAGCCATTAGGTAGCTGGTGGCAACAATATATCGTTGGCTATGGTCGTCCTTAAGTTGTCGATTAACGCTAATCATCTTTAGTGAAATCAAGGAGTGCTTTCTTCTCATTGGAAGAGAGCGCTCCTTTTTTGTACACTAGCTATAAAGGAGCGAGCTATGAACAAACAACAACCCTCAGCGGTAAAAACTTTTTTACAATTATTAAAGTCATTAAACTGGCCTGTAGGCATTATGATGATTGCCCTCACGCTGACGCTTATCCAAACAGCGGCAGGTTTAGTCGTACCTTTAGTTACTAAGGATTTAGTTAACTCCCTAACGACAACCGTATTTAACTGGAAAATCATGGCGCTACTCGCCATTGTATTTATTGCGCAGGCAATTGCAGGTGGCGTAAGTTTTTATTTATTAACATTTATAGGTGAACGTATTGTAGCGGATCTTCGCGAAAAGCTATGGCATAAAGTTTTACGTTTACCTGTGACGTATTATGATGAAAACGAAACAGGCGAAACGATGAGCCGCATTACACAAGATACGTCGACATTAAATGATTTAATTACCCAGCACCTCGTTAATGTCGTGTCAGGCGTACTATCTATTTTAGGTGCAGTTGCTTTATTGTTTTATATTGATTGGAAGATGACGCTTATTTTATTAGTGAGTGTGCCCGTCGCATTTATTATTATTATTCCGCTTGGGCGCATTATGCATAAAATTGCTTCAGCAAGGCAAAAGGAAATGGCGTCATTTTCAGGCTTGCTGGGTCGCATATTAGCTGATATTCGTTTAGTGAAAGCTTACCGTGCAGAGCCCTTAGAAGATGCGCGTGGTGACAAAGCAATTAAAAATCTCTTTAATTTCGGCTTAAAAGAGGCACGTATCCAGGCGATTATTTCGCCAATGATGACACTCATTATGATGGGTGTACTCGTTGTGATATTAGGTTATGGCGGCTCACAAGTGGCTAACGGTAACTTAACTGCGGGTGATTTGGTCGCTATTATTTTTTACTTATTCCAAATCATTATGCCTTTTGCTCAAATGGCTATGTTCTTTACAGCTTTCCAAAAGGCAATGGGTGCAACAGAGCGTATCCAAGAAATTTTGCATATGCCAGCGGAGCGAGAGGATGGCTTAGCTCAAGTAGCAGATGGAGAGATTAGCTTTCAAGGTGTATCTTTCCATTACACTGCAGACAAGCCTATTTTACAGGATGTGACGTTTACAGCAGGGCGAGGTGAGGTTACTGCCTTTGTAGGACCAAGTGGTGGCGGTAAAACAACCATCTTTTCATTGGTGGAGCGTTTTTATGATGCAACAGCGGGGCAAATTACTATGGATAATCATGCGATTGATGATATTGCGCTGGCACATTGGCGAGGTAAAATTGGCTATGTTTCGCAGGAGAGTCCATTAATTAGTGGCACAATTTTGCATAATATTACGTACGGCTTTAAGGAGCAACCACCTATGGAGGCTGTAGTGCAGGCGGCTAAGTATGCCAACGCTATGCAGTTTATCGAAGACCTTGAGCAAGGCTTTGATACAGAAGTGGGAGAGCGTGGTATAAAGCTATCTGGTGGTCAGCGTCAACGTATTGCGATTGCCCGTGCTTTGCTACACAATCCGCAAATTTTATTATTAGATGAAGCAACATCTAACTTAGATAGTGGCTCAGAAATTTATGTACAAGAGGCTTTGCATCATTTAATGCAAGGGCGTACAACTTTAGTTATTGCGCATCGCCTTGCTACGATTTTACATGCAGACCAAATTATTTTTATCGAAAAGGGACGCATTACAGGGCGTGGCACGCATGAAGAATTACTTAAAACACATGCTTTGTATCGCGAGTTTTCGGCAGGACAAGGCTTAGCATAGCAAAAAAATGTGAGGCGATTTTAAAAATCGTCTCACATTTTTTCTTTTTAAAAGTTGTCCGGGTAAAAACCTTTTGCTAATGTTTCAATTGCTTCAGCTGCACGTACACCCTCAGATGCCGCAGATAATGGCATAATTACGAAGTGTTCATTTTTTACAGCTGTTGTATTTTTTAAGGCAGGGTCATTTTTAAGAAACGTCATTTTATCTTCAAGTGGCGTACCACCGTAATCCATAATAACGATTACTTCAGGGTCGTGTGTGACAACGTCTTCTTTCGACACGCTAGTCCAGCCTTTTTCGATTGATTTAAAGATATTATCGCCACCAGCTTGTGTAATAAAGTTATTCATAATATTTTGTGCTGCTGTTAGCAATTCTTTATCACCACTATCATAAACAAATACGCGCACTGCATCTGACTGTTCAGGAAGCTGAGCTTGAATAGCACCCACATTAGATTGTAATTCTTCAATTAATGATTCACCGCGTTCTTCAATGCGGAAGATTTTAGCGATATTACGGATATCCGTAAAAATATCTTCAAGTTTAGGCTCATTCATAACAGATGATGTTTGAAGGTAGCTATTAACACCCATCTCTTGCCACTCAGCTGCAGTACCGATAGATTTTTCGGCTAATGCACTTGGCCAGCCCCCATATAAAAAGTCCGCTTCAGCTTCAATAACTTGTTCTTTAGAAGGATATTCAGCAGCTAATACGGGCACCTTATCATAAGCATCTTTTAAAGGTGGGTAGATTTCGTCGTCTAAATAAGCTGTTCCTACCATTGAGTCTTCAAGTCCAAGTGCCAGCATAATTTCGGTAACATGCTGGTTTAAGCTAATCGCGCGTGTTGGTGCTTGATCATACGTAAATGTTAAGTCATTGTTTTCTATTGTTACTACTTCATTTTTATCATTTTCAGAAGCTGGTGTTTTTACCTCATCTTTTGTGTCGTTACCGCAAGCGGCTAATAGTAGTGTTAATGCAAGCGTCACGAGTAAATAAAATTTTTTCATTGTAAATGCTCCTTTATTTGTTTTTCTGATAAATACGTAATGCTTGGTCTTTGTGTAAGCGGATGTAGCGTTACTTCAGCGTGTACATCAAATACTTTCCGCAGTAATTGAGGCGTTAGTACTTCGACAGGTGTGCCGCTTGTAACGACACGACCATCTTTAATTACATAAATACGATCACAGTACGTAGCAGCAATATTTAAATCATGTAGTGCAACGAGAACGGTAAGTTTTAACGAACTAATCAAGTCCATTACTTGCAATTGATGTTTAATGTCTAAGTGGTTAGTAGGCTCATCTAAAATTAATAATTTAGCTTGTTGGGTGAGTGCGCGTGCAATAATGGCGCGCTTTTTTTCGCCACCGGATAATGAACTGAAATCACGATTGGCTAAGTGGCTAATACCAGCTTGTTGTAAAGCTTGATCAATAATAATAACATCATCTTTATCGTCAAGTGCAAACATCTTTTTATGAGGAGCTCTTCCCATTGCTACGATGTCACGAACAGAGAAGTCAAATAATACTGGAGACTCTTGCCCAACAACTGCCATCTTTTTAGCGATAGCTTTATCTTTTTGTTGACGAATGTCCTCGTCGTATAAAATAATTTGTCCATGTTCAGGTTGTAATAAACGATACATATTTTTTAATAAGGTAGATTTCCCACTACCATTTGGGCCAATGAGCCCGACAAATTCTTGAGATTGCACGTTAAGAGATATATCGTGCAAAATTTGCTTATCTACAATGCGATAACTGACTGCTTTTGCTTCAATTGTCATGTATCTCCCTCCCCAAATGAATAGGAGTTGCGGCGTAGCATCCAAATGAAGAATGGGCTTCCGCATAATGCAGTAATAATACCGATAGGCATTTCTTCTGGTGCAATGATGGTCCGAGCAACGGCATCAGCGATAACTAAAAAGATTGCGCCAACAAGTGCACTAATGGGTAGCACATGCTTGTAATTTGAGCCAACAAGAAGACGTACAATATGTGGGATAATAAGTCCTACAAAACCGATAGCGCCACTAACCGCAACGATAACACCAGTGAGTAGAGAAACTGCTAAAATGAGTATTTTACGGAAACGATCCACATTCATCCCTAATGTAATGGCAGCTTCCTCACCCATCAGCAATACATTTAAATTGCGGTACTGTAAATATAAAAAAGTAAATACAATAATAAAGGTAATGAGTGGAATTGGTAGCACACTCCAT
Source organism: Metalysinibacillus jejuensis (assembly GCF_003057615.1). Classification (GTDB taxonomy): domain Bacteria; phylum Bacillota; class Bacilli; order Bacillales_A; family Planococcaceae; genus Metalysinibacillus; species Metalysinibacillus jejuensis. The sequence goes on from NZ_QAFW01000015.1 coordinate 11,779, forward strand.
TTCGCGCCGCCTAAACTTCCTAGCATCCAGTACATAACAGCTTTAATGCCGCCCTCTTGTTTTGACATGAGCAACATAAAGTTAGTAATGGCAGAGAGCACTAATGAAATCGCTATACCTGCGAGTAGTAAGCGAATAACAGAAATACGACCGTGTACTTTCGCTAACATAAAGACTACGATGACTGCGAGCAGTGCACCCAAAAACGAGGCGAACGATAGTGCATAGATGCCTAAAAAAGAAAAAGCGCCAAATAAAATAACGGCTGTTGCACCAACCGATGCGCCTGATGATACACCTAAAATATAAGGGTCAGCAATCGAGTTGCGCACAAGTGCTTGAATGGCAGCTCCTGAAATGGCAAGGCCTGCACCAACAATCATAGCTAAAATAGTACGCGGTACACGCAGCTCCCAAATAATAATTTCTTGTGCCTTCGTCCAGTCGGCTTCGATAACATTACCAAAAAAAGGCATATGACTAAAAATAACGCGCCATACAATAGAAGGTGTTATCGCTACGGACCCAACAATAATTGCAAATGTCATGGCAATGAAAAGCAATGCGACTAAGCTCATGATGACCAAAGGTATTTTATGTTTTAGCAACGCATAATCTTCTTTCTTGAGAGTGATAACCACTTGCAAGCGTATCAAAAAACGATTACAAATGCGAAAGAACTTGATAAACATCTAACTATCTTACTTAAGTAAGTAAAAAGTGTAGTGAATGATGATAAAACGTTGTTTTTCTAGCGTTAAGTTGTGTAATTTACTTTCTGTACAAAAGTCGTTACACTAAAGAATAAGGAATAGTTTAATATGGAAGGGAAAAGGTCAAATATGACAAAATCACAGTGGATTAAAGACTTACAGCAAATTGTAGCACCCTCACAACTGCGTGTTGATGAGCCGCTTCATTTATATACGATGACAAAACTTGGAGGCAATGCTGATATTTTTGTTTTACCTGAAACAATCGAACAAGCACAACAAATTGTAGCTTATGCTCATGCGCGAAATGTACCTTTATTAATGTTAGGTAATGGCTCAAATATGGTTGTGCGTGACGGCGGATTACGCGGCATCGTGATTACATTTTCGGCGCTTGACGCAATACGTGTAGAGGGTATAACTGTATATGCAGAGGCCGGTGCATTAATTAAAGATGTATCTAAGCAAGCAGCAGCGGCAAGTTTAACAGGCTTTGAGTTTGCTTGTGGTATTCCTGGCTCTATTGGCGGCGCAATGGCAATGAATGCAGGCGCATATGGCGGCGAAATTAATGACATTATTGTTTCATCAACAGTATTAACCAAAGAGGGCGAGATTATTACGCTGTCGAAAGAAGCGTTAAAATTAGGCTACCGCACGAGTAGTATTGCCACGGAGGGTTACTATGTTTTATCTTCAATCTTTGAGTTAGCTAAAGGTGACCAGCAAGCGATTGACGAAAAAATAGCAGACCTTACCCACCAACGCGAAACAAAACAACCTTTAGAGTTTCCGTCAGCTGGCAGTGTCTTTAAACGACCACCTGGCCAATTTGCGGGTAAATTGATTCAAGATAGCGGTCTACAAGGTAAGGGTGTTGGTGGTGCAGAGGTTTCAACTAAGCACGCAGGTTTTATTGTCAATAAAGGCGGCGCAACCGCGACAGACTATATCCAAACAATCGAAATGGTGCAACGCGTTGTTAAAGAGAAGTTTGGGGTATCGCTTGAACGCGAAGTGAAAATTGTTGGTGACGAAAAATAAAGTAGCAGAGCTCCGAGTTAGTAGAGGAGCTTTTTTTAATATGGAGGTAAGTGTATGAAATTTATTTCGTGGAATGTCAACGGCATCCGTGCTTGTTTAAAAAAAGGTTTTATGGATTTTTTTAATGAACAAGACGCGGATATTTTTGCGATACAGGAAACAAAGTGTCAGGCAGCGCAAGTTACGCTCGATTTACCTGGCTACTATCAATATTGGAACGATGCAGAAAAGAAAGGTTACTCAGGTACAGCAGTCTTTACTAAAAAAGAGCCACTCGCTGTGCGTTATGGTATTGAAGAAGATAGCGAAGCAGAGGGGCGTATTATTACGTTAACATTTGATGATTTTTATTTTGTTAATGTTTATACACCTAATGCGCAGCGTACGCTCGCACGTTTACCATTTCGTTTAGCGTGGGAAGATCGTTTATACACGTACTTGCAAGAGCTAAATCAGCATAAGCCTGTTATTTATTGTGGAGATTTAAATGTGGCGCATACGGCACTTGATTTAAAAAATGCTAAATCAAATGAGGGCAATTCAGGCTGTACAGTAGAAGAGCGCGAAAAAATGACACGTCTTTTAACGACAGGCTTTACAGATAGCTTCCGTCATTTATACCCGACAGCAACAGACCGTTACAGTTGGTGGTCTTATATGAATAAAGTACGTGAGCGTAATATTGGTTGGCGTATTGATTACTTTATTGTGAGTGACCGATTAACACCTTATATTACACAATCCGAAATGCACGATGAGGTGCTAGGTAGTGACCACTGCCCAATTTATTTAACACTTACGCTGTAGTAGCGTAGGTGTTTTTTAAATCGTAATGACTACACATTCAAACAATCATTTGAATGAGAAAAGAAGTTGTGCTATATTATAATCAAATAAACATTTGAATGAGGTGTGAAAGATGGCAAAACATACATGTGGTGGTTCAACATCATTAGAAGAAACAAACGTTTTACATATTCGTGAGCAAATTCCTAATCTTGTAGGCGTGGCAAAATTTTTAAAGGCGCTATCCGACGAAACACGCTTAAAAATTGCTTATGCCCTAACGATTGAGCAAGAGCTTTGCGTCTGCGATGTCGCAGAAATTATCGGCTCATCCGTAGCAACAGCCTCGCATCATTTGCGTTATTTACGTGATCATCATTTAGCAAAGGTAGAGCGTAAGGGTAAGCAAATGTTTTATTCTTTAGCGGATGATCATGTGTACCAAATCGTAAAAATTGCTTACGAGCACTCTATAGAGGAGGAAGCCAAATGACAGCAAAACAAGAGTATCGTTTACAAAATTTATCCTGCGCCAGCTGTGCCGCTAAATTCGAAAAAAATATTCGTTGTATTGACTCAGTAGAAGATGTACAGCTCAACTTTGGTGCATCAAAGCTAACCATTGTAGGTGATGCGACGATTGAGCAACTAGAGGAAGCAGGCGCTTTTGATGGCATTACCGTTCGTGAGGCCAGTGTACGAGCTAAACCTAAGGCAATCCCATTTTATAAACGTAAAGAAAATATTTTAGCTGTTTTTGCGCTTGTCTTTATTATTGCAGGCTATATTGCGGCAGCTCAATTTGGCGAAAAGTCAGCCATAACGATTGGTATCTTCCTTACGGCTATTGTTGTAGGCGGGATTGATATTTTTATAACAGGCTTTAAAAACTTAGCCAAGCTTGATTTTGATATGAAGACATTAATGACCATTGCTGTAATTGGCGCTACCATTATTGGTGAGTGGAAGGAAGGCGCAGTAGTTGTATTCTTATTTGCGGTGAGTGAGGCGCTTGAGGCTTACTCTATGAATAAGGCGCGTCAATCGATTGAGGGGTTAATGGATATCGCACCCCCAACAGCACTTATTAAGCGTGCGCACGGTGAGCATGTACATGAGATGGAAGTAAACACTGAGGACATACAAATTGATGATGTATTGATTGTTAAGCCAGGACAAAAAATTGCAATGGATGGCGTAGTAATCACAGGATTATCAACGGTTAATCAGGCAGCTATTACAGGTGAGTCAGTGCCTGTCACACGCACAATTGGCGACGAAGTATTTGCGGGCACATTAAATGAAGAAGGGGCAATGGAAGTACGCGTAACAAAACGTGTTGAGGATACAACGATTGCTAAAATTATTCATTTAGTAGAAGAAGCACAAGCGGAAAAAGCACCTTCACAAAAATTTGTTGATCGTTTTGCTAAATATTATACGCCTGCGATTATGTTAATTGCGTTACTTGTAGCAGTAGTGCCGTCACTCTTTACAGGTGATTGGCAAACATGGATTTATCAAGGATTGGCTACTTTAGTCGTTGGTTGCCCTTGTGCGCTTGTTATCTCAACGCCAGTAGCGATTGTTACGGCAATTGGTAACGCAGCACGTAATGGTGTATTAATTAAAGGTGGTATTCACTTAGAGGAGCTTGGTCGTATTAAAGCTATTGCTTTTGACAAAACAGGTACACTCACAGAAGGTACACCAACTGTAACAAAAATTGTAGTAGCAGCTAGTGAGAGTGAAGCTTCTGTACTACAGCGCATTGCAGCTGTAGAAAAACCTTCGCAACACCCATTAGCCAAAGCGATTTTAACAAAAGCACATGAGCAAAACCTATTAGTGAGTGAACCGACAGATTTCCAATCCGTAACAGGTAAGGGCGCTTATGCTACTGTAGACGACGAAGTTATTTATGTAGGTAGTTTAACGTGGATTACGAGCCTTGTAGCGTTAGAACCACAAATTATAGAAGAAGCTAAACGGATGCAAGAGTTGGGACATTCAGTAATTGCAGCTGCTACAGCCACTAAGGTGCTTGGCATCATCGGTATTGCCGACCAAGTACGTGCTGAGAGTAAGGATGTGCTCGCTAAGCTACGCAAACAACATGTTGATCATACAGTAATGTTAACAGGTGATGCTGAACCAACAGCGAAAGCAATCGCTACTGAGTTAGGTTTAACTGATGTGCGTGCAGGATTATTACCAGAACATAAACTACAAGCAATGAAAGAGTTGCGCACAAAGTATGAGACTGTAGCCATGGTAGGCGATGGTGTTAATGATGCGCCAGCCCTAGCTGCTGCTTCTGTCGGGATTGCCATGGGTGGTGCAGGCACCGACGCAGCACTCGAAACAGCAGATGTAGCGCTTATGGGGGATGACTTAACCAAACTCCCTTACACAATTGGCTTAAGTAAAAAGACCTTGCGTATTATTAAAGAGAACATTGCGTTTGCGTTAGGATTAAAAGCTATTGCCCTATTATTAGTAATTCCTGGATTATTAACATTGTGGATTGCAATATTTGCTGATATGGGTGCGACTTTATTAGTGGTTCTTAATTCCTTGAGATTAATGCGTACCCAAAAATAAAATATACGGAAATAGTAATAATTTCTAATGATGAATACGAGTAGCTTGGGAATTTTGATTGATATTTGTAAGAGAAGGCGCTATTATGAAACTAATGTGAAGAAAATGGTGAAATTGAGGCGAAAGTAACGTGGTTGGAACAAGTAAATTAATAAATGTCACAGAAGAAATTGTAGTGGGGTTAGTTGGCTTTTATTTGCGAGGCGTAGAATACCAAACATTTTGCCATTGCGATAAATGTGAGCGCAAAATTATTGCAACCACATTAAATGCTATGCCGAGTTATTATGTTACGAATGAGGAAGAACGCAACCAAGCCTTTGCATATTTAAATACCGACGAGCAAGTTGAGCGAATGAACAGCGCGATCATTCACGCCATTCATACGGTCGGTCAAGCGCCAAATCATCTATAAAATGATAAAACAAAGGGGTGTCCTAAAATGGTCATCCCTTGTTTACATTTGCACAATAGAATGTAGTACACTTATAATACGACAATAAGAAAGAGAGGGATACGATATGCCAACACCTAGTATGGAGGACCATATCGAACAGATTTATTTACTGATAGATAATAAAGGTTATGCCCGCGTATCAGATATTGCAGAAGCATTGTCTGTATTGCCATCGTCAGTAACAAAAATGGTGCAAAAACTTGATAAAGATGGGTATTTAAATTACGAAAAATACCGTGGATTAACGTTAACTTCAAAAGGTAAAAAGTTAGGTAAACGTTTAGTCCAACGCCATGAACTGCTAGAGCGATTTTTAGAGCTGATTGGTGTAGATCAACATACAATTTATGATGAAGTAGAAGGAATCGAGCATCATTTAAGTTGGCATTCTATCGATCGTATCGCGGATCTCGTTCAATTAATGGAAGATGATAAAACAATTCAACAAAAACTTGCACATATACGTGCACAAGATGGTGAGGAATAATATGAATACATTACAATCGGGTACAGTAGCTAAGCTAACTGTACTTGCAGAAGAAAACTCGAAATGGATTTTAACAAATGGAGAAGTGGAATTGCCAATTAATGCGTCAGAAGTGACAGAAGAAATAGCAATTGGTGACACACTAAACGTTTTTATTTTTAAAGATCGTCGTGGCGATTTAGCAGCTACTGCTTTAATCCCAACAATTTTAGAAGGCGACTACGACTGGGCACGCGTTTACCGTGTGACAAAAGAAGGCGCATATATTGATATTGGTACGTCACGTGAAGTATTAGTACCGGCAGAAGATTTACCCGTATTACCAGAGCTTTGGCCTGAAGCGGGTGACCATTTATATGTTACGTTACGTGTGGACCGCAACGGTGAATTTTATGGCCGTTTAATTACGGAGGAGAAGGTAATTGAATTATACGAAGGTGCATTTGAAGAAATGCATAATAAAGATGTGATGGCTCGCCCTTACCGCCTATTGCCTGTAGGAGCGTTCTTATTAGGTGTTGATACACCATACCGCATTTTTGTGCATGAGAGCGAAATGTATAATGAACCGCGTCTTGGTCAAGATTTAACAGTGCGTATCATTGATATGAAGGACGATCATTCATTAAATGGCTCATTATTACCCCGTAAACATGAGCGTATTGGCAGCGATGCTGAACAAATTTTTGCGTATTTAGAAGAAGTGGGCGGTAAAATGCCATTTTGGGATAAATCGTCACCAGAAGAAATCAAAGAAATGTTTAATATGAGTAAAGCTGCTTTCAAGCGTGCACTTGGTACATTAATGAAAGCCGGCAAGATTAAACAAGGTGACGGCTGGACAGAAAAAATATAAATTGTAATAATAAGGAATGAGTTGGTGAAACCAATTCATTCCTTTTACGTACTAATTACATATAGGAGGTTATATGATGAAACAAAAATTAATGGTACTAATCGCCATGGCTGTTTTAGTATTGGCTACTGTGAGTGCACCACTGGCTTCAGCAGCGAAAGTGATTGATGAGCGTTTAGGTGTACCGATCGTAGTATACGGAGCTAACTTAACAGAAGCTGAAAAGCAAACGGTGAAAAAGGCATTAGATGTAGCAAATGATGATACAGTAGAAGAAATTACGGTAGCAGGTAGTGACTTAAATCGCTATATTACTAATAGTAATCCGAATGCACAAATGTTTTCTTCGGCTAAAATTACATTGCGTAATCAAGGCGAAGGACTCGTCATTGATATCGTAACACCATCAAACATTACAGAAATTACAAATGATATTTATGCAAATGCGATGCTGACAGCAGGTATTGAAGATGCATTAGTAGAAGTAGCGGCACCAAAGCCTGTAACGGGGCACTCAGCGCTTGCCGGCATTTATAAGGCGTATGAGACACGAAGCGGCGAAACGCTAGATACGAGCCGTACGGATGTCGCAAATGAAGAGTTAAACGTAGCTACGGCAATTGCGGATGGCTCTAATGTAAGTGACGAAAAAGTAGCACAGTTATTAACGGAAATTAAAAAACAAATTGCAGAAAATGCACCGCAGTCGCGCGAAGAGGTTGAGCAAATTGTAAATAATCAACTGAGTAAGCTAGAAATTAATTTAAGTGAGCAAGACCGTCAGTTATTAATTGATTTAATGGATAAGATTAAAGGGCTAAATATTGATTTTGACAAATGGTCGCAACAACTCAATGATTTAAGTTCTAAGCTGGGTGATAAATTAACGGATTTAACATCAGAAGATGGATTTTGGGGTAAAGTAAAAGCGTTTTTCCAAGGTCTTGTCGATACGGTATCTTCGTGGTTTAAATAAGTTATATGCTAAAATAAAAATGGGGGGTGATTTCATGGAATTTACATTAGTAGATAGAGGAAATGCACATTTTGCTTTTGAACACCAGCAAGACGGGGAAGTAATTGCTGAAATTTCGTGGGTACAAAAAGGTAATATTATGGCAATGGACCACACATTTGTCTCTGATAAATTGCGTGGGCAAGGTGTAGCTAAACAGTTGCTTGATCAAGCAGCTAACTACGCACGTGAACAAGATTATAAAATGGAAGCGATTTGTTCATATGTCGTAGCGGCATTTAAGCGCGGCACGTATGACGATGTCAAAGCATAATAAACAAAAGACCATCTTGCACACAGTGTAAGGTGGTCTTTTTATTGTGAAATCGTCATAGACAGAAATCCTTTCATGTGAAAAATGACATTGCAATTATGGCGAGTAAGGCAAAGGCAACGATGACTGTACTAATATCGAGCATTGTATGAAAAGTAAAGCGGCGCATGCAACTCCTCCTTTTTAATTTCTGTTACTATTCCCTAAAAAAATATGAAATAATCGTGGTAAAATAAAATCAGGAGGGTGAAGGAAATGTTTATGATAAAAACGTATGAAGAGTTAACGAAAGATGAGCTGTATGACATTATTCAATTGCGCGTTAATGTCTTTATTGTAGAGCAAGAAACCTACTATGAAGACCTCGACAATCATGATCAACAAGCGCTCCATTTATTGTATCGTGATGAAAAAGGACAACTCGTTGCTTATGCGCGTATGTTGCCGCCAGGAGAAGTGTTTAAAGAGGCTTCATTTGGTCGTATTATTACTACAAAAGCGACACGTGGTACAGGGTTAGGCAAAAAAATGATGCAAACAATTATGGCAACAATTAAAGAACAGTGGGATAATCCCCCAGTATTTATTCAAGCTCAAGATTATTTAACAAACTTCTATAGTCGCTTCGGTTTTGTACCGCAATCCGAGCCTTATATGTATGAATGTTTACCACATCTGGATATGTTATATACACCATCGCAAGAAAATTTAGATAATGAATGTTTTACGTCTAGCGTTTCGGGTAAAGAAGAAGTATCTAAGAAACGAGAGAGGGGTAATTCAACAATGGCTAAATTAAAAGGTAAAGGTGTAGTTGTAGCAGGATTAGTAGCAGGTGCAGCAGCATATTTAAGCAAACCTGAAAACCGTGATAAAGTAGTAGATGCGGTGAATATGGCAAAAGATAAAGTAACAAGCTTTGTAGACACACAAAAGGACGCATTAGCGCCACAGCCCGAGCAAGCTGAAACATTAAAAGAGCAAGCGAAAGCGGCGGCAGATCCAGATGATTTATCAATTGCTGAAAATAAAATGTTAAGTGAAGGTGCTCAAACGACTGTACAATATTACAATGAAAAAGTTGAAGATAAAGAAATTACAGATAATGAGCAAGCACCTCAAGATAAATAATAATAGCTAAAAAACCATGTGGCGTTAATGAGCCGCATGGTTTTTTGTTTGAAAGGGTAGTAAAGTAAACAGCGCAAAAAGTAATAAAATACAGCCGGTAAGTGCAAAACTCGCTGTAAGTGATAAATCTAAAAAGCCGAGCGTAATTGAACCCGCAACGACACCTATTGAGAAGAAAGCATAGAAATAGCCATAGGCTTTACCGCGAGTATCTACTTCCGTGGCATCTATTAATAAAGAGTTGAGTGAAGGGAAAAGTAACCCAAAGCCGATACCATAAACCATCATAGCGACATACAAAATAGTCTGGTCACTCGCTAAACTAATAATAAGTTGGCTAATGCCCATTAAGCCAATACCTAGTGCACTCGTAAAGAGTGGTTTAATTTTATCAAAAATCCGATTAATTGGTGTAATAAAAACGAGCACTGCAATAATACCGAACGTACTTAATAGCGTCCCAGCAAGACGAGAGTCATAGCCGAGTAATTGCACTTTAACAGGTAGTAAGTATGCGATAACACCTTGCGAAAACATTAAGAAAAAAGCACCGCTAAATGCCTTCACAATATTAGGGTTAGAGAAAAAATAACGATTATCTACTAATTTGACATCCTTTTTTTCTGTAGCGATAGGTATTCGTAGCATAAAATAAGCCAAACTACCGAGTAGTAGCATAGCGACAGCTGTTACTGTAAAAACGAAAGGTACGCTAATACGGCTAGCCATAATACCGCTAAAAGCAGGCCCTATAATCGCAGCAATACCAACAAAAGCGCCTGATATCGCGCTACTTTTACCACGCTTTGTAGTAGAAGTATTAGCAAGATACGTAAATGCGGCTGGTACAATTAAACCAGCTACTAAACCATGAATAAAGCGTACAATAAGTAAAGAGTAAGCGTCATATGCGAGATGGTAACCAAGTAATGTAATGCCAGTCGTTAACAGTCCAATAATTAAAATATGATACGGTCCTCGACGATCGGTTAAAATACCTGCTATGATATTGCCAAAGGTATTAGATAATGAATAAATACCTACTGCTAAACCTGTCAAAAAAGAAGTAGCACCTAATGAAATTGCGAAGGTACTCATGACTGGAAGTTGTGTAAATAAGTCAAAGAAAGAAAAGAAAATAATCGCATAAATAAAAAGTTTCATAATGCCTCCGTCTAATGAGATATGTTCTCATTAGTATACCATAAAAAAAACGAGTAACGTTTTTCAACGTTACTCGTTTTAGATTGATTATTTTTTCATTGTTTTGTTTTTAGCAAGATTAACGTGCCAAGAAAGTGCTTCATCTAGAAGGTGAGGTGTTTGTTGACCACCTGTTGCTTCGAATGCACGGTTATAGTAATCCCAAAGTTGTTCTTTATAGTCTGGGTGAGCACAGTTTTCGATAATTAATGGCACACGCTCTTTAGGAGCAAGACCACGTAAGTCAGCGATACCTTGTTCTGTTACGATTACATCAACATCATGTTCTGTATGGTCTACGTGAGATACCATAGGGACGATTGATGAGATGTCTCCGCCTTTAGCGTAAGATTTTGTAACAAAAATACCAAGACGAGCATTACGTGCGAAGTCACCAGAACCACCGATACCGTTCATCATACGTGTACCCGATACGTGTGTAGAGTTTACGTTGCCATAAATGTCTAACTCAAGCGCTGTGTTGATTGAGATTAAGCCCAAACGACGGATAAGCTCTGGGTGGTTAGAAATTTCTTGAGGACGTAAGCAAATTTTATCTGCATACTTTTCAAGGTTACCATAAACTTTTTCTTGTAACTCAGCTGTAAGCGTAATAGAAGTCGCTGAAGCGAACTTAACTTTACCTGCATCAATTAGGTTGAATACAGCATCTTGTAGTACTTCAGAAGATACTACTAAATCTTCAAAGTCAGAGTTAGCAAAACCATCAAGTACAGCATTTGCTACTGAACCAACGCCTGATTGCAATGGCATTAGTTGTTTTGTTAAACGGCCAGCTTCAATCTCTGAATGGAAGAATTCTAATAAAAGGTCTGCCATACGTTGTGTTTCTTCATCTGGAGGAACAATTAGTGATGGAGCATCTGGCTCTTCAGATACAACAATTGCTTTAATTTTATCTACATCTACTTTAATACCAATTTCACCGATGCGTTGTGTTGCGTCAGTCATTGGGATTGCTTCACGTTTACCTTGTTCGCCAGGAACATATACATCATGAATACCAATCATTGCTTCTGGGTGAGAAAGATTTAATTCAATGATAATATTTTCTGCGTACTCAGCAAAAATAGGTGAGTTACCTACAGAAGTTGTTGGTACGATGAAACCATCTTCAGTAATAGCTACAGCTTCGATGATTGCATATTTAATTGGTCCGATAATACCTTGACGCACTAACTCAGCATTGTGAGAAAGGTGAGCATCTACGTATTTAATTTTGTCTGCATTAATCATGTTACGAATACCAGGGTCAGCTTGGAAAGGTCCGCGCTTACTAATAACACCAGCTTCAGCTAAATGTTTATCTACTTCTGGTCCTAATGATGCGCCTGTGTAAACTTCGATTTGAAGCTTTTCATTTTTAGCACGCTCGACAAGTGCCATAGGAACAACTTTTGCGTCCCCAGCGCGTGTAAATCCGCTCATACCTACTACGTCACCATCTGAGAATAATGCTGCCGCCTCTTGAGCTGAAACAATTTTAGATTCTAGGCTTTTAATACCTAAACGTTTTTGTAAAGTTGCATCCATTGTAAAAATCCTCCCCTAAAAGTTTTTTGTGTATGGAATTTTAAAAATTAATAACAGAACCATCTTTTATAAGAATTTTCTGTTTATTAACCATGAACTAACAAAGTTCTTTAGTCTATGTTATCACCAATTTGTCACATTTACTTTAAGTATAGCATGAAAGTGCTTAAAAAAAGTAAAAACGAGCTTTTTGACGCTTTATCGACAAGTTAAGCGTTTTAAAGTAGCTAACTATAATAATACCCCTCTTTAGCAAGATTTGCAAAGAGGGGTAGGTAATTAGAACCCTAATGAACGACGGAAGTAACTTGCATAGCGTTGGCTAACAGGAATACGTGTGTTGTCCTTCATAATAAGTAAGAATGTAGAATGTGAATCTGGTTGGATTTCTTCAATATAATCGATATTAACAATATAAGAACGGTGACAACGAATAAATGAGTCTGGTGCTAGGAATAACTCTAAGTCACTTAAGTTTAAACGGTGGTACCCTTCACGATTCATCGTTTTAACGAATGTTTTACGTAATTGTGTTTCTAAATAAATGACTTGGTCATGCTTAATAGGATACCAGCAGTCATCAATTTTCACAGTGATATAGTTCGTTAAAAATGGTGAAGGTTTCTGAGGGAAAATAGCTGTAATAGCACCTTTTGTCTCACCTTCGTCAATGAGCGGGATACTCATACCGAAGTAAGAGACACCAAATACGTCTGGCTCGATATAAGAGTTAATTTTTTGCCCATAGCTCATCGCTTTATGCGCAGCTGAGCCTTCTTTTACTGGGTCGCCTGGCTTAATTTTTAAGTCGACTTTTTTACTTGGTTGATAATATACATACTCATCAGAGTTAGAAATAGCGATTGACGTATTCTCAGGGAAAAACTCCTTAATGACGTCCATGATCTCTTCAATTTGTTTAGGATCCAATGTTAAACACCTCGTTAATATTCTTTTGATAAAAGAAATGATTATTTTCTATTTTACTACAAATCATAAAAAATAAAATAGAGAAGATTACGTAATAATTGACAAAAAATGTGTCTAAAAGGTGAACTTCGCTAAGTTTTCACATTCACACGTTAAGATGGAAGCGCGATAAGCAAAGTAGTAACGATTACCTTTAGCAATTAACATTGCATTATAACATGATACCTATAGATGTACTAGTATAAGTTTTGAAGCGAATGACTGGCAATAAAAATTATTTGAATAAATAATTTTTTTGAGATTTTGTCGCGAAAAATACAGTATATGTTAGAATAATAATAGACGGAAAAATAATAAAGGCCCTAATGTCCGGCAACAATACCAAAAGACCTATAATGTTTAAAAACTGTTGATTGCAACTTAATAACTATGTTAGGATTTATTTTATAGAAATAACTAGTTGATTACTAGTGCTAATTATACAGTTTTTTTAATAGTGAAACAGTGAACAATGATTTTATACATAAAAACAAGTAAATAAAATGAAGAAAGTTGAGGATGATTATGAAAAAGGAATCGAGTGCAATAGCTGAGGCTATTTCAAAAACATACTTTCAAGAAGTCGACAGTGTGAGTCATTTTCCAAAAGTGGACCAATTTTTTGAGTTAGAAGCAAAACTTTTACATGAGATTTATAACTTAGAGGAAATACAAGCTAAGCGCACGTTAACTGAAGTTATTACCATATTAACGGAGCGTTTCGGCAAAGATGCCATTAGCGGCATGAGTACATATTTTACGGTCTTATCATCACTTGTTGCGCGAAAGTTATTAGATAACCAAGTGCCACCGAAAAAAGCATTTGCTTTTAATTATGCTTGTACAGAGGTTATTAGTGCAATGAGTCAAGCTAGCTTTTTACAAGTTGCAGAGGAACTAATTGAGTTTTATATCGATTTTATCGCAGATCGCAAACAGCCGACGTACCGTCATCAAACAGTGAACAAAGTAATTATGTTTATTAATGATGAATTAGAAAGCAACTTGACGGTTGAAAATATTGCTAAGCACTTTCATATTAGTACGAGTCACTTGTCCCGCATATTTAGAGAGCATGTTGGTATTACGTTAGTGGAGTATTTAAACATTCGTAGGGTAGAAGAGTCACAATATTATTTACGTCATACGACTAAAAGTATTACATCGATTTCTAACCAATTTCATTTTTGTAATCAAAGCTATTTCACGCGTATTTTCAAAAAATATACAGGTGTCACTCCGAAACACTTCAGAGACAAACCGAACTACCCATTTTACCGTTTTGATTTAACGGAGCCCTTAGAAGTAGAAGAGGCGGTTTATTAAAATACGGGGCAGCTAGCCTCGTTTTTTTGTGAAAAGGAGGTTTAAGCAATGCGTAGTAGAAAAGTGAAAAAAACGGCGAGTAAGTCTTCTCTATATTGGTATGCTATCATTGCTGTGATGCTTATTTTAGTCGCTTTAATTATAGCGATAGTCATGCAAAAAAATGGTCTTTTTTCTAAGGTGCAGCAACCTATTGAACAAATACCCGAAGTAGTAATTGAGCAACCGATTAAAGAAGAGCAACCGGCAGTACCAGCACACGAAGTCGATGAGAATGGTTATATAAAAAATCAAACGCTGCCAAAAGAGCCGACGTATATTAACGGTATTCTTATAGCGAGTAAACGCTACCCAATGCCTGCTGATTTTGCGCCTGGTGAGCAACCTGAAGCTAAGGAAGCAAAAGATAAGATGCTAGCAGATGCCAAGAAAGCAGGCTTTATACTCGATGCTTTTAGTGGTTATCGCTCTTATGATTATCAAAAAACGCTGTATGAGAATTATGTAGCAAGAGATGGACAAGATGCCGCAGACCGTTATAGTGCGCGTCCTGGTTATTCAGAACATCAAACGGGTCTCGTTTACGACATTGGAGAAGTAGGCAAAGAGTCGTTATGGTTAACGGAAACGTTTGGAGAGACAGAAGCTGGGCGATGGTTGCGTGATCATGCACATCACTATGGTTTTATTATGCGCTATCCCCAAGGTAAAGAAGACATAACTGGCTACATGTATGAGTCATGGCATTTTAGATATGTAGGCGTGGAAGTAGCGACTACTATTTTTGAACAGCAAAGTACATTAGAAGAATATTTAGGTGTACAGTGAAAAACGAGCTACCTCTTAATGAGAGGGAAGCTCGTTTTTTTAGTGCCAAGTCGGTAAGCCGATATGTTGCTCAACGTACGCGTTGTCCCACCCCATTTGATTGCCATACTGTTGTAATGGCATTACACGAAAGGCTGGCGCATCTACATGGCCGTTGTATACGTCACGCACAGCGGTAGTCGGTAAAAAATGTGCATCAACAGTTTCTGTTGTTGATTGATTAGCAGTAACTGTTTTACGTAAAGTAAGGCGCGCAATACCACCTACGTTCGTTCCTGCCCAAGGTTGAGCGGAGTAAAAGTTGCCTAATGAATAAAACACTGGCTTATCCTCAATCCATTCAAAAGGTTGCAAGACGTGCGGGTGGTGGCCAAAGATAGCATCAGCACCTGCCGCAAATAAATTTTTAGCTAATTGCTGTTGCTGTTCATTATGTGCCGTATTGTATTCTTCACCCCAGTGTAGCGACAAAACAATAAAATCTACTTGAGATCGTAAAGCTTTAACATCCGCTGTTATCTTAGCCTCATCTAAATAAGATACAAGATAGTCTTTACCATCAGGGTGTGAAGTCACGTAAGTGTTAGTGCCGTAAGTATAAGCAAGGATGCCTACAGCAATGTCTTCTACGTTAATAATACGTGCTTTTTGTTGATCCTCTTTAGAAGCAAAAGCACCGGTATAAGGCATATTATAGCTTTGTAAATTTTGGATTGTCAGGAGTACTTGTTGCTCTCCTTTATCAAGCGTATGGTTATTCGCTATCGTTACAAAATCCACACCACTTTTTTGTAAATCTCGAATAATATGTGGAGGGCTGTTGAAAGAAGGGTAAGTACTTAACCCTAGCTGTTCACCCGCTGGCATTGACTCCTGATTAGCCAATAAAAAATCTAAACTTTGCATTTGTTCGCTAACAGCGTCAAATGCGAATGTGAAATCTGGGTATGTATAAATCGGGTAATGTAATAAAATATCACCAATCATACCGATTGTTACTTCTGTTACGCTCGGCTCAATTACTTGTTCTACTTCATGGTCAAGCGCTACTTGTGGTGTCGCAGTTGAACGAGAAGTAGTTTGTTGTTTGATGCTAGTGCTTGCTAAGTAAGTGGTATAGCCAGCGATTAAACATAAAAAGAAGATTAATAAAACCTTAAATGATGCTTTCACAGTCAACTCTCCTAAAATTTAGTCATTGACCCATTATAACCATATAAACTATTTTTAGGAAGATGATGATGGCAAGTTAAACTAAGTATATAAAAAGTACAATTTCTCAGTAAATGAAAAATTGTACTTTTATGATTATAAAATAGGAGAAATTAAGCGTGATAATGACTCCTTAAACTTAATTAAATTTGAACGGTTATTATAAATGTCTAGCGTTAATGCTGTCGAATCTAAAATATCTTTTTCGAAGATTTCAGCAAGTTCATGTGAAATAGCATTGTCATAAATGAAAGCATTCACTTCGAAGTTGAGCTTAAAGCTTCGGACATCAATGTTAGCTGTGCCTACTGTAGAAGCTTCATCGTCAATGACAATCATCTTTGCATGAATAAAACCTTTCTCATAAATATAAATTTTAGCGCCAGCTTGTAAAAGTTGTCCAACGTACGAGTAAGTAGCCCAGTAGACAAACATATGGTCAGGCTTATTAGGAATCATAATGCGCACATCTATACCTGACAGTGCTGCGATTTTAACAGCATCGAAAAAACTAATATCAGGAATGAAATACGGTGTTTGGATATAAACATAACGCTGTGCTTTATTGATAAGTTTTAAATAACCATCTTTAATCTGTTCCCAATCCTCATCAGGACCACTCGAAACGATTTGTACACCAGCATCTCCCTTTTTAGGTATGGCAGGGAAAAAGCTTTCGGAGTACTTTGTTTTATGATGTGCAGCTTGGTTCCAGTCGAGTAAAAAACGCGATTGTAGAGGATGGACAGAGCTACCTTCAATACGCAAATGCGTATCACGCCAATAGCCAAATTTCTTTTTCAAGCCGAGGTACTCATCACCGACATTAAAGCCGCCAATATAGCCAATACGCCCATCCACAATTACTAGCTTTCGATGGTTACGGAAGTTAAGGCGGGGGTTAATGAGTGGCATAATAGAAGGGAAGAATACTTCGACTTCGCCTCCAGCTTCGAGCAATGCGTTAAAATGACGCTTTTTTACACCACGAGAACCCATTTCATCATATAAAATTCGGACTTTGACGCCTTGCTTCGCTTTAGCGGTTAAAGCGTCTACAATTTTGATACCGAGTCCGTCTAAGCGGAAAATATAATATTGAATATGAATATGCTCTTTAGCTTGTTCAATATCTCGCAAAAGCTGCGCGAATTTCTCGTTGCCATCATCAAAAATTTGTATCGCATTATCTTGTGTTAAAACTGCCTCATTGTTACGAAGATGCATATAAATTAAATCATCATATTTATCTGCATTTTTAATGCGAAATTCAAACTTATCTTGATGGATCGCATCCATTTGGTAATTTACTAGCTTTTCAATACCGATATACTTTTGTCCATCCCAACGGAACAAATGCTTTTGACGTAAGCGGCGCCCGAAAAGTAAATACAGTAAGAAGCCTAATAACGGTAAGAATGTTAGTACGAGAACCCATGCCCACGTTGAAGTAGGGTCTTTACGCTCTAAGAAAATGACCGTAATTGCTAGTAAAATGTTAATGAGCAGGAGCACTACGAATAGATAATCAAAATCAGCAATAATAGTCAGCAAACGACGCACCTTCTTTTTCTGTAATCTTTGTATTTACCATACTTCATATCGAATAAAAATGCTATCTGTCTAAAAAAAGCACAAAAAAGGCGTGGCCTTTTTCGTGCCATAATTTAAGCTTGTGCTTGGCGTAATGATTTAGTAGAAGCGCGGAAAGTAAAGATTAAGCTGATTGAGATAAGTGCGATAGCTGCAGAGATGTAGAAGCCTAAGTTAGCTTGTTGTGTAAAAATCCAAGAAAAGAATAACGGTCCGATAATACGACCTAAGTTATCCATTGAATAGGATAGCCCTGCTGCAGCCCCGTATTTACCGCCAGACTCTTTAGACGATAATGAAACGACACAAGTACGAGCTAAGGCATTACCAGCAGTAAACACACATAATGCTAGACCTGCAAACACTAAGCTGCTCGTTAAAGTGAATAAAATCATACCGATTGCTGTAATGACTTGTGCACCAATTAACCAACTTGTTTCGGTACCATCTTTAATGCGTCGAATGACCCCGCCTTGAATGGCAGCGTCTACAAAGCCACTAAACATAAAGAGGTAACCAACTTGTGTAGGTGTAATTTGGATGCGATCGATTTGAAAAAGTTGAAATGTCGCTTCTACCCCTGCAAGCATAAAGGTAACGAGGAAGGAGAACAAGAATAAATAGCGCACACGGTACTTTAAAAGGTTAGCTGCTCCTTCAGGGACGATGCTTCTTTTGTTGACATTATCTTTACGTTTGGCAGGCTCTTGTAACACGATGCTTGCATACACAAATAGTAAAGCAATGAGTGCCGCTGAAGTAAAGAATGGTGAGGTTAAACCGAAGTGACCACCTAATACCCCACCTAGTGCTGGCCCGAAAATAAAGCCAAGGCCTATCGACATTCCCATAAAGCCCATATATTTATTGCGGTCTTCATCACTTGACATATCGCCAATAAATCCGGTTACAGAGGTGTATAAAGCGCCAGAGAACAGTCCACCGATAATACGTGATATGTAAAGAATCGTTAAATTATTAATAAATAATGCAAAGATTAAAAAGCTTAGGCTAAAACCAACTAGCCCGGTTAAAATTAAAGGTTTACGACCAATGCGGTCTGATAGCGAACCCCATAATGGAGCTGTGAAAAAGCTAGCTAAGGCATAGACAGTCAAGAGCCCACCGACGTGAACTTCTCCCCAGCCTTGTTGTACAATTACTTCCGGTAAAACGGGAATGATAATCCCGAAGCCTAAATACACAAGAAATTGTACAGACATCAATAATAAAATTGCTTTTTTCATTAGGCTCATCCTTCTTTCTATTTCAAATTGATATACCTATTATTCCCTAATAAGAAGTCATGAAACTATTTACGCATAAGCTTTTGAATGGTAGTGCCGAGCTCATCTAAAACGGCATCATCTCCTTCGAGCAGTCGTTCTTTCACACAAGATTTTAAATGCCCATCTAATAAAATACGTGCCACACTATTTAAAGCAGCTTGGCTAGCAGCAAGTTGCGTAATAATGTCATCGCAATATACATCATTATCAATCATGCCTTTAATGCCACGAATTTGCCCTTCTACTCGGTTGAGGCGCGTCGTTAAATCTTTTTTAGTTGCTATTGAGTGATGGCTTTTTCGGCAATGCGTTTCTTTTTCCATAGTAACACCTCCTACGATATAACTGTCTTAATTGTAGGTTGATAAAGGCTCGGATGTAAAGCCTATGTGAATATTATCAACTTAGCGTAAATAAATGCGAAATCATCACACAGATTTGTAACAAAATTGAAAGAATTATTAGGTAATAAAAATGGTATTATACATATAGAAGTAACATGTCAGACAACTAATATGAAACTTTTAAGTGCTTAAAACGTTATAACTATAAAAAGAACGGGGTGGAACAAATGACGAAAGAAGTAGATTTAAAAAAAATTGTTTCGAATTTGTCAAAGCTAGGTGTAAAAGCAACGGTTACTAAATCACGGTTAGATTTATTAAAAGTATTAACACCGCCAATTACCACACCACGAGTACAATTTAATTCGTAATCTCATAAATGCAACATAAATGAAATCTCTTGCCTATGCTAAGGCGAGAGATTTTTTAGTATAGTGTATCTATTTCAAAATTTATTAATTCGTCATATACTAAACTATACGAGACTGGGGGATGAGCTATGGCAAAGAAGTTGCGTGCTAATGATGATTTTATTTACCATATTTATATTCATATGAATGATGTTGATCAATTTGTAATTTTTAGCGGCTTGAAATTACAGCAGTTTGTTGCCTCTGTTGATCCTCTGCGTAATCTACTCTTATTAAAAGCAACGTATGAAGATGGGATGTTTAATAATCATACGCAGCATGATTATATCGTACCTGAAGATATTAAAAAGTTTGTGAAAAAGGCAAACAATTCTGCTGAGCTATGTTGGTTAGACTTTGCTTATGAACGTCAATTAAATGATTTAACAGCAAGAGAACAGGCAGAATTGCTTTATATAGCACATAAACGCGAACCGATTAGCGTGCCTTTTTTTCAAAAGTTGCAAAACCGTTATGTGTACATAGCGTCAACAGGAGAAAAAGTAACGAAGATTTATTTCAAGCATTTAAGTGATGCAGATATGTTAATCACCAATGTATTTAATCAATTAATTCGAGAGCGTGAAAATACGACTTCCTTTTTCAGACGCCGTACAAAAGATGCGGTACCTTCTATTACACCAGAGTTTTTAAAAGCTTATCGTTCTTATGCAAAAGAAGGTGCACTCTTTTCACTCGCTAAAGCCGAAAAAGCGAAATCGGCGTATGAAATTGAAGTGAGAAATTTAGCGCATTATAATTTCCCTGATGAAATTTGGGATGATCTTAAACAAATTTTAAAAGAAGAAGCTGATGACTTAATTCATATTACGTAAAACTCACTGCAACACAGTGAGTTTTATTATATAAAGCGCCGCTTCGTGCTACACTAAACTACATAAAAAGATGTAGAAACAAATGGAGGATTTTTTAATGAAGAAAAAACTTGGGTTAGTTTATGGCGGTAAATCAGCTGAGCATGAAGTGTCTTTATCAACAGCATTAGCTGTGCTAGGTGCCATTGATTTTACAAAGTATGAAGTTACGCCTATCTTTATTACAAAACAAGGTGAATGGCGTTGTGGCGCAGTTGTAGATGAGCCGCTAGCAACGATTGAAGCGTTGCGTTTGCCTGGCGAAAATCGCCCGCATAATATCATGTCATTTTTAGTAGACGAACAGCAAAATTTACGTCAATTTGATGTTATTTTCCCTTTACTACACGGTACAAATGGCGAAGATGGTACGGTCCAAGGATTATTTGAAGTATTGAATTTACCGTATGTCGGTAACACCGTACTAGGTTCGTCGACAGGAATGGATAAAGTCGTGATGAAACAATTATTTGAAATGGCAGGGTTGCCACAGTTGCCTTATATTCATTTCATCCAAGCAGAATGGCAGGAAAATCAAGAGGTAATTTTACAGCAATGTGAAGATAATTTAACGTACCCTATGTATGTAAAACCTGCTAATCTAGGCTCGAGTGTAGGCATTAGTAAAGCACAAACACGTGAAGAATTAAGCCAAGCCATTGAATTTGCACTAAAATACGACCGTAAAATCGTGGTAGAACAAGGTGTTATCGCGCGTGAAATCGAATTAGCCGTGCTCGGTAATGATCACCCATCTGTATCTGTCGCAGGTGAAATTAAATCAGTATCGGATTTTTATGATTATGAATCTAAATATGCAGATGGTTCTACAGAATTAATTATTCCCGCAAAGCTTGCAAATCATACGTATCTGTCATTACAGACGATGGCGAAAAAAGCATTTAAAGCGATTGATGGTAGCGGCTTAGTACGTGCAGACTTCTTCGTAACAGCGGATGAAACAATTTATATTAATGAAGTTAATACGCTACCAGGTTTTACACCGGTAAGTATGTATCCACTACTATGGCAAAAAACAGATGTAGCTTATACGGACTTAATAGACCGTTTAATTGCATTAGCATTTGAGCGTCATGAACAAAAACAAAAATTACAATTTGATTTATAAAAGAGGTATAACCAATGAAACGAACAGTAGCGCAGTTAGCAACATGGTTACAAGCTAGTGTAGTACAGCAACCTGAAGTGTATGTAACAGGTGTGACGATTGATACGAGAACAGTACGCCCAGGCGACTTATTTATCCCTTTTCGTGGCGAGCGTTCGAATGGTCACGACTATGTAGCGCAAGCGATTGAAGCGGGTGCAGCAGCAGTTTTATGGCAAGAGGACGAGCCAAATCGTCCTAAAAATATTCCTCTTATTGAAGTTGAAAATACCGAGCACGCCTTGCAAGAGTTAGCAAGACAATATCGTTTAGAGCACCCTGCGACATTTATTGGTATTACAGGCTCTAACGGTAAAACATCTTCAAAAGATATTGTGGCTAGCTTGTTATCACAATATTTTAAAGTGCAAAAGACGCAAGGGAACTTTAATAATCAATTAGGTTTACCAATTACGTTATTAAACTTAGCGGAAGATGCAGAGGTAGCCGTATTAGAGATGGGAATGAGCGGCTTTGGTGAGATTGAATTTTTAACCACACTCGCACGTCCTCATTTGGCTATTATTACAAATATTGGCGAAGCACATATGCAAGATCTAGGCTCTCGAGAAGGTATAGCACGTGCTAAATTCGAAATTACAGCAGGTTTAGGCGAAGATGGCGTGTTATTCTATGACGGTGATGAGCCGTTATTACGAGCGCTCGTTACGTCAACAAACCATGCGCAGTCGTTCGGTATGCAACCGACTAACGACTTGTATGCAACAGGTATTATAGCGACAGAAGCGGGTAGTGAATTTACGACGAATGGTGTTATCGAAGAACGTATGACCATTTCGGTATTAGGTGAACATCAAGTGAAAAATGCATTAGGTGCCATTTTAGTAGCACGTCATATGGGGCTTACGCCTGCTCAAATTAAACAAGCATTAGCGCACGTATCGTTAACAGACATGCGCATGCAACTCGTGCCAAAGGGCGATGTTTTATTTATTAATGACGCCTATAATGCAGCCCCAACTTCTGTAAAAGCAGCCATTGCATTTATGACGACTACAACAATACGACCTAAGAAGTGGCTCGTGTTAGGTGATATGTTAGAGCTGGGCGAGCAAGAACTGGCTTATCATGCAGCACTTGCAGAGGATATTGACCCTAAACATATTGAAATGGTGTTATTATTTGGACCACGTATGCGTGCACTCTATGATGAATTGCAACATAAGTTCGACGCAACACATCTTTATTATGCTGCAGAAGATATCTCAGCTCTTACATTATTAATTGAACAAAACGCTACAGCAGAAACCCTCATTTTATTAAAAGGCTCGCGTGGTATGCGTTTAGAACGTATTTTACAATCGTAATCAATATAGGAGACGCCGCTCATAGTAGTGGCGTCTTATTTATGGAGGCAATGATGACAGTTGGTATTTTATATTTGCACGGATTTTCAGGCGGCAAGTACGAAGTTGCGCCGTTGCAGCAGTATTTAACAACATTTGTGGATGATGAAGAAACACCTACGCTACCTGGCCATGGCGAACGTTTATTTTTACGAGGGTATAAAGCAGAGCATTGGCTAAAGGAGGCGGAACTTAGTTATCGTAGATTAGCGAAGCGAGTGGACGAAGTTATCGTTATAGGCTTTTCTATGGGAGGTGTTTTAGCCTTACATCTTGCAATGCGCTACCCTGTAAAGAAGCTCGTATTATTAAGCCCTGCTTTACAATATATTGAACCTAAACAACTGCTTAAAGATATGGCGATTTTTGCATCCAAGGGCTACCAATTAAATACGGATGAAACATTTCAGCGCTACGCGTTTAAATTTGGTCAAATTCCACTTAGTGCAGCTGTACAATTTATGAGAGTAGTAGCTTTAACGGCCCCTTATGTTAAAACGATTACAACACCGACGATGATTGTACAAGGAAAGTTGGACGGTATGGTGCCTTATCATACAGCGACGAAACTGTATCAAAAAATTATTGCTTTAGATAAGCGACTTTATTTTTCAGCGACGGGTAAGCATCATATATGCTTTAGCGAAGACTGTGAAAAATGGTTTGCAAAAGTGTCGACTTTTATCAATGATAAAAGTCTGATAATTGAGAATGAGACGTAAACATTGCATGCGTTGCTTATGCGTGATAGACTAATGAAAGCAATGGATACATTTTGTGCGAAGGCTCTTCAACAATGCTGTGAAGAGTGCTTTTTTTTGAACTAACGGTTATATTCTAAAGAATACAACCGCTCGGCAACGACCGGGCTTTCCCTTTCATGAACAAGAAAGCTTTACTAACTACTAGTAAAGAGACATATTAGTGACGGAAACGTTCCAAATAGATCGGCTCGAGTTTGCCATCATTCATCTGAAAATGTAACCATTTGTCAACTTATAAGCAAAAAGGAGAATGAAGAGTTTGACAAATTTTTCAGAATTAAATGTAAGTGAATCAACATTACGCTCACTAAAGCGTATGGGATTCGAAGAAGCAACACCTATTCAAGAAGGTACAATTCGTTTTGGTATGGAAGGTCGCGACATTATTGGCCAGGCACAAACTGGTACAGGTAAAACAGCGGCATTCGGTATCCCTCTAATCGAGAAAATTGACCCAAAAAACCCTGCAATCCAGGCGTTAATTATTGCCCCTACACGTGAGTTAGCAATCCAAGTATCAGAAGAACTTTACAAATTAGGTTACGATAAACGCGTTAAATTATTGTCTGTATATGGTGGACAAGAAATTGGACGTCAAATCCGTGCGCTTAAAAATAAGCCACAAATTATCGTAGGTACACCAGGTCGTATCATTGACCATATTAATCGTCGTACGTTGAAGCTTAGCGAAGTACAAACGCTTGTACTTGATGAAGCAGACGAAATGTTAAACATGGGCTTCATTGATGATATTAACTCGATTTTAGAGCACGTACCGGCAGAGCGCCAAACGTTATTATTCTCAGCAACTATGCCAGGGCCAATCCGCAAAATCGCTGAAGAATTTATGAAAGACCCTGAAATCGTTAAAATTAAATCAAAAGAAATGACAGTCGAAAATATCGACCAATATTTCGTTAAAGCGCAAGAGCGTGAAAAATTTGATATTTTAGCTCGTCTTTTAAACGTTCACCAACCAGAATTAGCTATTATCTTCGGTCGTACAAAACGCCGCGTTGATGAAGTAGCACAAGCATTATCAATTCGTGGTTACCTTGCAGAAGGTATCCATGGTGACTTAAGCCAAGCGAAACGTATTTCTGTACTACGTCAATTTAAAGAAAATAAAATTGACATCTTAGTAGCGACAGACGTAGCTGCGCGTGGTTTAGATATTTCAGGTGTAACACATGTTTATAACTTCGATATTCCACAAGATCCTGAGTCTTACGTTCACCGTATCGGACGTACAGGTCGTGCTGGTAAATCAGGTTTAGCGGTAACATTCGTAACACCACGTGAGATGGGTTACCTACGTATCGTTGAAGAAACAACTAAAAAGCGTATGACACCTCTACGTCCACCATCATCAAGTGAGGCCCTTGCTGGTCAACAACGCTTATCGATGGAAACATTAGTAGAAATCGTACAAAAAAATAACTTAGATGACTACCGTACATTAGCATCTGAATTATTAGAAGAACATAATGCAACTGACTTAGTAGCAGCGGCATTACGTTCATTAACAAAAGAGCCGGATGATTCACCGATCCAAATCACTGAAGAACGTCCATTACCAATGCGCGGAAATCGCAGCGGTGGCGGACGTGGTGGTAACCGCAGTGGCGGAGGTAATCGTTTCCGTGGCAACCGCAGTGGCGGTGGTGGCGGACGTCGTGAAGGCGGACGTGATCGTAACCGCGGTGGTCAAGGTGGCGGAGAACGTCGCGAAGGTGGTCGCCGCGATGGTGGCAATCGTCGTCCACGTCGTCGTGAAGATTAATAAAAACAAACAAATCCCAAATTGCACTCGTTGCAGTTTGGGATTTTTTTAAATTAGCGACAAATACGAAACATTTTGTTAAAGTACACGTAAAGTATAAAGGAGGCGAAAGTATTGATAAATGAACCGCAACATAAGATTTCACGTAAGGGATTAACGGTATGGCGACTATACGGTATAATCCAGACTACAATACTGATTATAGTAGCTGCTATCGTTAGCTATTTAACGGTACGTTTTGTGTGGCCTTCATGGGTCCATGCTATTGCTTGGGGTATTGTACTATTAAGCATTCTTTTTTCCGTTATTCTTTTTCCTAAAATACGCTGGGAGCGCTGGCGTTATGAAGTGAGTGAACATGAAATTGAAGTTCAGCATGGTTTGTTTATTGTAAAGCGCACTATTATTCCCATGGTAAGGGTCCAACATGTTGATACTACGCAAGGTCCTATTTTAAAATATTACGGTTTAGGGAATATTTCGATTTCGACTGCAGCCACAACACATATCATACCTGCTTTACATATGGAGGAGGCCGATCGTCTACGAGGACGAATTTCAGATTTAGCAAGGGTGGCGGAAGATGATGTCTAATACTCAATATAAAAAGTTACCATTTGCGGCAGTAGGTATCGATGCTTTAAAGACATTCAAAGCATTTTTACTACCGCTGTTCCTGCTTGTCATAGCTAATTTCTCGAAATTCACACTCGATGTAACGAGTTCAGACTTTTGGAGCTCTTTAGCGATGATCGGCTTTTGGGGCGTTATTTTGTTGTTTTCTGTATTTTTCAGCATCATTCGTTGGTGGACATTTCACTATTGGTTTGAGAATGGAGAGTTACGTGTTAAATATGGGCTTTTCGTTAAAAAGAAACGCTATATTCCTTTTGAGCGTATCCAAACATTAAATTATCATGAAAGTGTTTTACATCGCCTTTTTAAACTAGTGAAAGTAGAAGTTGAAACGGCAGGTAGTTCTGACGGCGAGGCAGAGGTAGTGTTAACTGCTTTAACGCGTGAAGCTGCGAATGAAATTGAAAAAGAGATGCGTAAAGCTAAACAGCAGTTAACTGATGTCGAACAAAGAGAAGTAGTCCTAGAAACGCCTACACCCGAAGTTACAGCTATGTATAAAATGTCGACAAAAGATTTGTTAATACTAGCCTCAACTTCTGGTGGTATAGGTGTACTCATATCGGGTATTGTAGCTTTACTCAGTCAGCTATCTGATATCATCCCTTATGAAAAAATTTACGGTGAATTAGCTACATTAGCCAAATATGGTGTACTGATGATTTTATTAGCTGTAGTTGTCATTTTTGCTATTGGGTGGCTTGCATCCGTAATTTTAACGTATATTAAATACTATAGTTTTAAAGTAGTTGTACAAGAAGAGAATCTAATCATTACGAGAGGGTTATTGGAAAAGAAACGTGTAACGATACCTTTAAAACGTGTGCAAGCTATTAAAATCGTCGAAAATCCATTTCGGCAATTATTTGGCTACAGTACAGTAAGTGTCGAAAGTGCAGGTAGCACAAGTGGTGAGGATTCGATGGTAATATTTCCGTTAATTAAAAAGAGAGAGTTAGAAGCTCCGTTGCAAGCACTCTTCCCTCATTATGAATGGCAACAACAGTTTATTGCTTCGCCTAAGCGTGCGCAACATTTTTTCTATCGTATTGATTTTTTATGGGTGTTACCTTTAATCGGGGCATTAAGCTATTTTTTATGGCCTTGGGGAGCGTTAAGTATAGCGCTCATACCACTAGTTATCCTTTTTGGCATTTGGCAACATCGCACAACAGCTTACGCCATTACGAACAAACAATTGGTGTTGCGCTACCGTATAGTTAGCCGTGTCACCTTTTATGTAGAAAAGCATCGTATCCAGTCGATGACCCAACGGGCAACTTATTTTAAAAAACGCAAAGAGGTACAAGATGTTACGATTCATGTTATGTCGGGTGCTACAGGAGCAACTGCAACAGTTAAAGCTTTAGAAGAGGCAGATGCACAACGTATAGCGACGTGGTATCATCACGCTAAGGCGCTTGATCGATTATAAAAATTTTACTAAAAAGAAACGGCTACTTAGAAAATCAAAACTTTCTAAGTAGCCGCTTTAATTTATAAACGCGTACGCCAGCGATTGACGCGCTTAGGGTGTAAATAAATTAACCCAATAAGAAAGCCGCCAGCTAGCCCTCCAAGGTGAGCCGCAATATTAATATTGGGTTGAATGAATGTCATTACAACACTTACTAAAATAAGTGGTAAAATAAGTTGACGCAACTCAGGCATCATTTTTCGCGTGTAATAAATAAGCGCTGCGTAAGCACCCATAATACCGAAAATAGCCCCACTTGCGCCGACGCTTAAAAAGTTCGGTTCATAAAGGAAAAACGAAGCCAAATTTCCGACTAAGCCAGCGCCTAAAAATATCGTAATAAAACGTAATTTACCCATTAATAGCTCTAGTTCAGGACCAAATAAAAATAGCCAAAACATATTCATAAGGAGATGTAAAAAATCAGCGTGTAAAAACATACTCGTGAACAGTCGCCAGTATTCTCCGTCAGCAATAGCAAAGTTGGCATGTACCCCTAACCTAAAAACTTCATCACCTAGCATTGGGATAAAGCGCGTAAGATAAATGATAATATTTAGTGCTAATAAAGTCGACACAACAGGGTAAAGCGTTGTATACTCTTTGAAATTTTCTGTGCGTTTAAACATAAGTTCACCTCGGATTCATTCTTATTATTATACACAAGTTTTAAAGGAGATAGCTATGATAAAGGGTATTGGTTTAGATATTGTAGAGTTACCAAGATTAAAGAACATTATTACGCGCACGCCGCGCTTTGTTAATAAAGTGCTAACTATGCGTGAGTATGAAATTTATCAATCACTAAAGCCACATCGTCAGCTAGAATTTTTAGGAGGGCGCTTTGCGGCAAAGGAAGCTTATGCCAAAGCGTTAGGTACTGGAATTGGTGAACATTGTCGCTTGCATGATATTGAAATAATAGCGAACGATTTAGGTGCTCCTGTACTATATTTTTGCAATGAATTAACAAGTGATTTTATATCGATAACGCATACTGAAAAATATGCAGCTGCACAAGTAATTATCCTAGTTTAAGCATAATATTTCGCTATAAATGTGAAAAAATAAAACACATTGTCGATATAAGTAATAGAACAAAATAAAAATTGGTTTTGTTTTATTGTGTTGATTCAGTAGCGTATTATGTTTAGGTTGGGCTGAAAGAGGGAATAAAATGAGCTCAGTACAATATTATAGACCAACAAAAATTAAGATAAATTTAAAGGCAATTCAACAAAACATTCGTAATCTACAACAACACTTAACTGCTAACGTAGAGATTATTGCAGTAGTGAAAGCTAACGCTTATGGCCATGGCGATATCGAAATAGCTAAAGTTGCATTACAAGAAGGTGCAACGGCTTTAGCTGTCGCTACATTAGAAGAAGCACTACATATGAGAGAAGTATTTAAAGACGTTCCAATTATTGTATTGGGTATTGTGTTGCCCAACTTTGTTAATGAGGCGATTAGCAAAGAAATTACACTTACCACACCATCTTTACATTGGTTAGAACAAGCGCTTCATTATAAGCGAGAAGGCGCACTAAAGGTGCATATAAAAATAGATAGCGGCATGGGGCGCATCGGTATAAAATCTAGCGAAGAAATGAAACAGATTGCTAGCTTCCAAGCGCATCCTGAAGTTGATATTGACGGGGCATTCACCCATTTTGCTACCGCTGATGAAGCAGATGAAACGTACTTTTTACAACAGGTGCAACGGTTTGAGCAATTGATTGCTTATCTAAGACAAAAGCCACGCCAAATTCATGTAGCAAATACGGCTACAGCTCTAATTAAATCATCTAAATATCAATTTGATGCGGTGCGCTATGGCATTGCAATGTATGGCTTAGCAGCCTCATCCTATGTGGCAAAACATATGCCGTTTGCACTGCATCCTGCGCTGTCATTAACAACGATGTTAACGCATGTTAAGCAAGTGCAACAAGGTGAGAGTATTGGCTATGGGGCGAGTTATTGTGCGCCGAAGACGATGTATATTGGCACATTACCAATTGGTTATGCTGATGGCTTATTACGCAATTTAAGCGGACAAGATGTACTTATTAATGGCAAACGCATGCCGATTATAGGAAGAATATGCATGGATCAATGTATGGTGGCGCTAGACAGTGCTTATGAAGTTGGTGAGCAAGTTACATTGCTCGGTACACAGCAAAATAATACAATTCATATAGAAGAATGGGCCGAAAGACTAAATACTATAAACTACGAAATACCTTGTATTTTAACTTCGCGCGTCCCTAGAATACATGAAAAATGATTAAAAAATAGAAAAAAAGCGCTAAAAATAGGTTTTTCGACAGATATACGACTTATTCGAGCCTTTAATTCGACCTCCAAAAATGGTAAAATGTACTTAATCAATTTGGCAACTTGAAAATTAGTTGTGAATGGAGGTACGTTTTTGTGTGTGCGAAGCTATTTGATTGTATTAAGCATCATCAAGGAGACTTTATGAGTTGTACCAAAAATGGGACCCGTCCTTCAACTAATCACCGTTCATTTTATGACGTTATGGCGAAAGGCTATCGCGAAATGTCCACGATAAATTTAAAATTAGCAACAGAGTGTATTACGATAGAATACGAAGCAGATAGTATTGTTGAGCGAGCCGTGAGCGGAGGTTAACAGTTTTGAATATAAAACGTGGTGATGTGTATTTTGCAGATTTGTCACCTGTGGTCGGATCAGAACAAGGAGGGACACGACCAGTTCTCATCATTCAAAATGATATTGGAAATCGCTTTAGTCCAACAGTAATTGTTGCGGCGGTAACAGCAAAAATTGCAAAAGCAAAATTTCCAACACATGTTGAAATTAATGCAAAAGAGTATGGTTTTGAGCGCGATTCCGTAATATTGTTAGAACAAATTCGAACAATTGATAAATCGCGCTTAACAGATAAAATTACACGTCTAGATAAACCGCTAATGCGAAAAGTAGATGCTGCATTAATGATTAGTTTAGGTTTAGTTGATTTATAACATACATACAGCTATAGCATCGGCCATCACTTACATGATAAGGTGACCGGTGCTTTTTTAGTATCTAAAGACAAGTTTTCAGCGTATGATTAAAATAAAAGAAAAGAAACGGGGTAACCAAGCATGAATGAACAGTTTTTTGGAGCAATAAGAGAGCATCGTCAACAAATTGTAGAACGTACCATTGAAGAATTAAGCCGTGGGAAAGAATATGTACCAGAAGAAGTATTAAAGGATAGCCAATTAAAGCCGATTATTACTGAAGTGCTAGATTTAATTGAGTTAGTGGATGAGCAACAAGAACAACGTCTTCAAAACTTCTTTAGAGGAAGTAAACGTTTAACATGGTCAATTGTCACCGTTTTGCATATTTTTGATTGTATCGGTTTAAGTGTTTATCGTTTAATGGACGAATTGAATATCGTAGATGAGTTGCCAAAGGATAGACAACTAATTGAGTTAGAGAAACGTGTTATTCCTATCCGTAATCGTTTTGTGCAGTTACATGTAGATTTGTGGGAGAGCACAGTAGAAGTGCAAAGACTAGCTTTAAAAGAGCTTACAGCCCCACTTATTCCGATTTTTGATAAAATTTCTGTAATGCCAATTGTGGGCACAGTTGACACAGAACGTGCTAAATTAATAATAGAGAACTTATTACACGGTGCTGTTTCGCATAAAAGTGAAGTGGTGTTAATCGATATTACAGCTGTGCCAGTAGTTGACACAATGGTTGCACATTATATGATGCAAGCTGTTGAAGCTTTGCGTTTGGTTGGTACGCGTAGTATGTTAGTGGGAATTCGTCCAGAGATTGCACAGACCATTGTGAATTTAGGTGTGCAAATGCACGATTTTGAAACAGAAAGCACATTGCAACGTGGTGTAGAAAAAGCACTTCGTAGCATTAACCGAAAAATTATTGAGGTGAAAGATTCGTGAGTTTAAAAGTACCGATTTTAAAATTATATGACTGTTTAATCGTTTCAATTCAGTGGGAATTAGATGATCACATGGCTATGATGTTTCAAGAAGATTTATTAAATAAACTGTATGAAACAGGTGCACGAGGCGTCGTTTTAGATTTAACATTTGTGGATTTTATGGATTCGTATATTGCGAAAGTAATAGGAGACGCAATTAATATGGTGGCGTTAATGGGGGCAAAATTAGTATTAACCGGCATTCAACCTCCTGTCGCTATCACACTCGTAGAACTTGGTATTAGCTTAAATGCAAACTCCACGGCACTCGATTTAGAAAAAGGGTTAGAACAGCTTCGAAAAGAACTGGGGGGTTAAGTATGGCAAAACAAACGTCAGTGGAAATTGTTACGGAATGGGACATCGTTGCTGCACGTCAACTAGGGCGTAATGAGGCAAAAGCTCTCGGTTTCGGAACAGTGGACCAAGCACGGATTACGACTGCCATTAGCGAATTAGCTAGAAATATATACTTATATGCCCGTGTAGGCCGTATTGATATTGAGCGTTTAGATGAAGACGGCAAACAAGGTATATTAATTGTGGCAAGCGATAAAGGTGCGGGGATAGAAGATGTTCGTAAAGTGTTAGAGGATGGCTACTCTACTTCAGGAGGGTTAGGTGCGGGACTTCCTGGGGTAAAACGCTTAATGGATAGCATGGATATTGTCTCGAAAAGTGGTGAAGGGACAACGATTACAATTACTAAATGGCTGCGATAAGGTGTGAGTGTAAATGGAAGAATTAGAACGCGAATATCATAAAATTTTATCAGATTATATTAAAGATCAAAATGAGCGTAATTTATATATAGGTCAAAACTTTGTGAGGCAGCTTATTCGCCGTAATGTTGCTCCAGAAGATGTCGTAAGTTTACACAAAGAAGCCGTAGAAGAAATCTTCCCTGAGGAAATTGAAGGGCTTCGCACAGCTTATGATTTCCTCATCGAAATGATGGTGCATTACGGCATGGCTTTGCGTGAACATCAAAGCTTAATTCAGAAGCAAGCTGAATTACAAATTGAAATGAATATCGCAGCTAATGTCCAAAAGACCATGCTTCAAACAACAATACCTACAAGTGAACAAGTCGAAATCGGTATGGTGTCCACACCATTGAAAACTGTGAATGGCGACTATGTGCACTTTATTGAAGATGATCGTTACGTAGGGGTAGCAGTAACGGATGTTGTAGGGAAAGGGGTCCCTGCAGCACTTTGTATGTCCATGGTGAAATATGGACTAGAGACGATGCGAGACTCTGGGCATACGCCTTCACGCGTGCTGAGTGTCTTAAATCGAATTGTTGAACAAAACGTAGACGACAGCATGTTTATTTCGATGTTTTACGGTTGCTATGTACCACGAGCAAATAAGTTTTATTATGGTTCAGCTGGTCATGAGCCTGCTTTTTTATACCGCGCACAGGAAGATAAATTTTATGATTTAGAGGCAAACGGTATTTTACTAGGTATTATTCCTACGGCCGAATATATCGATAATGAAGTCGTTTTACATAAAGATGACATGGTTATTGTAGTTACTGATGGTGTAACTGAGTTTAGGCAAGGTGATGATATTGATGAGCGAGGTGTTGTGGCTTCGCTAATTAACGATGTAAAACATTTGGCGCCACAACAGATTTGTGAATATTTATATCGTGAACTTGAAGAGTTACATGAATTTAATTTAAGAGATGATTTTACTGTAGTAGTAATTAAAAAAAGATAAGGTTTAAAAGTTATTCGCTAAGGGTACACTACAGTAATTAACACTGGGTAAATTACAGAGGGGGTTATTTACGATGGATATGAAAGTTTATTTTAAAGAAGATGATAATGTTTTACGTGGTTATGTAGAAGGTGAAATTGATGCCTATACCGCACCGCAATTACGTGACGGCTTAGAAGCCGTAGAAGTAACGGAAGGGCTTAATATCGAAGTTGACTTAACGAATGTGAGCTATATTGATAGTACTGGTCTCGGTATTTTTGTCGCTTTTTATAAGCGTGTACAACGTGAAGGTGGCAACGTTCGACTTACAGGCTTATCAGAACGTATTAAACATTTGTTTAAAATTACAGGCTTAAGTGAGCTTATGAATATTGAGGGCGAAAAGAAGGTGAAATTAAGCTAATGACGAAACCATTTGATTATGTAGAGATGAAATTTCCTGCTAAGTCTCAATATGTGAGTGTTATCCGTTTAACTGTTTCTAGTTTAGCAAGCCGTATTGGCTTTTCTTATGATGATATAGAAGATTTGAAAATCGCTGTTAGTGAAGCTGTCACTAATGTTGTGCATCACGCTTACGAAGGTGCTGGTGAAATGGTAATCGGCTGTGCGATGTACGAAGAGAAAATCGAACTGATGATTTCGGATTATGGTTCTAGCTTTGAATATGAAACGGTAAAATCAACAGTAGGACCTTATCATAATGAGCAATCTATTGAAAACCTACGCGAAGGCGGACTAGGTTTATATTTAATGGATGCACTTATGGATGAGGTATTATTGGCAAACAACGATAGTGGTGTGACAGTCTTCATGACAAAATACATCGCTAGAGAGCAGGTGGATGAGGTTGCCGAAAAAGTCACAACACAATAAACGTGCTTCTAAAGAGCAAGTTTTTGAGTGGATTGTGCAGTATCAACAAAATGAAGACCAAGAAGCGCAAACGAACTTAGTATTAAACTATCAATACTTGGTGGATTCTATTGCACGTAAGTACTCAAGTAACTACTCGAACTTAGAAGATATGAAACAAGTAGGTATGTTAGGCTTATTAGGCGCTATTCGTCGCTTTGATGTGGAGTTTGGGCGTACTTTTGAAGCTTTTGCGGTACCGACAATTGTAGGAGAAATTAAACGTTTTTTACGAGATAAAACATGGGATGTTCATGTGCCACGTCGCATTAAAGAACTGGGGCCTCGTATTAAATCTACAGTGGAAGCTTTAACGACGGAGTTGCAACGCTCACCTACAATTTCAGAAATTGCTGAGCGTCTAGAAGTAACGGATGAAGAAGTGTTAGAAGCAATGGAGATGGGACGTAGTTATCAAGCGTTGTCCATGGATCATTCGATTGAATCTGATTCTGACGGTAGCTCTATTACACTGTTTGACGTTATTGGTCAAACTGATGAAGAGTATGAAAAGACCAATAAGCGCATGATAGTAGCGGAAGCGATGGATGTGTTAACAGAGAGAGAGAAACAAATCATTCAACTCACTTACTTAGAGCAACTAAGTCAAAAAGAAGCGGGCGAACGACTTGGTATTTCTCAGATGCATGTTTCACGTCTTCAACGTAAAGCGATTAAAAAGTTACAAGATGCTGTATTAGTAGAGGATAGTGTATCATCATGACCACAGTAGTGAGTGCTATTTATTGCGCAGCTAAAGAACACGGTTTAATAGCAGGCGATAGTTGCTTTGAAAAATATCATCCCGATTATTATATTTGTAGTATTGCTGACGGTCTTGGAAGTGGTGAGATGGCACAACAATCCGCTGCTGTAATGCCTGAGATTTTAACGAAATATAGCGATGAGTCTGTCTGTCAACTAATGGCGCGTTGCAATGAAGCATTGAAGTATAAGCGAGGCGCTGCTATCGCTATCGCTAAAGTTCATTACGCCACGCAACAGGTAGAATATAGTTCTGTAGGTAATGTGCAAATGTATATGATCAACGATGCAGATAAATTAATTTATCCGATTCCACAAGCGGGATTTCTATCAGGTCGTAAACTACATATCACCTCTCAAAATATAAATTATCAACCGAATAGCCGATTCTTTATGCATTCAGACGGTATCGTAGTGCGTAGACCAGCTGAACTCATAAAGAATCATAGTTCGGCTCAAGCGATGGTTAACGCAGTCATACCTACGATTGACTTTAAAGATGATGCTACGATGATTGCTATAGAAATAAAATAAGCTATTTGAGGGCGCTTTGCTTACTCAAATAGCTTATTTTTATCGGAGAAAAGGAATGGAGAGCTTCGCGTAGTCGAAATAAGAGAAACCGCTACAAATAAAGCAATACACTTGCAAGTATGCCCACTTCCTAAGAATTTCTACCTTTTAGCTTAATGCTCCGTTAGAATTCGCAAATGTGGGATAGTTCCATGTAAAATAAAAAGATGAAAGGTAGTGAGTAGAATGGAAGAAACAATGATTAAAGAAGTTGCAAAAAAAGTCCAAGTTACACCTAAACAAGTTAAAACGGTCATCGAGTTATTGCAAGAAGGTAATACTGTGCCTTTTATTGCTCGTTATCGTAAAGAAGCTACACAATCGTTAGATGAGGTAGCAATTAAAGCAATTGAAGATGATTACCATTATGCTATGCAGCTACAAGAGCGTAAACAAGAAGTGCTTCGTCTCATCGAAGAACAAGGAAAATTAACTGAACCATTAAAACAAGATATCGTGAAAGCAACCGTATTACAAAGGGTTGAAGATTTATATCGTCCATTCAAACAAAAGCGTAGAACAAAAGCGACAATGGCAAAGGAGAAAGGACTAGAGCCGTTAGCCACAGCTTTATTAGCGTTTAAAATGACACCATTAGACGAGTTATATGCAAAATACCCAGCGCAAGAGGCGTTAACTTTAGAGGACGCTTTACAAGGTGCTCGTGATATTTTAGCTGAAAATTTTTCGGATGATGCAACGATTCGCGAAAAAATTCGAGATGTAGGTCGTAAGCGCGGTGTGATTACGACAGCAGTAAAAAAAGAAGAGAAAGACGCACAGAAAGTTTTTGAAATGTATTATGACTATACTGAACCGCTTCACGCTATTGTACCGCATCGTATATTAGCGATTAATCGTGGGGAAAAAGAAGATGTGCTACGTGTGACAATTGCATTTCCTATCGATCAAGTATTGCGTTTAATGTATACAAAGTGGATTCCGGCAACGGGTAATTCACCAGCAATTAGCATTGTAAAAGAGGCAATAGAAGATGCGTTTAAACGTTTAATTCAACCCTCAATTGAACGTGAATTAAGAGGGGAATTAACAGAGGTCGCTGAGCAACAAGCCATTCATATTTTTTCTGAGAACTTGCGTAGCTTACTGTTACAACCACCTATGAAAAACCGCTACGTATTAGGTGTAGACCCTGCATTTCGAACAGGCTGTAAGTTAGCTGTAGTTGATGAATTCGGTAAAATGATTGAAGTGGGCGTTATTTATCCCCATACATCGGGGGAGAGCAAACGCCAAGAAGCTAAGCGCCAAGTCACGACTTTGTTAACGCGTTATCCTATTGAAATTATTGCCATTGGTAATGGTACAGCTTCGCGTGAAACAGAGCAATTTATCGCAGAAATTTTACAGGAGCAGCCGCTACAGGCATCTTATGTTATTGTCAATGAAGCTGGTGCCTCGGTATATTCAGCTTCACCTATTGCACGGGAGGAATTTCCTGATTTACAAGTGGAAGAGCGTAGCGCTGTCTCAATTGCGCGTCGCTTGCAAGACCCCCTATCAGAGTTAGTAAAAATTGAACCGAAAGCGGTAGGTGTAGGGCAGTATCAACACGATGTATCACAGAAAAAACTAGCTGAGTCGTTAGCTTTTATCGTTGAGACCGCTGTTAACCAAGTAGGTGTAGATGTGAATACTGCCTCTGTATCCTTGCTACAACATGTTTCAGGACTGTCTAAAACAGTAGCAGAAAATATCGTAAAAATGCGTAATGATAACGGCGCCTATCGTTCACGTAGTGCGTTAAAAAAAGTGCCACGCCTTGGTGCTAAAACGTATGAGCAAGCTGTTGGTTTTTTACGTGTATTAGATGCGAAAAATCCTTTAGATGCTACGGGTATTCATCCGGAAAGTTATCATCTCGCTGAAGCTGTACTAAAAGCAGTTGATATGGATAAAGGTATGCTTGGTACGAAAGAGTTAGATGATGCATTGCAATCGATTAATATTGAACAACTCGCACAAGTTTTAGATGTAGGTAATATTACCTTAGCAGATATTATTACCGTCTTACGTAAACCTATGCGTGACCCGCGAGATGCATTTCCGCAACCGCTATTAAAAACAAATGTGTTAAAAGCGGAAGATTTACAAGTAGGTATGTCATTAGAAGGTACTGTGCGCAATGTTGTGGATTTTGGTGCATTTGTAGATATTGGCGTTAAGCAAGATGGGCTCGTACACATTTCTAAGTTACGTAAAGGAAGAGTTAAACATCCTTTAGATGTTGTGACATTAGGAGATATCGTTACGGTTTGGGTGGAGCAAATTGATTTAACTAAAAACCGCATTAGCTTAACGATGATTGCACCTCATGAATAATGAAGCGTTACAAGCGTTAGTATGTGAAATATCCACGCGCTTTTTTGGGATATCTTTTAAACATCATGCATATTTTAATCCGCGCCTTCGTACGACAGGAGGGCGCTATATGTTACGCACTCATCATATCGAAATAAATCCTGCTGTTTATGAACGCTACGGGCAACAAGAACTGATTGCGGTTATTAAACATGAGCTTTGTCATTATCATTTGCATTTGCAAGGACGAGGATATAAGCATCGCGATAAAGACTTCAAAACATTAGCTAACAATGTAGGAGCGCCGCGCTTTTGTCAGCCTTTACAAGCGGTAACACCAAAGCATATTTATGAATGTAGCCAATGTGGTGTTCGCTTTTATCGTCAGCGAAAAATCGATACCCTACGCTATTATTGTGGACAATGTAAAGGTGAAATAAAGAAAGTGTAAGAAAAGTGTTGACGTTTTATAAAATGGCATCTATAATAGTAAAAGTCGAGTTAAGAACGACAAACGACTATTCCGAAGTAGCTCAGTGGTAGAGCAATCGGCTGTTAACCGATCGGTCGTAGGTTCGAGTCCTACCTTCGGAGCCATTTAGGCCCCTTGGTCAAGCGGTTAAGACACCGCCCTTTCACGGCGGTAACACGGGTTCGAATCCCGTAGGGGTCACCATTTTTTAGAAATGTTAAGGTTTTAGGGTTTTTATTATGAGGTCCCGTGGTGTAGCGGTTAACATGCCTGCCTGTCACGCAGGAGATCGCCGGTTCGATCCCGGTCGGGACCGCCATTTTAAAATGATTGGGGTATAGCCAAGTGGTAAGGCAGCGGATTTTGATTCCGTCATTCCCTAGGTTCGAATCCTAGTACCCCAGCCATTTTTTTTGTTTTTATAAAGAGCCATTAGCTCAGTTGGTAGAGCACCTGACTTTTAATCAGGGGGTCGCAGGTTCGAATCCTGCATGGCTCACCAGTTTTTATAAGATAGTGTTTGTATGTAACATTTTGCGGTCGTGGCGGAATGGCAGACGCGCTAGGTTGAGGGCCTAGTGGGGGAAACCCTGTGGAGGTTCAAGTCCTCTCGGCCGCATCAAACTTATAATTAAATCAAGCGCCCGTAGCTCAATTGGATAGAGTGTCTGACTACGGATCAGAAGGTTAGGGGTTCGACTCCTCTCGGGCGCGCCATCTATGCGGGTGTAGTTTAGTGGTAAAACCTCAGCCTTCCAAGCTGATGATGTGAGTTCGATTCTCATCACCCGCTTATCAAAAAGACCTTTTAGTCAAATGGCTAAAAGGTCTTTTTATTTTTAGAATTTCAATAGAGTTGTTGCAGTGCTTTAATGCATTGTAAAAGTTGCGTATGCATAGTTTGTACAGTTTTCTGTAAAAGCTTTTGTTGCTCTGTTAATGCTTGTTGTAGCATTTGCTGTTCAACTGCCGTGTCATCTGCGGCAGTTTTAGTTTTAAGAGATTGAATGACATCGAATAAATCAAGATGACCCATAATACGTCCTGTGCCCCATAATAATTTATTCGGGGGTGCATCGATTACATAATTAGTGAAGTGGTCATATAAAGTGCGATCAAAATCATACGCTTGCCAGTTATTATCGATTAAATGTAAATGGTGGAGCAGCGCTTGCTCAAGTTGATTTTGTTCTAAAGACTGAATGGCTTGTTGGAGTGCTTCGATATTTTGTAATGCATGTTCATGTGGAAAAATGACTTCATCGTGCCAAGTAAGTTTAGTGAAGTGAGTTTCCATAAAGTAAAATAAATCGAGTAGTTTACCGTTATGTTGCTTAGTGAACGGAGGTAGCTGTTTAGCTAAAGTAATAGCCTGATCAATTACCTCGTATAACGACGCTGGTGCTGTTTTACGCATAGCTTCTAAGCGTGTTGTAAAGTCTAACGGTACTACTTGCAGTGTATCGTAATGTTTAATAAGAGAGCGATACGTCTGTAATTGAAAATCAATGACATCTTTATTGAAAGTTGAAGCATCATCAAATTGCGTATGATAGTGCGTACGAATGAAGGGTGAATCTTGAAAATCATTACGTAGCGCGGGAATACCACCAATAGCGAATGAAAAGTCATCAGAAGTCGTAGCGAGCGGAGCCACGATTTCTATGCCGTTAGGATATGCTTTATGTGGCGGCATAGATTGGGCAAACTGTTGTAAAAAACTTGTAAGTTCATAAACACAACGAATACGATGCTTTTTCATATGTGCAACAGCAGGTAGTTCAAAGTTAATATTTGCAAAAACTTTACCCCGCCATTCTGGTCGCACATGAAAGATTTGATTATAAGCGCCGACTGACCAATCATATCGTGAGTCGATGACACCCCATTCTTCGGCAGCTAGCGCTAAGAAAATAATAGTTTTTTGAGGCTGTACGCCTTGTGCTAATAAATCTTTCGCTATGCCTAACATTAGTGCTATCGCGGCATGATCATCTTGAAAGCCTGAGAAATAAGAGTCATAGTGTGCGGATAGTAAAATAAAGCTATCTTTTTCTATACCTTCAATTCGGCCATGATAGTTATAGCTTTTACCTTGAGGCTTAACGATGGAAACAGCATCAAAAGTTACAGAGAAAGTAGTTTCTTTTGCAAAGCGTTGACGTAAAAGTTGGCTATCGCTTTGTGACATAGAAAAGGCTGGTGCATTTGCTGGACCGCAAATATCTTGCGCGTTAAGAGCATCTGGATGGACTTCTGAAAATCCACCCAGCTGCACAGCAATAATAGCAGCAGCTCCTTTTACATGGGCTTGCATGGCAGGATAGCTTATCCACCAATCTTGTTCTTGGTCAATATCGATGACGACTAACTTGTTAGTGACATCGAGTGATTCGAAATTATAAGCTGTACCTCTACCTGCATATACGATATCGAAAGTTGTAGGTCCATCTGTTACAAAATGTGTTTGATAACTACCTAAAATAGCAGTATGAGACTCGCCTGTTACGGTAGTAAACGTAAGCTCTGCTTTTTTAACGGCTTTCCGAAAGAAGTCTCCCATCCTCAAGGAATGTGAAGGTGCGAATAGCACCAATGAGTAGGTGGGAGATGAATTTCGGTTGGCTTTAGCCAACGTTATTTTTCTAAGCCTTTTCGCAATAATTCGAGAATAGTTGCTGTTCTTGTAGACAGTCCGTTTTCTTCTTGGTATTTATCTAATTTTTCGATAATTGATTTAGGCATACGAATTTCTACACGTTCTTTATTATCTTTCAAAATTATCACCTCTCACTTGATTGTACGGTATTTCTACGATACAATCAATATATACGATATTATTCCGTATAAAGCGAGGTGAATTGATATGACTAAACAAAACAAAGCTTTCAAATTCCGTTTACTACCAAACAGAGAACAGGCAGTATTATTAGCCAAAACATTTGGTTGTGTTCGTCTTGTCTACAATAAGATGCTTGCG
>NZ_QAFW01000160.1 GCF_003057615.1 Metalysinibacillus jejuensis
CCCATCACGAACGGTTTAATGGAACGTTCGCCTCGATTGTTGTCCAATTCTAGACGACCATCCTTTAAAAATACCACGAGTTTCTGCCACTGATTTAAACAGTATGTAATGGCTTCACCCAATTTTGTTTTTGGTGCGACACGGGCCTTTTCTGTTTTTAGCCATACGAAAAAATCATCTAATACAGGTTTACTCTGCTTCAGACGTTCCTCATAACGACGTTCGGGTGTACAGTCGTCTAGTTTATTCATTTTTTTGTCAATCGCAAATAAACGGTTACAGAATTGAAGCCCTATTTTTGCGGCACATGGCTGCTCTGTATTTTGTAGATTTGCTGGTAAGGATTTCAACGCTTCATCGAACTTCCTTCGCGCATGTGCCCAACAGCCAACCAACTCTACCCTCGGTAAGTCATGATAACCTGCATAGCCATCGACATGTAGATAACCCGAAAATCCTTGTAAAAAGGCCTTTGGATGTTTACTAGCACGTGTTGTTTGGTAATCATAAAGCACGAT
>NZ_QAFW01000161.1 GCF_003057615.1 Metalysinibacillus jejuensis
GCTTTGTTGAATGATTTTAGTACCGAGTATAACTTGTCACAACGGATGATTGTTGAAGGTGCACTGATTGAATACTTTCAAAAGTATGGCTATGGGGAACGTGTGCAACAAGCCATCCACTAACAAAACGTGAAAATGCCGAAAATGCTGACGTGCTGAAAAAGTACTGTCGACATGTCGGCATTTTTGCTTATTATTTTTTTATTGTGACCGTCTCTAAAGGCTGTAGTATCAATACTCCCCCGTATTCCCGTTAGTTGAGGTAGGGGAAGGTAAATGACGATAGAACGTAGGACATGGTATACTAGTTATAAGAAATACTAGAGGTGAGTGCGATGAATCGACGTGCGTTAAAACGTATGCCCTTAGATAAATTAATGGATTTGAAAGTAGATTATGCCTTTAAGCAACTATTTGGTAGTGAAAAAAATAAAGATATTACGGTGGTATTCCTAAATGCCATCTTACAAAAAACAGGGCGCAATACCATCAAAGAAGTAGTATTTATTAA
>NZ_QAFW01000162.1 GCF_003057615.1 Metalysinibacillus jejuensis
GTTGCGAAGGAGGTTCCGCTGACGGAACGACAATGCGACCATAAAGCCGGAGTAGAACCAAATCCCCTCGAGGATAATGTTGTAGGCAATCAGGTTGCGCACGAAGTCCTGCTTACCCTCGACGGTGGTGATATCAAGAGTCTGCTCGGTCATCCGCTTGATGAACGCCACCTCGAAAGCTTCCTTGCGAGCCATTGAGGGGACGTGGATGTGGGATCGGTAGGCCTCGTCGCGGTCAATCGGGAAGGTTTCGAGGACATACTCGAAGGCCATACAGTGGTTGGCCTCCTCCCACATCTGCTTGGCCAGGTATAGGTGGCACTCGGCAGCGTTGACATAGGGGTAGACCCCAAAAGCCAGCGCTTTGTTGACGAGCAGCTCATTGGGGTTGAAGTAGCTCATGAGGTGGGTCAAGGCATGGTGCTCGTCTGGGGTCATCCGGGCAAAGTCGGCAAGGTCCTCATCGAGCTGAATCTCGTTGGGAAACCACGTGTTTGCCACAGC
>NZ_QAFW01000163.1 GCF_003057615.1 Metalysinibacillus jejuensis
TAATGCCAATAGGCGAATGCCTTCATTTTTGATATTGATGGCTGAATTATAGTCACGATATGCCACATACCCACATGAACAACGGTAAGTAC
Organism: Metalysinibacillus jejuensis; assembly: GCF_003057615.1. Taxonomy (GTDB): domain Bacteria; phylum Bacillota; class Bacilli; order Bacillales_A; family Planococcaceae; genus Metalysinibacillus; species Metalysinibacillus jejuensis. Next base: position 93 of record NZ_QAFW01000163.1, read on the forward strand.
GTTCAGATAGCTTCATAGGTTTTTCTGCACCACAACAAGAACATTTTTTAGTCGAAGGGAACCATTTATCAATTTTCACAAGCTGTTTCCCTTGTTCTTTTAGCTTGTACGATAAGAATGTAGTGAACATGCCCCAACCATTGTCGTGAACGCTTTTACCAAAGTGAAGGGCTTGAGACATTCCTTTCATGTCCAAGTCCTCGATGATAACAGCGTCATAGGTTGTTGCTAATTCTTTTGATTGATGGTGTAGAAAGTTCTTACGTTGATTGGCTGTTTTTTCTTGTAGTGCAGCCACTTTCAAACGTTGTTTTTCCCAACGTGCAGAACCTTTCTTTCTACGAGATAGGATGCGTTGTTCTTTTGCTAATTTGTCTAATGATTGTCGATAAAAACGTGGATAAT
>NZ_QAFW01000164.1 GCF_003057615.1 Metalysinibacillus jejuensis
AGTGTTAGATGCGTTGATGCCTTGGTCAGATGCAATTCCGACCAACTGTCACGTGCCTAAACGAACTACATAGATAGCATAACAATAGCACCCCCTGGAAAACAGGTGGGTGCTATTTGACGCTTACCTTCATTGGATAACAAATAGTGACCACATACAACCGTTAACTAGTCAACTACCCCCGCTTAAACGCTAAAGCGTTTTGAAGTGGGGGCTTGTGTCACCTAAAAAGGCGGGTTACTTACTTCGCAAGCAACCTTTACACTTATACCTACCCAATAGTGCAAACGGTCTTACAGACCTCCTATCTTAGCGTGGTGGTATATGAGGACGGTTGACTTCGCCCCTACGGAAAAGGCTATACCTCAACCGTAACTGTATCTGAAATGTATGCCATTCCTTTTCGATACAGATTCATTGCCCCGATGCGGTCGTCATTCGATTGATAAGAGCAGTTGACACACGTAAATGTATGTGTTTTTTTATTGCGATTT
>NZ_QAFW01000165.1 GCF_003057615.1 Metalysinibacillus jejuensis
CCGTTGTTCATGTGGGTATGTGGCATATCGTGACTATAATTCAGCCATCAATATCAAAAATGAAGGCATTCGCCTATTGGCATTAGCATAGAAACAAAAACTCTTGGAACAAGAGGGTTAGCTCGGTTAGTTTTCGTTGGCTAGTAAAAGCAACGATAAGTCGAGAAGCCCCCACTTCAATTAGACCGCAAGGTCAATAAGTGGTGGGTAGTTCACGCGGTTTGCCATTTGAAAGCGACTTCTGCGAGTAATGTCAATTTTTCGTATTAGATTATCATATTGCTTTGCTAAACATTCGTCGTTATATATTGCTTGAGTTGGAGAAGGTTCGTGTTGGGAGCTCATTAAACATCACCTTTTTTAGGCTCATCACCAAATCCCGGGGATGACAAATTCAATGACCGGTTTCCAAGCGTAAACGTAGGAAAAGACGGTCATCATTTCGGTAGCCAAACCCACGTCTTTTGATGAGCTTTATTTTATTATTTGT
>NZ_QAFW01000166.1 GCF_003057615.1 Metalysinibacillus jejuensis
ATGTTGCTTGATTTTTACTAATTTCAGTTTAGGTAATTTGATATGACCATCTTGCAATTCGATATTTCCGTTCACTCGATTGGTTGTATAAGACTGTTTTGACTTACGGTTTTTGAACTTTGGAAATTCCGCATTGCCTTCAAAAAAATTCTTATAAGCCTTTTGTAAGTTCATTTGTGCATTTGCCAAAGCTAAAGAATCTACTTCTTTTAGAAATGGAAATTCGTCTTTATATTTAGCTGGTGTCGGGAACTTTTGCTTTTTAAGCATTTCCTTGTCGTCTTTGTATTTTGCATAAGTCGCTTGTCTTTCCGCAAGCATCTTATTGTAGACAAGACGAACACAGCCAAATGTTTTGGCTAATAATACTGCCTGTTCTCTGTTTGGTAGTAAACGGAATTTGAAAGCTTTGTTTTGTTTAGTCATATCAATTCACCTCGCTTTGTACTGAATAATATCGTGTATATTGATTG
>NZ_QAFW01000167.1 GCF_003057615.1 Metalysinibacillus jejuensis
GATTTCAAAAAAAGACTTCCATGTTTTAAACAAAATCTCGATCTGCCAGCGCAATGAATACAGGGCATGTACGTCATTCGTTGGGACATCTTCAGGTGATGTGTTCGTGATATAAACGTTCATGCCCATTAACCGTTTACTTTTCTTCTTCATGACAATGCCCTTCTTCTTTTCTTGAATGGCTTGTTTTTTCAAGCGTGTTTGCGTTTGATCGTCAGTTAAGCGATGAATGATAACACGTGTGGGCAGCTTTTGCGTGTGACCAATGTAAGCCTCATGAATTTCAATTGTTTCACTAGGTGTAAGTTCAGCAATCATTTGTACCATATCGAGTTGAATGTATTCGGTGTGTTTTTTTAACGTCCCGTTTTTGAACATTTCTGGCGCAGGGTTCTTAATATAAATCCTTGTATTGAGCTTCAACCGTGAAATATAGTACGCCTTTTT
>NZ_QAFW01000168.1 GCF_003057615.1 Metalysinibacillus jejuensis
GATTGATGGTGTAGAAAGTTCTTACGTTGATTGGCTGTTTTTTCTTGTAGTGCAGCCACTTTCAAACGTTGTTTTTCCCAACGTGCAGAACCTTTCTTTCTACGAGATAGGATGCGTTGTTCTTTTGTTAATTTCTCTAATGATTGTCGATAAAAACGCGGGTAATTGGCTTTCTCACCCTGTTCACTTTCGACATACAGACCGTCCATAGCGAAATCTAGCCCAACAACTTTCTGAATGGACACTGGTTTAATTTCTTTCTCGTATTCTGTCAAAATCGAAATATAGTATTTACCTGATTTTGTTTTAGAAATCGTACAAGATTTTAATTTATAATCCGTAGGGATTTCCCGATGTTGCTTGATTTTTACTAATTTCAGTTTAGGTAATTTGATATGACCATCTTGCAATTCGATATTTCCGTTCACTCGATTGGTTGTATAAGAC
>NZ_QAFW01000016.1 GCF_003057615.1 Metalysinibacillus jejuensis
AATACCTGGTAAAGCTTTTAATGGAACTGCCGAATTTACCAATTCACCAGCAACCTGAATTATTACAAGAGTACATGCCTTGGTCGGCCAAAATTCAAGCAACATGCGCCAAGATCAAAGCAGCATACAAGCCAGCTTTCTGAAAAAATCGTCAGAAAGCTGGCCATTTGTCGTGCGTGCCGTCAGGTGCGCTTATTTTTTTGAATTCGGGCTTACAGTTAACGTCTAATAAGTAAAGGAGGTGCGAGGTGTGGAGAAAACCGTTATGCGAGCGATAGAAGGCAATGAAAAAGCCTTTCGCCAATTACTCTATCAACATGAGGACCAAATGTATCGCATGGCCTATATTTATGTGCAACATGAACAAGATGCCTTAGATGTCGTACAGGAATCGGCGTTGAAGGCGCATCAAAAATTAACAACGCTACAAGCACCAGCGCACTTTACGACATGGTTGACTCGGATTGTGATTAACACGGCTCATGATTTTTTACGCAAACGTGGACGTATGACATATGTTGACTATGATGACTTACCTGAGCCAGTACATATTGAGGAGCCTACGCAATTAATTTTAGCTGACGTTTTACGCGTGCTATCACCTCAAGAAAAAGACGTCATCATTTTACGCTTTTACTATGATTATACAATTAGTCAAACCGCCGAAATGTTAAGTTTAAAACTAGGCACAACAAAAACAATTTTGTACCGCGCATTGCAAAAATTACGCAACGAAATGGAGGCGAGCGAATGAAGGACTTTAAACGACAAGTAGATGAAATCCCTGTGCCAAGGGCTGTACGTGGACGTATTAATCAGAGTATCGCGCCAAATAAAATGGCTAATCCCTTATGGTTAGTTGTGGTTGCTGCCCTGTTTTTTAGTATGATTGCCCTGCCTACTGCGCCAACAAGTGCTAGTCATAACACAACAACTACATTACAAGGAGGTTTAGCAGTTATTGTGGCCATTGCTTTAGTAGTAGCGTGGTGGCGCAAGCGTATCGTTTATGCCATCGCCGGGTTACTTGTAGTCGTTATTATTTATAATGTGAGTGTGTTTCAAGCAGCCCAAATTAAGCCGACCTTACTCGCAGATAGCACATTACAAACGGCTTATGTAGAAGTAAATAAACAAGACCATTTTGATGTGTATAGCTTAAATATTGGTTTGCTGCCCATTGCCGAACGTGCCACAATCCGTCAAATAGAACAGCACGCCTATACTGTAGTATATGAAATTACATTTACGCAACCACCTGCTGTTAATAAAAAATATGTAGCGCTTGCTACATCACAAGGGTTACTACCTTTTACTAAACCTTATGCCAAAACAACCGTCAAGGCATTGACGATGCAAGGTTTATTTCAGCGGGAGCTTTCGCTAAAAGTAGATGAGCCTGTTACATTGACGGCTATTGCGAGCGATGCCCCGCTTTATATTGATGGTAAGCAAGTGGCGTTGCCATATACACTTCCTGTAGATCAGACCGTTGTGCTACGTCTTGCGCATACAAAGCAGGTAGACCGTATTGTGCTTACAACGGACCAAGGGAAAATTATTTGGGATTATTATGAGGAGGCAAATTATGAATAGCTTAACTATTGGTTTACTGCTAATGGCACTACCACATCCGCTTGCACAACTCATTGCCTGTTTTGTATTACTTCGAACTAATACGTTAGCGGTTTGGGTTGTGCTGATGTCTGTTAGTTTAAGCCTCGTGAGCTATGCATTGCCGAGCTATAGTGGTGGCTTTGTGCTACTCGGTGCGCTATGGCTACTGTATGCTAGTGCTGTTAAGATCAAATCTCAAAAAGTAGGGTGGCTCCACGGCTTATTTATCGTCAATATTGTGCTTTACAGTTTCACCCTTAATGGTGGGCTTGATATGCGCGCACTATTAATCATGATTACGCTCCTCATTATTATTTGGCAAGTAACAGTGCTACCACCGGTGTTCTTTACATTTATTTTACTGATGGGTATTGCTATTCAAACCTTCGCATTTTACAGAATATATACAAGCTTTCCTACGCCATATGTTTATGAAGTTACGTATATGACGAAAAGTGAGTTACCTGTTACTTTTGTGACGCAAGACGAAACACTTACTCAAGTTAGCTTGTCAGACAAGGCGCAAAGTGTTGACCAACAAGTAGTGGAGCATACGGTCTCTAAACCTTACTTATCACTCGATACGGTTTCATTTGATGCTGAGGCTACGGCTCCTGCATCGAGTGGCGGCGAAATTCTTTGGCAAAATAATGGCCAAGAAGTCATGCATTACATTGTATCGCCAACATTTTTACCAACAACAGCACGCTTAGCTTTTGACGATGGTAGTGTCCGTTATTTATCTTTTGACCATACAATAACGCAACTAGAGGACGAAAAATTTACGAAACAGGGGGCATCATTTGCGGATGGTGCAACAAATATAAGTGTGAAAACAACAGAGGCATTAACTTTAGGCAAATTTCAATCGTATCGTAATTTAGTTGCACTTGAGCGACTTGTCATAGATGGTGTGCCTTATGACGAAGCGGACCTACCGCTTGATGTACCAAAAGGGGCAAACTTGTTTATTACAACGCATATGAAGCCATTGCCAAAAACAATAGCACCACGCGCAAAATTGGCTTTTGGCTTTGGTAGTTACCAGTTTATCGTACTAGTACAAATTGAGGATGTGCTTGAGACGTTAAAGAAAGGTGTAAGTAAGCATAACAACGCACAGTATGATAAAATAAATGCAAACATTAAGCGAACTGTGAGTTGAAGTATAATGGGAAAAACTTATGCTGTAGTCGATATCGAGACGACGGGGCATTCCTCTAAAAATGGCGACCGCATGATGCAATTTGCGGTCGTTTTTGTGCGTGATTGGCAAGTAGTAGACCGGTTTACGACCTTTATCCACCCAGAGCGAAGTATTCCGCTCTTTATTCAAGATTTAACGCATATTACAGAAGAAGATATTAAAGATGCGCAGCCTTTTCATAAGCATGCTAAAGAAATTTATGCAATGCTAGAAGGTTGTGTTTTTGTAGCACATAACACGGATTTTGATTTGCCCTTTTTGCAAGCCGAGTTTAAACGTGTAGGTCTACCGCACTGGCAAGGTGAAAAAATTGATACAGTTGAGCTTGCTAAAATTTTGTATCCGAGCGCACTTAGCTATAAATTAGGGGATCTTGCACAGGAGCTAGGTATTACACTTCAACAAGCTCACCGGGCAGATGAGGATGCCTTAGCGACAGCTGAACTGCTCATTGCGTGCTATCGAAAATTAGAAAAATTACCCGCTGCTACCTTAGCAGCCATGCACCGCTTAAGCTTTGGCGCTAAAACAGCGATTGCCCAACTTTTTTTTGGTGTATTAGCTTGGAAACGCACACAGTTAGCTGATGAAGCATTCATGACTTATGGGAAATTAGCTGTAAAAAAACTTGTACCTGCTATCAAAAAGGCACAAATCATAGCCTATCCTAATACGGTAGAAGACAAGGAGCAATTATTACGCGCTACTTGGCCAAACTTTGAAAAGCGACCAGCGCAGTTTCAAATGATGGATGAAGTGTATGAAGCTTTGCAACAGCAACAGGAAGTAGTAATCGAAGCGTCTACCGGTATCGGAAAAACATTAGCCTATTTATTACCAGCTATTAATTATGCGGTAAGTCACGGTAAACAAGTGGCGATTAGCGTTTATACCTCCCATTTGTTAGAGCAATTGTTTACAGAAGAACTACCAAAAGTTGAACAAATTTTAGGCACAGAAGTCGCAGTGGCGATGGTGAAAGGTAAGCGCAATTATATCGACTTGCGAAAAGTAGATACTATGCTTACTTATACGAATCCAAGTTATGATGAAACGTTGACACTTCTCCAAGTACTCGTATGGTTAACGGAAACGATGACAGGTGACACGACCGAAATAAATGTTACCGGCGGCGGTCAACAAGTAGTAAATAAGCTCTGTAAAGACCAAGATAGTAAAGTAACAAAGCCATTTGATTATTATCACTATGCACTTGAGCAATGTGCGCACGCGACAATTATTGTTACGAATCATGCCATGGTACTGGCACATACGACGCATTCTGCAATTTTTTCCAATGTAGACGGTTGGATTTTTGATGAAGCGCATCAATTGATTCAGGCTGCCATGCATCGAGAGACACAGCTGTTTTCCTATACCCATAGTAAATATATTTTTGGACAAATTGGTAATTATGAAGATGAAGGGGTATTTCGGGCACTTTACGAAGCATCGCGTAAACATGAGCGTGTTTCCCCATTTTTGCTACACGAAACTGAGCGACTTTTCACACGTATGGTGACTCAGTTTGATGACGTTACGAATCGTTTAGCTAAGCAAGCGCTTGAGCAATTTATAAAAAAAGAGGCAAAACAGACGGTTTTTCTTGAACAAATCACGATGCCAGCGACGGATTATGAGCGTGTGGCAAGTACGATGTATGCATGGTTAAGCCGTGCGCATGAAGTGACAAAACAGTTTCGTAACGAGCTTGTGCAGTTAAATTCACGTGAACAGCAAATTTTAGCGAATTGGTGCTACTTTGTCGAACAAACTGAGCAGATGCTTAAGCAGTGGACAAGCTTATTTTTAACGCAAGTTCCAGCTAAAGCAGCTTGGCTAGAATTAGATCGTCGTAGCGTACCTAGCAGCTTACGTATTATGCAGTATCCGTTAGAAGTAGCGCCCGTGATTCAGCATGCCATGCAACAGCTCGGAAATTGTGCACGAATTTTCACATCAGGTACGATGACGGTGCCTAAGCAGCCGACCTTTATTACCGAACAACTGGGCTTGCCAGCAACGACTAAAATGTGTCAATTGCAAGCACCGAAAAGTTACTATGAAGGGGCAAGTACATTTATCGTCACTGATATGCCAGATATTCAACAAGTGTCTCAACAAGCGTATATTGAGATGGTCGCTTACGCTGTTACACGTACGGTACGAGCGACAGAAGGACGTTGCTTTGTGTTGTTTACTTCACAACAAATGTTGCGCGATACGGTAGAGTTGATACAAGAAAGTGAATTACTTCACGACTATATGTTATTTGCACAAGGCATGACGAGTGGCAGTCGGATGCGCATTTTAAAATCTTTCCAAAAATTTCAACGTGCTGTGCTATTTGGCACGAATAGTTTTTGGGAAGGTGTAGACGTACCTGGGGACGCTTTAGCTGCGGTTATTGTTGTACGTTTACCGTTTTCAGCACCGGAAGCTCCTCTTTTTAAAGCGCAAGCTAATCGTTTGACATCACAAGGGCGTAATGCATTTTATGAACTTTCTTTACCTGAAGCTATCCTACGCTTTAAGCAAGGCTTTGGCCGGTTAATTCGTTCTTCACAAGACAAAGGTGCTTTTATTGTGTTAGATCGCAGAATTGAAACGAAGGCATATGGCCAAGCATTTTTAGACGCATTACCAGCAATTACGGTGCATAAAGTTACATTAACGGATATGGTGTTACAGCTTGAAAATTGGTATAATAGTAACGATGAAAAATAGCGCTTACTTGCTGTTTGGCTAGGAAGGAGATCTACCATGAAAAAACGCGTAATCGTTACGCTAACAACTAGTATTATTGTAGTATTAGCTATCGGTACAATGCTTATCGTTAGTGCTCAATCTAGCTACCGCACGATGGAAAAGAAAGCGACGAACTTAGCATTACAACAAGGGTTAGTAAATGGTGTGACCAATGCCTATGTATATAATGGTTCCTTAGCTTATATTACCGTGCTTGGCATCGACGAAGAAAATGAGAGAAAAGCGGTATTTGTCCCAGCAAGCTTTAAGAAAAAAGCCATTCAAGAAGTGTGGCTCGCAGATGGTATTTCTAAAAGTGAAGCGATAATGCAGTTACAAGAGCAAGCTAAAGTAAAAAGTGTACTCCACACTAAGCTAGGCTACGAGGAGCCCGGCGCTGTTTGGGAGATTACATATATAGACAACAAAGATGATTTAAACTATATGTATTATGAACAGAAAAATGGAGAAGAATGGAAACACATTACAGTAACTAAGGAGAATGATGACTTGTGAAAAATGTATTAGCAGAGCGTGTTAAAACGTTAACACCATCAACAACTTTAGCGATTACAGCTAAAGCGAAAGCCTTAAAAGCAGAAGGTATTGATGTAATTGGATTAGGTGCAGGAGAGCCAGACTTTAATACACCACGCAATATTTTAGATGCGGCAATCGATTCAATGGAAAAAGGATTAACGAAATATACACCGGCAGGCGGTTTACCAGTCTTAAAACAAGCGATTATCGATAAATTACAACGCGATAATAATTTAACGTATGCCCAAAATGAAGTAATGGTTGGCGTAGGGGCTAAGCATGTTTTATACACATTATTCCAAGTTCTTTTAAATGAAGGTGACGAAGTAATTATTCCGATTCCTTATTGGGTATCTTACCCAGAGCAAGTAAAAATCGCAGGTGGTGTACCTGTATACGTAGAGGCAACAGCGGCACAAAATTATAAAATGACACCTGAGCAACTGCGCAATGCGATTACGCCAAAAACCAAAGCGGTTATTATTAACTCACCAAGTAACCCTACTGGTATGATTTACTCAAAAGAAGAGTTAACAGCGCTAGCAGCAGTCGCTGTCGAAAAAGATATTTTAATCGTCTCAGATGAAATTTATGAAAAATTAGTGTACGGTGGCGTTAAGCATTTTTCAATTGCTGAAGTTTCTGAAGAAGTGAAAGCACGTACAATCGTTGTCAATGGTGTAGCAAAATCACATTCTATGACAGGCTGGCGTATTGGTTATGGTGCAGGCGATGCAGCAATTATTAAAGCGATGACAGACTTAGCATCACACTCTACATCTAATGCAACAACAACGGCTCAATATGCAGCCATTGAAGCTTATAATGGCCCGCAAGATGCAGTAGAAGAAATGCGACAAGCATTCGAAGCACGCTTAGAGAAGGTATTTCCACAAGTAGAGGCAATCCCTGGCTTTAGCGTAATTCGTCCACAAGGGGCATTTTATTTATTACCTGATGTAACAGAAGCGGCACAAAAAACAGGCTTTGCTTCAGTGGATGAGTTTGCAAGTGCATTATTAGCAGAAGCAAATGTTGCGGTAATCCCAGGTTCAGGATTTGGTGCACCGCGTACAATTCGCTTGTCATATGCAACGTCTCTTGATTTAATTGAAGAGGCGATTCGTCGCATCGATACTTTTGTGAAAGCGAAATGGCAAGACTAACGTTTTCAAGCAACTTAGGAGGACAACATGAAAAAAATTATGATTCAAGATATGCCTAACCATATCGGCGAAACAGTTAAACTTGGCGCATGGTTAGCTAATAAACGTTCAAGTGGTAAAATTGCATTTTTACAATTACGTGATGGCTCAGGCTTTGTGCAAGGTATTGTAGTAAAAGCTGAAGCAGGCGAGGAGCTTTTTGCTAAGGCAAAAGGTTTAACGCAAGAAACATCAATGTATGTGATTGGTGAAGTAACAAAGGATGAGCGCTCAACATTTGGTTGTGAGCTACAAGTGAAGGATATCGAAATCATTCATGAAGCTGATAACTTCCCAATCACACCAAAAGAGCATGGTACAGAGTTTTTAATGGACAATCGTCACCTATGGTTACGTTCGCGTAAACAACATGCGATTATGAAAATCCGTAATGAAATTATCCGTGCAACGTACAACTTCTTTAACGAAAATCACTTTGTAAAAGTTGACCCACCAATCCTAACAGGCTCAGCGCCTGAAGGTACGTCGGAGTTATTCCATACAAAATATTTTGATGAAGATGCGTACTTATCACAATCAGGTCAACTGTATATGGAAGCAGCAGCAATGGCATTAGGTAAAGTATTCTCATTTGGGCCAACCTTCCGTGCAGAAAAATCAAAAACACGTCGTCACTTAATCGAGTTTTGGATGATTGAGCCAGAGATGGCGTTTGTTGAGCATGATGAAAGCTTAGAAGTACAAGAACAGTATGTATCCTACATCGTGCAATCTGTACTTAAAAATTGCCAAATCGAGCTAGAGCGCTTAGGTCGCGATACAGCGAAGCTTGAAAAAATTAAAGCACCATTCCCACGTATTTCATATGATGAGGCAATCGAGTTTTTACACAAAGAGGGCTTTGATGATATTAAGTGGGGCGATGACTTCGGCTCACCGCACGAAACAGCCATTGCTGAGCATTATGATATGCCTGTATTTATTATATGCTACCCAACAGCAATTAAACCATTTTATATGCAGCCGCACCCAGACCGTGATGATGTCGTGCTATGTGCCGACTTAATTGCGCCAGAAGGCTACGGCGAAATTATTGGTGGTTCAGAGCGTATTCATGATTATGAGTTAATGAAGCAACGCATTAAAGAGTATGATCTTGATGAAGATGCCTATGCTTGGTATTTAGATTTACGTAAACAAGGCTCAGTGCCTCACTCAGGCTTCGGCTTAGGGTTAGAGCGTACGGTAGCTTGGATTAGTGGTGCAGAGCATGTGCGTGAGAGTATTCCATTCCCACGCTTACTTAACCGCTTATATCCATAAATAAAAAGGATGTCGTCTTGTGCGGCATCCTCTTTTCATTAAAGGAGTTTTCGTATGGCAAATGAACAAACATTTCGGGTTTGGTTAGAGCAACAACATGTGCTAATTCCGCAACTGTTATTTCAACACTATAAAGCGATTGATATGACAGATGAAGAAGCGCTTATTATTATGCACTTGCTAGCATTTCAAACAGAGGGCAATAACTTTCCTACCCCGCAAGAATTAATGCATCGCTCTACGTTAACAACGAATGCGATTTCAACAATTTTACAGCGCTTAATGCAAAAAGGTTTGCTTGAAATTGCGCAGATGACAGACGCTAACGGTATTATTTATGAAACTTTTTCAGTATATCCTCTGTGGGAACGTTTAACAGAGCGTGTGCAACTTGATGCACATGAGGTCGTAAAACAACAAGAAAGCAATGAAGAAGGCATGTTATTTAGCATGTTTGAGACGGAATTTGGACGATTGTTTTCTCCAATTGAAATTGAAACGATTAGTAAGTGGTTAGATGAAGATGGCCATTCGGTGGCGCTCATTAAACAAGCTTTAAAAGAGGCAGTACTTGCAGGTAAAATGAGTTTAAAATATATTGATCGTATTTTGTATGAATGGCAAAAGAAAAACATTCAAACACCGCAACAAGCCCAAGCGCAAACCTCGCAGTTTAGAGAGAAAACACAAGCGCCAATGCATGCGTCATCTAGCGCATCAAACTTTAATGATGACGTGCCGTTTTATAATTGGTTAGAAGAGAGAGAGTGAGAGGGATAGTATGCTAACGCTTAAACAATGGCAATTTTGTTTAACAGAGATGGATAAGATGTTTCCGGAAGCTCATTGTGAACTTGTTCATCGTAATCCTTTTGAATTGACAATTGCTACTTTATTATCCGCACAGTGTACGGACAAGCTAGTGAACCGCGTGACTGCAACATTGTTTGAGAAGTATAAGACACCAGAAGATTATTTAGCTGTGTCGATTGAGGAGTTACAACAAGATATTCGTTCGATTGGGTTATATCGCAATAAAGCGAAAAACATTCAAGCACTGTCGCAAAAACTACTAGATGAATTTGATGGGCAAGTGCCGGCTACACGTGAAGGTTTAGAAAGTTTACCAGGTGTAGGGCGTAAAACAGCGAATGTAGTATTATCTGTCGCATTTGGTGTACCAGCATTAGCTGTGGATACTCATGTAGAGCGTGTATCTAAACGCTTAGGCATATGTCGCTGGAAGGATAGTGTGTTACAAGTAGAAGAAACTTTAATGAAAAAAACACCTATGGATGAATGGTCGAAAACGCATCATCAACTTATATTTTTTGGACGTTACCACTGTAAAGCACAAAACCCAGGCTGTGACCATTGTCCATTATTTACAGTGTGCCGTGAAGGACAAAAACGTTTTCGTAAAGGCTTGGTGAAGCGCAGTGAGTAATTTATCAGAGCACGCTGTAAACATATGGTATGACGAATGGCTTTCTTTACAAAAGGTCATTCATACCCTTCATAGCGCACGAGATAAAGGTGTAAAGGTGCCGATGGAAGAGGCGATTGCCCATTATGAATCATTTGTCACAGAGGAATTACTACCGACAAATGGCGCTGAACGTTTAGCTTTTATTAAAGCAAGACCCGCACAATACGCTTGCTATCGACAACTTGATGAGTTGTATAAGGAAACAAAAAAGCGTATTGCTCGCGTACGTATTCAGCGTAACAAGTAAAAATAGTTTACCTTTCGCGTGATTATTACTATAATCGAGAAGAGTTGAATTTGAGGAGGTCTTTTTTGTGAAAAAGCTAGTAGCTATCGGAGGCGTCGTAGTCGTCTTACTTATTGCGATTATCGTATTAACACAGATGTCTAATAAAGAGAAATTAGCAAGCGATGATAATCCATATGGCGATAAAAAATTGCAACAACCAACGATTGACTTATTAAAAGATGAAAACTATCAACATATTACATTACCAGAAGATTTAAAAGCTAAAATTGATAGTGGTGAAGAAGTAAATGCTTATTTCTTTAGCCCAACTTGTACGCATTGCCGTGCATTAACACCAAATTTAATGCCAATTTTAGATGAGTTAGGTATCGAAGTAAACCAAATTAACTTGCTTGAATATGATGAGTGGGATAATTATGGTATTACCGCTACACCGACATTTATTCACTTTGACGGTGGCGCAGAGGTCAATCGTTTCGAAGGGAATTTACCTGAGGAAGACTTGCGAGCTTTCTTAGCGCCTTATGCTAAAAAATAAGCGATACAATGCCGCCCAGTGCGGCATTTTTTTGTTATACTTACGTAAAAGGGGAGTGACATTGTGCACAAAATGAATGATTATTTTTATCAAGGTGCGATGATGGAGTGCTTTACTGAAGCAAAGCGAGTACTGGCTACATCAGAAGATTTAGACGAGCGTGCCTTAGCTGAAAAATACGTAGCATTATTTACCGAATATGAATATGAGAAGTACCCTAAAATTACACATTATTTAGAGCGTCAAGAAATTGAACGTGCAGATGAAAGCTATGAAGTATTAGACGAAGTACAAGAAATTCGTTCGCACAAAGAGGAAGCAGCGTTCACCGCGCGTGTTACAGCACTTGAACAACGTGCAAAGACAGGGAATAGTGAAGAGCGAGCGACGAGTTTTGCGGTGCAAGGTGAGTTATTTATTTTAGCGCATCATTACCGAGAAGCGGTTCATTGTTTTGAACAAGCGATAGCGGCTAATCCAAATAAAGGGCTTTACTGGGGATTGACAGGGCAAGCGATGCATCGTTTTGGCTTCATGCCATTTGACGCACTAGGTTTTTTAGAGCAAGCGATTAAATTAGATGCTACAAATGCACGTTGGCATTGGAATCAGGCGCTCGTATTGATGCAACTAGCAAAAGATTTGCAAGAACCAGCCTTTTTAGCGAATGCAGCAATAACGCTAGAGCATGCTTTAACGTTATGCCGCGAAGAACAATTATCGTTACGAGCGGCGATTCAAACAACATATGATGAAATGGAAAACTATGTGTTTTCGTAAATGAGCAAGGAAGTGACATAATGGAAGATCGTCAAAAACAAATTGCAGCATGGGTAGAGCAAGGCTTTTACCAGCTTGTGAAGGATGCTGAGGTTGAGAATTTCGAAAAAATTATTCAAGCAGCGATTGATGATAAACAGAAAGATGGTACTACAGAAATGTTTTGTGATCGACTGATGTTAAATTTAGCGTATTATGAACGCAACGCTGCTGTTTGGTATACTACATTTAAGATGGTATTAATAGGTCAACTTGATTTTTCTACTGCTGTAATTGAAACGGAGCTTTTAACAGGACAAATGCAAGCGCGCCAAGAGGTAGAAGAACAACGAGAAGTGCTTATTCCTATCTTTCATGAAGAGTATGAAAAAAAAGCATTAACACCAGAAATTATTATGTATGACTATGCGTACATGTCAATTGCGCACGCTTTACGCGTGGATTTTCTAACGGTTTGTACGATGCAAGAGCAACGTGAGCTATTGCGCGAAGGTGACGCTACAGAAACATTACGCGTAATTGATGGCTATGTTCAGTACTATGCGGATCAATTTGCACGTCAATTAACATTAACGATATAAGGGGAGTTATTTTGTGAATACACCATTTAGCTTTACACATTATCCACCAAAAAACGAACAAGCAAATAAACAATACCCAGCGCTATTTTTACTGCACGGTATGGGCAGTAATGAGCAAGATTTGCTACAACTAATTGATGATTATCCGGCGCATATTTTTGCGATACGTGGGCCAATTGCCCATGGTGATGGTTTTGCCTTTTTTGCCATTGGAGAAGAAGAACAACCTGTACGAGCGATTTTTGATAAAGTAATTATTGCATTTAGCCAATTTGTAGAACAAGCACTTCAGCACTATACTATTGACCCGATGCAAGTGTATGTTATTGGCTTTAATCAAGGGGCCGCATTAGCATTAACTTGTCCATTTGTCTTAGGTAATCAAGTGACAGCAGTAGCGGCATTAAGTGGCTTCTTACCAAAGTTTGTCCAAGAGGATTATGTGAAAAAAGATATTTCACAAGTAGCCTACTTTATTTCACATGGCATCTATGACTATATTTATCCATTAAAAGAAGCGCAAGAAGCTACGGTGTTTTTAGAAGCATGTGATGCTTCTGTGACGTTAATGACCTATGAAGATGGGCATGGTGTGACTGCTCAAAATCGTGAAGATTTAAATCGCTTCATAACACAAATTATGGCTTAACGACGTTAAATTTCACAAATAAAACACATCGTTTTCACAACTGTGAGCGGTTGCGTATTCATTTTCTCAACGAGCAATGTTATTATAGAAGACGTACGCTTTTCAAATCCAATGATTGAACATGAGCAGCGCATAATTTTACTTATTTGCATACAATGTGATAAAGAAAAGAGTAGAATAGGAAGGCAGCGATGGTTGCCTGAGAAAGTTGGATTGATGAAAACAAATGGAAAAGGAATTAACGTATATGCAAGAGAATGGAAAAACGACGATTGAGCCACAACTCCAACCAAAAATGACTGAAGTGTTAGCCCAAACGGTGAAAACAGGTATTATTAAGTCTAACTTAATTCCCATGTGGGCGGGTTTAGCGCTAGCACTTTATCATACGCAAGCTAACATTATGGATTATATCGTTTCTATTATTTTAGCGACGATTGGCAGTGCAGCAGTAATTGGCTCAGCAGGTGCATTTAATAATATTTATGACCGAGATATTGATGCCATTATGCCACGCACTCAATCCCGTCCTACTGTGACCGGACAAATGCCTGTAAAAACAACGGCGATTTTAGCTATTGTTTTGTTAATTGTCGGTGTACTTACCCTTTACTTTGCTTCACCACTTGCAGCATTTTTAGGTTTTTTAGGTGTATTTTTATATGTTGGTCCTTATACAATTTGGACAAAACGTTATACAGTTTATAATACAGAAATCGGTAGTTTGTCAGGTGCTATGCCACCTTTAATCGGCTGGGCCGTAGTTTCCACGAATTTAACACATCCCGCGATTTTAGGTTTATTCGGTGTAATGGTAATTTGGCAAATGCCACACTTTTACGCTATTGCGATTCGTAAGCATGCAGATTATAAAGCAGCAAGTATTCCGATGCTTCCTGTTGCAAAGGGTATGAAACGTACGTATTATCAGACTAACTTTTATTTAATTATTTTAATACTACTAAGTTTTTTATTCGGTTCATTGAGTATTGGCATTATGTTAGTGGCACTACTGCTTAGTATCGCATGGCTAATTATGAGTATTTATGGTTATCATACGAATACTGATCAAGTAAAGTGGGCAACTAAGATGTTTGTCTTTTCTTTGTTACACATGACTATTTTATTTTCAACGATTATTATTTATTGCCTTGTTGGTGTCATTTTTAAACTATATTAATAAAAAGCTGTGTGGCGTTGTTACGCTACACAGCTTTTTGCATGTATGGAGTAAATTTTTTTATTCGTCCAATCGAGCGCGTGCAATTGACCACCAAAGACCGCACCTCCATCAATACCAATAATATTATTGGTACCTTGATAAACGGTAGTGTTAGTCTTATCTTGATGCAGGCGGTACGTAGGAGTATGACCAAATACGATTGTTTTAGTACCTTGATAACCTTTATGAAAGTCGTCACGAATCCATAAAAGCGTAGCAATCGGTGTTTCTTCTATTGGTAAATGAGGATCAACACCAGCATGTACAAAAATAACATCATCAAAAGCTTTATAATAATGCATACGCTCAATAGCTTGTAAATGATGACGTAAAATATGGTCAGAAGGAAGTTGGTGGAGTAGAGGTAATTGTTCCGTGTTAAAATCTTCTACGCGTAAATTGTAGCTTTGCAATGTTTCCACGCCCCCACACACATCAATCCAATGATGCCAAGGTTTAGTATGGGTTGCCGTAAAGGCACGAAGCATGATGGCCTCATGGTTACCCATCAGTAATGTAGCTCGGTGTTGGTCTTGCATTGCAATGACGGCTTCTAACACTTGCTTTGATTTCGGACCACGGTCAACATAGTCGCCCATAAAAACAATATGGTCAGAGGGTTGGAGTTGCAGTTTATCTAATAATGCGACTAACATAGCATATTGCCCGTGAATATCACTAACCGCTAAAATACGTCCCATTTTATCAAATCCTTTAATTGTAATACTTATATTATAGAAGAAAAGAAGTGAAAAAGAAAAGAAATGCCACTGTTCAATCGTGACATTTCTTAACGTATTATTGATCTTTATTTTTTTTAGCTTCGAACTTTTGTTCTAACTCTTCCACTTTATTAGTTACTGCTTCTTTAGCGTCGGCTAATTTATGTTGTGCCGCACCTTTTAATTTGTCAAATTTGCCTTCAGCTTGTTTACTAACATCGCCAGTAGCTTTACCGTATTGTTCTTTTACTTCACCTTTTACTTCATTACCTGTACCTTTAAGATCATCTGTAAATTTGTTTGACATATTCATGTCCTCCTTTATTTCTTTGTCTAATTATCTATCCCCACCTGACAAAGTCTTAAACATCTTTTACTATAGTTAAAGGATTTTTTTTCGTAACGATACAACCCATCCACATAATCACGAGACCTAGGAAGACGATAGTTCCCGCAAATAATAATGCAGCATTATAACTATTATAATATGCAGCTAACTTGCCGGCAGCGATAGGACCAATAATTTGGCCGAATGCATAAAATGTAGTAAGCAATGAGACGACCGGTCCGCTTTTAGTAGGGAAAAGCTGACGAGCATAGCCAGTTGTCATCGTAACGATACCTACGAATGTCATACCGAATAAAAAGGCAGATAAAAAAACACTGAAAATGGATTGTGAGAAGACAGGCAATAAAATGCCGAAAACTTGTAATAAGTAAGCGATGGATAAAATTTTTATAGGAGAGTATTTAGTAATTAACATGCTCCATACAGGTGCTGAAGGAATAGCTGCTAAGCCAGCAATGACCCAACTTATTGAAGAGTACGACTGTAGAGCAGGTATCCCATGAATAATATCAACTAAAAATGTACCGGTAATAATATAGCCAAGACCTTCTAAGCCATAAGCCGCAATAAACCAAGGCATAAAGCCTTTTGTTAACTTAGGTGCTTGATCATCTGCAGGTGCTTTTTCGATATTATGAACGACTAACTTACGCCATAACACACCTGTAGTGACAACACAAAGTAGTGATAGCAGTCCTAATCCTAGCCATGCTCCTTTCCATGAGTAACTCGCCTCTAAAAAAGGTACAAACAAGCCAGAAAACGCAATGCCAAGACCTATGCCACCAAATAAGTAGCCTGACCAGCTAGCTAAAAAGTGTTGTGCTAAATAATCCATAACGATACTGGATGTTAAAACGAAAACTAAGCCTCCTGTCACCCCTGCCACGAAGCGAAGCAATAACCAAATACTGTAGTAGTCAATGATACCCATTAATACGATAGAGACTACATTTATTAACACCGTAATAAGCAGAAAACCTTTACGATTTTTTGTAATAAAGCCTGCCCAAAGTGCACCTACAAAATAACCGACATAGTTACTTGATGCTAAAAAACCTGCAGTTTCTACAGAAAAACCTACGTCTTTACGCATGAAAGGCAAAATAGGCGTAAAAGCAAACCGGCTAATGCCCATTGCTACAACGAGTAAAAGCACACCACCAACTACCACCCCAATGTGATTTTTTTTCATAACCATACCCCTTTGTTATTGTTAAAAAATATTTTATTTATTTATCATAGAGGTAATATTCGGAAAATTCAATACAAAACAAGAAATAGTCAACTTAAAACAGCATTTGAATGAATTAAAGACGAAAAAATAAAGAAAGTGATGAAAAGCTTTTCATAAAAGACACAATTTAGACATAATTATTACGGTATATGGTATTGTGTGAATAATTAATGAAATATTCAAACAAATGATTGCTAATTTAATAATGCAGTGCTAACGTAACTTCACGAGTATATGAGGGAGCGAGAACTATGACGACAATTGATACGAAATTAGTGCAACTAGGTAACCAGACAGATGTACGAACTGGAGCGGTCAGTTCGCCAATTTATTTATCGACAGCTTATAAGCATGATGGCTTAGGAGAATCAACGGGGTTTGATTATACACGTACAAAAAATCCAACTCGAACTGTTTTAGAGGAAGGTGTTGCTAATTTAGAAGAGGGGGATGCAGCATTTGCATGTAGTTCAGGAATGGCTGCCATTCAACTTGTTATGAGCTTGCTGAAGTCAGGAGAAGGTGTAATAGTACCTACTGACTTGTACGGCGGCACATATCGCCTCTTTGAACACCTTAAACAAAATTACGATATCACGGTAATTTATGATGATTTCTTAAATATTGACACAGTCGCTGCAAAAATTACGCCTACTGTTAAAATGATTTTTTTAGAAACGCCGACAAACCCACTTATGCATTGTTATAATATTGAAGATTTCGCCAAATTGGCAAAACAAAAAGGTTGTTTATTAGTAGTCGATAATACATTTTTAACACCTTATTTTCAACGTCCTTTAACACAAGGCGCGGATATTGTTATCCATAGTGCAACAAAATACTTAGGGGGGCATAACGATGTGTTAGCTGGTTTAGCCATAAGTAAAGGCCAAGCGCTAAGCGAGCGATTAGCTTTCTTACATAATACGAGCGGTTATGCGTTATCAGCACTAGATAGTTGGTTAGTAATGAGAGGTATGAAGACATTACATTTACGTATGCGTCAACATGATGCCAACGCTAAAGCGGTAGCGAACTATTTACAAAATCATCCTAAAGTGACAGATGTCTTGTATGCGGGGCAAGGTGGGATGCTGGCGTTTCGCTTGCAAGATGAGCAACAGATTGATCCATTTTTACGTCAATTAAAACTAATTATTTATGCGGAAAGCTTGGGCGGTGTTGAAAGTTTTATTACGTATCCCGCTACTCAAACACATGCCGATGTGCCTTATGAAGAGCGTGTTGCACGTGGTGTATGCAATCGTTTATTACGCTTTTCCGTAGGGGTAGAAGAAGTTAAAGATTTAATTACAGACATTGAACAAGCATTAGCGACGCTATAACATCATATAAAAAGGTCTTCAGAATATGCACATTCTGAAGACCTTTTGTATTAAAAGTTACGTTTAATCCATTCGTCTGCTTGTAGCCACGAATTAACGCGCACGACTTGCTTAGGCGTACTATCACGGTTGTACGGTGTGTCGAACAAAATCACTGGAATATCTAATGATTCAGCTAACATTACAGCATTATCATGCTTATCTTCAAAGAATACTTCGACCTTAGCATCTTTAGCAGCTTGAAGTTTATTGTGACTACCAATTAATTCAATGCGGTCATAAGGGACTTGCTGTTTCATAAACCATTCTGTCGTGACATCCACTAACACATCATGGCGAGCAGAAATATAAATTAATTCGTATTTTTTATACCAATGATTAAGTACTTGCTTAGCGTCGGGATAAATATCTGACACTTCGTACATATAACGTTCGTTTTGTAAAAACCAATTTGCAAACTCTTGACGGTCTACCGGGTGAGGGAAGGCTGAGAGAAAATCGTACTCTTTAATGTCTTCAAGCGTTAATGCTACATTATACGCTTTATTAATATGCGGCAATAACGTATCAGGTGTCGTTACGGTACCATCGATATCAATACCAAAACGCGGTTTACGCATTCGCTTGTTCCTCATCGCGCTTTGCTTCCATTTCAGCGGCAAGCTTATCGATTTCTTTTTTCAGTTCTTCTACCATTGTTTCCTCAGGCACTTTACGAACTGTTTTACCCTTCATGAATAATAGACCTTCGCCACGTGCACCTGCGATACCAATATCAGCTTCACGCGCTTCACCAGGACCGTTTACTGCACAACCAAGTACAGCTACTTTAAGAGGTACATTTAATTTTGAGATATATTCTTCAACTTCATTAGCAATAGCAATTAAATCAATTTCAATGCGACCACATGTTGGGCAAGAAATTAACGTTGCCATATTTGATGCTAAGCCGAATGATTTTAATAATTCACGTGCTACTTTAATTTCTTCTACTGGATCAGCAGATAATGAAATACGCAGTGTGTTACCGATACCTTTTGATAAAATTGCGCCAAGTCCTGCAGCAGATTTAATCGTACCTGCAAATAGTGTACCTGACTCCGTAATACCTAAGTGTAGTGGGTAATCAAATGCTTGTGCCGCTTTTTCATAGGCTTCAATCGCTAAGTTAACGTCAGAGGCTTTCATAGATACGATAATATCATGGAAGTCTAAATCCTCTAAAATTTTAATATGGTGTAGTGCTGACTCTACCATACCATCAGCAGTTGGGTAGCCATATTTATCTAAAATATGACGCTCTAGTGAACCAGCGTTAACGCCAATACGAATTGGTACACCTTTAGCTTTAGCCGCATTCACAACCGCTTCAACTTTTTCACGACGACCAATGTTACCTGGATTAATACGTACTTTATCAACGCCTGCTTCAATCGCTTTTAAAGCAAGCTTATAATCAAAATGAATATCTGCTACTAGTGGAATAGTAATGCGTTTTTTAATTTCTGCTAAGGCATCAGCCGCACGCTCATCAGGTACAGCAACGCGTACGATTTGACAGCCCGCTTCTTCTAAACGACGGATTTCCGCAACGGTAGCTTTTACGTCATGCGTTTTTGTCGTTGTCATACTTTGAATGAATAATTCATTACTACCACCAATCGTTAAATTACCAACACGTACAGGACGTGTTTTTGAACGGTGAACAATTTCACTCATTTTTAGTCTCTCCTTTTTCGACCATACATGGTCATCACTCAAACTATTTTAGCAGTGTCACAAATTTAGGACAAGGCAGAACCGCTAAAAGTTGCTATTTTGTCGCAGGCGGTAGCTGCGGGTATTTCGTTAAACCAATAATAATAAATAACATTGTAATAAAAATGGCGATACTTGTAGAAACGAGCGTTGGCAACGGTACAAATTCGAATACCATTGTGAGCAACGTAGCCCATGTGATGGCAAATGTTGCTGTACGCCAAACGTTACGGTATTCTCCTCTTCGCTTCATCGTATGCATGAATAGTGTACCTGCTAATGCATAGAGGCTAATGCGAGCAAACATCAATAATGTATTAACGATAAATAATAAGATGAAAGCTACAGGGTATAGCAAAAAGCGAATGTCCTCCACATATTCCATCAAACCACTCATATCGAGTGTGCTATCAGCTACGCCAGTAGTAAAACGTGCAAATGAAAAAACCGTTAGCAACGTTATTAATAGGAAAGCATATTGCAGTACTTTGCCGATTGGCATGAAGCGTACGGCTCCTAATTTTTTAGGGCTCGTTAAGCTCATAATAAAAAGTTGTGTATGGGTCATCTGATTCTCCTCCAACGGTCATTTTACCATGACTTTTCACGCATTTTGAAACCTTTTGCTTTAACGGGCGTAAAAAGAGGGAAAAGACTTCTAAGGAATGAGGGGGAAACGCTATGACAATCATCGTATGGACACTCATTATTGCGCTGTTTGTAATCGCTTATATTGGGCTAATATATCCGATTATTCCGTCGGTACTATTTATCTTTGCAGGGTTTATCGTATACGGCTTGTTTTTCACCTTTAGTGCGCTACCATGGTGGTTTTGGTTAGGGCAAGTGCTACTTGTTATCGTGCTCTTTGCTGCTGACACAATCGCTAGCCTAGTTGGTGTTAAAGCGTTTGGCGGAACAAAGGCAGGTATGTGGGGAAGTACGATTGGGCTAATAGTGGGTCCCTTTATCATTCCATTTTTCGGGATTTTAATCTTTCCGTTTGCCTTTGCAGTAGCGGCAGAGTTATTGGTTACAAAGAGTACTTTCAAAGAAGCGGTGTACAGTGGTTTTGGCTCACTTGTAGGCTTCTTTACATCTATTGTAACGAAGGGTATCATTCAAACGATTATGATCGTTATTTTTATAATTCTAGTCGTATAACTTCAGTCAAAAGGCTGAATTGTAACAGAATGATGCTTTTTCATTGAATGGTTTGACCAACTTTGATAATCTAAAGTTGTAGCAATTATTACTTACATTCCAAGGAGGAACTTAAACATGGCACATGAACTACCAAAATTAACTTATGCGTACGACGCATTAGAACCGCATATCGATGCGAAAACAATGGAAATTCACCACACTAAACACCATAACACGTATGTAACGAACTTAAATGCAGCAATCGAAGGAACTGAATTTGAAGGTAAAGAGCTTATCGCTTTAATCTCTGACATCGATGCACTTCCAGCAGATAAACAAACTGCAGTACGTAACAACGGTGGCGGTCATGCTAACCATACATTATTCTGGGAAGTTATCGCTCCAGGTGGCGCTAATGCACCAACAGGTGAACTAGCACAAGCAATTGATAAAAAATTCGGTAGCTTTGACGCTTTCAAAGAAGAGTTTGCTAAAGCAGCAACAACTCGCTTTGGTTCTGGTTGGGCATGGTTAGTAGTAGATAACGGCGAAATCGCTGTAATTTCTACACCAAACCAAGACTCTCCTTACATGGAAGGCAAAACACCAGTATTAGGTTTAGACGTTTGGGAACATGCTTATTACTTAAACTACCAAAACCGTCGCCCTGACTATATTGCAGCTTTCTGGAATATCGTAAACTGGGACGTTGTAGCAGAGAAATTCGCTGCAGCTAAATAATTTAGATGATATAACCGCCATTCTCTTCTTGAGAGTGGCGGTTTTTTTATGCAACTTTTTCAATAGGCGAGCCGTTATAATAGTGAAACTTCACTTTTAGGGTGGTATACTTACATGTATGTGTAGAAATGAAGTAGGAGGGCGTTTAATGCGTAGTAATGAGCCGAGCAGAAAAACAAAAGAACAGAAGGCAAAGCAACAATCCACAATTAACTTTCGCATGAACGTTATTTTTTTCTGTATTTTTTTAATTTTTTCCACGTTAATTTTCCGTTTAGGCTATTTGCAAATCGTCAAAGGTGAGTATTATGTCAATATGGTAGAGAGTACTGAAGAAGTACCTGTAAACACGAGTGTGCCACGCGGTAGAATTTTCGATCGTAACGGTCGCGTGCTCGTTGATAACGACCCACAAAATGCGATTACGTATACAAAGATGCAGACGACTAAGCAAGAAG
The DNA here is from genome assembly GCF_003057615.1 of Metalysinibacillus jejuensis. GTDB lineage: Bacteria > Bacillota > Bacilli > Bacillales_A > Planococcaceae > Metalysinibacillus > Metalysinibacillus jejuensis. Next base: position 21,868 of record NZ_QAFW01000016.1, read on the forward strand.
AGATGCTAGAAGTCGCGGAGCAATTAGCCATGTTAATTGAACAGCCGACAAAAAAAGTAACGCTTCGTGATAAACAAGATTTTTGGATTTTACGCAATCCTGACGCAGCAGCGGAAAAAGTACCCGCGAAAGAGCGTGAAAAAATACGTGCACAGTTTGGAGATGCGGGTGAAAAAGAGTTTACAAAAGCAGTCGACGACTTAACACGTGAGCGTATTACCGATGAAGACTTAAAAAGTTTAGAGGGGCACGAAATGGAAGTGCTCGCGATTTATCGTGAAATGGTATCCGGTTATAATTTATCACCACAAATTATTAAAAGTGAAGATGTAACGGATGAGGAGTTTGCTCGTGTCTCAGAGCGACTTTCCGAACTACCTGGTGTCAACACCACAACAGATTGGAAGCGTGTCAAATTGTCCCCTCTAGCGATTTTAGGGCGTACAACAACACCAGAGCGCGGCATACCTAATGATCAACTTAACTACTTCTTAGCGCGAGATTATTCGCGTAATGATCGCGTTGGGGATAGTTTCGTTGAAGCCCAATATGAAGAACTACTGCAAGGTAAAAAAGCGGTTGTAAAAAACGTTACAGATAAATCTGGCAAAGTAGTAGATACCGCGACCGTTTACGAGGGCGAGCCAGGTAAAGACTTGGTTTTAACGATTGATAGTGAGTTAGAAGACCGCCTTGGTAAAATTGTTGAGACCGAACTACGCAAGCAAAAAACACGATATGGCTCACATTTATTAGACCGTACTTTCTTAGTAATGATGAATCCTAAAAATGGTGAGTTACTATCAGTTATTGGTCGTCAAATTGAAGATGGCGAAATGCAAGACATATCTTATGGTGCATATACCATGGCGTATGAAGCAGGTTCTACTATTAAAGGTGCTACTGTTTTAGGTGGCTATCAAGAAGGCGCTTTCCAAATTGGAGAAGGCATCGTTGACCAACCGCTTTTCATCGGTGGACAAAAACGTAGTTCTTTAGCTAATACTAACGGTTATAATAATCGTTGGATGAATGATATTGCAGCACTTGAAAGCTCATCAAACGTGTATATGTTCTATGTAGCAATGCGCATTGGTGGTATTCGTAACTATTATCCACGTATGAACTTTAACATTGCAGATGATACGTATCAAAAAATGCGTAATATTTATCATCAATTTGGCTTAGGTGTAAAAACAGGCATTGATTTACCAAATGAGCAAGTTGGTGTTAAGGGTAGTGATAACCTGCAAGAAAAAGGTAAGGCGATGGACTTTGCAATCGGTCAGTACGATACGTATACGCCAATGCAGTTAGCCCAGTATGTATCAGTCATTGCCAATGATGGCTACCGTGTAAAGCCACATATTCTGAAGGAAGTACGTGAACCTTCTCTTGATGGTAAAGTATTTGGCGAATTATTAGAAGAGCGTACACCGCAAGTTATTAATCGTGTTAATAATTCTTTGGCAGAAATCAATCAAGTTAAAGCGGGCTTCAGAGCGGTATATGCTGGTTCTCATGGTACAGCGCGTTCATTTTTTGCAGACGCTAAGTATCAAGCAGCAGGTAAAACGGGTACAGCTGAGACGCAGTACTATGGCAATAAAGAACAGTACCGTGGTTCATATACGCTAAACTTAACACATGTTGGTTTTGCGCCATATGATAATCCAGAGGTAGCGTATGCCGTTGTTATGCCATATATGACAACGAGCACGTATGGGTACGATCAAGCAGCGAGTGATATTGCACGTAAGGCGCTGGATGCTTACTTTGAGATTAAAGCAAAACATAATAAAGCAGGCGACTTTACACCTGATATAACGAAGAAAATTCAACCTGCTTGGTCAGAAGAAGTTATTCGTGAAGGTGAAGAGAAATAAGTGATAGAGGGATCATACGAGATGCGTATGATCCCTTTTTTATTTACAAAGCCCAACATTCATTTACATTCTCTTAACATTTTATTTATATGCTATCAATAATGCAGACGTATAGTGAGGATTGTAAGGTAAAACTTTAATTATATGTCATGGAGGCAATGAACAATGAAAAAATGGAAGTACTTAACGATGACAGCCGTATTAGGCTCAGCACTAATGCTAGGTGCATGTGGTGGCGGTAATACAGCAAATGAAGGCGGCACTACAGCAGATAAAGAAACAGAACAAACGGATACAGAGAAACAACTACAAGGCTCTGTAGCAGGGGATGGTTCTTCTACAGTAGCACCGATCGTAGAGGCAGTTGTTGAAGAGTATGCAGGCGCTCAACCTGATGTGAAAGTGTCTGTTGGTATTTCAGGTACAGGTGGCGGTTTTGAAAAATTCATCGCTGGGGAAACTGATTTTTCAAATGCTTCACGTAACATTAAAGATGAAGAAAAACAAAAATTAGATGATGCAGGAGTAGCTTTTACAGAGCTAGCATTAGCCTATGATGGCTTGTCTGTAGTAATTCACCCAGATAATGATTGGGCTAAAGATTTAACAGTAGAACAACTTAAAAAGTTATGGATTGAAGACGGCACCGAGAAAAAATGGTCTGATATTGATCCATCATGGCCTGAAGATAAAGTAATTTTCTATTCACCAGGTACAGATTCAGGTACTTATGATTACTTTGATGAAGTAATTTTAGATGGTGAAGATTTAGTGAAAACAGCTACATTATCAGAGGACGATAATATGTTAGTACAAGGTGTAGCGGGTGATAAAAATGCCATTGGCTTCTTCGGCTATGCGTACTACTTAGAAAATAAAGATAAGTTAGGTATTGTTAAAGTGAATGGTGTAGAACCAACGGCAGAAACAATTGAATCTCAAGAGTATTCACCATTATCACGTCCATTATTTACGTATGTAAAAAATGAAGCAATGAAAGATAATGAAGCAGCTTATGACTTCATTCATTACTTATTAGAAAATGCTGGCGAAATGGCTGGCGCTGTAGGCTATGTGAGCTTACCACAAGAAAAATATGATGAAGAAATCGCTAAGCTAGAAGCATTAAAATAAGCAACACTTAGATGGGGGTGTGATATTCACGCCCCTACTTATGTATGAAGTAGGAGGAGTTATTTATGAGTTTGCATAAACCTAGCGACCCTAGTGTGCAACAAATGATTGCCGATACGCAAGGTAAAGGTATGAAGCGATTAATTGAAAAGCTAATGCCAATTTTATTATTTACAGCTGCAACATTGTCAGTACTTACTACATTTGCTATCGTATTCACTTTAATTTTTGAGACATTTGAATTTTTTCAGAGAGTATCAATTACTGACTATTTATTCGGCACAGAGTGGTTACCTTTCTCTAGTAAAGAGCCAATGTTCGGCATATTGCCTCTAATTGTTGGTACGTTAAAAGTCACTTTCATCGCTATTATTGTAGCTGTACCTTTAGGTATTGCCTCAGCTGTTTATTTGAGTGAGTATGCGAGCGATAATGCGCGTCGTGTGATTAAACCTATTTTAGAAGTATTAGCAGGCGTACCTACAATTGTATATGGTTTCTTTGCACTTACTTTTGTTACACCCGTACTTCAACAATTGATACCGTCGCTGAAAGTATTCAACGCCTTAAGCCCAGGTATCGTCGTTGGTATTATGATTTTACCAATGATTACGTCACTCTCAGAAGATGCAATGTCGAGTGTGCCTCAGTCGATGCGTGAGGGGGCTTTAGGTTTAGGCTCTACAAAATTAGAAGTATCATTAAAGGTCGTATTACCTGCTGCTTTATCAGGTATTACTGCTTCGGTTGTATTAGCGGTATCACGTGCTATTGGAGAGACGATGATCGTATCACTTGCGGCAGGTTCTACACCGAAATTTGATTTTGGTGTGACAGATTCTGTGCAAACGATGACGGCTTATATCGTACAAGTTGCAACAGGTGACGCAGGTTATGGTACAACGATTTATTATTCAATTTATGCAGTTGGCTTTACCTTATTTATTTTTACACTCGTAATGAATTTATTAGCCCATTACATTTCAAAACGCTTTAGAGAGGAGTATTAACAATGAAATATATTGACGATACACTCGTAATGAAGCGTATGTCAAAGCGCTTATTATACAATAAGATTTGGAAATTTTTATTTTTTCTAGCTACTACATTTGCCTTAATTACACTAGCTGTACTTTTATACCGCATTGTAACGCAAGGTGCCGGGTATTTAACGGCAGATTTTTTAACTAATTTTGCATCGCGCTTTCCAGCGAAAGCAGGTATTAAAGCGGCATTAATAGGATCACTATGGCTAATGGCAGTAGTTGCCCCGGTATCTATCATTTTGGGTGTAGGTACAGCGATTTACTTAGAGGAATATGCAAAGAAAAATAAACTAAACGACTTTATTCGTATGAATATTTCAAACCTTGCAGGCGTACCATCTATCGTTTTTGGTTTATTAGGCTTAACAATTTTCGTGCGTACATTTGGCTTTGGTAAAAGTGTATTAGCAGCAGGTTTAACGATGAGCCTACTCATTCTCCCAGTTATTATTGTTGCTGCACAAGAAGCCATTCGTGCTGTCCCGAATGAACAACGTGAAGCTTCTTATGGCATGGGGGCTACAAAATGGCAGACGATTGTACGTGTTGTATTACCTGCGGCTATACCAGGCATTTTAACGGGTAGTATTTTAGCTCTTTCTCGCGCTATCGGTGAAACAGCGCCACTCGTTGTTATCGGTATTCCTGTTATTTTACAGTTCTTACCTACTAGCGTCTTTAGTGAGTTTACTGCGCTTCCTATGCAAATTTATGATTGGGCAAAGCGTCCGCAAGAGGAATTCCAGTATGTTGCAGCAGCAGGTATTATCGTTTTAATGGCTGTATTAATTTTTATGAACTCAATTGCCGTATTTATTCGAAATAAATTCCAAAAACGTTATTAAGAGGTGACCAAAATGGTTATAGCAAAAGAAGCACCTGTTAAAGAAACGATTGTCACAAGAGACAACGTCATTGCACCGGTGCAAAAAAACATTGTATATGAAACAAGAGGGTTAGATCTTTGGTATGGTGAACATCATGGTCTAAAAAATATTAATTTAGATATTTATGAAAATGAAGTAACAGCTATTATAGGTCCTTCAGGCTGTGGTAAATCTACGTACTTAAAAACATTGAATCGCATGGTAGAATTAGTGCCAATTGTGCGCACTTCAGGCGAAATTTTATACCGTGAGCGTAATATTTTATCAAAAGACTACGCAGTAGAAGAGTTGCGTACGCATGTGGGCATGGTGTTCCAAAAACCGAATCCGTTCCCGAAATCTATTTACGATAATATTGCCTATGGGCCACGTATTCACGGCATAAAAAACAAAAAAATATTAGATGAGATTGTAGAGAAGTCTTTACGTGGCGCAGCTATTTGGGATGAAGTAAAAGACCGCTTAAATCAAAATGCTTACGGGCTGTCAGGTGGGCAACAACAGCGTATTTGTATTGCACGCTGTTTAGCAATTGAACCGGATGTTATTTTAATGGATGAGCCAACAAGTGCGTTAGACCCTATTTCTACATTAAAAGTAGAAGAGCTCGTTCAAGAATTAAAAGAAAAATATTCGATTGTTATCGTAACGCACAATATGCAACAAGCGGCACGTATTTCTAATCGTACAGCCTTTTTCTTAAATGGTGAAGTTATTGAATATGACGAAACCGATAATATTTTCCAAAACCCTTCTGACCAACGTACAGAAGATTACATTTCAGGCCGATTCGGATAAGGAGCTGTTACTATGTCAGTGAGAGAAAGATTTGATTTAGATATTCAAGCGGTACAAGATCAGTTAGTGGCGTTATGCACGATGAGCATTGCAGCGTTAGAGCGTTCATTTCAAGCATTGCTAGATCAAGATTTAGATGTAGCGCTTGAAATAATTGAAGATGATAATGATATTAATCATTTAGAAGAAGAGATTAATGATCGTGTTATTTTATTAATTGCTAAGCAACAACCTGTTGCTACAGACTTACGACGTTTAATGGTCATTATTAAGGCTGCTTCAGATATGGAGCGAGTAGGCGATTATGCGGTTAATATTGCGAAAGAAACGATACGCATTGGACGAGAACCGATTATTTTCCCTATGACAAACTTTAAGTCGATGTGTCAAAAAGCCATAGAAATGTTACAAGGCATTGTGAAAGCATTTGTTGAAGAAAACACGATACTCGCAAAAGAAGTGGCGGATTTAGACGACTATGTGGATGACTTATACGGTGCAACCGTAGAACTATTAATTCGTGCTGGCGCAGAGCACCCTGATAAGACGAAGCAAATATCACATCTTAGCTTCATTTGTCGCTATTTAGAGCGTTCAGCTGATCATGCTACTAATATTGCAGAACATTTATTTTATTTAGTAAAAGGACGACATTATGAATTAAATACGTAAAAGCAAAAGGCTCTCTGAGACATTCCTTCTCAGAGAGCCTTTTTGATCTATGCGCGTCATAAAGTAGATTAGTTCGTAATCATAATAGCGATATCTTCTAGTGTCATTGTATCTGTAATATTATAGACACCGACTTGGATAGAACGTGCGTATTTTTCGCTAGCTAATAAAATGGCCATATCCTCTTTATTTTCAACGATGCCAGCACTTTGTAAATCCGCTGCAATAGAAGTGGGCGTAGCGCCGCTATAAACTTTAAGTTGATAAATTACATCACCTGTAGCTTGTGGCTTAGGCTCGCTTGGTTCGGGTTTTTTCTGTTCAACTTTGGGCTCAACTTCTTTTTTTGTAGGCGTTGCGACTTGGGCTTTGTCTGGTTTATCCGCTACCGGTGTTTTTTCTGCTTTAACCGGCGTTTCTTGTTGAGGTTTTGCTTTAGTATTTTGGTCATCACTTATCATAATTTGATCATAAAAAAAGGCAAATACGCCTGCTAGGAAGAGCCCAATACCAAATGCGCGTAAAGTGCTTTTTCTCATTTGTTACCTCCTGCAGCAAGTACATAACGTACTTGTTCTTCAGTTAATGTAGAGCGCGCACTAATTTCAGGTATGGATAGGCCTTGTTTATTCAACGCAATTACCTGGCTTTTTAAAATATCATGAATAGGTTTTTCTGGTGCTTTAGCAACCGGTGTTGTTTTAGTAGTAGGTTTTTTCACTTGAAATTGGGGTTCAAGAAATAACTCTTCCTCCACAATTTTTAAGCGCTTTTTTAAAGCATTCGTTTCTTGAAAAACACTGATAGATAACTCATCAAATTGCTTTTCAAGCTGTTTATTACTGTCTTTTATAAAGAAGGAAATAACAATTACACCTAGCCCTAAACTCATTAAAATAATAGGTAAGGTCATGCACGATCACCTCATAGATAATAGTATGTTATAGCTATTTTAGCATACGTCAACTTAATATGAAATGATACTAGATTTTTTTGCGGATTATGTTATAATTGAAAAGTCGTATGAAACATGCTCATAAAATTAAAATTTAACATATAGAGTGGGAGGGTTAATAATGCGCGTAAATATTACTTTAGCTTGCACAGACTGCGGCGAACGTAACTATATTTCAAAGAAAAACAAGCGTAACAATCCAGAGCGTCTTGAACTTAAAAAATATTGCTCTCGCGAGAAGAAATACACTCTTCACCGTGAAACAAAGTAATCGCTCTATTAGCCAAAGCCCTCGGTGGTTTTGGCTTTTATTTATTTTGGGGGTGTTTAAATGAAGCAACAACTACGTAAAGAAGTTTTAGCTAATCTACAAAAAATGACCTATCGTACTTATGTAAATGATTCACACGAGCTTGGGCATAAGTTGTTAAGCTTACCTATTATAATGGAAGCAACTACAATTGCGGTTACGGTATCGCGTCGTCCTGAAGTGGATACAATAGCAATCATTGAAGCACTTTGGCAACTCGGTAAAACGGTAGTTGTACCAAAATGTGAAACGCCTACTAAAACGATGAAATTTTACATATTAGAAGACTTTACGCAATTGGAGACGGTGTATATGGATTTACGTGAACCTAATCCTGTCGTTTGCGAGGAAATAACGCCAGACATTATCGATATTGTCATTGTACCAGGTGTCGTATTTTCCCCTCAAGGTTATCGGATTGGCTTTGGCGGAGGCTACTATGATCGGTTTTTAGCAATGTATCCACTACCTACTGTAGCATTAGCTTTTGATTGCCAGGTGCGTGACAAGGTGCCAAGAGATGTGTATGATATACCTATTGATACGCTAATAACCAACACCGCAGTAGTAAACTGTGTGCAAGAGAGGGATAGCCAATGAAAACGATGGCAGATATTTATGATTTGTTAAAAGAGTATGGTACGTTTATTTATACGCGTGACCCACTTGGAGATTTAGCATTAATGGAAGATGAAATTAAAGAATTATATAAAGCACAAGTGCTAGATATTAAGGACTATCAAATGGCGCTACTACTCATTCGTCAGCGTGAAACGAAAGAACGTAGTAAAATGCAACAAGACGATGCGTAAGACACCTTCACAATACGAGGTGTCTTTCTTTAATTTTGTGAAAAGCTACTCACTTTTACACAAATGAAACTTTACGCTTACAAAAACGTATACTATTAATATAGGCGATACATTTTCAATTTGACGTAAAGTTTGTTAAGCTGATAGATAATTATTGCGTATTTTTGTAAAAAAGTTTACGATAGATTTTGTTTCACATGATTGCACTCGCAAACAATAGAGAAAGGATGTCGAGAATGGAGTCAAAAAAATGGCCAAAGCATTCGCTTTTAATTCTTGCCATACTAGCAACGTGGATTAAAACGGTAGTGGTATACTACACGAGTTTTGATATGAAAATCGAAAACCCGATGCAGCACTTAATTTTAATTATCAATCCACTTAGCTTTTTATTATTTATTTATGGGATTTCATTATTTTTCAAAACAACTAAAGGACGAAATCGATATATTATAACTGTCGCTACTTTATTATCTGTTGTATTATACGGTAATGCAGCGTTTTACCGTTTCTTTAGCGATTTCGTAACGCTACCGGTACTTATGCAAACGAGCAACTTTGGTGACTTAGGTAATTCAGCGCTTGAGACGATTCAATTAACGGATATTTTCTTTTTTGCTGATGTCATCGTATTAATCGTTGCGATGAAGCTAGCACCAAAAATGCAAGAGAGCATGCTTAAAGTAAATGTAGAGTTCCGTCGCGCATACTTTGTGCTTGCTGTTGCGATGTTGTTTTTAAACTTAGGCTTAGCAGAAACCGAGCGTCCTCAACTATTAACACGTAGTTTTGACCGCGAATTATTAGTGAAAAACATTGGTACGTATAACTACCATTTATATGATATTTATATTCAGTCAAAATCTTCAGCACAGCGAGCACTCGCAGATGGTAGTGAATTAGTTGAAGTAAACAACTATATTCGTTCTAATCAGGCAGCTGTTAACCCTGAAATGTTTGGTAAATACCAAGGACGTAACGTGATTGCTGTATCATTAGAGTCATTGCAAAACTTTGTCATTAATAATGAAATGAACGGCGAAGTTGTTACACCATTTTTAAATTCATTAACACAAGATAAAGATACATTTTATTTTAATGAGTTTTACCATCAAACGGGATTAGGTAAAACGTCAGACTCTGAATTTATTTTCGAAAACTCATTATTCGGCTTAGGCCGCGGTGCCGTCTTCTTTACACATGGTGGTAATACGTACAACTCACTTGCTAACCGTTTAAATGAGAATGGTTACTTTACGAATGTACAACACCCTAATAATAAATCATTTTGGAACCGTGATATGATGTACAAGTCGTTAAATATTGATAAGTTTTATGATGTCAATTCTTATGAAATTGGCGAAGGAGAAGCGGTAAACTGGGGTATGAAAGATATTCCGTTTATGGAGCAGTCAGCGAAGCATATCGGTGAAATGCCACAACCGTTTTATTCACGCTTAATTACATTAACTAACCACTATCCATTTTATTTAGATGAAGAAGATAAAATGATTAACGAGTATGATTCCAACTCTGGCACATTAAATCGTTACTTCCAAACCGTGCGTTATATGGATGAAGCCGTTAAAGTATTTTTCGAACAATTAAAAGAACAAGGTGTTTATGACAATTCAATTATCGTCATGTATGGTGATCACTATGGTATTTCTGAGAACCATAATAAGGCAATGTCTATGTATTTAGATAAAGAGTCTATTACACCTTACGATAGTGCATTGTTACAAGCGGTGCCACTGTTTATTCATATTCCAGGTGCTGGTGATGGTAAGGTAATGGATGAGGTTGCAGGTCAAATTGATTTACGCCCAACTATCTTACATCTACTTGGTATTGAAACATCAAAAGATTTACAATTAGGTGCTGATTTATTCTCACCTGAGCATGAAGACTTTGTTATTTTCCGTGACGGTCGCTTTATTACAGACGAGTATGTCTATGCAGGGGAAGTTTGTTATGACCGTGCAACAGGTGAACCATTAGATAACATTGAATCTTGTCAGCCATTTATTGACCGTGCGTCTCTCGAATTAAAAAATTCAGATGCGATTATTAATGGCGACTTAATGCGTTTTTATGATGAAAAAACAGGTAACTTAAAAGAATCATCGGTACGACAGTAAAGTACAAAAATGCGAGACGATTATCACATCGTCTCGCATTTTTATTTGGCCATAATAAAAAGAGCGCCCACCGAAGCGGACACTCTTTTTATGCTGATTTTATAATGTTGGTGGGTAACCTTGTTCGATGATTGTCATTACTGTGAACCAACCGAACACAGCAGCACTTGCCAAGTTGAAAATAATGCTTAAAACATTTTTCTCTTTAATTGCTTGGAAAGTACCCACTACTGATAAAATCGCTACTAAACCAAAAATAACCATTAATAAGTTCATGAATAGCACTCCTTTCGACAATACTATGTATTATCGTAAAAAATATTCCTTCTTTATTGTAAATGGTAATATAGCTTTTGTCGAGAGCTAAAATATGGCATTGTATGAACATTTATGGTCAAATAGCGTATACTAATAAAGAGGTGATGAGATTGTTAAGTGTAAGAAGTTATGCATTAGGTCCAGTACAGACTAACTGTTACATCGTAGCAAATAAGGCGAAAGAGTGTTTAATATTTGATCCAGGAGAAGAAGCCGCTCAAGTAATTAAAGCCATACGGAGCAATGGTTTAAAACCTTTAGCTATTTTGTTAACACATGCACATTTTGATCATATCGGTGCCGTAGATGCTTTACGTGAGGCGTTTGAGTTACCTTTATGGTTACATCATAAAGAAGTGAGTTGGCTAAGTGATCCTGCTAAAAATGGCTCTGGAAAATATGCGATGTTGCCTAACTATACGGTAGCACCACCAGCTTCAGAAACAATTATTGATGAGGAAGGTGAGATGAAGATTGGCGATTTTACTTTCCGTGTCGCATTTACACCGGGGCACTCACCAGGGAGCATCAGTTATATTTTTGAAGAAGACGGCTTTGCGATTGTCGGTGATACATTGTTTGAGCAAAGCATAGGTCGCACTGACTTATACGGGGGCTCTGCGGAGGTATTGTTAGCTTCTATCCATGATAAATTATTAACGCTACCAGAGGCTACCGTCATTTACCCAGGGCATGGTAGACCTACAACACCCCAAGATGAAATGGAGAGCAATCCATTTTTAAATGGTTTTTAAACGCAAAAAAACTGCTGTCATACGTGACAGCAGTTTTTTTATCAGTGACCTCCACCAGGTACGTGAAGGAAAGTTGTGTAGTACGTGAAGCCTGCGAAGAAAATCGTTAAATATGCTCCGAAAATGTACATATACATACGCTCTGATAATTTTAAGAAACCTAATAAAATAAATAGACCAGTATTACCTAAGAATAATAGCGAAATTTCATTCATACCACCAAGGTAGAACATAACTGCAAAGATCCCTGTCCAGAAACCTAGCATTTTATACACGTTATCCATTCATAATTCCCTCCTTTTACAAAAAGACAAAATAATCTCTACTTCATTATAAGTGAATAGAGCTATAGATGTAAACCGCAACTTCAATTAACTTGTGACAAACAGAAGGATTTTGCTTGAAAATCTACTGAAAAACAAATTATCTTAAAGCAAAATGAAGCAAAATTGTATTTTCGATATGAAAAACCTAGCAAAATGCAACTTTACTCAACCCTCTTTTCAATTGCACGAGTACCGTTTATACTGCAAATAAGTTCAAAAAGAAAGGAGTTTATACAATGGTAGTTGAGTCAGTCATTGAAAAGAAGTGTGATCAATTATTACAAAAAGCAATTTCATTTCGAGCATCTGATATACAGCTCACACCGTTAGAATCAAGTTATTATTTGTACTTTAAACGGAATAATTACCGCATTGAAGTAGGAGAAATTACGGTTGACTTAGGAGATCGTATGATTTCATATTTTAAATTTCTATCCTCTTTAGACATTAGTGAGAAAAGAAAGCCTCAAAGCGGTGCATTTAAGCAGCAGTTTAACGATCAAACCTATGCATTTCGTGTCTCCACTTTACCCGCGATTCAAATGAAAGAAAGTTTAATTATCCGCTTATTACTCCAAAACCAATCCACAGCACTTCAACAACTTAGCTATTTCTCTCACAGCGCTGAAACACTCTTACAACTTACCCAGATCGAGCAAGGTATTATTATTTTAACAGGAGCTACAGGCTCCGGAAAAACGACCTCCCTCTATGCTTTAATTCATCATAGCGCGCACCAATTAAAGCGCAATGTTATTTCACTTGAAGATCCTGTTGAGAGTGATCAACAAAACATTTTGCAAATTCAAGTGAATGAACGAGCAGGTGTAACATATGCTACAGGGCTGAAAGCGATTTTGCGTCACTCACCAGATGTTATTATGGTCGGTGAAATTCGCGATGCAGAAACAGCGAAAGTAGCGATAGAGGCGGCACTTACGGGGCACTTAGTATTAACGACAGTACACGCTAAAGATACAGTAGGGTGTTTGTATCGTATGCTTTCTTTAGGTATCTCTTTTGAAGACTTACGTCAAAGTGTTGCGGGTATCGTAGCCCAACAACTTGTTTCGGTAGGCGAGAGCCGCAGTGCCATCTATGAAATTTTACAAGGTGATCATCTTGCTGACGCTTTTCGTGCGATACGAACAGGGGACTGGTATAGTTTGCCGGCGGAATACTCGTTAGCCCGACAAAAGTTGATGATAGCACAACGAGAGTCACGCAAATGAAGAAGTGGCTAGCCCAGCAAAAGTTTAATCATGCCGTCCGTGTCCGGGATAAAGTTAATTTTATGAAAAAGTTAAGTGAATTAGTAGCGGAAGGCTATCAATTTTCGGAAGCCGTTATTTTACTATTACCTCATCATGTGCAAGATGTGCAGTTAGCGACAACACAAGTGATGGAGCAGCTGCGAGAAGGACACGGCGTAGTAACCATTATGGCAATTTTTCAAGTGCCAGCGCATCACTTGATCACATTAACGATAGCGGAAGAAAATGGAGAAATGATTGCAGCTTTTGCCCGAATTGCAGAACGTATGGCTATTGAAGAGCATTTAAAGCGTAAGTTTCAACAAGCTTTACTTTACCCCGTGACATTACTTACTTTATTGTTTCTTATGTTTCTTGTTTTTCGTACAGCTTTTTTTCCTCGCATTACGGCTATTACCGCTCAGCGTCAAAGTAATACGAGCTCCCCCGTGTATGAATACCTTCTGTATTTACCTGACTTCTTCCTTTTCCTTTTTCTTACTATAATCATTGCCATTACAGTAGCGAAAATTTATATTAGAAAACAACCTATAGCACGTCAGTTATCTTTGCAACGTAAAATTTTTGTTTGGCGCACCGTGCAACAAACCCATCTAACGAAGCAGTTTGCTCATCATTTAGGTAGCTTGTTACATGCAGGTATTGCTTTACAGGACAGTTTACAAATTTTAAGTCAACAAAAGTATCATCCATATATTCAACATATAGCGACGACGATACACGCTCACGTATTACAAGGAACCCCGCTTATTACAATATTGCAATTAAATGATGAGTTATTACCGCAACTCGTTAAGTTCGTGACGCACGGTGAGCAAAGCGGTTTTTTAAGTAAAGAATTATTAATTTATAGCGAGTTATTAGAGGAGAAGACGACTAAAGGCATGGAGCGCATTATTTTTGCTATGCAGCCTTTATTGTTTGTCATTATAGCGTTATGTATTGTAGCTGCTTATATAAGTTTACTCGTGCCGATTTATAATATGATGAAATTTTAAGGAGGTTTATGATGAAAAGTGAAAAAGGTTTTACGCTTGTAGAAATGTTAGTTGTTTTGTTTATTATCGCGATTTTAATTTTAGTAATGTTGCCCAATATCGCTCAACATTTCAAAATGATTGATGACAAAGGTTGCGAAGCACATGTGTCAATGGTGCAAACGCAGGTCGAGGCCTATCGTATTGACCACATGGACTATCCTACAATTGACCAATTAATAACAAATGAGTACATTACAACAGAGCAAGAAAAATGTCCAGATAAAAAGACGTTAATCGAAATCAAAGATGGTCAAGTTTATCGTGTTAAATGAACGCGGCTTTACATTGCTTGAAATGTTACTTGTCCTACTCGTAGTTGCTATCGTAACGTTGATTTCGAGCCGTATCATTCTCTATGAGATGACAAATTACCAAGAACGAGATTTTTTTGAAAAAATGCATGCAGATTTATATTATGCTCAAAGTTATGCTATGGGCAATCGTACGAGAGTCAGGGTGAACTTTAATGCAGCAGGTGGCGGGTATGCAGTTACGGCTAACGGTAAAGTATTGAAGCAAACCGCCTATCCTAAAACAGTAAGCTACCAAATGACAATTCACCAAGTAAGTTATATTGAATACACAAACCTCGGTTCGATTAGTCAAATTATGCGTCATAAGTTTAATAGGCAAGGTAAAACCGATTATGAAATTATATTTTATATAGGAAAGGGGAGACAGGGCATATCAATGTAAAAGAGCGAGGATTTTCTATGATAGAGGCATTGCTAGGTGTTGTCGTGTTAAGTTTAATTGTTACGTTATTTATTCCGCTACATTATCAAATGTATAATCAGCAACTTAATCGTAAGCAAGCATTGCATGCTTCAGCGGCGATGTTAGAAGCGGTTAAACATCAAGGTATTGCTACAACAGGAACGTATCGTGTAGATGGCATTTCTTATCATTGGCAATATGACGATGGACGTGTGTGCGTGGTTTATCAGACGACAAAGAGGCATGAGCGATGTTTATAAAAAATGAGCGCGGCTTTACTTTTATAGAAGCTATGTTGCAATTGTTTATTATCATTGTATTTTCAGGTGCGATTTTATACAGCATGCAATATTTAATGAAATTCACCCATGCTGCCTACAATAAAGAAGAAACAGAATTTGAGTTATTCGTGCAATATTTTGAAAGCTATTTATATGATCTCGTCTCTGTAACACCTACTTATGATAAACGTGCAGTTTATCTTGAACAAGCAAATGCCATTGTTATTTTTGAGCAATACGGGTATTTGATGCGAAAGCGAATTGATAATAAAGGACATGAGCCTGTATTAATGCGAATTGAAAATGTCCAGTATACGTATAATGGTGAAGAAGTAAAAGTGTATGTAAAGTTTTTAAATGGCTTAGAAAAGGAGCGATCTTTTTATGTGCCGAAATGAGCAAGGCGCTATCTTATTATTGGCATTAACATTATTATTTTTAATAAGCTCTGCTGTAACGGTTTACGCCACCCTTTATATGACGCAAATGTCTACCTATGAAATGTTGGAAAAAGCTAACATTCGTGCTACGATAAATTTAATGAGACAAAATCCTGTGTAACGTGTACAATCGTAGTTATAAAGAAGGTGAAGGCATGCAAAAAATATATTTAGTAGGTTTTATGGGGTGTGGAAAAAGTTTAATCGGGCGCAGATTAAGCTATTTTTTAAAAATGCCTTATTATGACATGGACCAAGAAATTGTTAGAAGACAAGGGATGTCAATTCCCGAAATATTTGAACGATATGGCGAAGCGCATTTTCGCAAAATTGAAACAGACTTTTTACGTGAGTTTAGAGATGAAGCATGTATTATTTCAACGGGTGGTGGCGTAGCTATGAATGCCGAAAACCGTAAAATTATGCGACAAACTGGTCTCGTATTTTTTCTAGACGCTGCATTTGAGGATATCTATAAACGTATCCGCAATGATAAAAACCGTCCTATTGTGCAAAGCTCCACAAAAGAACAACTTTATGAGCTGTATCAATACAGACGTCCTTTTTATCGTCAAGCAGGACATATTCGGGTACTCACTGAAAATCGGTCGGTACGCCAAATTTTAGACTACATTGCATTCCAAGTAAGACGATTAAAAGGCGGACAATAAATCGTTTTTCTAATTCAATTATTCGCCTTCTGTGCCAATTGCTAAAAAAAGATTGCCTTTTTAGTAGTTTCAAGGTAGGATAAACTCAAATGAGTGATTGAATAGAACCAAGAGTTTCTCTTGGGCGGATGAATGTACGGGGAGAGAGCGCTAGAAGCGCCGCCGAAGGAGCAAGTAAACTTACGAATCTCTCAGGCAAAAGGACTCGTACGCGACGCAACTCTGGAGAGTGTTACGTGTCATAGTACAGCGTAGCCACCAAAGGGGAAAGCCGCTTGACTTAGTCGCGGTGTAACTTTCAGGTGCAAGGACAGAGAATCCTAATTAAGGGGTTCTTCTGTCTTTTTTTATGTAAAAAATAGAATAACCCGTCACTACTCAAGGAGGAATGACCATGTCAAACTTAAAACGTACCCCATTATACGATTCGTATGCAACACACGGCGCTAAAACGATTGATTTTGGAGGTTGGGATTTACCTGTGCAATTTTCATCGATTAAAGAGGAGCATGATGCTGTGCGTAATCGTGCAGGCTTATTCGATGTTTCGCATATGGGCGAGATTGTTGTTACAGGTAAAGATGCGCTACCTTATTTGCAATATTTACTAACGAATGATATTGCTAAAATTGCGGTAAACCAAGCGCAATATACAGCGATGTGTTATGAAGACGGCGGTGTGGTTGATGATTTATTAACGTATAAACTAGGCGAAGATCATTATTTACTCGTAGTAAACGCAGCTAACACAGCAAAAGACTTCGATTGGATGTTAGAAGCTAAAGGGAACTTTGCTGTAGATATTCAAAATGTTTCGGCAAATTACGGTCAAATTGCATTGCAAGGTCCTTTAGCTGAACAAGTTTTGCAACGTTTAACAGCACAGGATTTAAGCGCAATTAAATTTTTCCGCTTTGCTCAAGACGTTGAAGTAGCAGGCTATCCTGTGTTAGTTTCACGTAGTGGTTATACAGGAGAAGACGGTTTTGAAATTTACGGCGCTCCCGAAGCAATTGTTGCGCTATGGGATAAAATTTTAGCTGAAGAAGAAGTTGTACCAGCAGGTTTAGGTGCGCGTGATACACTACGCTTTGAGTCAGGCTTACCTTTATATGGTCAAGAGATGTCAGCTGATATTTCCCCATTAGAAGCGGGTATTGGTTTTGCTGTAAAACTTACGAAAGAAGCCGACTTTATCGGTAAAGATGCGCTTATCGCTATTAAGGAAAACCAGCCGCGCAAAATTATAGGTATTGAGATGATTGATAAAGGTATTCCACGTACAGGTTATAAATTATTTAAAGATGACAAGGAAATTGGTGTCGTAACAACAGGTACGCAATCGCCGATGACAAAACGTAATATTGGTAATGCGCTTGTTGACACGGCGTATGCAGTATTAGATGAAGTATATGAAATTGAAATTCGCAATAAACGCCTGCAGGTCAAAACTGTAGCTACGCCTTTCTATACACGAAAAAAATAAGCGAAAAGAGGGTTATTCTATTATGAAGCATCGTTATTTACCAATGACAGAACAAGATAAACAAGAAATGTTAGATGTGATTGGTGTATCTTCAATAGATGCATTATTTGAAGATATTCCAGAACAAGTGCGTTTTAAAGGAATGTATGATATTAAACCCGCAAAATCAGAAGCGGCTTTAATGAAAGAACTCGCACAAATGGCTGCGAAAAATAAAGATACTGCAGCGAATGTTTCATTTTTAGGCGCTGGTGTTTACAATCACTACAAACCAATTATTGTTGATCATGTTATTTCACGTTCAGAATTTTATACGGCCTATACGCCGTACCAACCTGAAATTTCTCAAGGTGAATTACAAGCGATTTTTGAGTTCCAAACGATGATTGCTGAATTAACAGGTATGGATTTAGCAAACTCTTCTTTATATGATGGCGGTACCGCTTTAGCAGAAGCTGGCATGTTAGCAGCAGGTCATACGCGCCGTAAAAAGATTATTATTTCTGAGACGGTACACCCTGAATACCGCGATGTAGTACGCACATATGCGCACGGTCAATCAATTGAAGTCGTGGTGGCACCGCAAAAAAATGGTGTAACAGACGTACAAGCATTAGAAGAAATGATTGACGATACTACAGCAGCTGTAATGGTGCAGTACCCTAACTTCTTTGGTCAAGTAGAAGATATTAAAACAATTGGTGAGGTAGCGCATGCTAACAAAGCATTATTTGTAGTATCAGCTAACCCACTAGCGTTAGGTATTTTAACACCACCAGGTAAATTAGGTGCAGACATTACAGTAGGTGATGCACAACCATTTGGTATTGCTGAGAGCTTTGGCGGACCACACTGTGGCTACTTTGCGGTAACGAAAAAGTTAATGCGTAAAGTGCCGGGTCGTTTAGTTGGTGAAACTATCGATGAGGAAGGTCGCCGTGGTTATGTATTAACATTACAAGCGCGCGAGCAACATATTCGTCGTGACAAAGCGACATCAAATATTTGTTCAAACCAAGCGTTATTAGCATTAGCAGCATCAGTAGCTATGACAGCACTAGGTAAAGAAGGCGTACGTGAGATGGCTACACAAAACATCGTAAAAACGCGCTATGCAAAAGAAGCCTTTGAAAAAGCAGGTTTCGAAGTAGCTTATCAAGGTGCACACTTTAATGAGATTGTAGTAAAAGCACAAAAAGATATTACAACAATTAACAAAGGGTTAATTGAAAAAGGTATTATCGGTGGTTTTGACTTAGGTCGTGTAGATGAAAAATTACAAAACCACGCATTAATTGCGGTAACAGAAATTCGTACGAAAGAAGAAATCGATGCATTCGTTGCGGAAATGGGGGCTCTTCATGCATAAGGATAATCAACCACTTATTTTTGAACTGACGAAAGAAGGCCGTGTTGGCTATAACCTAGAGGCGCTTGATGTACCTGCATATGATCTAGCTGATTTACTACCAACAGGTTATGTACGCGAGGAAAAAGCAGCTTTACCTGAAGTAGCCGAACTTGATATTATGCGTCACTATACAGCACTATCACGTCGTAATCACGGGGTAGATTCAGGTTTTTACCCATTAGGTTCTTGTACAATGAAATACAACCCAAAAGTGAACGAAACGGTTGCGCGTTATTCAGGTTTTGCTAATGTTCACCCGCTACAAGACGAATCAACGGTACAAGGTGCAATGGAATTACTTTATGACTTGCAAACGTCTTTAATGGAAATCACTGGTATGGACGAAGTTACACTTCAGCCAGCGGCAGGTGCACATGGTGAGTGGACAGCACTTATGATGATTCGTGCATTCCATGAGGCAAATGGTGAGGGTCACCGTAATAAAGTAATTGTTCCTGACACAGCGCATGGTACTAACCCAGCATCAGCGACAGTAGCAGGTTTCGAAACTGTAACTGTACAATCAGACGAAAATGGCTTAGTGGATATTGAGGATTTACGTAAAGTAGTAGGTGAGGATACAGCTGCACTTATGTTAACGAACCCAAATACACTTGGTCTATTTGAAGAAAATATTATTGAAATGACAGAGCTGATTCATAGTGTAGGTGGTAAAGTATACTATGACGGCGCTAACTTAAATGCGGTAATGTCTAAGGCACGTCCTGGTGATATGGGCTTTGACTGCGTGCATTTAAATTTACACAAAACGTTTACAGGCCCACACGGTGGCGGTGGTCCAGGTTCAGGTC
Source organism: Metalysinibacillus jejuensis (assembly GCF_003057615.1). Taxonomy (GTDB): domain Bacteria; phylum Bacillota; class Bacilli; order Bacillales_A; family Planococcaceae; genus Metalysinibacillus; species Metalysinibacillus jejuensis. The sequence continues at coordinate 42,040 of NZ_QAFW01000016.1, forward strand.
CGGTTGGTGTGAAGGCTGACTTAATCCCATTCCTACCAAAACCAGTGTTAGTAAAATTAGATGATGGTACGTATCACTTTGATTACAATCGCCCACAAGCTATCGGTCGCGTGAAGCCTTACTACGGTAACTTTGGTATTAACGTACGTGCTTATACGTATATTCGTACAATGGGACCAGATGGCTTAAAAGCTGTAACTGAGTATGCCGTATTAAACGCTAACTATATGATGCGTCGTCTGCAAGAATACTTTGATTTACCATTTGATCGTCATTGTAAGCATGAGTTTGTTTTATCAGGACGTCGTCAAAAGAAACTTGGCGTGCGCACACTTGATATTGCGAAACGCCTGCTAGACTTTGGCTATCACCCACCAACAACGTACTTCCCGTTAAATGTAGAGGAAGCGTTAATGATTGAGCCAACAGAAACAGAGTCAAAAGAAACATTAGATGCTTTTTGCGATGCGATGATTCAAATTGCGAAAGAAGCGGAAGAAAATCCAGAAATCGTACAAGAAGCACCACATACAACGGTTGTTTCGCGCTTAGATGAAACACGTGCAGCGCGTACGCCAGTATTACGCTACCAACCAACCGAAGCATAAAATAGCTGCGTTATGCCTTAATGGTGTAACGCAGTTTTTTTATGCTACAATAGGCGTAGTTAATAAGGCGGTGGATAGGATGAAGGAAATTAAAGCATTCATAACAACTATTGCGGATGGAACGAGTGATGCGCTGCAAGAAGAGGAAGTATTACAGGCTTTTGTAGCGCAACAAGCAAATGTAGTAACCTTAACGAACCTTGCTTATTACTATGCGGAAGAAGCTGAAGATTTTAGCAAAGCCCTTCATTATATTGAACGAGCTATCTTACAAAAGCCCGTTACGCCGCAACCTTTTATGATTTATAGCTATGTCTTGGTAAAACTTGAGCGCTATGAGGAAGCCTTGTCACTAGTAGAGTATGTGTATAAGCATGCGCCAAGCCAAGCAGCGTATTATAATGTAGCAGGGGCGTATTACCGAAATGAACGCTATTTAGAAGCAGGGCGTGCTTATGAGCTAGCTGGCGCAAATTATACCTATCAAGCAGCAATGGCTTATAGTAAGGCAGGAGATACAACAAAAGCCACTCAGCTACTTGCTATGATACCCCAAGATGAGCCATTAGCGCGTGCAGATGTTTATGTGCTACTTGAGCGTTACGATGATGCCCTAGTAGAGATGGATAAAGCATTACCGGGCTATACGTTAGATACATGGTGCTTTGTGCATTTACAATTAGCGAAACGTGTAGCCCCTGAACGTTATACAGCTCTTTATGCGCACTATGAGCAACTATTACAAGCTGAGCTTTGCGAGGCACAACAACAAAACATAGATGAATGGACAACGGAGCAGGATATTGAACAAGCTATTACACAAGCTAAGCAGGTCCTAGCGAAATTAGCTGCACTTGAACCTTTAGCCGCCATTATGATTGACGAAGATTTTGCGAATGATGCTATGCTACCGTGCTGTTATTATTTTTGTCCTATGCATGATACCGCGTGTGATGGTGACAAGGAATGGGAGAGCTGTCAGACAACTACTATATAATAGAAGAAACGCATAATAAAAAGGACTTACCCACTACGGGTGAAGTCCTTTTTGATTAGTTTTTACGTTTAATTTTACCTGTCCATTTACTAAATCCACCGTCTAGCATATAAAGTTGATCGTAACCACGTTTTTTTAAGAATAACGCAGTACGTGCGCTACGACCAGAGTTTTGGTCGTACATATAGACCGGTAAATCTGGACGAATTTCTTTATAGCGTTGACGCAACATCGTCATTGGGATATTACGTGCACCTAAGATATGACCGGCTTCATAGTCTTTAGCCTCACGTAAATCAATGAGCTGGGCTTTACGATAGCCTTTAATAAATTCTTCTTGCGTTAATGTGATAACAGCTTTTTTTAGACGTGCGCCACTCACTAAGAAATAAATGATGGCTACGACTGCAACAATCGCAATCGTAATTAAAATAGATTTTAACAAAACGATGTGACCCCTTTCTTTCTTCTCTCCTATTATAAATTACCAACTAGCGATAGTCCAATGAGTTTGTTACAATACGAAAGAAAATGAATTTAGGAGGAATAATTGTGACAACGTGGTATTTTTTACATTCAGGTAAATGTAGTCCGTCCTATAATATGGCTTTAGATGAAGCGCTACTAGATTGGCATAGCGAAGGGTTGATTCCACCTGTTATTCGTTTTTATGAGTGGGAACCAGCAACACTATCCATCGGTTACTTTCAACAAGCAGCGCGTGATATTAATTTAGCAACTGTGCGTGACCAAGGCTTAGGCTTCGTACGCCGTCCCACAGGAGGACGTGCGGTGTTGCATGAGCATGAATTAACGTATAGTATTATCGTGACAGAAAGCTACCCTAATATGCCTAAAACGGTAACAGAAGCGTACCGTGTATTAAGTGAAGGATTGTTATTAGGCTTCCAAAATCTCGGCATGGAAGCGTATTTTAGCGTGCCGAAAACAGAAGCACAGCAGCAAGATTTAAAAAAACCGAAGAGCGCTGTATGTTTTGATGCGCCGAGTTGGTATGAGCTCGTTGTGGAAGGAAAAAAAGTTGCAGGAAGTGCGCAAACAAGACAAAAAGGTGTTATACTTCAACATGGTGCCATTTTACTGAAACTCGATTTAGAGAAGTTATTATCTGTGTTTAACTTTTCATCTGAAGAGGTAAAGCAAAAAATGCGTGAAAAATTGCCGCATAAAGCAGTAGCCATGAATACGTTAATTGACAGAGATGTGACAATTGACGAATGTGTGACAGCTTTTAAAGAAGGATTTGCAACGGCCCTTGATATTACATTTGAACCGATGGTCTTAACAACTGAACAACTAAAGTATGTTGAAGATATCGAAAAGCGTAAATATGCTAATGATGATTGGAATTTTAAAAAATAATTTTCCCTTGTTATTGCTCGTTTTTTTCGACTAAGCTCAAAATAGTTAGAAATACAATAGTTGAAATGAAAAACTATATATAGTATGTTTATATACGTCCAAATACAAGATGTAGTGTTTACGAACACTGCATCTTGTGTATTTATATAAGTAAAAACGGGGAGGCGACTTTGCGTGGCGTTCACACAAACCGAGCAAGCGACAAGTTATCAGCAATTAAACGAAGATATTAAACAATTTAAACAAGTACATCCGATTACAGCGGATATGCATATTACTCATAAGGGCGTTTCACGTCTTGTAATGATTGATCGTTATTCTTTTAAGGATACGGAAAAAAAGACGTTAAAAGAAGGCGACTTTGTCGTATTAACAATTAAAGCGGATCCACGTTTTCCTGCACGTGGTTTAGGAACGATTGTTGAACTAAATTGGCAAGCGAATGAGGCTACAATTTTAATTGAGGAAGATTATCGTTCATCTCTCGATAATAGTGAAGAACAAGCAACAGGCAAAATTACACGAGCGATTGATTTAATTGAAAAACCACTTGAAATCTTTTATGAGCAAATTGCTAAGCGTAATGCAACAGGACTAGCTGCTGTTGAAAAAACAGAGGAAAAACGTAAAGAATGGTTTGAAAAATTTTATCATCAGCTCGTTAACCTTAACTTTATTCCTGCAGGGCGTGTCATTTACGGTGCGGGTTCAGAAACAGATGTGACATTTTTCAACTGTTACGTAATGCCGTTTGTAGCCGATTCGCGCGAGGGTATTAGCGATCACCGTAAGCAAGTAATGGAAATTATGAGCCGTGGTGGCGGTGTTGGTACAAACGGTTCAACACTACGCCCGCGTAATACATTAGCACGTGGTGTTAATGGTAAATCTTCAGGCTCAGTGAGCTGGTTAGATGATATTGCGAAGCTTACACATTTAGTTGAGCAAGGCGGTAGCCGACGCGGTGCACAAATGATTATGCTCGCTGATTGGCACCCTGATATTGTAGAATTTATTATTTCTAAAATGCAAAATCCACGTATTTTACGCTACTTAATTGAAAATACAACGGATGATTCAATTATTCGTTTAGCAAAAGAAAAACTTGATTTTAAACCACTGACACAACAAGAAGAAGCGATGTATCAAGGGATTGTTAATTATAAAAATATTCCAGGTTACGGTGGCTTCGATGAGGCAATTATTCGCGATGCAGAGAGCAAGCTGCGTGATGGCGGTACGTATAGCGTACACAACTTAGAATTTTTAACAGGTGCTAACATTTCTGTAACGTTAACAGATGACTTTATGGAAGCAGTTGAAGCGGATGAAGATTTTGCGCTTCGCTTCCCTGCGGTCGAAGAGTATTCGCCTGAAGAAATGAAAGTCTATAACGAAACATGGCATGAAGTTGGCGATGTGCGTAAATGGGAAGCACTTGGTCACAAAGTGCGCACGTACCGCAAAATTAAAGCACGTGAGTTATGGAATTTAATTAATATTTGTGCAACGTATTCGGCAGAACCTGGTATTTTCTTTATTGATAATGCCAATGACAAAACGAATGCTAAGGCATACGGTCAGCAAGTTGTAGCGACTAATCCTTGCGGCGAGCAGCCGTTAGCACCTTACTCAGTATGTAACCTTGCTGCAGTAAATCTTGCACAATTCGCTAATAAAGAAACAAAAACAGTAGACTATGCTGCACTTAGAGAAACCGTACGTGTTGGTGTACGCATGCAAGATAACGTAATTGATGCCACACCTTACTTCCTTGAAGACAACCGCATTCAAGCGCTTGGTGAGCGCCGTGTAGGTCTTGGTGTGATGGGGCTCGCTGATTTATTAATTTACTGTGAGCAAGAGTATGGCTCAGATGGCGGTAATGAATTAGTCAATGAAATCTTTAAAACGATTGCCGAAACAGCTTACGAGGCATCAATTGAGTTAGCAAAAGAGCGTGGTAGCTTCCCATTTTTACAAGGTGAAGACGAAGCAGCAACGCAAGCATTGCGTCAAGCGTTTACAGAAACGGGCTTTATGCAAGGTATGAATGAAGATATTCGCCGTGGCGTACTAGAGCATGGTATTCGTAACTCGCATTTATTAACCGTTGCACCAACAGGCTCTACTGGCACGATGGTAGGCGTAGCAACAGGTCTTGAGCCGTACTTCTCATTTACGTACTACCGTTCAGGTCGTTTAGGTAAATTTATTGAAGTTAAAGCTGAAATTGTACAAGAATATTTAGACCGTCATCCAGAAGCGGACGGGGAAAACTTGCCAGCGTGGTTTGTGACAGCTATGAGCTTAGCACCAGAGGCACATGCGGATGTGCAGTGTATCATTCAGCGTTGGATTGACTCGTCGATTTCTAAAACAGTGAACGCACCAAAAGGCTATACTGTAGAACAAGTTGAACAAGTGTATGAGCGCCTTTATAAAGGTGGTGCTAAAGGTGGTACGGTATACGTTGATGGTAGCCGTGACTCACAAGTATTAACGCTAAAGGCAGAAGAAAATGATATGGACCAATTATCATTTGGTGGCGACTTTGAGGAAGTAGAAGTCGAACGCCCTGTCGTATTAGTAGATACAATCCAAGCATTAGAATCAACAACCGTTGTTGGTTCAGATGTTGGCAATACATGTCCTGTTTGTCGTAAAGGTACTGTCCAAGAAATTGGCGGTTGCAATACATGTACGAATTGTAATGCACAATTAAAATGTGGTTTATAATTAGCAACTCTCTTACAATTTTGGAGGGCACTGAAAAAGTCCAGTAAATGAATAAAAGCGATTGGGCGAACGGATTTCCGTTTGCCCAATCGCTTTTTACTATTCGTTGAATTTCTTTTCCATAGTATAATGAACGTAACTAATAAGAGGTGGTGCGACCATGATTTCTAAACAAGAAACATTAAATTTAAGCCCGTATATGCCGTTGTACGATTTAATTATCCCAAAAGACAATATGCTTCGCCAAATCTAGCCGGTTTTGAACCTACTGATTTTGTGGATGTCCAAAAAAATAATGCCTATTATAAAGATGTGAGTACACTTAGCGCGTTAAATATTACAAAAGGTTCGTATCGTAATGGTAATGCCTATTTTGATCCAAATAAAGCCGTTTCACGTGCGCATTTTACCGCTTTTTTAGCGCGTGCCTCAACACTGACAATAGCTGATGTTGATATGGATACGGATGCTGTTTATACCTACCGTATTACTACGGCAGATGGTGATACATATTTACGCTCTTATCATCACCTCGGCAATGATGGTAAAAATGAGGTGTGGGAAAATATCGAGGGTGACTTCCCTAATATTTTAACGTATTACGGCATATCTGAGATGGGCTATTCAGCAATAAGTGAGGAACCCCATTATGAACTATATGCGCATTTGCCGTTGGCGATTGGCGTAAATCAAATCGAAGGCCCTGTTCATAACGAACGTACGTCTGTTATTGCGACAGATGCTACGGTCCAAGTGAATAACGTTACGTATAAAAATGTTGTAGTAATTGAGCTACAAGGCTTTGACTTTGGTGGTTATAAAATGCGTTACTACATCAAGTCAGGTATTGGCGTTAGTGAACTACCCACCACTTATTGACCTTGCGGTCTAATTGAAGTGGGGGCTTCTCGACTTATCGTTGCTTTTACTAGCCAACGAAAACTGACCGAGCTAACCCTCTTGTTCCAAGAGTTTTTGTTTCTATGCTAATGCCAATAGGCGAATGCCTTCATTT
>NZ_QAFW01000169.1 GCF_003057615.1 Metalysinibacillus jejuensis
ATTTTGAATATGCTTTACCTTTGGAGGTAGATTTACCTCGCGATAAGGTTGCTTTTGAGTGCACACCACAGGTTTGTGTTAATGATGTTTCCTCTTTTGTTTATGATGGTTCAAATTGTACGTTTAAATGGGATGTCGATTGTCAATTTGACGAATCTGTAGAAGGTGGACTATTTCAATTTGACCAACAGGCTCCTATTGATCTTCAACAAGTTCCATTACCAGAAAAGCCAGTAATTCAAGAGGTTGCACCAATCACTGAAGTAATACCGGAGCCTCCAGTGTTTGAACAGCCTGAAGTGCCTTTAATTGAAGTTGCGCCTTCCTATGAAGATTTTCTACCTAAAGAACAATCACCGATTACGGAAGAAATTCGCTTTGGTGGAGCTGATGGAATTTTCCCTGAAGAAGCATCAGTAGCTGATGGACAAC
>NZ_QAFW01000170.1 GCF_003057615.1 Metalysinibacillus jejuensis
TCTAAGACATCATCTTGCGCATCGAGTCGCTCTAGTGAACTATCTTCATATAAATGGTACGTACTATGATAATTCGCTGACTTTGAGAACAAGGTGAAATCACAAATGTTGATAGTAATCGTCGGTAATAGACGACGATACGTTTTACCTTTAGGTAATTGGTCTAAAAATAAACGTGACCAATAATACAAGGTACGTTTTATCATATCGTGTTGGTTAGACAGCTGCATTTCCACATTGATTAATTCATTTGCTTGAGTACGTACAACGATATCAAGACGTGACTGTTTATCATCAAGATACTCGCCGCCTACTTCTTGATTAATAAATACTACTTCTTTGATGGTATTGCGCCCTGTTTTTTGTAAGATGGCATTTAGGAATACCACCGTAATATCTTTATTTTTTTCACTACCAAATAGTTGCTTAAA
>NZ_QAFW01000171.1 GCF_003057615.1 Metalysinibacillus jejuensis
GGGGTATGGTAAAATAACCTTTATAGGTTAAAAGTGAGGTGACAAGTTTGGCAGATACTATCCTACTCTACCATTTAACACACATCAATAATTTGCAGTCTATTCTTCAAAGAGAGAGCTTATGGTCTCATGCACGTATAAGGGCACATGAAGTATCTTACAGTGATATGGCTAATCAAGATGTACAAATACGGAGAGAGCGCACAAAGATACCCATTGGTATGTGTGGGAATTTACACGACTATGTTCCATTTTATTTTGCCCCTCGGTCACCTATGTTATATGTAATAGGCAGGCAACATCCCCCACAGCAAAACATGGTATATTTCATGACCAATACAGCCATGATACAACAACATTGTCCTGCTTTTGTTTTTACAGATGCTCATGCTATAAGAAGACTAACGAATTTTTATGAGGAATTAAC
>NZ_QAFW01000172.1 GCF_003057615.1 Metalysinibacillus jejuensis
TTGTGGTGCAGAAAAACCTATGAAGCTATCTGAACGTACTTACCGTTGTTCATGTGGGTATGTGGCATATCGTGACTATAATTCAGCCATCAATATCAAAAATGAAGGCATTCGCCTATTGGCATTAACATAGAAACAAAAACTCTTGGAACAAGAGGGTTAGCTCGGTCAGTTTTCGTTGGCTAGTAAAAGCAACGATAAGTCGAGAAGCCCCCACTTCAATTAGACCGCAAGGTCAATAAGTGGTGGGTAGTTCACAAGTGTATACTTATTTTAGGTATAAAAAAAGCTTTCGCCTTTTGAGACTCCCACGGCTAAAGCCGCAAGCCCTTCACCTTGCGATGTACGGGTGGGATTCTTGAGTGATGTACCGTTCGCAATTCATTTCTGCTTTGAACAATCCTCAAGATAAGGGCATCTCATTGC
>NZ_QAFW01000173.1 GCF_003057615.1 Metalysinibacillus jejuensis
TTTAAAGTGCGTTTTCGCTAGTTCATGTGCGTCACTACAGTCCGTTTTATGACGTCGCATTTTCGCCATTTGTAGGTTCGCTTCAAGCGGATTCATGCGACTATATGTATAGCCATGATTTTTGAAAAACGCTTCTACTGATTTGGAATAGACACCAGTTGCTTCAAATACAATGTGAGGGACTTGTCCATCACTCTTCGTAATTTCTTCAATACGTTCATGTAATCGTTCAAAGTCGATTCGGGTATGATTCAGTTCACCTTCAAATTCACATTGTCGATACCTATCATAAATAACCACCGAACTTTTGCCTTTACTCACATCTAACGCAATGACATGTTTCATCATTTCCATCTCCTTTTTAGCCAGTCATAGAAGTCTTCACAGTACCTTAATGATTCCACTTTCTTATACGCG
>NZ_QAFW01000174.1 GCF_003057615.1 Metalysinibacillus jejuensis
CGCATTGCCTTCAAAAAAATTCTTATAAGCCTTTTGTAAGTTCATTTGTGCATTTGCTAAAGCTAAAGAATCCACTTCTTTTAGGAATGGAAATTCGTCTTTATATTTAGCTGGTGTAGGGAACTTTTGCTTTTTAAGTGCTTCTTTATCATCTTTGAACTTTTCATACGTTTCTTTGCGTTCAGCTAACATCTTATTGTAGACAAAACGAACACAGCCGAATGTTTTAGCTAATAGTACAGCTTGCTCTTTGTTTGGTAAAAAACGAAATTTGAAAGCTTTATTTTGTTTAGTCATATCAATTCACCTCACTTTTTACCTTGATTTTCAATATATTTTTTGATGGTATCTATTGGCGCACCGCCTGCTGTAAGTAGGCAGAAGCTTCTTGACCAGAACATTTCTTTCCA
>NZ_QAFW01000175.1 GCF_003057615.1 Metalysinibacillus jejuensis
CATTTCTTCTAGTGGTGGTGCACCTGCTGGCTCATATAAATGAACTGTTACATCTAAGGTTTGGAATGCCTCTACTATCATTGGTCTTACTTGACGCCAGTCTAACCCACCATTTCCACAACCCAAAGGAGGCAATGCAATTGACTGAATTTTCAAATCATTTATAACCTTTACTAGATCCTTTAACCCTTCTTCAATGTATTCAAGTTTAGAAGGGTTACGCCAATGCTCCTTGGTAGGAAAATTGATGATATATCTAGGTGAGGCAAATCCTACAACTTCAGTGACATGCATGTTACCCACTTGCACAAGCCCCTTTTTACAGGCTTTCTCATACTGTTTAAACACATCAGGGAAAGCTTGTTTAAACTGAAGGGCAATTCCTTTTCCCATTACACC
>NZ_QAFW01000017.1 GCF_003057615.1 Metalysinibacillus jejuensis
AAATGAAGGCATTCGCCTATTGGCATTAGCATAGAAACAAAAACTCTTGGAACAAGAGGGTTAGCTCGGTCAGTTTTCGTTGGCTAGTAAAAGCAACGATAAGTCGAGAAGCCCCCACTTCAATTAGACCGCAAGGTCAATAAGTGGTGGGTAGTTCACAACAGATATTAGCTACCGCACTTTTATTGGTCGTGGTAGTGGTGAGTCTATCCAAATGGCTTTTTCAGGTGAAGGTTTTGTTATTATCCAGCCATTTGAAGAAGTTTATACAGCTGGCACAGAAGGTTGAGTAAAATAGTACAAAGCTACTAGTAAGTGTGTAGCTTTGTATTTTTTTTGCAAAATACACCGAAATTTCAATCAAAGTTCACATTTGTCTTATACAATGAAAAAAGATTTCACATAGACAGGAGCAGATTGAATTGAAAAAAATACTAGCCTTCACATTTTTATTACTAGCAACAACATGGTCAACAGCATTTGCGCATACGCATATTGCGAGCTCAACGCCAGCAGATGGTGATGTGATTACAACACCATTACAAGAAATGACGTTAACATTTGAAGGTAAGCTAGAAGCAGGTAGCACATTTACATTAAAGCAAGATGGTCAAGATGTAGCGGTAACGACAGCAGTTGACGATGCAGTATTAACGGGTACAACAACTGAACCATTAACAAATGGTGCATATGATTTACATTGGCATATTATTGGCGCAGATGGTCACGTGATTGAGGGCGACATTGCCTTTACTGTTGATGCACCTGTAGAAGAGCCTAAAGAAGAAACTATTGAACAAGAAAAAGTAGAAGTTACTTCAGAGGTACAACCAACTGAAACAGTGGAAGCACCTCAACAAGAAAAAGCACAAGCATCTAAGGCACCTTTACTTATTGGTGGCGGTTTAGCCATTATTTTATTATTAGCAGTAGTTATGATGCGCAGAAAGAAATAAGCTGATGCTAATTGTGACACAGGCACTTTTATACACAGGTCTTGCTGTGATGATGGGTGTTATTATTGTGCGCTTAAGCCCGCTAACCATTACAGTACCTCGTAGTGTTTTGCCACTTGCGGTTGTAACAGTAGTGAGCTGTGCGGCACTGCCTGTACTTAAACTTATACTGTTTTTAAATGCACAGTATGATGTGGCAACAAGTACTAAAATGGTGCTCTTTACTTTTGAAGTGGGGCGCTCATGGTTAGTAGTAGCATTACTTGGTGGTGCATTATTACTTAGCTCTCAGCGCTCTACTGCAGTTCAACTAGTGCTCGCTTTAGCGATGATTATTGCCTTTAGTTGGTCGAGTCATGCGAGTTCATTTAATCAATTTACAGGTTTTATGAGTCATACTGTGCATACAATGGCTGTTTCTATTTGGGTGGGCGTATTACTCGTAGCAAGTTTATTTGCGAGTGAGCAACAATTAGGTAAACCATTTTTACGTTGGTTTACACCAATTGCCTTAACAGCATTACTAGCAGTGAGCATAAGCGGTATTTTGTTAGTAACTATTATTACACCTGCCTATGTAACAGCATGGCGAATCCCTTATGGTCAAGCATTAATCATCAAGCATGCATTAATTGTACCGCTAGTATTATATGCATTAATCAATGGTGTACTTAATCGTAATGAGCGTCGTAGCAGTAAAGCCTGGTTACGTGCAGAGAGTATGATTATGTTAACGATATTTACTGCAACGGCTGTGCTCAGTATTAGTTCACCAGATAGTAAAACCGAAAAAACAGCGGCACTGTATCACGCATTTCATGCTAATCTTGCAGCACCTATATTAAGTTGGACGTTTGAAGGTTGTATTTTTTTAGTGGCAACACTCGCATTTAGTGCGTTACTCCTTCAAAGCTTTACTAAAAATCAACCCGCTAAGCTATCACTTATACTTGGCTTTGCAACAGCTTGTAGTATGTATTGCACAGCTATGCTTATGATAAGTGCATAAAAAAACGAGTCGTCATCCTTTGGGTGACGGCTCGCTTTGTTTTAGCTTCTTTTTAACTTGGTAATATAAATAATTTGCCCAACGTGCTCACTATAATGAACAAGCATGCGTGTTAAAGCCTCAATAACCGAAATTTGCTCACCACGTAATAATACATATTTATGAACATCATAAGGGCGTAGGTTTTGTAACATAGCAAGTAATCTGTCCCAGCCTTCTTGCCACAGTGCTAGTAATTCCTTTTTGGAAGAAATATCATTATAAAATTCTGCACTACGATTACGTGTTGGCTTTTCGCCATCTGTATGCAAAAAATTAGTAGCGCGTGATACCATATTGCCATGCAAATGCTTGACCAAAATACTAACACTATTTGAATCTTTATTAGGTTGCCATGTTAAGGCAGATTCAGCGATTTCAGCAAGCATTTCATCACCTTGCTGTTTAATAACGGAAAAACGTCGGTACATTTCTTGTAGGAAAATCGTTTCCATCTAAAAACCTCCTTAAATTAGGTTACAATATGTAAAAGAGAGAGTGACATTGTGGGAAAAACAATTGAGATTGTACGGATGAGCGTGCGCCGTATTATTACGGATCCGCGTGATTACATTATAGGCTTTATGATTTTACAATTACTACAGTGGATTGTCGCAATACCCATTTTATCATTTTTATTTCATCGTGCGTTAAGTGCTGCAGGAATGCAGGGGATAACAGATGGTAACATCGGACAATTACTGCACAGCCCCCTAGCCATTATTTTATTGGTAGTGTTGGTCTTATTATTAACCATATTTATTTATTATGAGTTAGGTTTTTATTTTTTACTAGCGGATTTTCAGCGTAAGCAACAAACGTTTACGTACCGTACCATTTTTAAGCAGTTAAATAAAAAATCTAAATATTTTTTGAGTGTGCATACTTTATTATTTAGCTTATATTTTATGCTAATTGTGCCTGTGGCAACGGTTGGCGTAAACTCAAGTTTTACTGAGCAACTTAAAGTACCTGACTTTATTGTGGATGAAGTAATGACAACGACAAGTGGTCAAATTTTATGGATAGGGTTAATGGCGCTACTATTTTATATTAACTTACGCCTAATTTTTAGCATTATGTTTTTTGTGACAGGTAAAGATACAACTATTTTGCAGGCAATGAAGCAGAGTTGGCAGCTGTCACGTAAAAATATGTGGCTATTAGTATCTGTATTAGGTGGCATTATTATAAGCTTTACACTAACGATGACAGTATTAACTACTTTGATATTAGTACCGTTAGTAGTAATCGAAAGCACAATTAAATTAAGTATGCCTATCTTTGCAGGTATTACATTAACTTTTATTCAAATTTTATTCTTCTGTGGTGGTGCTGTTTTACAACCACTATTAGCAGAGGCTTTAACATCAATTAGTCATAAGGTTGAGCAACAGCCACTTAAACAACTAGAGCGTCATTTGGTACGCCCTAAAATCTTAGGTTGGCTTGCTGACCATAAATTGCTACAAGCAGGGTTAGTACTAGGCTTTATTGTACTATGTGTGAGCAATTATATTACGCTGCAACAAACGGTATATCAGCCTACAACACAAATTGTGGCACACCGTGGCTATGCAAATAAAGCATTAGAAAATAGTATTACCGCTATGGAAAAGGCAGCAGAAGCAGGTGCAGATTTTGTTGAGATGGATATTCAACAAACGAAGGATGGTAAGTTTGTTGTCTACCATGATGCTACATTATCACGCTTAGCAGGACGAAGCGGTCATATTTATAATATGAATTTAGACGAGCTTGTCGGCATTCCAATCAAAAATAATCAATTTAAGGACGAAATCCCGTCCTTTGAAGCGTATGTGGATCGCGCGAAGGAATTAAAAATAAAATTGCTTGTGGAGATTAAAACACATGGGCACGAAACTCAAGATATGGAAGAGCAACTCGTGGATTTATTGCGCGCAAAAGGTGTGGCTAACGATTATATTATCCACTCATTAGACCGCGCCTCATTAGAGCGTGTACTAGCTTATGATCCGACGATTACGACAAGCTATATTTTAGCGATGAGTATAGGGCGCTTGCCTGATGTGCCAATGCCTTACTTAGGTATTGAAGAGTTTTGGATGACGAGTGATTTATTAAAGCAAGCGGATGAGCAAGGTAAGGGAATTATGGTATGGACCGTCAATAAAGAAAACTTATTGCATAAGTATGTGCGTATGAATACCTTTAGCTTAATTACGAATAATGTGGATAAAGCTATTGAAGTGCGTGATTCTTACGATAAGCAAAAAACATTATATGAGCGCATCCAAATTATTATAGAGCGCTTATAATATAACGTAATGCGTTTAAATAAAAGAACGTGGGTATAAGTTGGATAGAGGGGTGAGTGTATGAAGCGGTTAATGAAAATGAGCTTCCAACAATTTATTCAATACAGTTCTAATTATCCTAGAGGGCTCTTTTATTTATACAGCTTGCAGTGGCTACTAGGGTTACCTGTAGCCTTTTTTTTATATTATAAACTCGTTGATATTGCAGGGATGCAAGGGTTTTTAAAAGGGCCTATTACACAGTGGCTGAATTCGCCAGCTATAGTCGTTGTCGTTACGTTATTAGCATTTGGTGCCTGCTGTGCTTATCAGTATACGTTAAATTATTATTTTATGAGTGCGCATTTACAAACGACTGAACCTGCGCCTATTTTTGCGGCACTACGCTTAAAAAAGCGACGTTTTTATTTACTGCCAGCCAGCTTGATGACACTTATGCTATTACTTGTCGTACCTTATTCGCCAATAGGTATAGGGCCTGCACTGTTAAAAAGTTCAGGTTTTTGGATGCCATTTACTACGGTAATTGGCCTCGTGCTGTGGATAATCATTATGGCTATGTTAGTTTATAGTAGTTTACGTTTACTATTTAGTGCTTATTATTACATGGCTGAAGACACAACATTTGTGCAAGCGATGCGTCATAGCATGTATGTTTCACGTATAAAATTAGCGCAGAGCATGGCCATTTTTATAGGCGCATTATTATTATATGGCATTGTACTTATTACGTTAGCTAGCGTTTTTAGCCTACCATTAATTTTAAGCGAAGCTATGATAAACAAGGGCTTACCAATGCTAGCGGGTATTACAGTTAGCGTAATTTTAGTCGCTATGTTTTGGGTGACAGCTTATGCTCAAATTGTACTAGCACAAGTCATAATGCAGTTAGCTGTTTATACAGGGCCAGCACCTAAAGTAAGACCTTGTAATAAAAAGCATAAAATGCATATAGGTATAGTAACGGTTATTAGTGTCGTGTTATTAACAGCAATTAATAGTTATGTATTGACATATAGCGTATATCAACCTACGACAAAAATTGTAGCGCATCGTGGTTATTCTCAAAAAGCGCTCGAAAATACTATTCCGGCAATGGAAAAAGCGAAGCAAGCAGGTGCTAATCTAGTAGAGTTAGATATTCAACAAACAAAAGATGGCAAGTTTATCGTCTATCACGATGAATCTTTAAAGCGTTTAGCAAAGGATAAACAAAAAATTTACAAGGCCACAGAACGAGAGTTAGTAGGTACTGCGATACAAAAGAAATCATTAAAAGGTACAATACCTAGCTTTGTGTCATATCTCGAAGCTGCTAAGGCTACTCATACTAACTTGCTTGTTGAGATTAAAGTACACGGTCATGAAAAGGAAGGTTATGTGGAAGACATTGTGAAAATTTTAAAAAAGTATAACGTAGCTAATGACTACATTGTACAATCACTTGATCAATCAGCAATTGAAGCTGTAAAAAAAGCAGACCCTACTATTAAAACGAGTTATTTAGTTAAAGATGAGGAAACAGATATGTATGATATACCGACGGAGTTTTTAGGCGTCAAAGAAAAATATGTTGATGCTACCTTACAGAAAAAATCCCACGACGCTCATAAAGGTGTAATGGTTTGGACAGTAGAAGGAGAAAAAGACTTGCAAAAGTTTATTGAACACGATGTGTATGCTGTCATTACTAACGAAGTAGCAAAAGCAGTGAAGTTACGTGATGATTATAATAAGACAAAAGGGTTTATCGAGAGATTATGGTTAATTCGTCAACGTTTATGAACGTAAAAGATAGTGAAAAAAACGCACGGCATCCAAAAGATGCTGCGCGTTTTTTATTTAGCCTAATTCATTTTACTAGCAAGTAAACGTTCGTTAACAATGTCCCAATCTACAGTATGCCACCAGTTAGTGACAAATTCAGGGCGACGGTTTTGATATTTCAAATAATATGCATGTTCCCAAACATCAATAATTAATAAAGGATTTTTGCCAGCGGCGAGCGGTGTGTTTTGATTAGCAGTACTTAAAACTTCAAGCTTTCCGTTATGCTCGACTAACCAGCCATAGCCGCTACCGAAACGGCTTATCGCTGCTTTTGATAGTTCGCTTTGAAAATTATCAAACGTAGAAAAATACTTTTCAATTTCACGCTTAATATCGGCAGTAGGTTCGCCGCCCCCGTTAGGTTTCATCGATTCCCAAAATAAAGAATGGCAATAGTGACCGCCACCATTATTTTGCACGGCTGTGCGTATATTTTCAGGCACTTCTTGTAAATTTGCTAAAATTTCTGCAATAGGTTTTTGCTGTAATGCTTCATGTCCTTCTAGGGCAACATTTAGATTATTAACATACGTAGCATGGTGCTTACCATGATGAATTTCAAGCGTTTGTGCGTCGATATAAGGTTCGAGTGCGTCAACAGCATAAGGCAATTTTGGTAATATAAATGGATTCATTTGGAGACCTCCTATATTGTTTTAATGAAACTATCTTTCCTAAAGGAAACTTTAAAGCGAAAATATAAATAAAGCAAGCTATCATTCAATTATTAATAGGTTAAGACGCAAAATATTGAATTATTGTACGATATTATTGTTTTTTCGAGAATAAATTGTTATATTGTATAAAAATATAGAATTTTCAGAAAAAGGAGTGATACTATGCATGTAAGTGAAGCGTTAGCGATTAATGCAACAAGACACCCAAATAAATTAATTTTTGCTTGTGAGGGGCGTGAGTACACGTATCGTCAATTTAATGAGGAGGTTAACCGTTTAGCTCATGGCTTATTAGCAAATGGTTATCATAAGGGCGATAAAATTGGTATCTTTATGAAAAATTCGGATCATTTTATGTTAGTTTTTTTAGCAATTGTGCGTGCTGGCTTTGTAGCTGTACCGATTAATTTTAGGTTAACTAGTACGGAGACATCGTATATTTTAGAGCAGTCAGAGGCTAAGGCAGTATTTTGTGATGACGTGTTTGAAGAAACTGTCGTAGGGGCGAGCGCAAAAACTGAACGCTCGCATGACATTATAGTGCAGCCGATTGCACAGCATGCAGACTCAGTAGATTGGGCAACGGTGCGCACAGATGATACAAGTTATCCACGTGTTTTTATTACCGGTACAGATGATGCCGAAATTTTATACACATCAGGTACGACGGGCTATCCGAAAGGTGCCTTGTTTGATCATCAAACGGTCGTTAATGTGCATATCTCTTATACATTATGTTTAACTTTAACGAGTGAACATCGTGCGTTATGTATTGCACCTTTATTTCATTCGGCACAATTAAATGGCATGACATTAACCGCAATTTATTTAGGTATGTTTACCGTGATTCATCGTGATTTTAATCCAGAGGCAGTGCTTGCAGATATCGAAAAATATAAGCTAAGTGCTTTCTTTGGTGTACCTGCGATGTATACAGCATTACTACAAGTACCCAATAAGGAACAATATGATTTATCCACAATTGATAAATGTATGTATGGTGCAGCGCCAATGGCTCCAGCATTAATTGAGAGTGCTATGCAATTGTTTGGTACACGTTCATTTTATAATTTTTGCGGTATGACAGAGGCAGGGCCAGGCGGCATATTTTTAAAACCTGAGGAGCATGATACTAAACTTGGCGCAGGTGGCAAAGCTATGTTTTTATATAATACGCGTGTGGTGGATGAGGATATGAATGATGTAGCACCTGGTGAAATTGGCGAATTTATTATGCGCGGGGCAACTATTATGAAAGAGTACTACCGTAAGCCAGAAGAAACACAAAAAACATTTCGTGATGGTTGGTTAATGACAGGTGATCTTGCAACGATTGATGAGGATGGTTACATCACAGTAGTGGACCGCAAAAAAGACATGATCATCTCAGGTGGCGAAAATGTATACTCTGTTGAGGTAGAGCAAGTACTAAATAGTCATCCTGACATATTAGAAGCAGCCACTATCGGTTTGCCAGATGAAAAATGGGGAGAGAGTGTAACAGCAGTTATCGTTGCTAAGCCGAATGTAGAGATTGACGAAGAAGCGCTAATTGCATATTGCCGTGAGCATATTGCAAGTTATAAAATTCCGCGTAAATTTTTATACGAAGATGCATTACCACGAAATGCATCGGGTAAAATTTTAAAATACCAATTACGTGATGAGTATATTAAAACGCAAGTTTAGCAAACTGTATGCTACAGTTTGCTAAGAGGTGGCAAAGGATGAATCGTTATTTTTGTACAGCTTGTAAAGTCAAATCAACCGATAGTGCTGAGGAGCTTGCGCGAAAGATGCAACCTCGTATTTGTATTGGTCATGTGGGGCTAGCTATTACAGGCATTATTATTGTAGCAATTGAGTTATTTGTATAGTAGGAATGATGAGGTGAACCTCATCATTCTTTTTTTATGTTATTTTTTATTTTTCGACAGATAACTTGATGTTAAGTAGAAAAATTGGTAAAGTTTTAATTAGAAAGAAAAATCAGAAAATTTTGCTTGAAGGGGAGGAATTGGGATGAGAGAGGTAGTAATTGTTGCGGCAGCTCGTACAGCAGTGGGCAAACGAAAAGGGGCGTTAGCTACGACACGTGCAGATGATTTAGCAGCAGAGGTGTTAGCTGAGGTGGTGCGCCGCGCTACTATTGAAAAGGGGCAAGTTGAGGACGTTATTTTAGGTTGTGTTACCCAGACTGCAGAGCAAGCAGGTAATGTCGCACGTTCAGCACTATTAATTGCTGGCTTCCCTGTACATGTACCGGGTGTAACAATTGACCGACAGTGTGGTTCAAGTCAGCAAGCTGTTCACTTTGCAGCGCAGGCCATTTTAGCGGGGGATATGGATATTGTGATTGCTGGTGGCGTGGAGAGTATGACGCGTATGCCTATGGGCTCTAATTATTTGGATACTAAGCCTAGCCAAAAGTTAACGGCACAACACGAAATTATTCATCAAGGTCTCTCAGCAGAGCGTATTGCAGCACAGTGGGGTTTTAGTGCAGAAAAACTGAATGACTATGCACTCGAGAGTCATAAACGTGCATTAGCAGCTATTGCCGCAGGTCATTTTAAAAAAGAAATTGTTGGTGTTGATGTTACAACAGACGAAGGTATCAAGCATTTTGATACCGATGAGGGACCAAGGGCTAATACTACACGAGAAAGTTTAGCTGAATTAAAAACCGTCTTTAAGGAAGATGGTGTAATTACAGCAGGTAATGCTAGTCAAATGAGCGACGGAGCATCAGCTGTAGTGTTGATGTCTAGTGATAAAGCAAAAGAGCTTGGTATTAAACCCCTCGCTCGTATTGTAGCGCGTTCAGTAGTAGGCTCAGACCCAACGTTGATGCTAACAGGTCCGATTGCAGCAACAGAAAAAGTATTGCAAAAAGCTGGACTTACAATTAACGACATGGATACGTATGAGGTAAATGAAGCATTTGCACCTGTACCACTTGCATGGCTTAAAGATACAGGAGCGGATGCGAGTAAATTAAATGTAGACGGCGGTGCCATTGCCCTAGGTCATCCGCTAGGTGCAACAGGCACGAAACTATTAACGACAATGCTTTATCGTATGCATCGAGAAAATCAACGTTATGGCTTATTAGCAATCTGTGAAGGCATGGGCATGGCTAATGCCACAATCATTGAAAAATTATAAGGGGTGAAGGATATGCAATTAAATGAAGTTGTAGCTTTTATAACAGGTGGTGCTTCGGGGATGGGAGCTGCTACGGCACAACATATCGTGTCAGCAGGAGGTAAGGCTATCTTAGTAGATGTGAATGAACAAAAGGGGCAGGAGCTTGTAGCGAGCAATCCTTCAAGTATAGTGTTTGCCAAAACAGACGTTACAGATGAAGCCTCTGTTAATGCGGCATTAGATAAAGGAATCCAAGCCTTTGGCAAAATAAATGTAGTGGTTAACTGCGCAGGTATCGCGCCACCTGCTAAGTTATTGTCGCGTAAAGGTATCCATACATTGGCACAATTTGAGCAAGTGATTTCCATTAACCTTGTAGGAACATTCAATGTTATTCGGTTAGCATCAGACCGTATGCAACATAATACACCTGATGTTGATGGGCAACGCGGCGTAATTGTTAATACAGCTTCAGTAGCTGCATTTGATGGGCAAATTGGACAAGCAGCCTATAGTGCCTCTAAAGGCGGCGTAGTAGCCATGACTTTACCTATTGCTCGTGAGTTAGCAGAGCATGGCATACGTGTAATGACGATTGCTCCAGGCTTAATCGAAACCCCGATGTTTGCGGGGCTACCAGAGCCAGCACAACAAGCATTAGCAAAAATGACACCGTTTCCAAAGCGTTTAGGGAAACCATCGGAGTATGCCTTTTTAGTAGAGAGTATTATTCGTAATACGATGTTAAACGGTGAAGTAATCCGCTTTGATGGCGGAATTCGTATGCAACCAAAATAAAGGAGTGTGGGGATATGGTACGTTATCGATTTGAAACAAAGGAGCATGATTTATTTCGTAAATCATTACGTCAGTTTTTAGCAGAGGAAGCTGTGCCCTATTACGACGAGTGGGAGCAAAACCACCTTATCCCTAAGGATTTTTGGCGCAAGCTTGGAGAGATGGGATATTTATGCCCTCAAGTAGAAGAAAAGTATGGCGGTCTTGATTTAGATTTTAGCTTTGGCGTAGTTATAGGTGAGGAGCTAGAGCGCGTAGGTAGTGGTTTAATTGGTGTTGGTTTACACAATGATATTGTAGTGCCTTATATCGAAGCCTACGGTAATGAAGAGCAAAAAGAGCGCTGGTTACCGAAATGTGTAACAGGTGAGTATATTACTGCTATTGCAATGACAGAGCCCGGGGCAGGGTCTGATTTAGCAAGTATTAAAACGACAGCTATTCGAGATGGTGATCATTATATTGTAAATGGGCAAAAAACATTCATTACAAATGGCATTCATACAAATCTCGCAGTAGTAGCAGTAAAGACAGACCCAAAGGAGCGCCATCATGGTGTAAGTTTACTTGTCATTGAAGAAGGGACACCAGGTTTTACTAAAGGGCAAAAATTGAACAAGGTAGGTATGCATTCGCAGGATACTGCAGAGTTATACTTTGAAGATTGTCGTGTGCCTGTAGCTAATTTATTAGGTGAGGAAGGTAAGGGTTTTACCTACTTAATGGAAAAGTTACAACAAGAACGTTTATTTGTAGCTATTTCAGCACAAATTGCAGCTGAGGATATGTTTGAGCTAACAATGACTTACATTAAGGAACGCGAGGCTTTTGGGAAGTCAATTAGCCAATTTCAAAATACACAATTTAAAATGGCGGAGATGGCAACACAATTAGAGTTAGGTAAAACATTTCTCGAGTCATTAATTGAGGATCATATTGCAGGCAAGGATGTTGTCACTAAAGTATCTATGGCAAAGTATTGGATTACCGAAAAGGCACGTGATATTGCTACGGAGTGTATGCAATTGCACGGTGGTTACGGCTATATGGAGGAGTACAAAATCGCAAGACGTTACCGCGATATTCCGGTAATGTCGATTTATGCAGGTACTAATGAAATTATGAAGGTCATTATTGCTAAAAATTTAGGTATATAAAAGCCCATAGCATAGGGCTACGGGCAAATTACTTATTTAAAGGCTACAAAAATTTCGACACGACCATCTTCTAGGTAGCGTTCAAAATCAATAGTGTAGGCACGGTTAATCGAGCCTTCAGACTCACGTTGCCAAATTGATTCCCACGTATCAAAAATATGGGGAGCAGAAGTAATATACGTTGTGTACTTAGTTTGAGGTAGTGTTAGCACATCATCACTAATTGGTGATGTGGTAGCTACGCTTAACGTATAGTCTCCGCGGTAGTCACTTTCGTAATTATGATAAATACCATAAAGCATGCCACCATCATTTTTTTCGCGAGCTGTGTGCCAAACTGCACGAACTTTATCTTGCAAGGCATCATCTGTAAAATTATTCGTACGTATCGACGATAGTATGTAAACTTCTTTTTCCATAGTAACAACTCCTTTCTCTAGATTGTAGCATGCTTGCGCAGTGTAATCGAAAAATACGTTTAAAAATATGAGGAGTGATGAGTAATGATGATGGATACACCTTTATTATTAACGGGATTTTTGGAGAGGGCTAGACGCTATTACCCTAATAAAATGATTGTGTCACGCACAAGCGAAACGATGATACATCGCTTTACGTATACGACATATGTTGAACGCACAAAGCGTTTAGCTGATGCATTAACAAAGCTTGGAATGACAAAGGGGATGAAAGTAGGCTCTTTTGCATGGAATCATCATCGACATTTAGAGGCCTATTTCGCTGTACCTTGTACAGGTGCGGTATTGCATATGATTAATATTAGGTTAGCACCTGAGCATATCGTTTATGTAATTAATCATGCAGAAGACGAAATCCTATTAGTAGATAGCGATTTATATACGCTAATGGCACCCTTAGTGCCACAGCTTACAACGGTTAAAAAAATTGTCATTATGCAAGATATGCCTAAGTTACCACCAGCGCCGACAGGTATTACACTTTATGATTATGAAACATTATTAGCTGAAGCCTCGGCAGCGTTTACTTTCCCAGAAGATTTAGACGAAAACACACCAGCGGGCATGTGTTATACGAGCGCAACAACAGGGATGCCAAAGGGTGTAGTGTACACGCACCGAAGCCTTGTCTTGCACAGTATGATTAGTGGTTTATCAGATACACTTGCGCTTGCAGAGCGCGATGTGGTGATGCCAATTGTACCGATGTTTCATGCTAATGCTTGGGGGCTACCATTTGCGGCAGTTAACTTTGGCGCTACACAAGTATTGCCAGGTCCAGCATTTACACCAGCATTGTTACTAGACCTAATTGAACAGGAAAAGGTAACGATTACTGCAGGTGTACCAACGATTTGGTTAGGTCTGGTTAAGGAGCAGGATAATGCGCCGCGTGATTTATCCTCATTACGTCTTGTAGTAAGTGGTGGCTCAGCGTCGCCAAAAGGCTTAATTCGTAAATTTGAACAGGACTACGGCGTGCCATTTTTAGTAGGCTATGGCATGACGGAAACCTCGCCCCTTGTTAGTGTTTCTAATTTTAAAGAGGAAATGGACGACTGGACTTACGAAGATAAATTAGAGCTACGGGCTACCCAAGGTTTAACAACACCTCTGATTGAAACGCGTGTGATTAATCAGCATGGTGAAGTGCCATGGGATAATGAAACGATGGGTGAGCTAATTATTAAAGGGCCATGGATTGCGAGTGGTTATTATAAAGATGAGCGAACAGCAGAAGCGTTCCAAGATGGTTGGTTATATACGGGGGACATTGCGGTTATGACGCCTGAAGGTTATATTCGCATTACGGACCGTACGAAAGATTTAATTAAATCAGGCGGTGAATGGATTTCTTCTGTTGATTTAGAAAATGCTTTAATGACACATCCTGCGGTTTTTGAAGCAGCCGTAGTAGCCATGCCGCACGAAAAGTGGCAGGAGCGTCCTTTAGCTTGTGTGGTATTAAAGGAGGAAGGCGCTGCTACTAAGGAAGAATTGATGGCGTATTTAGAACAACATGTAGCAAAATGGTGGTTACCTGATGAAATTGTCTTTATTGATGAGGTGCCTAAAACATCAGTAGGGAAGTTTTTAAAGGCTAAGATTCGTGATAATATTGCGACGTATTTAGACCAAGTATAATAAAACACCTAGCGAAAATTTCGCTAGGTGTTTTTGATTAGCTCTCTACAGTTGCATAGATGCCGTCATTTTCATTAAATTGAAGTTGAATACGTGAAGCGAATGGGTCCATATGCATTTGTTCCTTCACCCACATGCGTAGCGCGCCAACCATATCGCCAGCGTCTAACATAATTGATTTACCTGGTAAGAAAACCTCAGCACTGTATTGCTCCTCGTCATAGCCAAGCTCCACTTCAACTTGCTCAAGTGCCACATTATTGTGGTAAGCCTGTGACAGGCAGATTGCGTTAATGATATCGTCTTCACAAATTATCGCCATTGTTTAGCTTCCTCTTCATCACGTTTTTTCTTTGTAACCATCGTCCAAATTTTAGCGGCTAAAAATACCACAAGTAAAATGGCACCTACGTTAACGAGCAAACCTAAGATTGAACCTAACATGCCCATACCACTAAATAGACTACCGAATAATAGACCTGCAAGACCACCCATCATTAAGCCTTTCATTAAACCACCGCTTTTATTCGCTGTGTTTTTAGCAGTAGGAGATTGGTTTTTATTCGTTTGGTTTTGGTCTTTCTTTTGGAAATTAGAATTATTATTCGTGTTATTGCTTTTATTAAACCCTTTTTTGCCTGATTTATAGCCTTTTGCTTCTGCTGTTATACCGTCATCAAAAGGTAAAAATACACCGACAGATGAGAACATTAACGTCATCGCGAAAAGAGCTGCTACTAATTTTTTCATGGTATGCTATTCCTCCAAAAAGTTGATATGTTTATTTTACATGAATAAAGCGGAAAATAACAATAAACATGCTAACAAATGATTATATCATGAAAAATTTGCAGATGTTATACTAGAAATAAGTTGGAATAGAAGAGGAGGCCTCTTGAAGTGGTACTCATTATCCCTTTATTGTGTATATTTATTATAATGTATGTGCAAGAAAAACGGCGTTTTGCAAATGCTGTAGTGTTTGGCATTTTAATGATGATAATAGGAATGGATGTATTGCTATATGTCATCCCATCATTAAGTAAGGACTCGCAAATATTTACGCTCATTTACTTAGCGCTATTAGCCGCGCTTGTACCTATTACTATATTTAGCATGACGATTGCGACATTTTTTAATAGTAAAATACTGTTGGAAAAAGAAGGTCGCAGGTTGAGTAATTTATTTTTTGGTTTACTTGGTTTTGGTATCTCTTTTTTAATCATTACCTTTGTCGTAATGGTATTTACAGGACAGGCGGCGAATAATCGCTTAATGTTACTTTATTTATGGGGCGCATTATTGTTTGGCTATGCGTTATTTTTGTATAGTTGCGTTATTTTATATGCGACATTGTATTATTTCACGCCTATTTTTTATAAACCGGATTACATTATTGCCTTAGGATCAGGTTTAATTGGTGACAAAGTACCTCCTTTATTGGCGAGTCGTGTTGATAAGGCTGTTAGCTTATATGATAAATACGCAGCTAAAAAAGGTGTGCCACCTATATTAGTTATGTCAGGTGGACAGGGCAGTGATGAGTTAGTAGCAGAAGCTGTCGCTATGCGAGACTATATTGTAGAAAAGTACGGCATCCCTTCTGAACATATTTTAGTTGAAGACCAATCGACTAACACCGCACAAAATATGCGTTTTTCGAAACAAGTCATTGAACAGCATTGTGGTGGAAGACCTTATCGTTCGGTATTTGTGACCAATGAATTTCACCTTTTTAGAGCGAGCATTTATGCAAGGAAAGCAGGACTCGATGCAGAGGGAATCGGTTCACGAACAGCGCTGTATTACGTGCCAAACGCCTTTACAAGAGAGTTTATCGGTCTGTTAGAAATGAACAAAAAATATCATATTACAATCTTTATCCTAGTAACGATGTTTATTGCATTATTATTACGTGCTTATTGGTAAGGAAGTGTGTACAGTGGAACAGGCAGAGGAATTATATTTACAAGGAAATGCGGCTTACGAAGACGGGCAATTAGTTCATGCTTTTCGAAGCTATGAAGCCGCATCCGCACTAGGGCATCCCGATGCTACAAACAATTTAGCGGATATGTATTTACACGGAGAATATGTTGGGAAAAATACGAAGCGTGCTTTCCAATTGTTTTTAGTAGCGGCAAAAGCAGGCGTCCATGAGGCGATGTTTACACTTGGTTTATTATGCGAAAATGGTATTGGTGTAGTCGTTGCACCTGAACAAGCGTACTTTTGGTATCATCGTTCTGCAAAATATCAAGATAGTTTAGCGCAGTATCGTCTTGGTTCTATTTATTATGAGGGCTTACTAAATAAAAAAAGAAATGTAGCCAAGGCTCTTTATTGGTACGGCCTTGCTGCGCAACAAGGTCATTTGGATGCTCAATATAATTTGGGTTATATTTATAATAATGAACAAGATGAATATGTGGACTATGCTAAAGGGCGATTTTGGTATAAAGAAGCGGCACGACAAGGGGATGTTTTGGCTTGTCGGCGCTTAGAAGAAATTTATGAGATAGGGCTAGGTACGAAAGTAGATAAACAAAAAGCTCACTACTGGGGTGAGCAAGCAGCGCAGTTTGAATGCATGAGAGGAGAAAACAACGAATGAAAACAGTAGCAGTTATAGGTGGCGGTATTACAGGTTTATGCACCATGCACTATTTACAACGTCAAGTGCGCGCGAACAACTTAGCGGTGAATTTAGTATTAATCGAAAAAAATGATTATATTGGTGGCAAAATTCATAGTGAAACGACGGATGGATTTATTATGGAAACAGGAGCTGACTCTATCGTTGCTCGTCATCCAGGGGTTTTAGATTTAGTGCGTGAAGTTAATTATGAAGATGAACTCGTTTATAACGAAACGGGTACATCCTTTATTTATACGAATAATGAATTGCATGCGATTCCTAAGGACTCTACATTTGGTATCCCGATGTCTTTAGCTTCATTAGAAGCGAGTACATTAGTGTCAGCTGAGGGAAAGGAAGAAGCGTTGAAAGATTTACATATGCCTAATAAGCAGTTCACAAAAGAAAGTTCAATTGGCGAATTTTTAACGTATTATTTAGGCGAAGAGCTTGTACAAAAGCAAATTGCACCTGTATTATCGGGCGTATATTCAGGTAATTTACATGAGTTATCCATCGCATCTACTTTGCCGTACTTAATTGATTATAAAAACGATTATGGTAGCATTATTAAAGGTTTTGAAGCTAATAAAGAACAGTTTACACGGGCAGCTGATAAAAAATTTATTTCATTTAAAAAAGGTTTGGATTCATTGCTTTATCGTATTCTAGAAACATTAACAGATGTTGAGGTAATTACAGGTGCCCAAGTGACGGCTATTGAAAACGGTCACACCTTACACCTAACGACAGGTGAGCAGCGATATGCGGATATTATTGTATTAGCGTTGCCTAATGAAGTAATTGCCGGCATTTTATCCAACGATACCTTACAGCCTTATTTCGAAAAATTTACGACAGCTTCGGTCATTACGATGTACTTAGGATTTACGATTCCAGATGCCTTACTACCGGCAGATGGTACGGGTTATATCGTATCAGAAAATACGAATGTCGTTTGTAATGCTGCTACATGGACGAGCCGTAAATGGAAGCATACATCAGCTGAAGGCAATTTACTCGTGCGTCTATTTTATAAAAATAGTAATCCACGCTACGAGGAGCTACAAAAAATGACCGAAGATGAGTTAGCTCAAATTGGCATAGCAGATATAAAAAATAGCTTAGGAATCGAAGCGGAGCCAAAAGTAGTGAACGTCACGAAATGGATAGATCAAATGCCACGCTATGATTTAGCACATCGTGAAGCGCTAGAAGGATTAGAGCGAGCGCTAGCTAAAGAGTACCCTAACGTACATTTAGCAGGTTGTTCTTATTACGGTGTAGGAATTGGCGCTTGCATTCAAAACGGTAAAGCGATTGGCGAAAAAATAGCTACATTATTATAAAAGAGGTGCATTTTGCGCCTCTTTTTTTATTTGTGAAAAGGTTTTAATTTGTACTTTGTGTAGCGATACTTGTTAGAAACGATTAATAGTGTTGACGTAATACGTTACTAACGATATGATACTTTTCAATAGTTAGAAATTTCATAACATTCTTATCAAGAGAAGCGGAGGGACTGGCCCTGTGAAGCTTCAGCAACCAACATATTGTCAGGTGCTAAATCCAGCTAGCGAATAGCTAGGCAGATGAGGAGGAACGATACGCGAAGTAGCCCCCCTTTTTTGTATATAAAAAAGAGGGTTTTTTTAATGGAGTAAAGGGAGGAAGAAGGATGGGCTTATTAGAAAAATTACAAACATCAATTTTGATTGGTGATGGTGCAATGGGAACGATGCTCTATAGTACAGGATTAGCCTCTTGTCATGAAGAGTTAAACTTGTTGCAGCCTGCCCTCGTTGAAAAAATACACCAAGATTATATCGCAGCAGGTGCAGATGTTATTCAAACTAATACGTACGGTGCCAATGCGATTAAATTAGCACGCTATGGTTTAGAAAATAAAGTACAAGAAATTAATATTGCTGCCACTCAACTAGCAAAAAAAGCAGCAAATAATGAAGCGTATATTCTTGGCACAATCGGGGGTATTCGAGATATCCGAAATACGGACTATACGTTAGCAGAAATTTTAGAAGGTGTGAAGGCACAAGCTACAGTCTTTTTGACAGAAGGTGTAGATGGCATTTTACTCGAGACCTATTATGACTTTGATGAACTGATTGCGACCTTAGATATGTTGCGCGGCATGACGACATTACCGATTATTGCACAAGTATCGATGCACGAGGCAGGCGTGCTACAAAATGGTAAGGCACTAAATGAGGCACTTGTAGAGTTAGAAGCACACGGTGCTGATGTAGTAGGTGTTAACTGTCGACTTGGTCCGTTTCATACTATCCAAGCTTTTGAACAAGTAGATTTACCAGATCATGCCTTTTTATCTACGTACCCTAATGCCTCGCTATTAGATGTAGAAGACGGTCGTATCGTTTATGAGTCAGAGTACGATTACTTTGGTCGTGCGGCAGCAACGCTTTGTCAGCAAGGCGTCCGTTTAATTGGTGGTTGCTGTGGTACGACGCCAAAACATATCGCTGCGGTTAAACAACATGTTGCACATTTACAACCGATCACGGCAAAAACAAAGCGTTCTATTGCAGTAGATTTTGTAAAAGAAGCAGAGCCACGTACAGTGGAGCCGTTGCATGAAAAAGTCAAACGGGAACGTTCAATTATTGTAGAATTAGATACACCACGTCATTTAGAAGTAGAAGGCTTTATTGAAGGGGCAAAGCAATTATATGCAGCAGGTGCAGATGTCGTAATGATGGCAGATAATTCGCTAGCATCTCCTCGTATTAGTAATAGTGCAATGGGCGCGATGATTAAAGAACAAGGTGTACGTCCGTTAACGCATATTACTTGTCGAGACCGTAATTTAATTGGTTTGCAGTCGCATTTAATGGGATTAAATGCACTTGGCATTCACGACGTCTTAGCGGTAACTGGAGACCCAACAAAAGTAGGTGATTTCCCAGGCGCAACGAGTGTATATGACGTTACTTCTTTTGAATTAATCGCGCTAATCAAGCAGTTAAACGAAGGGGTTTCATTTTCAGGTAAGCCGCTACGTAAAAAAGCAAACTTCTCTGTAGCCGCAGCGTTCAACCCTAATGTGCGTGTAGTAGAACGAGCGATTCCTCGCTTAGAAAAGAAGATTGAACATGGCGCAGATTACTTTATTTCGCAACCGGTATATACAAAAGAAAAAATTATTGAAACGTATGAAGCGACGAAACATTTAACGACACCGATTTATATTGGCATTATGCCAGTAACAAGCTACCGCAGTGCTGAATTTTTACATCACGAGGTTCCTGGCATTAAGCTATCAGATGAAGTGTTAGCGCGTATGCGTGCATGCGGTGAAGATAAGGAACTGGCGACAGCTGAAGGTATTGCGATTGCAAAAGAGTTAGTGGATACAGCGATGCAATATTTCAACGGTATTTATTTAATCACACCATTTTTACGTTATGATATGACATTACAATTAATCGCACACATTCAACAGCAGGATGCGATAACAAAAGGAGTTTCGATTAATGGTTAAGCATATAGTAGAACAACAGCTACAGGAACGAATTTTAATTATGGATGGCGCAATGGGAACGATGTTACAAAATGAAAAACTTACTGAAGAAGACTTTGGCGGTGAAGCGTTGGACGGTTGTAACGAAAATCTCGTCTTAACACGTCCAGATGTACTGCGTAAAATTCATACACTTTACCTAGAAGCGGGCGCAGATTTAATTTGTACGAACACATTTGGCGCAACACCACTTGTATTAGATGACTATGATATTGGTTATAAAGCAGAGGAAATTAATAAGCGCGCTGCTCAACTAGCAAGAGAAGCTGTGGATCAATTTTCAACACCTGAATGGCCACGCTTTGTCGTAGGCGCAATGGGACCTACTACGAAAACATTATCTGTAACAGGTGGTGTAACGTTTGAAACATTAGAAGAAAATTTCTACGTGCAAGCCAAAGCATTAATTGAAGGTGGCGTGGATATTTTACTGTTAGAGACGACACAAGATACCCTTAATTTAAAAGCGGGTACTATTGGTGTGAAAAGAGCGTTTGAGGCGACTAAAAAAGAAGTGCCAATTATGATTTCAGGAACAATTGAGCCAATGGGTACAACATTAGCTGGTCAAACGATAGAAGCCTTTTACATTTCCATTGAGCATGTTAAACCACTTTCTGTAGGTTTAAATTGTGCGACAGGGCCAGAATTTATGACAGATCATCTTCGTTCATTGTCCGCTTTAGCTACAAGCTATGTCAGCTGTTATCCTAATGCGGGGTTGCCTGATGAGGAAGGATGTTACCACGAATCTCCAGAGTCGCTATCCATCAAGTTAAAAGGTTTTGCAGAAAAAGGCTGGCTTAATATCGTTGGTGGTTGTTGCGGCACTACACCAGCACATATTAAAGCGATTCGTGAAGTAGTAGACGGCTTCCCGCCACGTACACCAAAAGAAATAAACGAACAACATCGTGTAGCTGGGATTGAATCATTGCAGTATGACGACTCTATGCGACCTCTATTTATTGGAGAGCGTACGAACGTTATCGGTTCGCGCAAGTTTAAAAATCTCATCATCGAAGAAAAGTACGAAGAAGCGGCAGAAGTAGCGCGTGCACAAGTGAAAAATGGTGCCCATGTTATTGATATTTGTTTAGCTAACCCTGACCGTGATGAAATTGCGGACATGAAAGGCTTTATGCAGGAAGTTGTAAAAAAAGTAAAAGTGCCATTAGTCATTGATTCTACCGACGAAAAAGTAATGGAAGAAGCTTTGAAATTTTCTCAAGGTAAGGCGATTATTAACTCAATTAACTTAGAAGACGGGGAAGAGCGCTTTGATGCAGTAGTACCTTTAGCAAAAAAATACGGTGCAGCTTTAGTTGTCGGCACAATTGATGAAACAGGCATGGCAGTGACGCGAGAACGCAAGCTTGAAATTGCGAAACGTTCGCACCAATTGCTCGTAGAAAAGTGGGGTTTCCCCGCAGAAGATATTATTTTTGATCCGCTGGTCTTCCCTGTAGGCACCGGAGATGAGCAATATATCGGGTCAGCTGTAGAAACAATTGAGGGAATACGTTTGATCAAAGAAGCGTTGCCAAATTGTTTAACAGTATTAGGTGTGAGCAATGTTTCATTTGGTTTACCACCAGTAGGGCGCGAAGTGTTAAATGCGGTGTATTTATACAACTGTACACGTGCAGGCTTAGATTATGCGATTGTCAATACAGAGAAGCTTGAGCGTTATGCTTCGATTCCTGAAAAAGAGATTTCGATGGCTAACGAATTGTTGTTTAATACAACAGATGAGACACTCGCTGTATTTACGGATTTTTATCGCGGTAAAAAGAAAGAAAAAACAGAAGCTGTTTTGCCTGATACGGTAGAGGAGCGTCTAGCTTACTATATTGTAGAAGGAACAAAAGAAGGTTTAATTGAAGATTTACAACAAGCGTTAACGACATATGATACACCGCTAGATATTATTAATGGACCGCTTATGACAGGCATGGCTGAAGTAGGTCGTCTATTTAATGAAAACCAACTCATTGTAGCGGAAGTTTTACAATCAGCAGGCGTAATGAAAGCAGCTGTTTCCTTCCTAGAAGACTTTATGGAAAAAGGCGATAGCGACGCTGGTAAAGGAAAAGTAGTGCTTGCTACTGTAAAGGGCGATGTGCATGATATCGGTAAAAACTTAGTCGAAATTATTTTAAGTAACAATGGTTATAAAGTGGTAGACCTTGGTATTAAAGTGACACCTACTGAATTGATTGAAGCAATTAAAAAAGAGCAACCTGATATTGTAGGGCTGTCTGGTTTACTTGTAAAGTCGGCACAACAAATGGTAATTACAGCACAAGATTTTAAAGATGCAGGTATTGATGTGCCAATTTTAGTAGGTGGCGCCGCTTTATCTCGTCGCTTTACGGAAACTAAAATTTCAGCACAATACAATGGTCCTGTACTTTACGCTAAAGATGCGATGCAAGGCTTAGCGATTGCTAACCGTTTGCAAGATGAAGTAGACCGCGCGCTATTACTAGCCGAGCTAGCCGAAGCGATTGAAAAGCGTAAAGTAGCAGATGAGTTACGCGCTGCACGACCTGCGAAGGCGGTAACCGAAAAGCCGGTACGTACAGTAGGTGACGCGCCGGTGCGTGTACCTAATGATTTACGTCGCCATGTACGTCATAGTTATGCGGTACAACATTTATATCCGTATGTAAATATGCGTACATTAATCGGTCACCATCTCGGCTATAAAGGAAATGTACTAAAAGCATTAGAAGAAAAAGAGCCACGTGCTACAGACTTACATGAGTTAGTAACCAGTTATTTAGCGCAAGATTTATTTAAACCAGCTGCACTTTATCAATTTTATAAAGCGCAAGCTGAAGGTGATGACGTTGTCCTTTATGCTGAAGACGGTACGACTGAAATTCAGCGCTTTACTTTCCCACGTCAACAACAAGCGCCTTACCTATGTCTTGCGGACTTCTTAAAGACGAAGGAAAGTGGCGAAATGGATTACGTAGGTTTGCTATGTGTAACAGCCGGACATGGTGTTACGGACTATGCTAATGCACTGAAAGAACAAGGTAAGTTTTTAGAAAGTCATGCTTTCCAATCGACAGCGCTTGAACTAGCTGAAGGGTTAGCGGAACGTATTCATCAAGAGATGCGTGACCAATGGGGCTTCCCCGATGCTACAGATTTTACAATGCGCGATCGTTTTGCAGCCAAGTATGAGGGGCAACGCTTCTCCTTCGGTTACCCGGCATGTCCAAATTTAGAAGACCAAGAAAAATTATTCGCGACATTACGTCCTGAAGATATCGGTGTACAGTTAACCGATGGCTTTATGATGCAACCAGAAGCTTCGGTATCAGCCATTGTTTTTGCACATCCTGATGCACGCTACTTCAATGTTTAATCTAAACAGCTATCCTACAAAATAGGGTAGCTGTTTTTTATGACAGTTGTCATATAAAAGATATGACGTTTTCTTCTACAGGCATTTGCTGTGTTGTCTTATGATTAGGTCATAAAGAAAAAACGTAGGGAGTGCAATAGACATGACAAGCTTTACAGAGAAGAAAAATCAGTTGCGTAAAGATGTTGCAAAATTTGCAAAGTCAAATACACGAAAAAGTATAATGCAATTAATTAATACGATTGGTCCATTGTTTATTTTATGGGTTTTAGCTTATCAAACTATCGATATTTCGCCTTGGCTAACGGTTGGTATTAGCGTCTTAGCAGCAGGCTTTGTAGTACGTACATTTATTATTTTCCATGATTGTACGCACGGTTCATTTTTTAAAAATAAAAAAGCGAATGATATCGTTGGTTTTTGGACAGGGGTTTTAACATCATTTCCTTATGAAAAATGGAAGCGCGAGCATACTATTCATCATGCAACGAGTTCGAATTTAGATAAACGCGGTATCGGTGATATTGATATGTTAACGCTAGAAGAATATGAGCAAACATCAAAGCTTGGTCGCCTTGGTTATCGTTTATACCGTAATCCTATTGTGATGTTTGGTTTAGGACCATTGTATATGGTGCTCGTGTTAAATCGTTTTAATCGTAAAGATGCTAAACGTAAAGAGCGCCGTAACACGTATTTAACAAATTTAACTGTTATTTTAATTTGCGCTGTAGCTATTAGTTTTGTTGGTTGGCAATCGTTTTTATTAGTACAAGGCACAACATTATTTGTAGCAGGCTCATTAGGTATTTGGTTGTTTTATATTCAACATACGTACGAAGATTCATATTTTGAGCATGAAGCGGAATGGGATTATGTAAAAGCAGCAGTAGAAGGTAGCTCATATTATAAATTGCCACGCATCTTGCAATTTTTAACAGGTAACATCGGTTTCCACCATGTGCATCACTTATCACCACGTGTGCCCAACTATAATTTAGAGAAAGCTCACGAAGAGGTAAAACCGCTACAACGCGCAACGACGATTACATTAGTAACGAGTTTAGAATGCATTCGTTATAAGTTATATGATGAAGAAAATCAAAAATTTGTAACGTTCCGTGAAGCTGGCGAGCGTCTGCGCATGAAAAATGCTGTAAATATTTAAAGATAAGCTGTTTCATTAAGCGGTCCATTCGGCTAATGAAACAGCTTTTTTGTTATACTAGAAACAAAAACAAGAAAGTTTGTGAATGTAATGAGGAAAAAATGGTACACGATTATTCCGAATAGTCCGTGGCTTAGTATTTATTTATGGATTATTTTTTGTTTATTACCGTTTTTTTCGTTATTTAAAGATGCTAGCGCTACGGAAATAGGCGTAGCTGGTATGTTAGTAACGATTTATGTGATTTTCAATCGCTGCTCAGCGCTATCACGTAGCGGTTTGTTGTATATGTGGATCAGCTTTGAAATGATTGTTAGCTTAATTCTGATTGTCTTTTTCGGCTATGTGTACCTTGCCATTTTTACTGCATTTTCAATCGGTACCATTCGACGTCCTGTAGGCTTTTATGTCATGTATGGCTTGCATGTTGGTTTTACTATTATTGCGACAGGCGTCATGTTTTTTGTGAAATTTGATATTTTATTCTCTCAGTTACCTTTTGTTGTTTTCACATTAATTGGCGTTGTGTTAATGCCATTTACGCTCTATAGCAAAACGCGAAGAGAAAAATTAGAAGGGCAATTAGAAACAGCGAAAGATCGTATTGCAGAGTTAATCGTTTTTGAAGAACGTCAGCGTATTGCGCGTGACTTGCACGATACATTAGGGCAAAAGCTATCGATGATAGGACTGAAAAGTGATTTAGCAGCTCGATTAATTGAGCGAGATAAAGATCAAGCTTTACACGAAATTAAAGAAATTCGGCAGACGGCAAGTATCGCTTTAAAAGAAGTGCGAGAGCTAGTAGCTAATATGCGTACGACACGCTTTGAAGATGAATTGATGCGCGTCTCACAAATTTTAGATGCAGCGGAGATGACATTTATTTTTGATGGTGATGTGGATAAATTAGACGTGCCACCACTTGTAGAAAATGTGTTGAGTATGTGTCTAAAAGAAGCTGTAACGAACGTAGTCAAACATAGTAACGCAACGAAGTGCGAAATAGCGTTTCATCAAAACTTTAAAGAAGTTTATTTAGTCGTAATGGATAACGGCACAGGGATAGTGAATAAGCAGAAGACAGGCAATGGTTTAAAAGGTATGCAAGAACGATTAGAGTTTATTAATGGTTCGTTTAAGTTAGAAAATGATAGTGGCACAGCGCTAACGATTACAATCCCCGTGACCATTACACATCAAGATGTAACAGATAAAGCAGATAGTTTATATAACAAGGAGTGAGGGACATGATACGTGTCGTTATTGCTGAAGATCAAGGCATGTTATTAGGTGCACTGCGTTCATTATTAAATATGGAAGATGATATTGAAGTAGTTGGTATCGGAAAAAATGGCGAGGAAGCTGTAGCGCTCGTGCATGAGTTACAACCTGATATTTGTATTATGGATATCGAAATGCCGGTTAAAACAGGGCTAGATGCCGCAGAGGCGCTACAAGATGAGGCGTGTAAAATTATTATTTTAACGACATTTGCCCGTCCAGGTTACTTTGAACGAGCGCGCAAAGCAGGGGTAAGAGGGTATTTACTTAAAGATAACCCGATTGAAGAGTTGGTTGGGGCAATCCGAGATATTATGAAAGGCAAGCGCATTTACGCACCTGAACTCGTAGACTTTGTTTACGAAATGGATAGTGAAAATCCATTAACAGATCGAGAAAGTCAAGTGCTTGAGCTAGTAGCAGAAGGTAAAACGACGAAGGAAATTGCTTCGACATTATTTCTATCCGCTGGCACTGTTCGCAACTATATTTCTACGATTTTAGAAAAACTACAAGTGAGTAATCGTATTGAAGCAATTGCACGTGTAAAAGAAAAAGGCTGGAATAAATAAAATAGCATCGTTAGTCACCATTGACTAGCGATGCTATTTTTATTTTTGTAATTAACGTTTTGTCCATCTACGCACTAACCATAAGCCAGCGAGTACTGCGAGTACAGTGTTTGTTTTCTTTGTAAATACTTTATCTGATACGTATTTAAGATGTTGCGGTCGATTAGCTAAG
Source organism: Metalysinibacillus jejuensis (assembly GCF_003057615.1). Classification (GTDB taxonomy): domain Bacteria; phylum Bacillota; class Bacilli; order Bacillales_A; family Planococcaceae; genus Metalysinibacillus; species Metalysinibacillus jejuensis. Next base: position 26,815 of record NZ_QAFW01000017.1, read on the forward strand.
TGGGTTGTAAAATGCGTATGCCAATGAGCACCTGCTGGGAAGTAAGTGCGGACATTATAGCCTTCTTGCACAAGTGATTCTTGTAAGGCTACATCTTGCCCAATATGGAATTGAAACTCGTATGACGTTTGTGGCAAATTGTATTCTGCTGCACGGCGTTTAGCAAAGGCAATGATATTTTTATCATGTGTAGCGATGACTGTATAGTTGCCTGTTGCAAAACGTTGTTCAATGAGTTCAATCATATTTAAATCAATATCCATTTTGTCTTGGAATGCTACCGCTTCTGACTCATTACATATTTTTTTCGTTACGACGACTGTCGCTTCACGAAAAGCCTCGATATCTTCTTGTGAGCGGTAAAAATGTGCCTGTACGACTGTTGCCACATGATCGAACGTTTCTTGAAGTTGTTGTGTCATACTAATAATTGTTTGAACGTGTGCATAATTGCTCGTCTGCAATGTGATGGAGTGGTTGTAAGATGCTGCGGCTTCTGCTAAAGCAAAAAGTACGTTATAGCACTCATCAACGTCAAGTAATAAACCGAATTGCTCTGGTTGAAGGTCAAAATTAACATTCAACCCTTCTGCATGAAGTTGGGTCATCAACGTAAGCAACGCGTTTTTTTCAGCCATTACGTCAGCTGCATCAATGATGGCATGGCCGATATAATCGATAGCAACGCGTTGACCAGATGCATGTAGCACCTTGCACGTCTCGATGATTTCGGCGTGTGTTGTTCCGCCAATATATGGTTTTAGTCCAAGCTTAGGGGCAATTTTTTGCACACCTGTTGTAAATGTATCGCTATATGCGAGTTGTTTCGTTACATCTCGTAACACCATTTGTATATCCACCTCTACTTTAGGTCATTTCTATTTTAGTTAACTGTTGGCATTGCTTAAGTATATCATACGTTAAGTAGCTGTTTGCGTTCATTAAATAATGCAGGGTAGCTCAAAAACCCTAACATTAAACTTGAAATAGTAGCGTTTGTTAACAATGCAAAAATAATTAAAATTTGAAACTGTACGGCTTGCATCGGATCTGCGCCTCCGATAATTTGTCCACTCATCATCCCTGGAAGTTGCACGAGTCCGATAGTTTTTTGGCTTTCAATTGTAGGTATCATACTTGCTTTAATGGCTTGCATTAACTGATGATGAATCGCTTGTTTAGGTGAGCCGCCGAGCGATAAAATTAACTCTACTTCATCTTTATGCGCTTGTACCTCAGCATCAAAGCGATTTAAAAATAAAATGGATAAAACCATGGCATTACCAATCATCATCCCGCTAATCGGAATAATATATTGTGCGGTAGCAGGTACGATATGAAAGCCTAATAAAATGCCTTGCGTGACGACTTCTACTGTTGTAATCGTAGCGACAAGTTTCCAAGTGATGCCCTTAATATGTTTTCCTTTTTTGCGTGCGTTAAGGGTAGCTGTCGTAATCATAATTAAAATCATAATTAGCATATAAGCAGGATGATCGCCGTCAAAGACGAACGTTAAAATATAGCCTACAGCTAATAATTGAATAATAGCGCGTACTGTCGCGATGACAACGTCGCGTTCTAAACCGAGGTTTAATGTTTTAGATAGTACGAGCGGAATAAGTACGAAAAATAAAGTAAGGGATAGTGAAAGATAACTCATCGTAGCGCTCCTTCGACAAATTGGCGTATGACTTCATTTGTAGGGTGAGTTAAAATAGTCGGCTCGCCTGTAGCGATAAGTTCACCATCGACCATTACCCAAACATTATCACTTAGGGCAATTGCTTGTTGTAAATTATGCGTAATCCAAATGATCGTAACACCGTGTTGTTGATTGAGTGTCGTAATGAGTTGTTCAATTTCACTTACAGCTGTACGGTCTAAGGCAGATGTGATTTCATCCAACAATAAAACATGTGAATGGTTAACAAGGGTTCGTGCAATGGACACGCGTTGGCGTTGTCCTCCTGATAAGTCATTAGCGACTTGTTGTAAAAGCGAAGAGCTTAACCCTACGGCATGTAAAAACTTTTCTGCTTCTGTTATAGATAGTGATTGATTGGCTAGTTTACGAGGTAACTGTAAGTTATCATACACACTACCATTAATCATAGGCGCAGCTTGAAGTGCCATCCCTACTTCTCTTCGCAGTACGGTAGGCTCAATTTCACTAAATGGTTGGCCATCAAGGTATAATGTGCCACTCGTCGGTGTCAGCAGATTATTACATAATTTGAGTAATGTTGTTTTACCAGCTCCTGATGGGCCAACGAGCGTAGTAATTTTACCTTTATGAAAACGCCCTGTAATGTTTTTTAAAATGGTTGTGTGATCGATTGTAAACGACACATTTTGTAATTCAAGTACCATGCAAAAACTCCTTTTTCATAACGATAGGCGCCATAAGACGCCTACTATTATAGTGTATCAAAAATAGGGAGTTTTTCTAAATAAATAATGTCTTTACGTTTAGCGGCGTAGCCTTCAGCCAAAATAGCAACACGTGTAATTACGGTTGCACCGGCTAGCGTGACAAGTTGTTCGAGGTTGTTTAATGACTCACCTGTTGAAATAATATCATCTACAAGGATGACGCGTTTGTCTTTTATTAACTGCGCATCACGACCATCAAGTGTCAAATCAGTATGTGCTAGTGTAAGGGGCTCTTTCATGTACGCTTTTTTGGATTGGCGAGCCACAATGTATGTAGGTTGTAATAATAGACGCGCGAGTTCGTGGGCTAGTGGGATACCTTTTGCATCCGCTGTTACTAAATAATCAACAGGTGGGAGTTGCCCTACGAGTTGTTGCGCCGAGGTCGTTGTAAGTTCAGCATCACCTAGCAATGTAAAATTAGCGACAGCTAAATGATTACCGATGTCCACAAGTGGTAATAGACGAGTAAGCCCTGCAATCGTAAGTTCATAACTTTTCAATAATGTCAGCACCTTCCGTAAGTAGTATTTTGTACCTAAATCAAGTATAACGTAAAACATTAAACAAGTCTTGATAGAAAGAAAAATGTCGAAATAGTGTATACTATGACTATCAAAATGGGAAGAAGGGGTTTTTATGAGAACCGATTATGCAGATGATAGCTTAGCGTTACACACTGACTTATACCAAATTAATATGGCCGAGTCGTATTGGGCAGATAATATGCACGAACGTAAGGCAATATTTGAGTTGTATTTCCGCAAGCTACCTTTTGGTAATGGTTATGCCGTGTTCGCGGGATTAGAGCGTATGCTTTCTTATTTAAAAGATTTTTCATTTAGCGAATCAGATATTGCGTATTTACGTGAAGAGGTTGGTTATAAAGATGATTTTATTAATTATTTAAAAGATGTACGCTTTACAGGGGATATGTATGCAATGGTTGAAGGTGAGTTAGTGTTTGCGAATGAGCCTATCGTGCGAATTGAAGCACCGTTAGTTGAAGCACAACTTATTGAAACAGCACTACTAAACATTGTAAATTACCAAACGTTAATCGCTACAAAAGCGAGCCGTATTAAACAAATTATTCCGAATGAAGTAGCGATGGAATTCGGCACAAGACGAGCACAAGAAATGGACGCTGCGATTTGGGGTACACGTGCAGCAGTCATTGGAGGCTTCGAATCAACGAGCAATGTACGTGCGGGCAAATTATTTGATATTCCTGTAGCAGGAACGCATGCTCACGCTTTAGTCCAAGCGTATAAAAATGATTATGATGCTTTTCATTCTTACGCGAAACGCCATAAAGATTGCGTATTTTTAGTTGATACGTATAATACGCTGAAATCAGGCGTGCCGACCGCTATTAAAGTAGCGAAAGAATTAGGCGATAAAATCAACTTTATTGGTATTCGACTTGATAGTGGGGATATAGCCTTTTTATCAAAAGAAGCACGACGTATGTTAGATGAAGCGGGATTCCCTGACGCTAAAATTGTCGTTTCGAATGATTTAGATGAATATACGATTTTAAATTTAAAGGCACAAGGCGCACGCGTTGATATGTGGGGGATTGGTACGAAGCTGATTACCGCTTATGATCAACCTGCTCTTGGTGCTGTATATAAAATGGTAGCCATTGAAGACGAAAATGGCATTATGCGAGATACGATGAAAATTTCGGCTAATGCTGAAAAGGTGACAACGCCAGGACAAAAGAAATTATATCGCATTATTAATAAAGCAAGTGGGAAAGCAGAAGGCGATTATATTGCGATGGCGGACGAAAATCCACAGCAAGAGGAACGTTTAAAAATGTTCCACCCTGTGCATACGTTTATTTCGAAATTTGTTACGAACTTTGAAGCGCGTAATTTACATGCGCATGTTATTCAAAATGGCAAAATTACGTATCAGTTACCAAAGCTTATGGACAGTAGAGCGTACGCGAAAGCAAATTTAGATTTACTGTGGGATGAGTATAAGCGTTCATTAAATCCAGAAGAATATCCTGTCGATCTAAGTCAAAAATGTTGGGATAATAAGATGAGTAATATTGCAGAAGTGCGAGAAATGGTAGAGCGATTGGAGGCGTTATAATGACGTTACAACAACAAATTATTCAAGCGTTACGTGTACAACCTGCTATTGATGTCGAATATGAGATAAGACGCTCTATTGATTTTTTAAAGCGATATGCGAAAGCACATTCCTTTGTGAAAGGGTTTGTGTTAGGCATCTCAGGTGGTCAAGACTCTACGCTAGTTGGTAAGTTAGCACAATTGGCTGTAAACGAACTCAATGAAGAAGCGCAAGAAAATCGTTACGCTTTTTATGCGGTGCGATTGCCGTATGGTAAGCAATTTGACGAAGCGGACTGCAATGATGCACTTGCATTCATTCAGCCGAGCACAACGTACACTGTTAACATTAAACCTGCAGTGGATGCAAGCGTGGCTAGTTTACAGCAAGCAGGTATTACCATTAGTGATTTTACCAAAGGTAATGAAAAAGCTCGTGAGCGCATGAAAGTACAGTTTTCGATTGCCGCGACAAATAGTGCTGTTGTATTAGGAAGCGACCATGCAGCAGAAGCAATCACAGGTTTCTTCACAAAGTTTGGTGATGGGGCTGCAGACTTGATGCCGATTTGGCGACTAAATAAGCGGCAAGGCAAGCAATTGCTCCAAGCGCTAGGATGCCCGCCTCATTTATATGAGAAAGTGCCGACTGCTGATTTAGAAGAACAAAAGCCTGCGCAACCTGATGAGGAAGCGCTTGGTGTAAATTATAGTGAGATTGATGATTATTTAGAAGGTAAGCGTGTGAGCGCATCAGCACAAGCTATAATTGAAGGGCATTATTTACGTTCAATGCATAAGCGCCATATGCCAATTACAGTGTTTGACGAGTTTTGGCATGAGTAAGTCAACTTATTTGCTCAAAATGTGAAGAAAAATTGCATATTTTGCAAATACCTCACAGTTATTTCGAACTTACTTCACAGTTAGTTGCTAAAGTATGAAGTATAAGAAAAAGAACTGGGGGAAATAGTAAATGAAAAAGTTAGGGTTATCTGTAATGATGGTAGCGGCATTAGGCTTAGCAGCTTGTGGCGCGGACGACAAAAATGAGAAAGCTGATGAGCCAGAAAAAGTAGAAGAGCCTGCAGCTGCTGAAGTAGAGAAGCCAGAGGCAACAGAAACTGAAGATATTATGGCAAAGTTAGAAGAGCCAACAGAAGATACAATCTGTGAAGTATGTAATATGAAAGTATATGTGAAAGATCATGAGATGGGTATGTTCTCAGCACAAGCTATTAAAGCAGACGGTTCAAATGCTTTCTATGATGATATCGGCTGTTTATTAAATGCAGAGTTAATGTTCGATGAAGAAAACACAAAATTTGTTCGCGACTTTAACACAAAAGACTGGGTACAAGTTGATGATGCAACAATCGTAAAAACAGACTTAAAATCACCGATGAACTGGGGCTATATTTCATTTGCAGACAAAGCAGATGCTGAAAAGTATATGGCTGATCATGAAGGTAGCGAAGTAATTGAATTAGCTACTGTACAAGCAGAAGCTAAAGAACGCTATGAGAAAAAGAAAGCTAAAATGGCTGAAGAAGGTAACCAAGAAGAAGGACATGATATGCATGGCGAGCACGATATGCACAACATGGAAGAAGAGGACCATAGCGGTCACAATCATTAATAATAAACGATGAGGCTAGAGATAAAATATCTCTAGTTTTTTCGGCGTTTAGTGAGGGGATAGATTGAGAAAAATCATATTGACACTTATGTTTTGGCTAACGCTATCGCTAAGCGCTTCTGCTAATTTACAGCAACAAATTGATGAGGCTGAGCCAGGCGCAACGATTGAGGTGACGGGCGAACATAGCGGTAACTTTCTCATTACAAAACCATTAACTTTAATTGGGAAAGATGCGACTTTACGTGCGACAGGGATGAAGCCGGCCTTAACGATCGACAACACGCAAGACGTGATCATTGATAATTTTAAGGTGATAGCTAATCAGCGTGGTATTGTAGTGAAAGATGTAGACAATGCCCGCATTGTAAACATCGCAGCGAGTGATATGCTTATTGGCATTCAACTTCACCGCAGTAAAAATATTGAGTTAGCCTATAATAGCATTGAAGGTACGGATGCACACTATGCGAAAAAAGGTAATGGTTTAGCGTTGTTTCAAAGTGAAGATTTACATGTGCATCATAATCAAATAACGAAAGTGCAAGATGGCATTTATATCGAAGAAATTCAAGGCATTCATGTCCATGATAATACCGTTACAAATAGTCGTTATGGCACGCATTTTATGTATAGCGATGCCGGCTTGGTAGAAAATAATACGTATGAGCGCAACGTAACGGGTTTAATGGTAATGATGGTAGATGGGTTTACAGCTCGCTATAACACATCTCGTTATCATAATGAAATGAACGGAAGCGGTGTGCTATTTTATGATGTAAAAAATGCTACGTTAGCGCATAATACGATTAGCGAAAATCGGCTGGGATTAGTGTTGCAAAAATGCGATACGGTACGCATAGAAGATAATGAGTTTTTAGTGAATCAAACTGCGCTAGAAGCGACGCGAGTAGATGATGTGAGCCTCGTGATGAACAATACATTTATCGGCAATATTTTAACAGCGCGTTCAGATAAGGAAGGCGTTACTTTATACGCTAATTATTATGACGACTATAACGGTATCGATGCAGACGGCGATCGGTACGGAGATACACCTTATACTGCTTATTCAAGTTTTGGTCAGTGGATGGTGCGTCAACCTGCTTATCAATACTTTGTTGCTTCACCGAGTGTAGAGCTATTAACAGTGTTAGATCAGCAAACGCCTGTTGCACAGCACATGTTAGTCGATGATAAACCGCAAATGATAAAAAATGAAGCGCACATGATGGGCATTAATTATGCGCAAGCATTACTAGGTGGTCTATTACTTATGAGTACATTAATTGTTTGGAGAAAGGGGAGCAAGCGATGAAGAAATATTTATTAGCAGCATTTGCTATCGTAATATTAGCAGGATGCGGTGATAAAAATTATGAGCCACGTGCATTAAACGAGGAAACGGACGTTTGTCAAATTTGTCAAATGACGGTCGTACATCAAGACTTCGCTGGACAAATTATCGAAAAGAACGGTGATTATGAAGTGTTTGATGATATCGGCTGTCTAGTGGAAAAGTTAGAACGTGATCAACAAAGTGAAAAAGATGTAGGGGCAGCTTATATTAAAGATGCAAATACCGGTGAGTGGATTAATGTATTTGAAGCTACGTATTTATATGATAAAGAGTTTTGGACACCGATGAATTATGGCGTACTCGTATTTGAAGATGTAACAGAAGCAGAAGCTTATCGCTCAAAATCAGGTTACGGGAAATTGATGAACTTTGAAGACTTGCAAGGTTTTAAATGGGGCATTCATCAATGATGTTTATTAAATTAGAGTGGAAACAAATGTTGCGAAGCCGTTGGATGCAAATGGTTGGGGTCTTATTCACTTTTGTTTTCACTGCGATTGTCGTAATTCAGCAAATGGCATTACCTGAGACAGAAGGTTTTTCGCGCCAAACGGCTTCTTTTTTAAATTTACTACTTTTTTTACTCCCTCTATTTATTTTAACGATTGGTAGTATGAGTGTCGCAAGTGATATCGAATCGCGTTGGCTATCGCTATTAAAAACCTACCCACTCACCATGCGTCATTATATTTTAGGAAAGTTTATAGCTACTGTTTTCGCATTCTTTTTAATTGTAATTGCAGCCTTTAGTGTCGTGTTGCTACTAGGTGGATTTTTAGGTGGGGTGACATTACCACCCGTGTTTATTTTTATTACGGTAGCAAGTATTTTTATTTTCTCAGCGCTGTCAGTTGTAGTAGGTGTAATCGCAAAAACAAGGCTATATGCCCTAGCGGTAGCGCTCATTATTTGGTCGCTGTTATTATTGTTAATTTCTTATGCGCTCATGGCGATTGGTACAGTCGTCGCAGGTCATGTATTGCAAAAAATTACGGTCGTCGTTATTCACCTTAATCCTGTGGAATGGCTGCGCTTTGGTTATTTGTTATTTGCTGAGCAGGCGAGCGTTCTAGGCCCTTCTTATTTTGACCTTATCGCATTTTATAATAGCACGCTTGGTAACATCGTATATTTCGCTGTAACCATTGCTTGGGTAATTGTACCGCTAGCACTTGCGCGTCTATTAATTACAAGAAAGGGGAAGGAAGCATGATTGTCGAAGCGAAACATTTAGCTAATGCTTATAAAAATGGTAGAGGCTTACATGATGCAAGTTTCTCCTTACGTGAAGGTACAATTATGGCATTAGCAGGAGGTAACGGAGCGGGTAAAAGTACACTTATTCGATTGCTAACAGGGCAAGACAAACCAACCGCTGGCGAACTTATTTGGCATACAAGTCAAGATGTACGCTATATGCCAGATGATGTCGATTTTCCTGTTACACTGACAGCAGAGGAAATTATCGCGTTATTAGCATCTTTAAAAAAAGTGAGTAAGGCCGAGCAAAAACAAGTATTAGAACGCGTCGGCTTATGGGAAGTTCGCAAGCAACGTGTGCAACAGTATTCAAAAGGGATGCGTCAACGACTAAATTTAGCGCAAAGTTTGTTAGGCGAGGGTAAACTGCTAATTTTAGACGAGCCTACGAATGGACTTGATCCTTATTGGATAGCACAATTAAAGAAAATGGTAGACGAAGAGCGCGACAAAGGATGTACAGTGTTGTTTTCTACGCATCTTTTACCATTTGCTGAAAGCCTAGCTGATGATGTGTTAATTTTACATGAAGGTCATGTGCTAGCAACAGGTGAACTAAAGGAAGTCTTTGCGAAACATCAAGCACATGATTTAGAAACGTTATGGTTAGCTGAAATTGAACGAGAACGTGGCTGAATTATTCGGTCATGTCCTTTGTTGTCACAACACGGTGTTTTCGTTATGCTAAGAAGAAGCAGTCGATAGGAGGCTACAATAATGAATGAAGAAGTGCAAAAAATTATTACAAATATCGAGCACGTGATGATAGGTAAAACAGATGTGGCAACACTTAGTGTAGTGGCATTGTTAGCGAATGGTCATGTTTTATTAGAAGACGTACCTGGCGTAGGAAAAACGATGATGGTACGTTCGCTTGCTAAGTCTATCAGCGCTAGTTTTAAACGTATACAATTTACACCAGACTTACTACCATCAGATGTGATAGGTGTTTCGATTTATAATCCACAAACGATGCAATTTGAGTATCGTCCTGGCCCTTTAATGGGCAATATTATTTTAGCGGATGAGATTAACCGTACTTCGCCTAAAACACAGTCTGCACTACTTGAAGCGATGGAGGAATCGTCAATTACCGTAGAAGGTGAAACGATGCCACTAGCAAAGCCTTTTTTTGTAATGGCTACGCAAAACCCAATTGAATATGAAGGTACGTATCCTTTGCCAGAGGCGCAGTTAGACCGCTTTTTATTAAAATTAAAGATGGGCTATCCTAGCGTAACAGAAGAGTATGAAATTTTAAGTCGGGTGCAAGAGGGTACACCAATTGAACAATTAGAAGCGGTCATGTCACTAGAAGAGCTACGCGCATTACAACAACAGGCAAGTGCAATTTTTGTTGATGCTACAGTAAGGGAGTACATTGTACAACTCGCAACAGCTACGCGTACGAATCCTTATATTTACTTAGGGGTTTCACCTCGTGCTTCCATTGCTCTTATGCGTGCCTCAAAAGCATATGCGTTTATTCAAGGGCGCGACTACGTCTTACCTGATGATGTACAGTATTTAGCACCTTTCGTCTTTAGTCACCGTGTGATTTTACAGCCGGAAGCACGCTATGACGGCATTAGTGCAGAAGAAATTATGATGCGTGTCATCGCAAGTGTTACCGTGCCTGCTAGAGGCTTTGCAGCGCGATGAAGGTACGTAAATTACTACAAGTAATCGTGTTACAAGTAGTGGTATTTTGTTTTGCTATGTTTCAGGGAGGCTTCGTAAGCTGGTTTATTTTCTTTACGGTAACGCCTTTTTTAGTATACGCTGGCCTAATGTTAGTATGGCGCGAGAAAATTGTTTTTGTGCACCGCGAAATTACCCCAAACCAAATTACGAGTGGGGAAAGTGTAGAAGTGCACGTACATGTTCGTCGCAAAACTGTTTTTCCGATAGCTTATGCGATGTTAGAAGAGCATGTAAATCAGCCTAACTTGCAACATTTTAGACAAAATACAACACCCATTATTAAAATTGGAAGCTTTAGTCGCAATTTTATATGGACATATACATTAGAAAACTTGCCTCGCGGAGAATATCGCTTTGTAGGTGCTGACTTTTATGGCACAGACTTCTTTGGATTAGGGTCATTACAGGCGAGTGATACGAGTTCGAAATCTATCATTGTTTATCCTAAGCGCTATCCTATACGCTACGTTCCTATTCAAGCTGTTTATGAAGTGGGTATGTCTACAACACCGCGCAGCAGCGTCAGTGATTCGACAATTGCTGTTGGGGTTAGAGATTACGAACAAGGAGACCGCCTATCTTGGATTCATTGGAAGTCGTTTGCGAAATCGCAACAACTTAGAACGAAAGAGTTTGAAGAGCGTCAATCCGAAGTTGTCGGCATAGTGGTCGATACCCGTACCTCGCCAAACTTTGAAGCGGTAGTTACGCTAGCCGCATCGCTAGCAACAACTTTCTTTAACGCTCAAGGTGAGTTAGCTTATGTCGCTACTAGTGATATAACACGCGTGATGCATGTGCATCATAAAAATCATTTTGAAGACGTTTTATACCAACTCGCTACAGTACAAGTGACAGCAAAAACGATTAATTTAAGAGCGTTGCCCGTACGAGGGTTTGCTTCTTTATTATTTATTACAGCTCGCCTTGAAGATGAGGATATGGCTGTTTTTGCACACTATCCTTGCCGTGTCATTTGCTTCGTCTTTGAAGTGAGTAAAATCGCTTATGTAGCGCCTAATGTACAAATTATTCATGTCACGCCGCAACAGTATCATAATGTGTTACAGGAGGTGACGCGTAAATGATACAGAAAATAGTACCCAAATTATTTGTTTACAGCTTACTTTTTTTACTGTTACGTGAATGGTTGTTACCTGTAGTAGCACTTACCAATACGGGCTATGTTACGTACATCGTCGGCTTTGTAGGCGTGGCGTTATTATTACGCTTAATTAATGCCCATTGGCTAATAACAACGGTTGTGCAACTCAGTTACATTATTATATTTATTTTTTACGTTTATACCGATAATATGCAGCTGCTATCGAGCGATGCTTGGCATTTCTTTTTAACAGAATGGCGTAGAAATTTACAAGCGATTTTTGCGCTAGAGTTAGGACAAGTGACGGATGTTTTTAGAAGTGTATTGCTTTTTATTTTAATTTGGATGCTCGTTTATTTAGTGCACCAGTGGGTGACGATGGGCTATAACATTTTTTATTTTTTTGCTATGACTGTATTTTTTATTGCGACACTTGATACGTTTACAGCATATGACGGGCAACGCTCAATCATTATTGTTATGTTTACAGGCTTCCTGCTCATAGGTGCTTTGTTTATTAAGCGATTAGCAAGACAAACGCAAGATCACCTGTCTTTATGGTATCGCTTACGTCTGTATATTCCTTTTGCTATGCTCATTATTGGCGTAATTGGTATCGGTATATTTTTACCAAAATCGGGGCCTACATGGGCAGACCCCGTAGCGTATATAACGAATGGTAAAGTGAGTGATACAACGCAGCGTAAAGTAGGCTATGGTGACGATGATACGCGCCTAGGTGGTAGCGTAGCAGATGACGATACGTTAGTATTTATAGCTGAAGCAGAGCGCTCGCATTATTTTAGAATTGAAACAAAAGATACGTATACTTCTAAAGGATGGGTGCAACAAATTAGCGAAGAAACGCTAGTGCCTTATCAAACAGGAGATACGATTGATTCATCTTTTATACATGGCGATGAAAAAGAAAAGGTAACAATTTATAATACGGAAGTCGCAAAAAAGGCAGGCTTTATCGTTCAACCTTATGCTACAGTCGAAGTGAAGAGTGTAAAGGGAGCGCTAACCTTTAATCAAGGTACCGAAAAAATGACGACGGACAAGTCACTTGCCACATATGAGTCCATTTATAGCCCTATGCATTTTATGTATGAGGATATCGTCCAAACCGATGATATTGCGCTCGAGGTACTGCCAGCCGAATTCGACCGCTTTTTACAACTTCCTGCATTATTGCCACAACGCATCGTTGATTTAGCACAACAAGTAACAGAAGATAAGCCTTATGTGTTAGAGAAAGCACAAGCTATTGAAGACTATTTTAAGCACAATCAGTTTGTTTATGATAAACAAAATATTGCAATGCCAGAAGAAGACCAGGATTATGTCGATCAATTTTTATTCGAAACGAAGCGAGGGTATTGTGATAATTTTTCTACCGCTATGGTCGTCATGTTGCGTTCAGTTGGGATTCCGGCACGTTGGACAAAAGGCTTTGCACCTGGAACGTTAAACGATGAGGGGCGCTATGCCATTACTAATAATGAAGCGCATTCTTGGGTAGAAGCGTATATTCCGGGGATTGGGTGGTTGCCATTTGAGCCTACTATTGGCTTTGAAGGAATCGACACGATTGACTATACGACTGAACAGCAAGAACTCGAACCAACAGAGCCTGAACGAGAAACACCAGAAGCACAAGAAGAAGAGCAAACGGTTACTGAAGAAACAGCTAGTAAGCCAACGCTTTGGTCAAAAATTAACACATGGTTACAACAAAACACTTGGCTGTATTATGTACTTCTGATTGTCATTTGTTTAACTGTCCTTGCGATGGTGATATTACGTAAGCAGTGGTTGCCAGGCTATTATGTGCGTAAGTTTAAAAACAAAGCGCGCAATCGTGAAAACTTTATGACAACCTATACATTGCTTGTAGCTCAATTAGAGCGTTTTGGTTATGCGAGACGCACAGGTGAAACGCTTAAGCAATATGCCAAACGCATCGACGAAGCCTATGCTACAACAAAAATGCAAGAGCTTACTGAAATTTATGAGCAGCTCGTGTATAGTGAGAGTGGGCAATCAGCCAATTATGAGCAGTTGCACGAAAGTTGGGAATATTTAATCAATCGTACAACAGGTTGATTTTACACGCTTAAGTAGAGTAAAATTAAACAAATATATGCTTTCATATAAGTTTGGGGATATGGCCTAGATGTTTCTACGAAGTTACCGTAAATAACTTCTCTATGACGGCAAGAGAGCAAGCTGCTTTTTTGTCTAAGATGGACGCGTACGAATTTTTCGGCGCGTCTTTTCGCAATAAGTAGCTTAACAATTATAAAGAGGTGGAAAACGTGTCAAACAGTTCGATTATTACAGAACAAGAAAAAATCGTTGTACTTGATTTCGGTAGTCAATACAATCAATTAATTACGCGCCGTATCCGTGAGTTCGGCGTATTTAGTGAATTACACGCACACACAACAACAGCAGAAGAAATCAAAGCTATGAATGCAACAGGTATTATTTTCTCTGGTGGCCCTAACTCAGTTTATGGCGAAGAAGCATTCCATATTGATCCTGCAATCTTTGACTTAGGCTTACCTATTTTAGGTATTTGCTACGGCATGCAATTAATGGCGCACCAATTTGGCGGTAAAGTAGAAAGCTCTGACAAACGTGAATACGGTAAAGCAGACATTAGCCTTACAGCAGATAGCACGCTATTTGGCGACCTACCAACAAACCAAGTCGTATGGATGAGCCACGGTGACCACGTAACAGTAGCACCAGAAGGTTTCACAGTAAACGTAACAAGCCCATCTTGCAAAATTGCAGGTATGGTAAATGAAGAACGTAAAATGTATGCTGTACAATTCCACCCAGAAGTACAACACTCTGTACATGGTAACGATTTATTACGTAACTTCGTATTTGAAATTTGCGGTGCTAAAGGCGACTGGTCAATGCAAAACTTTATTGACATCGAAATCGCTAAAATCCGTGAAACAGTAGGCGATAAAAAAGTACTTTGTGCATTATCAGGCGGCGTAGACTCTTCAGTTGTAGCTGTACTTATCCACAAAGCAATCGGCGACCAATTAACATGTATTTTCGTTGACCACGGTTTATTACGTAAAGGCGAAGCGGATCAAGTAATGGAAACATTATCAGATGGCTTTAACTTAAATATTATTAAAGTAGACGCACAACGTCGTTTCCTAGATAAATTAGCTGGCGTTTCTGATCCAGAGCAAAAACGTAAAATCATCGGTAACGAATTTATTTACGTATTTGATGACGAAGCATCAAAACTTGAAGGTATTGATTATTTAGCACAAGGTACACTTTACACTGACATTATCGAGTCAGGTACAGCGACAGCGCAAACAATCAAATCACACCATAACGTAGGCGGTCTTCCAGAAGACATGGAATTTGAGTTAATCGAGCCACTTGCTGCGTTATTTAAAGACGAAGTACGCGCACTAGGTACAGAAATGGGTATGCCAGACCACATCGTATGGCGTCAACCATTCCCAGGTCCTGGTCTTGGTATCCGTGTACTTGGCGAAATCACAGATGAAAAGCTTGAAATCGTACGCGAATCAGACGCTATCCTACGTGAAGAAATCGCTAACCACGGTTTAGAGCGTGACATCTGGCAATACTTCACAGTACTACCTAACATCCAATCAGTAGGTGTAATGGGCGACCAACGCACATACGATCACACAGTAGGTATCCGTGCTGTAACATCAATCGACGGCATGACTTCTGACTGGGCACGTATCCCTTGGGAAGTGCTAGAAGTAATCTCTCGTCGTATCGTTAACGAAGTACCACACGTTAACCGTATCGTCTATGACATCACATCTAAGCCACCAGCAACGATTGAGTGGGAATAGTAGTAGGAGAGTTAGAAACCCTTGATATATAAGGGTTTCTGACTCCCTTTTTTGCTTCTATTGCACTTTTTTGTTTTCTTGTTGCGTAAATAGCTTGCAGTAAATTGATTTTTAGGAGAGGAATCATGATTTTGTTTCGCTTCTTTAAACGAAATGATTCCGTTTAATTTGTTAGCAACTTCAAAATTACTATGAGGATATAAATGTCCATATATACCTAAAGTTGTTTCAATATCTTCATGCCCTAAACGGTCTTTAATAATCAGTGGATTTTCCCCATGCTAATGAGTAGGGAGGCATGGGAATGGCGTAAGGCATGAATTTTAATTCTATGGACACCTGCTAATTTTGCATAACGCTCTATGGCATGTGCAATGGTATGTTTTTGTGTAGGTATTCCATTGTAACTCATTACAAAGCCTGTTTTGATTAGATTCTGTTGTACGTCTTTCCATTCTGATAACAAATCTAACGTACACTGGTCTAATACAATATAGCGAATACTCGCCTTTGTTTTTGGCTCTACAAATCTGTAATCATTTTGATTTTTGTAATATAGGGTTTTATTGATAGTGAGTACACCTGAATCAAAATTAATATCATCCCATTGAATAGCAGTAGCTTCACCAATCCGCATACCTGTCATAAACAGAAACCATAAAGAGATAAAAAGAAAGTGTTGGTAGTAATCTTCTTTATAAATGAAAGAGATTACTTTTTCAAATTCTTCTTTTGTCCAAAATTCTATTTTAGGCTTTTGCTTTTTGACATTTCCGATAATCTTAGATGGGTTTGTAGAAGTGATTCCTAATACGATTGCTCTGTCTATAGCAACAGAAAACATACCTTGAACAGCTCTTACATAGGAAGGCTTTAAGCCTTTTGCTAATTTAAGCTGCCAATCTTGAACATGAATAGGCTCAATATCACAAACTGCCATCTTATAAAAGTAAGGGAAGTGTTTATTAATACTTGGTAGGCGATTTTCATACGTTTGTAACTTCACTTTTGTTTTATACCAAGGAAGAAAAATTTCATGGATATAATGCTCAAATTCATTTTCTCTTTTGTTTCTGCTAATTCTTCTGGTGGCATTAATAACAACTTTGAGTATTCAGTTCTTGCTTCTTTTTTAGTAGTAAAACCACTACGGTATTTTTGAATCTTTTTTCCTTTTGAATCATAACCTAAATTGGCTCGGAAATAGTACGTACCATCTTTTGCTGTTTTGATAGGGTCTTTTGTCATAGTTTTTACTCCTAACCGTGCAAAAACTAATCAGACCTGTTCTCATCTTCCTCATAGCTATCTAGCGTAAAAAGCTGATTTTCTTCTTGTGGTGTAAGGTCAGAAAAGGTTGATTCTTGTGCCTGGTGTTTTTTCTCCTTTGGTTATAAGCATCGACAGCTTCATGCTTCAATACTTGCTTGCAAAAGCTATTAAATGCACAACGCACTTGCCACTCAGTACGAATAGATTTCATGCGCTCACCTCCCTTCACTATCGCAAAGGTGTTGGTGATTCCCCTTTCATAACCTTCAACGGATTTTTTGACAAAATGCCAAAAATTATGATGAAATTTTTAGGAATTTGAACTAAATAAGCTAAATTAAACCATAGTAGAATGCATCTCCTTTTTCTTGCTGTTTCAGCATAAAAATACATGGAAAATTCTGAAATATTATATATTGACAAAAACTAAATAGCCATAGTAGACTTTACTATAAGGTTATAGTTTATAAAACTAAATAATTATAGTGAATGTTACTATAAGATTGTAGTTTAATGATATAGAATTCACAGGAAAGAGGAAAAAAATGACTGAATTTCAAAAGCTAACTGATACAGAACTGGAAGTTATGCAAGTTATTTGGAAATTAAATCGTTCTGTTACATCAAGAGAATTGTTAGAAATCTTTTCAAAAAAGTCTTGGAAAGGGCAAACTATTAATACCTTTTTATCCAAATTAGTTGATAAGGGGTTACTATCTGTCACAAGAGGAAAATGGCGTGTGAATCATTATAGTCCTTGTGTAACATTTAAAGAGTATAAAAAACGTGAAGCAAAAAGTGTATTAGACACGATGTATCAAGGCTCTATGACAACTTTTTTAGCAACACTCTATGATGATGAAGTAACAGAGGAGGAATTGGTTGAACTAAAACAATGGCTTTCCGAAAAGTAGGTGAATAAATGCATGCATGGTTAAATAGTGTGGTAGCTTTATCAGTTGCTGGTAGTAGCATGTTCATTCTTTATTATGGTATGACGGTTATTTCAAGAGAGGCACTAACAGCGAGATGGTATTACTGGAATAGAAAATTGGCGCTTTTCTTTTTCCTAGTACCTGTATTTCTCCTATTGAATGTTCCCCTCTTATTAAGGAAAAATCATCAGCCAATAGAAGAGGAACAGCTATTTTCTGTACAACAAAATACAGTTTGGTTAACAGAAAATTTTGTACAAATACTGTTTATTATTTGGTTAGTTGGTGCGATTGTAGCAAGTGGATGGTTTTTATTTATGTATCAAAGTGGATATCGAAAATTATATCGAAACTTGATACCAGTGCCTAAAGACCATGAAGTATGGAGAATTTTAGCGCAACAACAAAGTGATATGAAATTAAAAAATAGAATTCGCCTTACATATTGTCAAGAAAATATTAGCCCTATTTTGGTAGGTCTATTTAAGCCAACGATTGTGTTGCCCATGTACGGGATTCCGAGTGACGAGTTAGCCATGATTCTCAAACATGAATTGATCCATTATAAGAAAAAGGATTTATGGGTGAAAAGATTAGGCATTTTCGCCATCATTCTACACTGGTATAATCCGTTGATTTATCTTTTACAAAAAGAGTTAACGAAATGGTGTGAGCTTTCTTGCGATGAGTATGTTGTCATGTCCATGTCTTTGTCAGAGCGAAAAAAGTATGCTGAAACCATTTTAAATACGATGCAGCGTGCTAAAAGGCATTCCCCAGCTCCTTTTTCAACTCCCTTTTTTACAGCAGGGAAAAAGAAATTAAAAAAGAGATTACAGCGAATGTTAAATGACAAAAAGATAAGTAGACCAATCAGTGTGTTGTCTATGGGGTTATTCTTCATTTTTAGCGGTGTAGGTCTAGCGAGTTCTGAGTTTACTCATAACCATGTCACTTCCATCGAGGAGGAGGTTTTAGTAGTAACACCAACCCCTTTTGATACTTCAACAGAAGTAGAAGCGCATTCTGAAATACTATCAGTTAAATTGTCTGACAAAGCGCATTTTTCTAAAAAAGAATGGGAAGAAATTTTAAAAAAAATTGAAAGAAATGAAATTATTTTAGAGGAAGAGTAAGAAAGAAGCTCTGTACAAATGGATAGGGCTTCTTAAATAAAAATTGTTATATAGAGTGTATATTTTTTTAGTTTAAAAGTAATTTATATCTAAAATTAATAAATTATCACATTTTAGTAAATCGTATCTTTTTGTAATCTATTTCTTATCAAGGAGGAATATAGTATGTTCAAAAAATTTTTTATATATATAAGGTGATTAACTTTTAGACTTACACTCTTTTTCTTCGTTTTCCTGTATACTATTCTTAATAGATATGAAACGGAGAAAAATGATGCGTAAAATTGTCCTAATTCCTGAAGAACAAATTC
>NZ_QAFW01000176.1 GCF_003057615.1 Metalysinibacillus jejuensis
AATCGTGGTATTCTTAGCCATGAGAGATTCCTCCTCGTAAATGTTGGTGTGGTAACTTACATTTTACATGGAATCTCTCTTTTTTATTGCATTTTATTGGTAAAAATTAGTTAATCAACAGACGTGATAATCACCTTCATAAAAAACTACTGCGAGAAGAAATTGCCCATGCGGATGAAACGGGGTTATAGGTATTAAACGAGCCAGATCGCGCTGCAACGAGTAAATCCTTTATGTGGATGTATCGAACAGGTCGAGCAGTAGCGCCCATCGTGCTTTATGATTACCAAACAACACGTGCTAGTAAACATCCAAAGGCCTTTTTACAAGGATTTTCGGGTTATCTACATGTCGATGGCTATGCAGGTTATCATGACTTACCGAGGGTAGAGTTGG
>NZ_QAFW01000177.1 GCF_003057615.1 Metalysinibacillus jejuensis
GTCTTATACAACCAATCGAGTGAACGGAAATATCGAATTGCAAGATGGTCATATCAAATTACCTAAACTGAAATTAGTAAAAATCAAGCAACATCGGGAAATCCCTACGGATTATAAATTAAAATCTTGTACGATTTCTAAAACAAAATCAGGTAAATACTATATTTCGATTTTGACAGAATACGAGAAAGAAATTAAACCAGTGTCCATTCAGAAAGTTGTTGGGCTAGATTTCGCTATGGACGGTCTGTATGTCGAAAGTGAACAGGGTGAGAAAGCCAATTACCCGCGTTTTTATCGACAATCATTAGAGAAATTAACAAAAGAACAACGCATCCTATCTCGTAGAAAGAAAGGTTCTGCACGTTGGGAAAAACAACGTTTGAAAGTGGCTG
>NZ_QAFW01000178.1 GCF_003057615.1 Metalysinibacillus jejuensis
ATTGGTGGAACGTTGCCGCGAGTGGGCCGAGCAGTCCGGTGGCAAGGTGCTGGTGACCGCTTCTGCGGAGGAGGCCGTGCGCGATGTCGACTTCATCCACACCGACGTGTGGGTGTCCATGGGCGAGCCTGTGGAGAGTTGGAGCGAGCGGGTCGGCACCTTGCTGCCGTTCCAGATCAATGATGCGTTGGTCAAGGCTGCTGGTAACCCGCGCGTCAAGGTGATGCACTGCCTGCCGGCATTCCACAACAGTGAGACGGCGGTTGGTGCTGAGGTTGCCAAGACCTACCCGGAGCTGGCCAATGGCATTGAGGTGACGGAGTCCGTGTTCGAGTCGCCTGCCTGCATCGCGTTTGACCAAGCGGAAAATCGCATGCACACCATCAAGGCCGT
>NZ_QAFW01000179.1 GCF_003057615.1 Metalysinibacillus jejuensis
TATAAGAGACAGATACACTACTTTAAAATAGATTTTTCGAGAGGAGTATTTTTATGGTAAAAGCCTTGATAATTTTTCTTATTGTTGGCTATCTAATCGGCTGTATTCATGGCTCAAAAGTAGCACAATTGTTATCGGGGGTAGATTTAAAAAAATCTGGGCATGGCAATGCCGGCGCCTCAAACGCAACACTTTCACTCGGATGGAAATATGGCATATTAGTGGCGCTTATCGATATTGGGAAAGGCGTTGCCGCCATTATTGGTGTACATCTCTATTTAGCTGGTGCTTTGCATTTAACTGAAGTACAAATTTGGCTCTTAACATATACAATTGCAGCTGGAGTAATTTTAGGGCATAATTTCCCATTCTATATGGGTTTTAACGGTGGC
>NZ_QAFW01000180.1 GCF_003057615.1 Metalysinibacillus jejuensis
AACGCATCCTATCTCGTAGAAAGAAAGGTTCTGCACGTTGGGAAAAACAACGTTTGAAAGTGGCTGCACTACAAGAAAAAACAGCCAATCAACGTAAGAACTTTCTACACCATCAATCAAAAGAATTAGCAACAACCTATGACGCTGTTATCATCGAGGACTTGGACATGAAAGGAATGTCTCAAGCCCTTCACTTTGGTAAAAGCGTTCACGACAATGGTTGGGGCATGTTCACTACATTCTTATCGTACAAGCTAAAAGAACAAGGGAAACAGCTTGTGAAAATTGATAAATGGTTCCCTTCGACTAAAAAATGTTCTTGTTGTGGTGCAGAAAAACCTATGAAGCTATCTGAACGTACTTACCGTTGTTCATGTGGGTATGTGGC
>NZ_QAFW01000181.1 GCF_003057615.1 Metalysinibacillus jejuensis
AACGCATCCTATCTCGTAGAAAGAAAGGTTCTGCACGTTGGGAAAAACAACGTTTGAAAGTGGCTGCACTACAAGAAAAAACAGCCAATCAACGTAAGAACTTTCTACACCATCAATCAAAAGAATTGGCATCAACCTATGACGCTGTTATCATCGAGGACTTGGACATGAAAGGAATGTCTCAAGCCCTTCACTTTGGTAAAAGCGTTCACGACAATGGTTGGGGCATGTTCACTACATTCTTATCGTACAAGCTAAAAGAACAAGGGAAACAGCTTGTGAAAATTGATAAATGGTTCCCTTCGACTAAAAAATGTTCTTGTTGTGGTGCAGAAAAACCTATGAAGCTATCTGAACGTACTTACCGTTGTTCATGTGGGTATGTGGC
>NZ_QAFW01000182.1 GCF_003057615.1 Metalysinibacillus jejuensis
CAATCAATATACACGATATTATTCAGTACAAAGCGAGGTGAATTGATATGACTAAACAAAACAAAGCTTTCAAATTCCGTTTACTACCAAACAGAGAACAGGCAGTATTATTAGCCAAAACATTTGGCTGTGTTCGTCTTGTCTACAATAAGATGCTTGCGGAAAGACAAGCGACTTATGCAAAATACAAAGACGACAAGGAAATGCTTAAAAAGCAAAAGTTCCCGACACCAGCTAAATATAAAGACGAATTTCCATTTCTAAAAGAAGTGGATTCTTTAGCTTTAGCAAATGCACAAATGAACTTACAAAAGGCTTATAAGAATTTTTTTGAAGGCAATGGGGCATTTCCAAAGTTCAAAAACCGTAAGTCAAAACAGTCTTATA
>NZ_QAFW01000183.1 GCF_003057615.1 Metalysinibacillus jejuensis
GTACTTACACATATAGGAAAAACTTTTTAGGTGTTGGTAATTGTACGTTTCACATGGTCCCAAATAGCTCGCATCATTTTAGGTTCAAGAAAAAAGTTCCCTAAAAGAACGATCGTAATGGTCCATAAGGAAACACATATAGCTGCTATCAACCAAGTACCGGCACCTGTAATATGGAGTTCAATGAAAAATGCAAATGGCGAGGCTGCGATGAATGCTAAAATCATATTGCGCGTTATTTTTTTAACAGTATGCAACGCTGAATTTTTTAAAATTTCTTTTGACGTATACAGAATTAAATCACAAGTTCGATAGGCATATGAACACAGCCCACCTATTAATACCCCCTCTACGCCCAAAAACTGTACAAAAATAATGGATGACAC
>NZ_QAFW01000184.1 GCF_003057615.1 Metalysinibacillus jejuensis
CCGCCACGACTTACACCGATGTGTTGGGCAACTTCGGTATCGATGGCGTTTTTTTTGCCCCCGCACTATGTTGGTGAGCGCGAACGCTTGTTGAATCGATGCTTACGTTTTCAAAATCAGGTTCGATTTGAAGCGCCTGAAAAATCAAAATGAGTGTCCCGTCATTGCGCCATTTACAAAAGCGAGCATATGCCGTTTTCCAAAAGCCATAGCGTTCTGGCAGATCACGCCAAGGTGCGCCACTACGCGCAATCCACAGCATCGCATTGAACATCTCACGGTTACTTCGTTTCGAAGGACGACCGGTTGTGTACGGTGGGAAGAACCCTTCAATTTGTTTCCACTGTTCATCTGTTAATTCGTAACGACTTGGCGCCATTTCATCC
>NZ_QAFW01000185.1 GCF_003057615.1 Metalysinibacillus jejuensis
CATTATCATCTTGTACTGGTTGTGAAATATCGGATACAAGTTTTTGACAATGAATTATCTGATTTTGCAAAAGAAATGTTCATTAAGATTGGAAGTAAATACAACATTTCTTTAGTGGAATGGAATCATGATAAAGATCATATCCATATCTTATTCAAAGCACATCCAAACTCTGAATTATCAAAGTTCATCAATGCTTATAAGAGTGCAAGCTCTCGATTGATAAAGAGAGACTTCCCACATATTAGAAAAAAACTATGGAAAGAAATGTTCTGGTCAAGAAGCTTCTGCCTACTTACAGCAGGCGGTGCGCCAATAGATACCATCAAAAAATATATTGAAAATCAAGGTAAAAAGTGAGGTGAATTGATATGACTAAACAAAA